>NZ_CP133771.1:4433577-5066945 GCF_031348265.1 Streptomyces collinus | reverse complement strand
CAAGTGCCCGGTCCTCAAGGCCGAGACGCCCGAGCAGATCGAGAACCGCCTGTTCCTGTGCGACGTCACGGCCCGCACGCTGCATCAGGGCATGGCGCTGCTGGGCATCCGGACGCCCGAGCGGCTCTGACGCCGGGTTCTCCCGCGACCGCATCGAGGGCGGCACTCCCCCGGGGGGTGCCGCCCTCGGGCGTCAGCGCTGTGCCGTGGTGTTCGCGCCGTCCAGGGTCTCCCGGAGGAAGTCCGCGTGCCCGGCGTGCTGGGCGGTCTCCCTGATCAGATGCAGCAGGATCCGGCGGGCGGACCAGAACTCGGGCTCCGGCGGGGACCAGGGCGTCTTCGGCAACGGCACGCCGACGTCCAGGTCCGGCAGCGCGGCCACCGCCTCTTCGGTGGCCCGGGCGGCCGACGCGTACCGCTCCAGCAGCGCGGGAAGCGTGTCGCCCTCGGCCATGCGGTACTGCGCCGTGTCGAGCATGCCCTCGGGCAGTTCACCGTCGCGCTCGGACATGATCCGAGCCCACATCTCCTCCCCCGTGGCGAGGTGCTTCACGATGCCGCCGAGCGTCAGCTCGCTCACCGTCGTACGCCGCCCGGCCTGCGCGTCGGTGAGTCCGCGCACGGTGATCAGCAGCAGCGCACGCTGCTCCGCGAACGCGGCGAGCAGGTCCGTCTTCTCGGAGGAAGTCGTCATGTCCCAACCGTAGGAAGGAAGTAGGTCAGTTGCTGTCCGCTACGGCGATCGTCGGCCGGGTCGGATTGTCAGTGCCCGGCTCTACAGTCACCACCATGGCGACTCTTCCCAACCCCCTGCCGAAGCTGGCGGCAGACCCGAGCGGCGGCTCGCTCGGCCTCCGACTCCCCGCCGGGGCGCTCCTCGACACCACCGACGAGGGCTCCTGGCACGAGCCGTTGCTGTGGTGCGCCGGTGAACGGGCCGTCCCGGGCGGCTGGACGGCTCTGGAGCCGGCCCGTCGTGCGGGCCTCCTGCCGGTCGTCCTGGAGACGGGCGACGGCCATGGCGGTCCGGACCACTGGGAGTTGATGCCGGGCGAGATGTCCTACCCCGGGGACCACGATGCCGAGGAGGTCCTGGCGGAGTACTGGGAAGAGCACGCCGCGCCGGGCGAAGCCCGGCCCGGCCCGGCCGATGCCGCCCCCGGCGCCCAGGACCCGGACACCGTGGCCGCCGACGCCGTGGACGCCCTGCTCGGCGACGGCGGCCCCCTCAAGGACCCCCGCCTCGCCCTCGTCCCGGCCCGCCGCAGCGCGGACATTCCGACGGCGATCGGCTGGACGGGCCCGGCGAACCACGAGGCCGACACGGCCCGACTCAGCGCCGTGCTCCGCTCCTGGGAGGACCGCTTCGGCATACGGGTCGCCGCCCTCGGCTTCGATCACCTGCTGGTGTCCGTTGCCGCCCCGCCCACCGCCCGGGCCGCCGCGCAGGCCGTAGCCGCCGAGCACCTCGCCTTCTGCCCGGACAACCTCCGGCAAAGCGCCCACCCGACCCTCCGCACCTACGCCGAGCACCAGGTCCTCAACCGGCGGACGTGGCACTTCTGGTGGGACTGAGCCCCTCCCCCAGCCTGCGCAGCCCTTCCCCGATCTCCTCGGGCGTCTGCGTCACGAAGCACAGCCGCAGGGTGGTCCGGTCGGGCGTGCCCGCGTAGAAGGGGGCGCCGGGGACGTAGGCCACGTTCTCCCGGACCACCCGCGGCAGCAGGGCCGTGGTGTCGTACGGCTGCGGGAGGCACGCCCAGAGGAACATGCCGCCCTCGGGCCGGTTCCAGACCGACCCCGTGGGCAGCGCCGCGGCGAGCCCGGAGAGCATCGCGTCGCGGCGTTCGCGGTACACGCCGGCGACGCGGGCGACATGGGCGTCCAGGTCGTTGTCGGCGAGGTAGCGGGCCGCGGCGAGCTGGTTGACGGTCGGGGTGTGCAGGTCGGCGGCCTGCTTGGCGACCGTGCAGGCGCGCCGCAGCTCCCCGGGTGCCCGCAGCCAGCCCAGCCGCAGCCCGGGCGCCATGACCTTGGAGAAGCTGCCGAGCAGCACCGTCCGGTCCTCGGCGCCCGGGTGGGCGGCGATCCACGGCAGGCGTTCACCCTCGTAGCGCAGCTCACCGTAGGGGTCGTCCTCGACGATCCACAGTCCGTGCCGGGCGGCGACGGCGGCCACGGCGGCGCGTCGCCCGGCGGGCAGGGTCCGGCCGGTGGGGTTCTGGAAGGTGGGCACGGTGTAGAGCAGCTTGGGCCGCTCGCGCACGACGAGTTCCTCCAGTGCCCCGGGGTCGACTCCGTGCTCGTCACCGGGCACGGCCAGCACCCGCGCCCCGGCGAAGCCGAAGGCCTGAAGTGCCGCCAGGTAGCAGGGGTTCTCGACGAGGACGGTGTCCCCGGGTTCGACGAGTGCGGTGGCCAGCAGGGAGAGGGCCTGCTGGCTGCCGGTGGTGACGAGCAGGTCGTCGGGCCCGGTCGGCAGGCCGCGCGCGGTGGTGCGGGCGGCGAGCGCGTCCCGCAGCGCGGGTTCGCCCTCGGTCGTGGAGTACTGCAGCGCCCGCGCGGGCGCCTCGGCGAGCACCGCCTCGTACGCGGCGGCGATGCCCTTGGCGTCGAACAGCTCCGGTGCCGGGAGCCCGCCCGCGAAGTTGATCACCTCGGGGCGGGCGGTGACGGCGAGGATGTCGCGTACGGGCGAGCCGCCGACGGCCCGGGCCCGTGCGGCGAGCGGTGGCACGGAAGAGCGGGTGGGCGGGGGCTCGGCAACGGTCATGACACGGCTCCTTCGGCTGCGGTGACGCCTGGTGCCCGCAGCCTAGGGAGATACGTGCCGTCTACAAGCAGGTTTCCGGGATCCGGACGCCCCGCCGGTCAGACGGCGGGGCCGTGGCTCACGCCTTGGCGCCGATCGCCGCGTACACGTTGATGTCCGCGTCCGTGACGTCGTTGATGTCGCGGTAGCGCACCTTCTCGATCTCCTCCAGTCCGGCGAGGAAGGACTCCTCCGGCTGCTCGGGGACGGGGGCGCCATGGTCGGGCCGCCAGCGGTGCGCGGGGACGACCCCCGGTTCGGTGATCTCCAGCCCGCTCTCCGTGAAGAACCGCTCGACGTCGGCCCGGGAGCGCAGCACGAAGGTGAAACCGCGCTCGGTGTACGTCCGCTGGACCGCGCGGATGTTCTCGGGGTTGAGGTCCTCGGTGAGATGGCTCAGCACCAGCCGACTGCCGGCGGGCAGTTCGTCGAGCAGCCCGCTCACCAGCGGGTACGCCTCCTCGTCCGCGACGAAGTGCAGGATCGCGACCAGGCAGAGCGCTACCGGCCGGTCGAAGTCGAGGGTGGTGGCGGCCTGTTCGAGGATGCGGGCCGGGTCCCGCAGATCGGCGTCGATGTAGTCCGTGCGGCCCTCGGGACCGCTGGTCAGCAGGGCGCGCGCGTGCGCGAGCACCACCGGGTCGTTGTCGACGTACACGACCCGCGACTCGGGCGCGACGCGCTGCGCGATCTGGTGCACGTTCTCGGCGGTGGGCAGCCCGGTCCCGATGTCGAGGAACTGCCGGATGCCGTCCTGCGCCACGAGTGCGGTCACCCCGCGCCGGAGGAAGTCGCGGTTGTGCCGTACGTCGAGGTACCCGCGCGGGTTGGCGGCCAGCGCGGCGGCGGCCGCGTTCCGGTCGGCGGGGTAGTGGTCCTTGCCGCCGAGGAAGACGTCGTAGACCCGGGCCGGGTGCGCCTTGCTGCTGTCGATCCTCCTCTGCAGCTCGGCGGGATCCTGGCTGAGGGCACCGGACATCGACGTCTCCCTGAAAGTAGGTGGTTCAATCGACAACCACTACGACGGTCAACAACCTAACGGCTCAACCGATTTGATGGTGCCCGTGCGGCACGACGCCCACGGAGTACGCCCCCGGGACTACTCCGTCGTCCCCTCCTCGACCCACTTCTCGCCGCCCAGCGGAAACTCGTACGCCGGGCGCCCGTTGTTGCCGCTCGTACGGAAGGGCCGGCCGTGGTCGTCCACGGCCAGCGTGCCCGACCGGTCGCCGCTGGACCAGCGCAGCTCCAGGTACCACCTGACGTCGTACGCGGAGGCGTCGGCGCGGATGTAGTAGACCTCCGGGTCGGACTCGCTCACCTTGAACGGGAAGTTCGCGTGCCCCGCCTCGGGCACGACACCGGGGCGCGCGGCGTCGAGGGCGACCGTGAAGAACCGGGTCGGCACGCCACCGCCGCAGCCGACGCCCGGGTACCCCATGGCGTAGTCGTTCCAGGCGAGCGGCGCCCGCTTCCCGGCCATACGGACCGTCAGCCCCTTGACGACCACGGTCTGCTGCCCCTTGCCCTGCACGGTCAGCTTCAGGAACTGCTCCCCCGACGGCACGGCCCCCGTCGCCGCCACCCAGCCGGGCGCGTCCTGCTCCGGCGGCGGCGGCCCGACCCGCCCCGGCGGCAGATCGATCAGGTAGCGCTGGGAGCACGGGCTCTCCCAGGCGTGCGGTTCCGTGTCCACGGTGAGAGGAGCGGAGGCGGGGGCGGTGTCACGGCCGGGGCGGTCATCGCGGCCGGCGCCGGAACCGGTGCCCGTGCCGCTGCCGCTGCCGCTGCCGCTGCCGGGGGAGGCTGAGGAGGGAGTCGCGGAGACGGCCCCCTCGCCCCTGACCTTCCTGTCCTCGTCTTTCCCCTTCGTCTTGTCGCCGCCCGGGGAGGAGGAACCGGCCGAGGGCGACACGGAGGCCGCCGGGCCCGTCCCCTCCTGGCCGCCACCACCGCCGGACACGGCCACCGCACCGCGCCGTCCCTCGTCGCCCGTCCCGCCCGAGGGAACGGCCACGGCGAGACCGACCCCGCCGAGGACCACGGCGGCGGCGACACCGGCGAGCAGGGCACGACGGGGGCGCCGCCGCACGGGTCCCTCAAGGGAGGCCGCCTCTGAAGAGGCCACCTCCGGAGAGGCCACCTCCGGAGAGGCCACCTCCGGGCAGGTCGCTTCTGGACTCACCTCTGGAATCACTTCTGGATTCACTTCTGGAGAAGTCGCCTCCGAGGAGCCGATCCCCTTCCGCACCCGCCCGGCATCCGCCAGCACCCACCGCCGGTGCAGCTCGACGAGTTCCCCCGGTGACGCCTTGCAGAGCCGGGCGAACCGCTCCACCGGCGCGTAATCGGTCGGCACGGCATCCCCGTTGCAGTACCGGTGCAGCGTGGACGTACTCATGTGAAGCCTCTTGGCGAGCACGCCGTAGCTCAGCCCCGAGCGCTCCTTCAACTCCCCCAACAGCGCGGCGAAATCAGCCGCTGCCGTGCCTCCCGACACCGTTCCTCCATGCCCCGTGTCCCGTTCCCCCGTTCCAGGGAATGACTTTCCTCCCTGGTCAGAGCATGTGCGGGCATGTCAACGTCCCGGGTCGTCCGCAGGGTCCGGCGGGCGGGACGGATCACCGCACAAGCTCTGGTCATCCAAACACGCGGCTCCCGGCCCACCGGCAGCGCGACCCACCCGGGCCTGCTTCCCCACCACCTTTGTCCGAAAGGAAACGCAGACACGGGCAAGCACCACGCCCCCAAGGAGAAAACCCGAGACCTACTGATCCTTGAGCTTCAGGGCCACTTCGGTGGCCCAGTAGGTGAGGATGTTGCGCGCACCCGCACGGCGGATGCCGGTCAGGGCCTCCATGATCGCCCGGTCCCGGTCGATCCAGCCCTTCTCGGCGGCGGCCTCGATCATCGAGTACTCGCCGGAGATCTGATAGGCGGCGACGGGCACGTCCACGGCGTCCGCGACCCGGGCGAGGATGTCCAGGTAGGGCCCGGCCGGCTTGACCATCACCATGTCGGCGCCCTCCTCCAGGTCGAGGGCGAGCTCCCGCAGCGACTCACGCACATTCGCGGGATCCTGCTGGTACGTCTTCCGGTCCCCCTGCAGGGACGAGCCGACGGCCTCCCGGAAGGGCCCGTAGAAGGCCGAGGCGTACTTCGCGGTGTAGGCGAGGATGGCGACGTCCTCCCGCCCGATCTGGTCGAGGGCGTCACGGACGACCCCGATCTGCCCGTCCATCATCCCGCTGGGTCCGACGACGTGGGCTCCGGCGTCGGCCTGCACCTGGGCCATCTCGGCGTACCGCTCCAGGGTCGCGTCGTTGTCGACCTGGCCCTGCTCGTCGAGGACGCCGCAGTGCCCGTGGTCGGTGGTCTCGTCGAGGCACAGGTCGGACATGACGAGCAGGTCGTCGCCGACCTCGGCCCGCACGTCCCGCAGGGCGACCTGGAGGATGCCGTCCGGGTCGGTCCCCGGCGTCCCGAGCCCGTCCTTCTTCGACTCCTCCGGCACGCCGAACAGCATGATCCCGGAGATCCCCGCCGCGACCGCCTCCGCGGCGGCCTTCTTCAGACTGTCCCGGGTGTGCTGCACGACCCCCGGCATGGCGGCGATCGGCACGGGCTCACCGATGCCCTCCCGCACGAAGGCCGGAAGAATGAGATCGGCAGGGTGCAGCCGGGTCTCGGCGACCATCCGACGCATCACGGGGTTGGTCCGCAACCGCCGCGGCCGAGTACCGGGAAATGATCCGTACGTCGTCATGCCCCTACGCTACGCCCGCCCCAAACCCCCCGATACCGACGCCCTGTCGGCCACCGTCCCCCTAGCTGCGGGCATGCGTGCCGCAAGGGGCGGCACGGGTGGGCGCAGCGGCACCCCGCTCCGCCGGGCTGCGACACGCCCCGCCCCCAGCCCCCACGCCGAGCACCTCGCTGCCCACCGCCCCGCAATGCGCCCGACACCACCCAGGTCCATCCTGAAACAACAAGGACCCCGACGGCCCCCACACCGCCGCCGTCCCTCCGTACGCCCCCCACGGAGGACGCGATGACCGCCCCCCACCACATGCCCGACCTCTTCGCCCTCTCGGAGATCAACGGCCCCGTCGTCCGCCCCGGCGAACGCGCCTACGCCGACGAAGTCACCGGCTTCAACCTGGCCTCCCTGCACACCCCCGACGTGGCCATCGGGGCGACCGGCCCGGACGACGTCGTCACCGCGATGCGCTGGGCACACGCCACCCACACCCCCGTCGCCGTCCAGGCCACCGGCCACGGCGCCAACTTCCCGATCGAGCACGGCCTGCTGATCAACACGTCCCGCATGACGGACGTCCACGTCGACCCCACCACCCGCACCGCCACCATCGCCGCCGGCGCGAAGTGGAGCCACGTCATGGCCGCGGCCGCCCCCCACGGCCTGGCGGGCCTGTGCGGCACCTCCACCGACGCGGGCGTCGTCGGCTACACCCTCGGCGGCGGACTCCCGGTCCTCGGCCGCGCCTACGGCTTCGCCGCCGACCTGGTCCGCTCCTTCCAGGTCGTCACCCCGGACGGGCACCTGCGCGAGTCGGACCCCCGGCACGAACCGGAACTGTTCTGGGCCCTGCGCGGCGGCAAGGGCAACGTCGGCATCGTCACCTCGCTCGTCACCGAACTGCTGCCCCTGCCCCGGCTCTACGGCGGCGGCATCCACTGCCACGCCGAACACGCACAGACACTGCTGCGCACCTGGGCGGAGTGGACCCACACCGTCCCGGACGAGATGTGCAGCATGTTCTCGGTCCTGCGCCTGCCGCCGATCCCGCAGATCCCGGAACCCCTGCGCGGCGGCTTCTGGGCCCGGGTGGCGGTCGCCTGGCCGGGCGACCCGGCCGAGGGCCAGGCCCTGATCGCACCGCTGCGCGAAGCCGCCCCCGTCGCCGTCGACACCGTCGAGGAGATGGATCACGCGGCCCTCGACCGCATCCACATGGAACCCCAGGACCCGCTCCCGGCACGGGAGTGCTGCATGCTCCTGAGCGACCTGCCCCCCGACGCCATGGGCACGTTCCTGGAGCAGGTCGGCCCCGGCGCCGGCGCCGAGTACCCACTGCTCGTAGCCTCCCTGCGGCACATGGGCGGCGCCCTGTCCCGCCCATCAGCCGTCGAGGACGCCGTGTGCGCCCGCGACGCCCGCTACTTCATGGAGTCGGTCGGGATCATGCCCGCCCCACCCGTGGCCGAGGCCGTCGAACAGGCGACACGCCGCCTCTACACGGCCATGGCCCCGTACGGAACGGGCCGCACCATGGTCAACATCCACGGCACCCCGGGCGACGAACAGGACATCGCCCGCGCCTGGACCCCGGAGGTCTACGCCCGCCTACGCCACGACAAGTCCGTCTACGACCCGGACAACCTCCTGCGCTACGGCCACGCGGTGACTCCCGCGTAGCCGTAGCCGGTGAGGGTCGGTCACGTCGTCGAACGCCTCCGCCGCGCCCCCGGCCGCCGCTCGCTCGGCCGCGTCACCGGGTCGCCGGCCTCCACCGCCGCCACCCGGCGCTTCGCGCCGAAGTCGGCCAGGGCTTCGGCCAGCTTGTGGACGGACGGCTCGGGAGCCATGACGTCCACCCGGAGCCCGTGCTCCTCGGCGGTCTTCGCCGTGGCCGGGCCGATACACGCGATCACGGTGACGTTGTGCGGCTTGCCGGCGATGCCGACCAGGTTCCGCACGGTCGAGGACGAGGTGAAGAGAACGGCGTCGAAACCGCCGCCCTTGATCGCCTCGCGGGTCTCCGCCGGCGGCGGCGAGGCGCGCACGGTCCGGTAGGCCGTGACGTCGTCGACCTCCCAGCCGAGCTCGATCAGCCCGGCGACCAGCGTCTCCGTGGCGATGTCGGCACGCGGCAGGAACACTCTGTCGATCGGGTCGAAGACCGGGTCGTACGGCGGCCAGTCCTCCAGCAGACCCGCGGCCGACTGCTCACCGCTCGGCACCAGGTCCGGCTTCACGCCGAACGCGATCAGCGCCTTCGCCGTCTGCTCGCCGACGGCCGCGACCTTGATGCCCGCGAAGGCACGCGCGTCGAGCCCGTACTCCTCGAACTTCTCCCGCACGGCCTTGACCGCGTTGACCGAGGTGAAGGCGATCCACTCGTAGCGGCCCGTGACGAGGCCCTTGACCGCGCGCTCCATCTGCTGGGGCGTGCGCGGCGGCTCGACGGCGATCGTCGGCACCTCGTGCGGCACGGCCCCGTAGGACCGCAGCTGGTCGGAGAGCGACGCCGCCTGCTCCTTGGTCCGCGGCACGAGCACCTTCCAGCCGAACAGCGGCTTGGACTCGAACCACGCGAGCTGGTCGCGCTGGGCGGCGGCGGAACGCTCACCGACCACGGCTATCACCGGCCGGCCGCCGTCGGGCGAGGGCAGCACCTTGAGCTGCTTCAGCGTCTGCGCGATCGTGCCGAGCGTGGCGCTCCAGGTGCGCTGCCGGGTGGTGGTGCCGGCGACGGTGACCGTCATCGGGGTGTCCGGCTTACGCCCGGCGGAGACGAGCTCGCCGGCCGCCGCGGCGACGGAGTCCAGCGTCGTGGACACGACGACCGTGCCGTCCGACGCCCCGACCTCCGTCCAGCACCGGTCCGACGCCGTCCGCGCGTCCACGAACCGCACGTCCGCGCCCTGCGCGTCGCGCAGCGGCACACCGGCGTACGCGGGCACGCCGACGGCGCTCGCGATGCCGGGGACGACCTCGAAGGGCACCCCGGCGGCGGCGCACGCCAGCATCTCCTCGGCGGCGTACGTGTCGAGGCCCGGGTCCCCGGACACCGCACGCACGACCCGCCTGCCGCCCCGTGCGGCCTCCATGACAAGATGTGCGGCATCCCGCACCGCGGGGGCGGCGACGGAGGTTGACGTGCCGTCAACTACCGTCAGCTGGGGCGCTCCTGTGCCCGGAGCAGGATCCTGGGAAGGATCCGGATCCGTGTGCACTTCGGACACGCCCTGCCTGGCGTGCTGACGTACGACGTCGAGCACCTCGTGCTCGGCGACGAGGACGTCCGCGTGCGCCAGCGCCTCCACGGCGCGCAGAGTCAGTAGTCCCGGATCTCCGGGTCCGGCACCCAGGAAGGTGACGTGCCCGTGTTCAGGACCGGCGGAAAGGGTGGTGGGGCTCAATGTGCTCGCTCCCCCATCAGACCGGCCGCGCCCTGGGCGAGCATCTCGGCCGCGAGTTCGCGACCGAGCGCCATTGCCCCGTCGTGCGTCTCGGGCACGGGACCGGTGGTGGACAGCTGCACCATGCGCGTGCCGTCGGTGGTCCCGACGACGCCGCGCAGGCGCATTTCCTTGACAATCTGCCCGTCGGCCAGCAAGTCGGCCAGCGCCCCCACAGGGGCACTGCAACCGGCTTCCAGGGCGGCGAGCAGTGATCGCTCGGCCGTCACGGCGATCCGCGTGAACGGGTCGTCGAGTTCGGCGAGCGCGGCGATGAGGTCCGCGTTGCCCGCGGTGCACTCGATCGCCAGGGCCCCCTGGCCGGGGGCGGGCAAAATCGTGTCGACCGACAGGAAGTCGGTCACTTCGTCGCCGCGGCCGATCCGGTTGAGTCCGGCGGCGGCGAGCACGACGGCGTCGAGCTCTCCGCTGCGCACGAACCCGATGCGGGTGTCGACGTTGCCGCGGATCGGGACCGCCGTTATGTCCAGGCCGTGGCTGCGGGCGTACGCGTTGAGCTGCGCCATGCGGCGCGGCGAACCCGTACCGATGCGGGCCCCGGAGGGCAGGTCGGTGAACTTCAGCGCGTCCCGGGCGACGATCACGTCCCGCGGGTCCTCGCGCACCGGCACGGCGGCCACGACCAGCTCGTCGGGCTGCGTGGTCGGCAGGTCCTTCAGCGAGTGCACCGCGAAGTCGACCTCGCCCTTGAGGAGCGCGTCGCGCAGGGCGGTCACGAACACGCCGGTGCCGCCGATCTGGGCCAGCGCCTCGCGCGAGACATCACCGTACGTGGTGATCTCGACGAGCTCGACGGGCCGCCCGGTCACCCGGCTCACGGCTTCCGCCACCTGCCCGGACTGGGCCATGGCGAGCCTGCTGCGCCTGGTACCGAGCCTCAGCGCCTTGTCAGTCATGCCGGCCCTCGGTCTTTCTCGGTGGTGCTTTCCTCGGCCCGGGAGACGGCGGCCACCGTCTCGGGGTCGAGGTCGAACAGGGTCCGCAGCGCGTCCGCGTACCCGGCGCCGCCGGGTTCGGCCGCGAGTTGCTTGACCCGCACGGTCGGCGCGTGGAGCAGTTTGTCGACCACGCGCCGCACGGTCTGGGTGATCTCCGCTCGGTGTTTGTCGTCGAGACCGGGCAGCCGACCGTCCAGCCGGGCTATCTCGCCGGCCACGACATCGGCGGCCATGGTGCGCAGGGCGACCACGGTCGGTGTGATGTGCGCGGCCCGCAGTGCTGCCCCGAAGGCCGCGACCTCGTCGGAGACGATACGCCGTACCTGGTCCACATCGGCAGCCATCGGAGCGCCCGCGGAGGCATCCGCCAGCGACTCGATGTCCACCAGCCGCACCCCGGCCAGCCGGTGCACGGCCGCGTCGATGTCGCGCGGCATCGCCAGGTCCAGCAGGAAGAGCACGGGCTCGGGCCGCTGGGGCTCCTCGACCGGCTCGGGCCTGCGGCGCTCGGGGATCCGCCCGACGGTGGCGACGGTCGCGGCGAGCGCGGCGATGGCGTCGGTGTCCGCGGCCGGGTCGAGCGTGCCGGTCTGTCCCGCCCGGGCCGTACCGCCCGCGGCACGCCGGTCGCCGCCCGCCGAGCCGTTGTCCACCCACGCCGCGTGCTGTTCGAGGTCGGCGGCGGCCATCCCGGCCACCGCGGCCTCGCCCAGCACGGAGAATCCGGCGGTGCCCTGCACCGCGGAGAGGTCGAGCGGGCAGCCGTCCTCGCTGCCGAGGCTGGTGCCCGACGCGCCGCCGCGCGGAGCCCCTGCGGCGGGGCCGGACTCACCGCCCGGCGCCCCCGGTCCGTCCTCGCCGGACCCGGCGGCCGGCGCGGGCGTACGGCCCTCGACCGCCCAGGCGACCGACTCGGCCGTCAGGACCAGGCCCGTCGCGCCGGTGCAGGAGACGGTCACATCGGCACGTGTCAGCTCGGCAGGCACCGACTCCATCGGTACCGCGCGGGCCGCCACGTCCGTGTCGTCGCCCTCCATCAGGATCTGGGCGAGGCGCTCGGCGCGGTCGAAGGTGCGGTTGGCGACGACGATCTCGGCGACCCCGGCCCGCGCGAGCGTGGCCGCGGCCAGGGAGGACATCGAACCGGCCCCGATGACCAGGGCCTTCTTGCCCCGCGCCCACTGCTGTACGTCCCCGCCCCGGGCCAGTTGCTCCAGGCCGAAGGTGACCAGGGACTGCCCCGCGCGGTCGATGCCGGTCTCGGAGTGGGCGCGCTTGCCGACCCTCAGGGCCTGCTGGAACAGGTCGTTCAGGAGGCGGCCCGCGGAGTGCAGCTCCTGCGCCCGGGCCAGGGAGTCCTTGATCTGGCCGAGGATCTGCCCCTCGCCGACGACCATCGAGTCCAGTCCGCAGGCCACCGAGAACAGGTGGTGGACGGCCCGGTCCTCGTAGTGCACGTAGAGATAAGGGGTGAGCTCCTCCAGGCCGACGCCGCTGTGCTGGGCGAGCAGCGTGGACAGCTCGGCGACACCGGCGTGGAACTTGTCCACGTCGGCGTAGAGCTCGATGCGGTTGCAGGTGGCGAGCACCGCGGCCTCGGTGGCCGGTTCGGCGGCGACCGTGTCCTGGAGCAGCTTGACCTGCTCGTCCGCGTTCAGCGCGGCCCGTTCCAGGACGCTGACCGGGGCGCTGCGGTGGCTGAGTCCGACGACGAGGAGGCTCATGCCGGCATCACGGCGGGCATGTCCCCGTCAGGCCCCTGGTCGGCGGAGTCGCTGCGGGCGGCGGCGGCCTGGACGCCCCCGTCGGAGGCGGCGGCCTCCTCCCCGGCCTTGCGCTGCTCGTGGAAGGCGAGGATCTGCAGCTCGATGGAGAGGTCGACCTTGCGCACGTCGACGCCGTCCGGGACGGACAAAACCGTCGGCGCGAAGTTCAGGATGGAGGTGATACCGGCGGCCACGAGCCGGTCGCAGACCGCCTGGGCGGCACCGGCGGGGGTGGCGATGACACCGATCGACACGCCGTTGTCCTGGATGATCTTCTCCAGGTCGTCGGAGTGCTGCACCGGGATCCCGGCGACGGGCTTGCCGGCCATGGCGGGGTCGGCGTCGATCAGCGCGGCGACCCGGAACCCGCGGGAGGCGAACCCGCCGTAGTTGGCGAGGGCGGCGCCGAGGTTACCGATACCGACGATCACGACCGGCCAGTCCTGGGTGAGCCCCAGTTCACGGGAGATCTGGTAGACGAGATACTCGACGTCGTAGCCGACACCCCTGGTCCCGTAGGAGCCGAGGTAGGAGAAGTCCTTGCGCAGCTTCGCGGAGTTGACCCCCGCCGCGGCCGCGAGCTCCTCGGAGGAGACCGTGGGAACCGAGCGCTCCGACAACGCGGTCAGAGCGCGGAGGTACAGCGGAAGCCGGGCGACGGTGGCCTCGGGAATCCCTCGGCTGCGGGTCGCCGGTCGGTGAGTTCGGCCAGTTGCCACGGTGCTCCTGCGGGTAGAGCGGGGCTGTAGGCGGTCATACGTCCCTACATGACCGCCCCGTCGAATGCAGGCTATGTCTTTGTGAACGCGTGCACAAAGATGGTGTCCGATTTGCCCGGCCAACGTGACCGGGGTCACGCGCCCCCGGCGCACGCGCAGGGAACCGGCGCATACGCACCACCGTTCCTTGTCTTTCGGGGGCAAAACCGCACACTCTCCTCAGCGAATCCCGCCCCCGAGACCAAGTCACCATCGATCCTAAGCGACCCGACGGCCCCTTTGGACTGATCGGTCAGTCGCACGGATCGGCCAGTCGCTCACCGGGCGGGATCAGTCGGTCAGCGCCTTGCGCAGGCGGCCCTCGTTCACGCGCCAGAACGTGTGCTGCCTGCCGTCCACCAGCACGACCGGGATCTGCTCCCAGTACTGGTCGTGCAGTTCCCGATCCTCGGTGATGTCCTTCTGCTCCCAGGGGACTCCGAGATCACCGCACACCTTCTCCACAACGACCTGTGCGTCATCACACAGATGACAGCCGGGCTTGCGGATCAGGGTGACGAGCCGATCCCGAGGGGGCGTGCGACGGAAGAGGGGACTCATGTCGGCCATTGTCGCGCGCCCGAGGGCAAGCGGAACCCTCGCGAAAGCGCCAGGGGACGCTCCGGCCGCGGCCGTCCCGCGCGGCATCTTTAACGACACGCTTGCCGAGAGTTCACAGGCTTCCAACCTTCCGACTCCGGAACCCCCGAACAAAATGGCTATGCTCACGCCATGGCCGCTCTCGGATGGCTCACTCCCCGTAGGCGCTCCGCCACGGCGCGGAGCGTTTTGGCAGGCGAGGCCTCGGCGGAGGCAGCCCGCAAGTCCACACAGGAAGCCGCCGGCACGACCGAGGAACCGCAGTTCCCGGTGCACGGCGACGACCGGGCCGCCGCCTTCTTCGACCTGGACAACACCGTCATGCAGGGCGCCGCCCTCTTCCACTTCGGGCGGGGCCTGTACAAGCGGAAGTTCTTCGAGACGCGCGAGCTCGCCAAGTTCGCCTGGCAGCAGGCGTGGTTCCGCCTCGCCGGGGTCGAGGACCCCGAACACATGCAGGAGGCCCGCGACTCGGCCCTGTCGATCGTCCAGGGCCACCGCGTCGCCGAACTGCAGTCGATCGGCGAGGAGATCTACGACGAGTACATGGCCGAGCGCATCTGGCCCGGTACGCGCGCCCTCGCCCAGGCACATCTGGACGCGGGCCAGAAGGTCTGGCTGGTGACGGCCGCCCCCGTCGAGATCGCCACGGTCATCGCCCGCCGCCTCGGCCTGACCGGCGCCCTCGGCACGGTCGCGGAGTCCGTCGACGGCGTCTACACCGGCAAGCTCGTCGGCGAACCGCTGCACGGCCCCGCGAAGGCCGAGGCCGTGCGCGCCCTGGCCGCCGCCGAGGGCCTGGACCTCGGCCGCTGCGCCGCCTACAGCGACTCGCACAACGACATCCCGATGCTCTCGCTGGTCGGCCACCCCTACGCCATCAACCCGGACAGCAAGCTGCGCAAGCACGCCCGCCGACTGGACTGGCGTCTGCGCGACTACCGCACCGGCCGCAAGGCGGCCAAGGTCGGCATCCCCGCCGCGGCGGGCGTCGGAGCGGTCGCCGGAGGCACGGCGGCCGCCATCGCCCTGCACCGCCGCCGACGCTGACCACCTGATCAAACCGGGACACGGATGTTTACGGCCTGACAATCGCCGTAAATCCAACAGGCGTACCCCCACAACCTCGTGTCCAGTCCTCTTGGCTGCACACGGCCACAACACGCCCTGGACTCAGCTGCAATCCGAAGCTTTCGGATCAACAACCGTTCAGGGTCACGCACTTGATCCGGCGTCAAACGGTTACGGAAGCGACGTAATCGATGATTTGAGCAACTCGGTGTAGCAGCGCCTACACGAAGCGTTATTCTCCTCAGACGCAAACCGGTACCCCTCCGTCGCTACGACGGGTGAAAGGTCCCGCACTGCACGTGATGGAAGCTCTGCCTCTGGGAGTCCCGTGTACCCACACGTCGGGGTTGACGCCTCGGGCCTGGCTACGCTGCGCGCAACGGTCCACGACCTGTTGCGCGGCTTCGTCCCCACCGCGTACGCCGTCCCCGCATTCGCCACCGCCGCGCCCGTCGGCCCGTGCTACGCACTGGCCGACGGCAGCGCCGCGGTCGGCAGACGAGGCCGCCCGTCCGGGGCGGCCACCGCCCGCCGACCGGCGGCGGACAGCGACAGCGCCCGGATGATGGACCTCGTGGAGCGCGCCCAGGCCGGCGAGTCCGACGCCTTCGGCCGCCTCTACGACCAGTACAGCGACACCGTCTACCGGTACATCTACTACCGGGTCGGAGGAAAGGCGACCGCCGAGGACCTCACCAGCGAGACCTTTCTGCGTGCCCTGCGCCGCATCGGCACCTTCACCTGGCAGGGCCGCGACTTCGGCGCCTGGCTCGTGACCATCGCCCGCAACCTCGTCGCGGACCACTTCAAGTCCAGCCGCTTCCGGCTGGAGGTCACCACCGGCGAGATGCTCGACGCCAACGAGGTCGAGCGCTCCCCCGAGGACTCCGTCCTGGAGTCCCTCTCCAACGCCGCCCTGCTCGACGCCGTACGGCGGCTCAACCCCCAGCAGCAGGAGTGCGTGACGCTCCGCTTCCTCCAGGGCCTCTCCGTCGCCGAGACCGCCCGTGTCATGGGCAAGAACGAGGGCGCCATCAAGACCCTCCAGTACCGGGCCGTCCGCACCCTCGCCCGGCTCCTCCCGGAAGACGCCCGCTGACCGGCCCGCACACACGGCGACAGCCAACTCACGCTCCGTGAAAGTCTGTTGACTTCGACATCCGATCATCCGGCGTCCGTAACCCAAGTGCCGCGCCGCTCGTTGTGCGGGATGCAGGCTCCCTGTGGTCACCCCTGGGCCGACTCCGATCACTCGATCGCGTGGCCGTGGTCAGGGTGTGCAACCCTCAGGACCCCCTGGGGAGTCGACCGTCATGACGAGAGGAGGTGCCGCCAGTGATCGCGAACGTATCGGCGCACCGGCGGGCGAACGCCTTCGCCCAGGCCCTGGAGGAGCAGCCCGAGCAGGGCACGGCGGCCGAGCAGCCCGAAGGATCGGCACCGGCCCCGGCGGCCGCGGAGCCGAGCGAGCAGGACCGCCATCTGGCGCTCGCCTCGGGTCTCGGCGCGTTGCCCAAGCCGGAGCTCGACCCGGAGGTCAAGGTCGTTCAGCGGGCCCAGCTGGTGGCCGCCTTCGAGGCCATGCTCCAGGAGGGCACCGCGGGCGGCGGGGCGACGGACAGCGCGGTCCCCGGGCAGCGATCCCGGGCCCGCGGCGCGCACCGCGCGAGTTCACTGAAGAAGCTCCGGCCCCGTTCCCGGCTCGCCAAGGGCCTCACTGCGGGCGGACTCAGTGTCGGAGTGGCCGCGAGCGCCTTCGGCGGAGTCTCCGCCGCCAGCTCGGACGCCCTGCCCGGCGACTCGCTCTACGGCCTCAAGCGCGGCATCGAGGACGTCAAGCTCGGCCTCGCCGACGGGGCGGACGAACGCGGCCGGGTCTACCTCGACCACGCCTCCACCCGGCTCAGCGAGGCCCGCCGCCTGATGGAGCGCGGCCGCAGCGGCCCGTTGGACCACGAGTCCCTCGGCGAGATCCGCCGCGCCCTGTCCGGCATGCGGCACGACGCGTCCGAGGGCCACCGGCTGCTGAGCGAGGCGTACGAGCGCGACCCGGACTCCCTGGGCCCCATGCAGGCCCTGTCCACGTTCTCCCGCTCCCACCACGAGGCCTGGGGCGAACTGCGCGAGCGACTGCCCGTCCAGCTCGGGGACGTCAGCCGGGAGGTGTCGTCCGTATTCGACGCCATAGAGGAGGACGTCGCCCCGCTGCGGTCCCTGCTGCCCGAGCCCCCGGCCACCAGCGGCGGCGACGGCAAACGGCAGGGTGCCACCGAGTCGGCTCCCAGCGGCTCCTCCGGCACCGACCGCTCGGCCCGGCCCAGCGAAGGCGGCAGCGGGCACGGCGACGAGGGCAGCACCGGCAACGACGGCAGCCCCAGCCGCTCGGCCGGCTCCGGCAGCGACAGCGACGGTCTGCTCGGCGGCAACACCGGTGGCCTGCTCGACCCGCCAAAGGACAGCGAGGCGAGCGCCTCCCCGTCGACGGAGGGCGACACACCCGTCCCCGAGCCGGACGTGACGCTCCCGCCGCTCCTGCCCGGCCTGCTGCCCGGCCTGGGCATCGACAGCGAGGACGCGGACTAGACGGCGACGACGGGGGCGCCCCTTCGACCAGGGGCGCCCCCGTCGTCGTACGCCGGCAGGGTCAGAAAGACACCGACCTCAGAGAACACCGACCGCCGCTGCACCAGCAGCTTGGCCCCTCCCGTCTGCTGCCCTCGCACTGCTCCGCAGGCTTCGAACAGCCGCGCCGGACTCCGTCCGGCCGCTCCGAGCAACCAACGCGCTGTTGCGAACGCCAATGTCAGAAGAACACCGACCGCCGCTGCACCAACAGCTTGTACAGCGTGTGCTGGATCTGCTCCCTGACCTGGTCGGTCAGGTTGAACATCAGCATCGGGTCCTCGGCCGCCTCCGGCGGATAGCCGTCCGTCGGGATCGGCTCGCCGAACTGGATCGTCCACTTGGTCGGCAGCGGAATCGCCCCGAGCGGCCCGAGCCACGGGAACGTCGGCGTGATCGGGAAGTACGGGAAACCGAGCAGCCGGGCGACCGTCTTGGCGTTGCCGATCATCGGGTAGATCTCCTCGGCCCCGACGATCGAGCAGGGGATGATCGGCGTCCCCGCGCGCAGAGCCGTCGAGACGAAACCGCCGCGGCCGAAGCGCTGCAGCTTGTAGCGGTCCGCGAAGGGCTTGCCGAGGCCCTTGAAGCCCTCCGGCATCACCCCGACCAGTTCGCCCTGCTCCAGCAGCCGGGACGCGTCCTCGGCGCACGCCAGGGTGTGACCGAGCTTGCGGGCCAGCTCGTTGACCACCGGCAGCATGAACACCAGATCAGCGGCGAGCAGGCGCAGATGCCGGCCCGCCGGATGGTTGTCGTGCACGGCGACCTGCATCATCAGGCCGTCCATCGGCAGCGTGCCCGAGTGGTTGGCGACGATCAGGGCCCCGCCCTCGGACGGGATGTTCTCGACGCCCTTCACCTCGACCCGGAAGTACGTCTCGTACAGCGGCCGCAGCAGGGACATCAGGACCTGGTCGGTGAGTTCCTCGTCGTAGCCGAAGTCGTCGACCTCGTAGTCCCCGGTGAGGCGGCGGCGCAGGAAGGCCAGGCCGCCCGCGATCCGCCGTTCCAGCCCGCCCTCGCCGTCCCGGGAAGGCTCCGGCGGCTGTTCATCGGAAGTCACAGGAACATCATCCGTCGGAACAGCCCTGGTGGGCAGGGGCTGCACCTCACGTACCGGCACGGACTCCGCGCCCGGGCGACGGTTCCCGGCGCTCCGGCGCCGCTGGGGACGCTGCACGGCGCTCCCCCGGGACCGGTCGTCGTCGAACGGAATGACCTTGGCGTCCGCCATCGTTGATGCGCTCCTCAGTTGGCGCTCTGCGTCGGGGGGTGTCCGCCGCCCGCGAGGGGCAGGTCGGCGATCCGGTCGACGGCCCCCGCAAGGGCCTCCGGCGGAAGGAGTCCGGGACCCTGGCTGCGGGCGAAGTCCGCGAACGTCTCCGCGGTCGTGTACTTGGGCTGGAATCCCAGCGTCTCGCGCATCTGGCCCGTGGCCACCACCCGGCCGTGCGTGAGCAGCCGGATCTGCTCGGGCGAGAAGTCCGTCATCCCCAGGGTACGCACCAGCGAGCCCGCCCAGGTGACCGCCGGGAGCAGCAGGGGCACGGTGGGACGCCCGAGGCGCCGGGAGCACTGGGAGAGCAGCAGCACGCCGTCGCCGGCGATGTTGAAGGTGCCGCTGTTGAGCGTGCCGCGCCGGGGTTCGTGCGAGCCGATCCGCAGCACCTCGATCACGTCGTCCTCGTGCACGAACTGCAGCCGCGGGTCGTAGCCGAACACGGTCGGCAGGACCGGCAGCGCGAAGTACGAGGCGAGCGGGGTGTCCGCGGTCGGGCCGAGGATGTTGGCGAACCGCAGCACGCACACGGCCACGTCGGGCCGCCGGCGCGCGAAGCCGCGGACGTAGCCCTCGACCTCGACGGTGTCCTTGGCGAAGCCGCCGCTCGGCAGGGACTTGGGCGGGGTCGTCTCGGTGAACACGGCCGGGTCGCGGGGCGCGGAGCCGTAGACGTTCGTACTGGACTTCACGACCAGCCGCTGCACGGACGGGGACTTCTGGCAGGCACCGAGCAGCTGCATGGTGCCGATGACGTTGGTCTCCTTCAGGGAGGCCCGGTTGCCGCTGCCCAGCGGCGTGCCCGTCACGTCCAGGTGGACGATCGTGTCGGCGCCCGTCTCGGCGAGCACCCGCGCGATCCCGGGCTGCCGGATGTCGGCCTGGATGAAGTCGGCACCGCCCAGATGGTGCTCGGGGGGCACCGCGTCCACGGCGACGACCCGTTCCACCTCGGGGTCCCGCTGGATCCGCCGGACGAAGCGGCCCCCCAGCTGGCGGGCCACTCCGGTCACGAGCACGACCTTGCCCAAGATCAGCGCCTTCCTTCCAGAACCTCTCGCCCCCGCCGCGTTCCCCCGTGGGGCCAACTTAGCGGGTTGCTGTTGCGCTGTGATGACCGCCCGATGCGCGAAGTGACCGGAACCGCCGGACGCCGCCACGGATATGCGTGTGGCCCCCCACCGGTGGTGGGGGGCCACAGCAACGCTCTCGCGGCGTCCGCGTCGCGAACTTACTTCTTGTTGCGACGCTGAACGCGCGTGCGCTTGAGCAGCTTGCGGTGCTTCTTCTTCGCCATCCGCTTGCGCCGCTTCTTGATAACAGAGCCCACGACTACCCTCGCTCACTTCTCATCACTCGGTGTTTGGGCGCCATGGGCCCATACGACCTACGAGGGGCCAGCCTACCCGTCCGAGCGCTGAGGTCGTAATCGAGGAGGCCGGGGAGATCCCGAAGTGCCCTGTGGGGATCGCCCCGACCCTGCCGTCAGGCGGTTTCCACCCCCACATAACTCTCGCGGAGGTACTCGTGAACCGCTTGCTCCGGGACGCGGAAGGACCGCCCCACACGGATCGCGGGCAGATGACCGCTGTGCACCAGCCGGTACACGGTCATCTTCGACACTCGCATCACCGAGGCGACTTCCGCCACGGTAAGGAACTGAACCTCGTTCAGAGGCCTCTCGCCAGCTGCAGCCATGACACACCTGAACCTTCCGCACTCGACGGCCACCGGCTTCCCCTTCCGGTGACTCTTCGTCGCTGCGTGCTCACTCCCCAATGTAGGTGCCAGTGATGCGAGTGGGGAAGAGGTGCACCCATCGGCGGCCTACTGTGACAGACACGCCCGATTGAGTACGTAGCGGGTAAGCGGCAGGTAGTAATCGGACCGCACGCCGTCATCAAGTGGAACGACGAGGGACACGGACCCCTCCGCCTCCCCCACGAACAGCGCCGGGTCGTCCGTATCGGCCGGCCCGATGGCCTCGAACCCCAGCTGACCTGCCCCGCAGACCCACCCGTGGTCTCCGATCACCAGCTCGGGAAGCGGCCCGCCGGCCTCCGCGCAAGCGGCCAGCACGGTACGAACCGGGAGAGGTGAGTGCGTATGTGCGCCGGGCTCACAACCGGGGCGTTCGGGGTCGGGGGTCCGCACCAGCGCGACTCCTCGTACGTAGTCGAGGTTGTAGGTACGTAGACCGAACCGGGTCGTTATGTCGACACGGCGACCCTGCGCGGGGGTGAGAACGGCACATCCCGCCGCCGACAGCGCGTCTGCCAGAGTGCCGTAGAAGCCGAGCAGCCGGTGCGGGTGCCCGGTGCCGAGGAGCACGGGAGCCTTCCGCCGGGCGGCCTCGGCGAGGCGTTCCGCGAAGGCGTCCAGCGCCGCCAGGGTCCGCTCCGGATCGATCACGTCCTGGCCGGAAACATGCCGGGAATCGGCCGAAACCCCACACCGGTCCGCCATCAACTCGATCAACTCCCGCTGCCCCCAGGCACCTTCGGGATCGATACCGAGCAGCACCCGGGGGTCCCGGGCGGCGAAGAGCCGGTAACGGCGCAGGCTCTCCTCCCGCGAGGTCGCCACGGTCCCGGCGAGCCGCGCGCCCACCAGGTGCGCACGCAGGGCTTCGGTGGTCAGCACACGGAGATCGTGCGTGACCGGAACTCCGCCTGTCCCGAAAACCCGCGAACACCGCTCGGTCGGCTCAAGGCCTGTCGTCACCCCCTCACGCCAGCAGCCCCCGCAGCGGGAACACCGCCCGCCGGGCCGCCAGCACCGCCTGGTCCAGCCGGTCCGCCGGGTCGTACCCCGCCTCCCAGCCGGACCAGGACACCGGCCAGCGCCCGTCCGTCATCCGCGCCGGGGCCAACTGCCGTGTCCGCGCGAACACTTCCTGCCGCCAGCCCTCGGGGATCACCGCCTCGGGCTCCACGGCCCGCCCGGCCGCGATCGCGACCAGATGCGTCCACGAACGCGGCACCACGTCCACCACGGCGTAGCCGCCCCCGCCCAGGGCCACCCACCGCCCGTCGGCGTACTCGTGCGCCAGGTCGTGACAGGCCACCTGCACCGCTCGCTGCGCGTCCAGCGACACCGCCAGGTGCGCCAGCGGATCCTCGAAGTGCGTGTCCGCCCCGTGCTGCGTCACCAGCACCTGCGGCCGGAAGTCCGCGATCAGCTCGGGCACGACGGCGTGGAACGCCCGCAGCCACCCGGCGTCCCCCGTCCCGGCCGGCAGCGCCACGTTCACCGCCGAGCCCGCCGCGGAGTCCGCCCCGGTCTCCTCCGGCCACCCGGTCTGCGGGAACAACGTCCGGGGGTGCTCGTGCAGCGAGATCGTCAGCACCCGCGGGTCCTCCCAGAACGCCGCCTGCACCCCGTCCCCGTGATGCACGTCGACGTCGACGTACGCGACCCGCTCCGCCCCGAGCTCCAGCAGCCGCGCGATCGCCAGCGAGGCGTCGTTGTAGATGCAGAACCCGGACGCACCGCCCGGCATCGCGTGGTGCAGCCCGCCCGCGAAGTTCACCCCGTGCAGCGCCTCACCGCGCCACACCGCCTCCGCCGCCCCGACCGACTGCCCGGCGATCAGCGACGACACCTCGTGCATCCCGGCGAACGCCGGATCGTCCACCGTCCCCAGCCCGTACGACTGGTCCGCCGCCGCCGGATCCGCCGACGCGGCCTTCACCGCCCCGATGTAGTCCTGCCGGTGGACGAGCCGCAGTGTCGACTCCCCGGCCGCCTTCGCGGCGACGACCTCCACCTCACGGTCCAGCCCGAAGGCATCGACCAGTTTCCGGGTCAGGGCGAGCCGGACGGGGTCCATCGGATGCCCCGGACCGAAGTCATAGCCCGTTACTGCCTCGTCCCACATCAGCTGTGCGCGGCCGCTCATGCCCGCCACCGTATCGGTCCGGTTGAGGCGCGAACGACCGGGCGTACACCAGCGTCACCAGCACCAACACCATCGGCACCAGCATGGCCCCGCGATAACTCCACAGATCCCCGAGCGCCCCGACCAACGGCGAACCGATCAAGAACCCCACATAGTTGAAGACATTCAGCCGCGCGACGGCCGCGTCCGAGGCCCCCGGGAAGAGCCGTCCGGCCGCCGCGAACGTCTGCGGCACCAGGACGCACAGTCCCAGCCCCAGCAGCGTGAACCCCAGCATCCCGACCCACGCCCCCGGAGCGGCCGCCACCACGGCGAACCCGCCCGCCGCCACCAGCGCCCCGCCGCGCACCACGGCGACCGCCCCGAACCGCCGCACCCCGAGGTCCCCGATCGTCCGCCCGAGCAGCGTGGTGACCATGTACACGTTGTACGGCACCGTCGCCATCTGCTCCGAGCTCCCGAGCACGTCCTGAAGGTACTTCGCACTCCAGTTGGAGACGGTCGAGTCCCCGATGTACGCGACCGTCATCACCAGACACAGCGGCAACAGCCACTTGAAGACGACCGCCTGGCCCTCCCCGCCCTTCTCCTCCGCCACGGGCCCCGCGTCCCGGTCGTCGACGTACCACCGGCTCCCCACCAGCACAGCCGGCAACAACACCAGCACGACCGGCAGATACGACACCCACAACGCCAGATGCCAGTGCGCACCCACCCACGCCAACGATGCCCCGACGATCCCGCCCAGGCTGTAGGCCGCGTGGAAACTGAGCATGATGCTGCGCCCGTACGACCGCTGCAGGCTCACCCCGAGCATGTTCATCGACGCGTCCAGCACCCCGACAGCGAGCCCGAACGCCGCCAGCGCGACCCCGAGCTCCACCATCCGCTCCCCGGCCCCCACACCAAGCAGCGACAGCAGCACCACGGGCTGGGACCACCGCAGCAGCCGGCTCGGCCGCACCCGCTTCACCAGCCGCTCGGTGGTCACGCTCCCGACGCCGGCGAGGATCGGCACCGCGGCCAGAAACGCGGGCAGCAGCGCGTCGGAGACCCCGTACCGGTCCTGGATGGCCGGGATCCTCGTCACGAGCAGAGCGAAGGCGACACCCTGCACCAGGAAGCTGAACGCCAACGAGCCCCTGCCGCGCCGCAGCACATGAGTCATGGCGGCGAGCGTAGGGCCCTGGCTTACCCGTGGGTAGATCCAGCCAAAGATGAATTTGATTCAGCTTCGGCCGGTCTTCGGGAACCGCTCACACCAGCAGGTCGGCAAGCTCCCCCATGTCGGAGAAGAGCCGGGTGGCCCCGGCGAGCTTCTCCGCGGGCGTCATGGCCGTGAACCCGTAGACGTCCATCCCCGCAGCGACGGCCGCCTGCACACCCAGCGGACTGTCCTCGACGACGACACACCGGTCCGGCGTGATCCCCATCCGCTCGGCCGCGTACAGGAACAGGTCGGGGGCCGGCTTGCCCCGCCCGACGTCCTGCGAGCTGAAGATCCGCTCCTCGTCGAACCACCGGTCGAGCCCGGTCGTCCGATGCCCCACGCGGATCCGCTCATGGCTACCGGAGGAGGCCACGCAGTACGGCACCCCGTCGGCGTCCAGCTTCTCCAGCACCTCGGCGGCCCCGGCCACGGCGACGAGTTCCTGCTCGAAGGCCGTGAACACCCGTGTGTGGAAGACCTCGTCGAAGTCTGCCGGCAACCGCTGTCCGGTCCGCTCGAGGACCAGCTCGTGAATGCGGTGCATCGCCGATCCCATGTAGTCCCGAATGGACTCCTCGTAGGAGGTGGGGTGCCCCAGTTCGGTGAGGTACGCCGCGAGCAACCGGTTGGAGATGGGCTCACTGTCGACGAGCACACCGTCATTGTCGAAGATCACGAGGTCATAGCGCATGACTTTGAGCCTAAACGCAGAAAACCCCCGCATCCGAAGATGCGGGGGTTTTCCCAAAAATTGTTCGGCGGCGTCCTACTCTCCCACAGGGTCCCCCCTGCAGTACCATCGGCGCTGTAAGGCTTAGCTTCCGGGTTCGGAATGTAACCGGGCGTTTCCCCTACGCTATAACCACCGAAACACTATGAAACTGTCGAACAATGCCGCACCACACCGTGACCATGGCATGGGGCCGTTCGTGGTTTCAGAACCAACACAGTGGACGCGAGCAACTGAGGACAAGCCCTCGGCCTATTAGTACCGGTCAACTCCACACGTTACCGTGCTTCCATATCCGGCCTATCAACCCAGTCGTCTACTGGGAGCCTTACCCTCTCAAGGAGGTGGGAATACTCATCTCGAAGCAGGCTTCCCGCTTAGATGCTTTCAGCGGTTATCCCTCCCGAACGTAGCCAACCAGCCATGCCCTTGGCAGAACAACTGGCACACCAGAGGTTCGTCCGTCCCGGTCCTCTCGTACTAGGGACAGCCCTTCTCAATATTCCTACGCGCACAGCGGATAGGGACCGAACTGTCTCACGACGTTCTAAACCCAGCTCGCGTACCGCTTTAATGGGCGAACAGCCCAACCCTTGGGACCGACTCCAGCCCCAGGATGCGACGAGCCGACATCGAGGTGCCAAACCATCCCGTCGATATGGACTCTTGGGGAAGATCAGCCTGTTATCCCCGGGGTACCTTTTATCCGTTGAGCGACGGCGCTTCCACAAGCCACCGCCGGATCACTAGTCCCGACTTTCGTCCCTGCTCGACCCGTCGGTCTCACAGTCAAGCTCCCTTGTGCACTTACACTCAACACCTGATTGCCAACCAGGCTGAGGGAACCTTTGGGCGCCTCCGTTACTCTTTAGGAGGCAACCGCCCCAGTTAAACTACCCATCAGACACTGTCCCTGATCCGGATCACGGACCCAGGTTAGACATCCAGCACGACCAGACTGGTATTTCAACGACGACTCCCCCTGAACTGGCGTCCAGAGTTCACAGTCTCCCAGCTATCCTACACAAGCCGAACCGAACACCAATATCAAACTGTAGTAAAGGTCCCGGGGTCTTTCCGTCCTGCTGCGCGAAACGAGCATCTTTACTCGTAGTGCAATTTCACCGGGCCTATGGTTGAGACAGTCGAGAAGTCGTTACGCCATTCGTGCAGGTCGGAACTTACCCGACAAGGAATTTCGCTACCTTAGGATGGTTATAGTTACCACCGCCGTTTACTGGCGCTTAAGTTCTCAGCTTCGCCCAGACGAATCTGAGCTAACCGGTCCCCTTAACGTTCCAGCACCGGGCAGGCGTCAGTCCGTATACATCGCCTTACGGCTTCGCACGGACCTGTGTTTTTAGTAAACAGTCGCTTCTCGCTGGTCTCTGCGGCCACCCCCAGCTCACCGAGTAAATCGGATCACCGAGTGTGGCCCCCCTTCTCCCGAAGTTACGGGGGCATTTTGCCGAGTTCCTTAACCATAGTTCACCCGAACGCCTCGGTATTCTCTACCTGACCACCTGAGTCGGTTTAGGGTACGGGCCGCCATGAAACTCGCTAGAGGCTTTTCTCGACAGCATAGGATCATCCACTTCACCACAATCGGCTCGGCATCAGGTCTCAGCCTTGTGACGGATTTGCCTATCGCACGGCCTACACCCTTACCCCGGGACAACCACCGCCCGGGATGGACTACCTTCCTGCGTCACCCCATCACTCACCTACTAACCGCTTGGTTCAGCGGCTCCACCACTCCCCTTTGCCCGAAGGCTCCAGGGCGGCTTCACGGCCTTAGCATCACGATGCTCGATGTTTGACGCTTCACAGCGGGTACCGGAATATCAACCGGTTATCCATCGACTACGCCTGTCGGCCTCGCCTTAGGTCCCGACTTACCCTGGGCAGATCAGCTTGACCCAGGAACCCTTAGTCAATCGGCGCACACGTTTCTCACGTGTGAATCGCTACTCATGCCTGCATTCTCACTCGTGAACCGTCCACAACTACCTTCCGGTGCTGCTTCACCCGGCACACGACGCTCCCCTACCCATCCACACAGGCGTTGGCCCTATTGTGTGAATGACACGACTTCGGCGGTACGCTTGAGCCCCGCTACATTGTCGGCGCGGAATCACTAGACCAGTGAGCTATTACGCACTCTTTCAAGGGTGGCTGCTTCTAAGCCAACCTCCTGGTTGTCTCTGCGACTCCACATCCTTTCCCACTTAGCGTACGCTTAGGGGCCTTAGTCGATGCTCTGGGCTGTTTCCCTCTCGACCATGGAGCTTATCCCCCACAGTCTCACTGCCGCGCTCTCACTTACCGGCATTCGGAGTTTGGCTAAGGTCAGTAACCCGGTAGGGCCCATCGCCTATCCAGTGCTCTACCTCCGGCAAGAAACACACGACGCTGCACCTAAATGCATTTCGGGGAGAACCAGCTATCACGGAGTTTGATTGGCCTTTCACCCCTAACCACAGGTCATCCCCCAGGTTTTCAACCCTGGTGGGTTCGGTCCTCCACGAAGTCTTACCTCCGCTTCAACCTGCCCATGGCTAGATCACTCCGCTTCGGGTCTTGAGCGTGCTACTCCACCGCCCTATTCGGACTCGCTTTCGCTACGGCTTCCCCACTCGGGTTAACCTCGCAACACACCGCAAACTCGCAGGCTCATTCTTCAAAAGGCACGCAGTCACGAGAGCAAGGCAAGCCTTGCTCCGACGCTCCCACGGCTTGTAGGCACACGGTTTCAGGTACTATTTCACTCCGCTCCCGCGGTACTTTTCACCATTCCCTCACGGTACTATCCGCTATCGGTCACCAGGGAATATTTAGGCTTAGCGGGTGGTCCCGCCAGATTCACACGGGATTTCTCGGGCCCCGTGCTACTTGGGTGTCTCTCAAACGAGCCGCTGACGTTTCGACTACGGGGGTCTTACCCTCTACGCCGGACCTTTCGCATGTCCTTCGCCTACATCAACGGTTTCTGACTCGTCCCACGGCCGGCAGACCGTGGAAGAGAGATCCCACAACCCCGCATACGCAACCCCTGCCGGGTCTCACACGTATACGGTTTAGCCTCATCCGGTTTCGCTCGCCACTACTCCCGGAATCACGGTTGTTTTCTCTTCCTGCGGGTACTGAGATGTTTCACTTCCCCGCGTTCCCTCCACTTGCCCTATGTGTTCAGACAAGGGTGACAGCCCATGACGACTGCCGGGTTTCCCCATTCGGAAACCCCCGGATCAAAGCCTGGTTGACGACTCCCCGGGGACTATCGTGGCCTCCCACGTCCTTCATCGGTTCCTGGTGCCAAGGCATCCACCGTGCGCCCTTAAAAACTTGGCCACAGATGCTCGCGTCCACTGTGCAGTTCTCAAACAACGACCAGCCACCCATCACCCCGCCCTCTACAGGCGAGTTCACTGGGGCTGGCGACTGAGGAAGTTCATTCCCTCAGACACCCAACAGCGTGCCCGACACACTCCCCGCTTCCCTCGACGTTCCACGCTCCGAAGAGCAGTACTAGAAGGAGAAGACGATCAAGTGTGCCGAGTAGTCAACGTTCCACCCATGAGCAACCAGCATCAGACATTCGCTGATGTACTGGCCTCTGACCTCACCCCGAAGGGATCGGTAAGAAGTGCTCCTTAGAAAGGAGGTGATCCAGCCGCACCTTCCGGTACGGCTACCTTGTTACGACTTCGTCCCAATCGCCAGTCCCACCTTCGACAGCTCCCTCCCACAAGGGGTTGGGCCACCGGCTTCGGGTGTTACCGACTTTCGTGACGTGACGGGCGGTGTGTACAAGGCCCGGGAACGTATTCACCGCAGCAATGCTGATCTGCGATTACTAGCGACTCCGACTTCATGGGGTCGAGTTGCAGACCCCAATCCGAACTGAGACCGGCTTTTTGAGATTCGCTCCACCTCGCGGTATCGCAGCTCATTGTACCGGCCATTGTAGCACGTGTGCAGCCCAAGACATAAGGGGCATGATGACTTGACGTCGTCCCCACCTTCCTCCGAGTTGACCCCGGCGGTCTCCCGTGAGTCCCCAGCACCACAAGGGCCTGCTGGCAACACGGGACAAGGGTTGCGCTCGTTGCGGGACTTAACCCAACATCTCACGACACGAGCTGACGACAGCCATGCACCACCTGTACACCGACCACAAGGGGGGCACTATCTCTAATGCTTTCCGGTGTATGTCAAGCCTTGGTAAGGTTCTTCGCGTTGCGTCGAATTAAGCCACATGCTCCGCCGCTTGTGCGGGCCCCCGTCAATTCCTTTGAGTTTTAGCCTTGCGGCCGTACTCCCCAGGCGGGGCACTTAATGCGTTAGCTGCGGCACGGACAACGTGGAATGTTGCCCACACCTAGTGCCCACCGTTTACGGCGTGGACTACCAGGGTATCTAATCCTGTTCGCTCCCCACGCTTTCGCTCCTCAGCGTCAGTATCGGCCCAGAGATCCGCCTTCGCCACCGGTGTTCCTCCTGATATCTGCGCATTTCACACCGCTACACCAGGAATTCCGATCTCCCCTACCGAACTCTAGCCTGCCCGTATCGACTGCAGACCCGGGGTTAAGCCCCGGGCTTTCACAACCGACGTGACAAGCCGCCTACGAGCTCTTTACGCCCAATAATTCCGGACAACGCTCGCGCCCTACGTATTACCGCGGCTGCTGGCACGTAGTTAGCCGGCGCTTCTTCTGCAGGTACCGTCACTTTCGCTTCTTCCCTGCTGAAAGAGGTTTACAACCCGAAGGCCGTCATCCCTCACGCGGCGTCGCTGCATCAGGCTTTCGCCCATTGTGCAATATTCCCCACTGCTGCCTCCCGTAGGAGTCTGGGCCGTGTCTCAGTCCCAGTGTGGCCGGTCGCCCTCTCAGGCCGGCTACCCGTCGTCGCCTTGGTGAGCCACTACCTCACCAACAAGCTGATAGGCCGCGGGCTCATCCTGCACCGCCGGAGCTTTCGAACCATCTGGATGCCCAGACGGATCAGTATCCGGTATTAGACCCCGTTTCCAGGGCTTGTCCCAGAGTGCAGGGCAGATTGCCCACGTGTTACTCACCCGTTCGCCACTAATCCCCACCGAAGTGGTTCATCGTTCGACTTGCATGTGTTAAGCACGCCGCCAGCGTTCGTCCTGAGCCAGGATCAAACTCTCCGTGAATGTTTTCCCGTAATCGGGATGACACGCACGAGAGCGGAACAGTCAGGCGGAATAGGCCCGACCGTTCACAGCGTCCTCGCTGTGTTTTCTTCAAAGGAACCTCGACCATCGGTTGTCCGATGGACGGGGTATCAACATATCTGGCGTTGACTTTTGGCACGCTGTTGAGTTCTCAAGGAACGGTCGCTTCCTTTGTACTCACCCTCTCGGGCTTTCCTCCGGGCGCTTCCCTTCGGTCTTGCGTTTCCGACTCTATCAGATCCTTTCGGTCCTGATCCCCGGTCAGCGGGGTTTGTCTTTGCGGCTGTTGGGCCGTTCCGACGAGTGAGACTTTAGCGGATTCCCCGGCTCCCGAGCCAATCGGGGGCCGCGTCCTTTCGAACGGGGATTCCTCATTCCGTAAATACACATACCAATGAAACGACGACAGACGTGCTGCACGTCGAATAGTGGTGAGTACCTGCGGATTGGCTGCCCGGGGACCGACCGGAGTCGGCGCTCACGTCGGGCAACTCGGAGAACACTACGGATGGGGGTAGGACGTGTCAACTCGGGGGCGGGCCGCACTGCGGCGGCGTACTCTGGGCCGCATGACGACGCGTACGTGCACCCGACTGTGGTGGGCCGCCTGACGGCGGCCGCTCTCACGTATGCACTCAACGGCCGCCGCTTCGGCGGCCGTTTTCGTTTCCTCTCCCGGCACCACGGAGGGGCGGCCGCCCGGGGCGGCGGTCCCGACCAGGAGGTGGAGGAGAGATGACACGGGTCTTCAGTGGGGTCAAGCCGACGGGGCATCTGACGCTGGGGAACTACCTGGGGGCCATGCGGCGGTGGGCCGCGGTCGACCAGTACGAGGCCGACGCGCTGTTCTGCGTCGTCGATCTGCATGCCCTGACCGTCGACCACGATCCCGCGCGGGTGCGCAGGCTGAGCCGGCAGTCGGCGACGCTGCTGCTGGCGGCCGGCCTGGATCCGGAGCTCTGCACGGTATTCGTGCAGAGCCATGTGGACGAGCACGCCCGGCTGTCGTACGTGCTGGAGTGCGTGGCCACCGACGGTGAGATGCGGCGGATGATCCAGTACAAGGAGAAGGCCGCGCGGGAGCAGCGGCGGGGCGGGAGTGTGCGGCTGTCGCTGCTGACGTATCCCGTGCTGATGGCGGCGGACATCCTGGCGTACGGGGCCGGCGAGGTGCCGGTCGGGGACGATCAGCGGCAGCATGTGGAGCTGGCGCGGGATCTCGCCGTGCGGTTCAACCAGCGGTACGGGCACACGTTCGTGGTGCCGCGGGCGACGCGGCCGGGGGTGGCGGCTCGGGTGATGAATCTGCAGGATCCGGCGTCGAAGATGGGCAAGAGCGACGACGTCGGGCCGGGGATCGTCTATCTGCTGGACGAGCCGGACGTGGTGCGCAAGAAGGTCATGCGGGCCGTGACCGACAGTGGGCGGGAGGTCGTCTACGACCCGGAGGCCCGGCCGGGGCTCGCCAATCTGCTGGAGATCCTCGCGGCGTGCACGGGTGGGGAGCCCGAGCTGTTGAGTGGTGCGTACACGTCGTACGGGGACCTGAAGAAGGACACCGCGGAGGCCGTGGTCGAGGTGCTCCGGCCCCTGCGGGAGAGGCACAAGGAGTTGTGTACGGATCCCGCGTATGTGGAGGGGGTGCTGCGGGACGGGGCCGAGCGGGCTCGGGGGATGGCCCGGCCGACGGTGGATGCCGCGTACCGGGCCATCGGGTTGCTGCCGGCCGTGGCGGAGAGGGATCCGGCCGGGGCCGGGGTGTGACGTGGCTGCGGGGGCGGGTGACGGCCCGCCCCCGGTGGTCAGCCGTTGTTGCCGGAGGCCAGGGCGCGGCTGCGGTCGCGGGCGGCTTCGAGGGCGGCGATGAGGGCGGCCCGTACGCCGTGGTTCTCCAGTTCGCGGATGGCGTTGATCGTCGTGCCGGCGGGGGACGTGACGTTCTCGCGGAGCTTGACCGGGTGTTCGCCGCTGTCGCGGAGCATCGTCGCGGCGCCGATGGCGGACTGGACGATGAGGTCGTGCGCCTTGTCGCGGGGCAGGCCGAGCAGGATGCCGGCGTCGGTCATGGCTTCGACCAGGTAGAAGAAGTAGGCCGGGCCGGAGCCGGAGAGGGCGGTGCAGGCGTCCTGCTGGGACTCGGGGACGCGGAGCGTCTTGCCGACGGCGCCGAAGATCTCCTCGGTGTGGGCGAGGTGGTCGGCGGTGGCGTGGGTGCCGGCGGAGATGACGGACATAGCCTCGTCGACCAGGGCCGGGGTGTTCGTCATGACGCGGACGACCGGGGTGCCGGGGGCGAGGCGCTCCTCGAAGTAGGCCGTGGGGATGCCCGCGGCGCCGCTGATGACCAGGCGGTCGGCGGGGACGTGGGGGGCCAGCTCGTCGAGGAGGGTGCCCATGTCCTGCGGTTTCACCGTGAGGATCAGGGTGTCGGCGGTCTTGGCGGCTTCGGCGTTGGTGACCGGGGTGACGCCGTAGCGGGTGCGGAGCTCTTCGGCTCGTTCCGGGCGGCGGGCGGTGACCAGGAGGTCGGACGGGGTCCAGCCGGCGCGGATCATTCCGCTGAGCAGGGCTTCGCCGATCTTGCCGGTGCCGAGGACTGCGACTTTCTGGGTCATGGCGCGGGATGCCTCCGAAGGGTGCGTCGTCCGGGGTCCATCCTCGCACCGGGGAGTGGGGGGCGGCTCGGGTGTCCGCTGGGCGGGATGTCGCGCCGGGGTGGCTATGCCGTCCGGCGCCTGAGGGTCGCCGCGCCCAGGATCAGGACCAGGAGTGCGCAGCCCGCGACGATGAGGACGTCCCGGACGAAGGTGGCGGTCATGTCCGTGTGGCGCAGGACCTCGTTCATGCCGTCGACGGCGTAGGACATGGGGAGGACGTCCGAGATGGCCTCCAGGGTGGGGTGCATCTCGTCGCGCGGGGTGAACAGGCCGCACAGGAGCAGCTGGGGGAAGATCACCGCCGGCATGAACTGGACCGCCTGGAATTCGGAGGCGGCGAAGGCCGAGACGAAGAGGCCGAGGGCGGTGCCGAGGAGGGCGTCGAGGAGGGCCACCAGGAGGAGGAGCCAGGGGCTGCCGGTGACGTCGAGGCCGAGGAACCAGACGGCGAGGCCTGTGGCCAGGGCGGACTGGATGATCGCGAGGGTGCCGAAGGCGAGGGCGTAGCCGGCGATGAGGTCGCCCTTGCCGAGCGGCATGGCGAGGAGGCGTTCGAGGGTGCCGGAGGTGCGTTCGCGCAGGGTGGCGATGGAGGTCACGAGGAACATCGTGATCAGGGGGAAGATCCCGAGGAGGGACGCGCCGATGCCGTCGAAGGTGCGGGGGCTGCCGTCGAAGACGTAGCGCAGCAGGAACAGCATCACGCAGGGGATGAGGACCAGCAGCGCGATGGTGCGGGGGTCGTGGGTGAGCTGGCGGAGGACCCGGGCGGCGGTGGCGGTGGTGCGGGAGGCGTTCAGGGCCCGCGGTGGGGTGGCCGTCCTGGTCGGGGTGGTGGTCATCGGGTCGTCTCCTTCGTGCGGGCTGCTGCTTTCGCCTCGTCCACCAGGCGCAGGAAGGCCTCCTCGACGGTGGCGGCGCCGGTGCGGGTGCGCAGGGCGTCGGGGGTGTCGTCGGCGAGGAGTTCGCCGTCGCGCATGAGGAGGAGGCGGTGGCAGCGCTCGGCCTCGTCCATGACGTGGGAGGAGACGAGGAGGGTGGCGCCGCGGTCGGTCGCGATGTCGTGGAAGAGGTTCCACAGGTCGCGGCGCAGGACCGGGTCGAGGCCGACGGTCGGTTCGTCGAGGACCAGGAGTTCGGGGGCGCCGAGGAGGGCGACGGCGAGGGAGACGCGGTTGCGCTGGCCGCCGGAGAGGTTGCCGGCGAGGGCGTCGGCGTGGGTGGTGAGGTCGACGTCGGCTATCGCGCGGGTGACGTCTTCGGTGCGGCGGTCGGCGGCTGCCCGGCCGGGGTTCAGGATCGCGGCGAAGTAGTCCAGGTTCTGCCGGACCGTCAGGTCGTCGTAGACGGACGGGGCCTGGGTGACGTAGCCGATGCGGGTGCGCAGGGTGGGGTGGCCGGCGGGGTGGCCGAGGACGTCGAGGGTGCCGGTGACCTTGGCCTGGGTGCCGACGAGGGCGCGCATGAGGGTCGACTTGCCGCAGCCGGAGGGGCCGAGGAGGCCGGTGATCTGGCCACGGGGGACGGTGAAGCCGAGGTCGCGCAGGACGGTGCGGGTGCCGCGGGTGACGGTGAGGTTCTCGGCGTGTACGGCTGTGGTGTGCGGGTCCGGGGACCGGCCGGGGGTGGGTGCCGGGCCTGGGCGTGGCGACCCGGGAGCATTATTCATCATGTGATGAATAATGCTCCCGGGTGCGGGACGCGTCAAGCCGCCGGGACGGGCGGGTGCGCGTCAGGCCGGGGTCCTCGCGAGGAGGAGGACGACCTCGTAGACCTCCTCCACGACGCCGTCCGGGAAGGCCCGGAGCAGGTGCTCGCGCTCTTCCGCCATGAAGGAGGCGGTGTGTTCCGCGCCGGCCACGAGGAAGACGGAGTGGCTGCCGATGTTGGCGAGGTGGGTGTCGACCGGGACGCGGCGGCTCCAGCGGACCGTGCGGCGGGTGAAGTCGAGGCGGCCGCCGGGGTCGGCGGTGCCGTAGTCGACGTTGCGCTTCTCGGCGGAGACGTCGATGCCGAAGTGGCGGCTCATGCGGTCGGCGGCTTCGGCGATCCAGGGGACGTCGAGGGCGTCGGTGTTCCACCACAGGGCCAGGGCCCCGCCGGGGCGCAGGACGCGCAGGACTTCCGGGACGGCGCGGGCCGGGTCGGTCCAGTGCCAGGCCTGGGCGTAGGTGACGAGGTCGAGGGAGGCGTCGGCGAGAGGGAGGTCGTCGCCCGTGCCGCGGATGACCGGGATGCCGGGCAGGGTGCGGCGGAACTGGGCCGCCATGCCGTCACCGGGTTCGACGGCGACGACGTTCGCGCCCCGGGCGTGCAGGAGGGCGGTGGCGATGCCGGTGCCGGCGCCGACGTCCGCGACCCGGGCGCCGGTGAGGGGGCGGCCGGTCAGCTCCTCTATCGCCGCGAAGAGGGCCGGGGGGTAGGAGGGGCGGTTGGCGGCGTACTGGGCCGCGGCGGCGTTGAAGGACTGGGCTCGTGCGGCTCGGACGGGCTCGGCGGCGGGGTGTGCGGCTGGGGGGTCGGGGGTGAGGTCGGCTCCGGTGGGGTGGTGGGCGGAGGCAGGTGTGGTCATACCGCCATGGTGGCGGGGGGCGGGGTCTGGGGTGGTGAGAGTTCGGTGAGACCGGGTCGGGCGGGCGGCGGTGCTGCGCCCGGGCGGTGGGTGATGCCGGCGGGCCCGAGGTCTGTCACCCGGGGGCCGGTCGCCCTGACCTGCTCCTGGCGGTGGGCCTCAGCGGCGGGTGAGGTGCGTGAGGGTGACGCCGTTGGGGAAGGCGGTGCGCTCGGCGACATCGAAGACGGTGGGGTCGAAGGCCCCGTCGAAGGCCGGGATTCCGGCGCCCGCCACCACCGGGTAGTGCTTGACGACCAGTTCGTCGATCTCGGGCAGGAGGGCACCGGCGAGCTTGCCGCCGCCGCAGAGCCAGATGTCCGAGCCGGAGCCCTGCTCCCGCTTCAGTTCCCTGACGAGGGCCAGCGGGTCGCCCGGCACGACGGTGACGGCCGGGTCGACGTCGCGCCCGAGCGTGCTGGACACCACGTACTGGCGCAGGTGGGCGTAGGGGTTGGTGACTCCCTGTTCCAAGGGGGCGCGGTAGGTGGCGGCGCCCATGACGACGGTGTCGAAGGACCGGTTGGGAGTGTCGGCGAGGCCGGCGGCGGCGCGGTGGGCGGTCGGGACGGTCTCGGGGTACAGGGTGTTGGCCCAAGCGCTGTAGGCGGCGCTCTGCTGTTCGGTTCCGGCGGGGAAGAAGTCGTACTCGCCCTTGGGGCCCGCGATGCGGCCGTCGAGCGTGACTGCGATGTAGTACACGAGCTTTCGCATAGGAACTCCAGACGTAGTACTCTCCTTGAAGTGGTTTGAAAGTAGTACTACAGCTGGAGTGGTGTCAATGGTGAGACGGAACGACCAGCGACGCGCCGCCCTCGTCGACGCGGCGATCGAGGTGCTGGCCAGGGAAGGTGCACGGGGGATGACGTTCCGGGCGGTGGACGCCGAGGCCGCCGTGCCGGTCGGGACCGCCTCGAACTACTTCGCCAGCCGGGACGACCTGTTCACCCAGGCCGGCGCCCGTGTCTACGAGCGGCTGCAGCCCGACGAGGCGACGATCGCGCGCCGGCGGGCGGCGGGCCGCGACCGGGAGACGTACACGGTGCTGATGCGGGAACTCGTCGGGCGCGTCGCCGGATTCCGCACCGGCTATCTGGCCCTGCTCGAACTGCGCCTGGAGGCCACCCGCCGACCGGACCTGCGCAAGGTCCTCACCGAGCGGGTCCGTGCCGATGTCGAGGCGAACATCGCCCACCACGAAGCCTCCGGGCTCCCCGGCGACGCCCTGGCCGTCAAGCTGCTGATGCTGACCCTGAACTGGCTGATCGTCGAGCAGCTCACCCTGCCGGACGTCTTCACCGAGGCCGAGCGCGAAGAGCTGGTGTCGGCGGCGGTCGAGCGCATCGTGGCGGCCGAGCAGGCGGCCGAATAGGCGGCCGGGCTACGCGCGGCGGCGGTTCCTCGGGTTGCCCGAGCGGCGGGTCGTGCGCTTCTCGTACTGCCTGCGGGCCTCTTCGTACTCCTCGCGGTGGAGCTTCTCGCCGGGGGCCTCGGTGAGGGAGCGGAAGAAGTACGCGAGCAGGGAGCCGACGAAGCCGACGGTCAGGAGGCCGCGCAGGGACGCCTGGCGGTCGGGGTCGTGGCGGCGGGTGAAGCCGTCCCAGGTGTGGCGGAAGGCGAGGGCGCTGCAGATCGCGAACATCGCGACCATGAGGACCGTGACGAAGTCGCCGATCGCTGCGATCCGGAGGCCCTGGTAGGCGAGGCGGAGCACGAGGCAGGAGGCGACCGCGGCGGCCAGGGAGCCGACGGCCACGGCGATGCGGCGGGCCGCGTAGCCGTGGCCGTGGTCGACCCACGTCGTACCGAAGAGCCGGATGGGCTCCGGGCGGGGGCCGGTGGAGCCCGCGGGTGTCCTGTCGGTGCCGGTGTCGTCGCTCACGCGTCGATTATGGCGCCGGGGTCACCGCGGGCTCCGGGCGGCTCAGCCGCAGCGCCCGGCGATGCGGCCGTCGCTGCCGGTGTTCCGGTGCGCAGTGGTGGCCGGATCAGGAGCAGCGCGGGCGGATGTAGCCGTCGCTGCCCGTGTTCACATAGGCGTCCGAGACGTACTGGCCGTTGTTGATGTTGTCCCAGATGTTCGTCGTGCCGTACGGGCCCGTCACCGTGGTGCCCGGCGACTGGCAGTAGATGGGGACTTTCGCCCCCTCGGACAGGACCCGGACGACCGTGTAGTTGGTGCCGGGGCCGCTGCGGACGTTGACGCGGACGCCCGGGGCGACCGAGTAGTACTGCACGGCCGTGGCGCCGGCCTCGGTGGTGACCGCTTCCGTCACCTGGGCGCCCACCGTCTCTTCGACGCGGTCGACAGACATGAAAAATCCTCCCCCGTTGAAACCCCATGACCGGCATGGGGCCCCGTTGATTCCCCTGAATCACGACATGAAACACATGTGCGTAACTCGCACGCGGAGACTAGCAAGCCGCCTCTGTCCCGTACGAGTCATCGACTAGGCTCCGTGCGTCGCGCGCGCGGACGAACAGCACGGGGGTGGTTCCATGGCGCCGCAGAGCAGCACCGGGGCGGACGCGGAAGCGGAACTTCCCGAATACGCCGGTCACTACCGGCTGGAGACGACTCTCGGGTCCGGGGGCATGGGCGTCGTGCATCTCGCGCGGAGCACCTCGGGGATGAAGCTCGCGGTGAAGGTCGTGCACGCCCAGTTCGCCAGGGACCCCGAGTTCAGGGGGCGGTTCCGGCAGGAGGTGGCGGCCGCGCGGAAGGTCAGCGGAGCCTTCACCGCGTCCGTCGTCGATGCCGACTCGGAGGCCGAACGGCCCTGGATGGCCACCCTGTTCATCCCCGGACCGACCCTGTCCGGCCATGTGAAGCGGAACGGGGCCATGAGCCCCGCCGAACTGCGCCGTCTGATGGCCGGACTGGCCGAGGCGCTGCGCGACATCCACCGGGTCGGCGTGGTGCACCGGGACCTCAAACCCAGCAACGTGCTCCTGGCCGAGGACGGGCCCAAGGTCATCGACTTCGGGATATCCCGGCCGAAGGACAGCGAACTGCGCACCGAGACGGGCAAGTTGATCGGTACCCCGCCGTTCATGGCGCCGGAGCAGTTCCGGCGCCCCCGGGAGGTGGGGCCCGCCGCCGACGTCTTCGCGCTCGGGTCGGTGATGGTGCACGCGGCCACGGGCCGGGGGCCGTTCGACTCGGACAGCCCGTACGTCGTCGCCTACCAGGTCGTCCACGACGAGCCGGATCTGACCGGAGTGCCGGAGAGCCTCGCGCCCCTCGTGGTGCGGTGTCTCGCCAAGGAGCCCGAGGACCGGCCGACGCCGGACGAGTTGATGCGGGAGCTGCGGTCGGTCGCGGCCTCGTACGACACGCAGGTCTTCATACCGCGGCAGCGGACCGAGGAGGAATCGGAGGAGACCGGGCCCGAAGCGCCGGCCGCGGAGGTGCCCGCGCGCGAGCGCTCCGGCCGGCTGCGCAAGCGGGGGGCCGTGGTGGCCGGGGCGCTCGGGCTGGCCGTCGCCGCGGTGCTGGCGATGGTGGGTCTGCCCGGCGCGGATTCGACGCGGGGGGTCGCCTCGCCGCGGACCACGACCGCCGCGTTCTCGGGGTGGGAGGCGGAGCCGCTCGACGGCCGGAGCATGCCGCAGTGCTCCTACGCCGCGCCCGCTCTGGTGTGTGCGCAGGACGGGCTGGTGTTCGCGCGCGACGCCCTGAACGGGCGGCTGCTGTGGCGGCAGGCGCTGAAGGGGGCTGCCGCGAGCGGGCCGCCGGCCGGGGCCCCGGTCGTGGCGGGAGGCAGAGTGCTCGGCGGACTCGGTCAGGGGCGGGAGGTGACGGCCGTCGAGCTGGCCTCGGGCGAGGCATCCCGGCAGGAGCTGCCGGCGTACGGCGGTCTGCGGGCCGTGGGGGGCATGGTGCTGCTCACCGCGCCCGACGGCACGGTCAGCGGCGTGGAGGCCGCCTCGGGCCGGGTGCGGTGGAGCCGTCGGGTGCCCGGGCAGGACGTGCCGTACTTCGCCTCGTTCCCCGGTGATCGGCTGGCGTACGCGGTGGGCGTGTCCGGCGACGGAAACCGGACGCGGGTCACGGCGGTGGATCCGCGGACCGGTGAGGTTCGTTGGCAGGCGCGGCTCGACGGGAACCTGGAGGCCGTCGGCACGGCGGACGGGTCGCTCGTGGCGGTCGCCGTCGACGCCGTGCGCGGGGAGGCCGGGGCCGTCGTGCGCTACGACCCCCGCAGCCGCACGACCGTGCGGGTGCCGCTGCGCGTCCCCCTGGCGCAGGTCCAGGGCAGTGTGCGCGGGGACGTCGTGCATCTCATGGCGGCAGGCGGGGCGTTGACGGCCGTCGATCTGAAGGCGCGCGAGCAGCTCTGGAGTCTGGAGACGGGGGTCGTGCGGGCATCCACACCGGCGGCCGACGACCGCCATGTGTACGTGAGCGCGCCCGACGGCCGGCTGCTCGCCGTCGACGCCCGGCGGGGCAAGCTCGTGGGGCAGACGCCGGTGCGGCTGGGTGAGCGGTCCGACCGGGTCCCGGCTTCCCTCCCCGAGCCGGTGGTGGTGGGCGACCGGGTCTACGGCAGTGCGCCGGACGGGACGGTGTTCGCCGTCAACGGCCGCGATCCGGCCGCTTGGTGAGCCAACGCGGCGAGGGCCGCCCCCGGCAGCGGGAGACGGCCCTCGGCGCGAACAGGGATCAGCCCAGCTTCGAAACGTCCCGCACCGCGCCCTTGTCCGCGCTGGTCGCCATCGCCGCGTAGGCCCGCAGCGCCGCCGAGACCTTGCGGTCGCGGTTCTTCGGGGCGTACACGCCGTTCAGCGCCCGCTCGCGGCGGGCCAGCTCGGCGTCGTCCACCAGCAGCTCGATGGAGCGGTTCGGGATGTCGATGCGGACGCGGTCGCCGTCTTCGACCAGGGCGATGGTGCCGCCCGCGGCCGCCTCGGGCGAGGCGTGGCCGATGGACAGGCCGGAGGTGCCGCCGGAGAAGCGGCCGTCCGTGACCAGCGCGCAGGTCTTCCCGAGGCCGCGGCCCTTGAGGTACGAGGTCGGGTAGAGCATCTCCTGCATGCCGGGGCCGCCCTTGGGGCCCTCATAGCGGATGACGACGACGTCGCCGTCCTTGACCTGCTGGGTGAGGATCTTCTGGACGGCCTCCTCCTGCGACTCGCAGACGACCGCCGGGCCCTCGAAGGTCCAGATGGACTCGTCGACACCGGCCGTCTTCACGACGCAGCCGTCCACGGCCAGGTTGCCCTTGAGGACCGCGAGGCCGCCGTCCTTGGAGTAGGCGTGCTCGGCGGAGCGGATGCAGCCGCACTCGGCGTCCTCGTCCAGGGCCTCCCAGCGCTCGGACTGGGAGAAGGCCTCGGCGGAGCGGACGCAGCCGGGGGCCGCGTGCCACAGCTCGACGGCCTCGGCGGACGGGGAGCCGCCCCGCACGTCCCAGGTCTTCAGCCAGTCGGCGAGGGACGGGCTGTGCACGGAGTGCACGTCCTCGTTGAGCAGACCGGCCCGGTGCAGCTCGCCGAGCAGGGCGGGGATGCCGCCGGCGCGGTGCACGTCCTCCATGTAGTACGTGCGGTCCTTGGCGACGTTCGGGGCGACCTTGGCCAGGCACGGCACCCGGCGCGAGACGGCGTTGATCTCGTCCAGGCCGAAGGGGACGCCCGCCTCCTGGGCGGCGGCCAGCAGGTGCAGGATCGTGTTGGTGGAGCCGCCCATGGCGATGTCGAGGGCCATGGCGTTCTCGAAGGCCGCGAAGGACGCCACGCTGCGGGGCAGGACCGTCTCGTCGTCCTGGTCGTAGTAGCGGCGGGTGATGTCCATGACCGTGTTGGCCGCGTTCACGTACAGCTGTTTGCGGGCCGTGTGCGTGGCGAGGACCGAGCCGTTGCCCGGGAGGGACAGGCCGATGGCCTCGGTCAGGCAGTTCATCGAGTTGGCGGTGAACATGCCGGAACAGGAACCGCAGGTCGGACAGGCGTTCTCCTCGATACGGAGGATGTCCTCGTCCGAGATCTTGTCGTTCACGGCGTCGGAGATCGCGTCGACCAGGTCGAGCGTGCGGACCGTGCCGTCGACCAGGGTGGCGCGGCCGGACTCCATCGGGCCGCCGGAGACGAAGACCGTCGGGATGTTCAGCCGCAGGGCGGCGTTCAGCATGCCCGGGGTGATCTTGTCGCAGTTGGAGATGCAGATCAGGGCGTCGGCGCAATGCGCCTCGACCATGTACTCCACGCTGTCCGCGATGAGGTCGCGGGAGGGCAGGGAGTAGAGCATGCCGCCGTGGCCCATGGCGATGCCGTCGTCGACGGCGATCGTGTTGAACTCGCGCGGGATGCCGCCGGCGGCGACGACCGCCTCGCTGACGATCCGGCCGACCGGCGCCAGGTGCGTGTGGCCGGGCACGAACTCGGTGAAGCTGTTGGCGACCGCGATGATCGGCTTGCGGCCGATGTCCGCACCCGGTACACCGGAGGCGCGCATAAGGGCGCGGGCGCCCGCCATGTTGCGGCCGTGGGTGACTGTGCGGGACCTCAGCTCGGGCATCGTCGCTCGCTCCTTCAGAGACGGCGTCAGAGGATTGGGGATTTCTGACTGCTGTCGAGCGTACGCCGGTCATCCAGTGGGCGGGACGGTGTGTCCGAAATGCGGGATGACTGTCTCGGACGACGGCACCTGCACGCCGTGCGGATCGGTCACCCGCACGCCTTACGGATCGGTCAGATGTCCCTGTACGACGGGTGCGAGCCGCGCGATGACCTGCTCCGGGTCCGCCGAGGCCAGGGGCTCGATCTTGATGACGTACCGCAGGATCGCGGTGCCGACGAGCTGGGCGGCGGCGAGCTCCGCACGCAGCTCGGCGTCCGGCAGCTCCAGCTGCACGGCGATGCGGCGCAGCACCTGGGCGGCGATGATCCGCCGGAAGACGGCGGCCGCGGTCTCGTTGGTGACGGCGGACCGGACGATGGCCAGCAGAGGGGCACGGGTCGCCGGGTTCTCCCAGACCCCGAAGAAGAAGCGCGCCAGGCGCTCCCCCACCCCGTCGAGCGGGCCCTCCTCGATGGCCTTCGGGGCCTGTAGAGCGGGCCCGAAGGACTGGGTGATCGCCGCCTCGAAGACCTGCTCCTTGGTGCCGAAGTAGTGGTGCACGAGGGCCGAGTCCACGCCGGCGGACTTGGCGATGCCGCGCACGGAGGTCTTCTCGTAGCCGCGCTCGGAGAACTCGTCGCGGGCGGCGGTCAGGATGCGGTCGCGGGTGTCCGCGGCCTCCGCACGCGGAGGGCGGCCGCGGCGGCGGGCGGTGCCGGAGCCGGTGCCGGCCGGGGGCCGGTCGTTCATCGCCGCGGCACCTTCACCGCCGAGGCCAGATGCAGGCGGGTGAAGGCCAGGGCCTCCGCCAGATCGGCCTCGCGCTCCGCGCTCGACATGGCGCGACGGGTGTTGACCTCGATGACCACGTGCCCGTCGAAGCCGGTCAGGGCGAGGCGCTCCAGCACCTCGGCGCAGGGCTGTGTGCCGCGGCCGGGCACCAGGTGCTCGTCCTTGGCGGAACCCCTGCCGTCGGCGAGGTGGACGTGCCCGAGCCGGTCCCCCATGCGGTCGACCATGTCCAGCGCGTCGGAGCGGGCCGTCGCGGTGTGGCTGAGATCGATCGTGAAGTGCCGGTAGTCGTCCTTCGTGACGTCCCAGTCGGGGGCGTACGCGAGCATCTCGCGGTCGCGGTAGCGCCAGGGGTACATGTTTTCGACGGCGAACCGTACGTCCGTCTCGTTCGCCATGCGCCAGATGCCGGTGACGAAGTCCCGGGCGTACTGGCGCTGCCAGCGGAACGGAGGGTGGACGACGACGGTGCTCGCGTCGAGCTTCTCGGCCGCCGCACGGGCCCGCTGGAGCTTGGTCCACGGGTCGGTGGACCACACGCGCTGCGTGATGAGCAGGCAGGGGGCGTGGACGGCGAGGATCGGGATCCGGTGGTAGTCGCTGAGTCTGCGCAGGGCCTCGATGTCCTGGCTGACCGGGTCGGTCCAGACCATGACCTCGACTCCGTCGTAGCCGAGGCGCGCGGCGATCTCGAAGGCCGTGGCCGTCGACTCCGGGTAGACCGAGGCCGTCGACAGGGCGACCTTCGCGTCCGGGATCTTCACGGCTGGCTCTGCCATGCAGGACAGATTACGGGGTGTGGTCGGGGTGGCGTGGGGGGCCTCTTGGCCGTTGTGGTGTTTGCCATAGACGAGCGGGCCCCTACACGGACTCCATGTGATCCAGGCGACGCAGGATCACGCCCTCCCGCAGCGCCCAGGGGCATATCTCGACGCGCTCCACGCCGAACAGGTCCAGCGCGGCCTCGGCCACCAGGGCGCCCGCCAGCAGCTGGCCCGCTCTGCCCTCGGAGACTCCGGGCAGCTCGGCCCGCTCCGCCTCCGTCATGCCGGCCAGCCTCGGGACCCATTCCTCCAGGGACTCCCGCTTGAGCTCGCGCTGGACGTACAGGCCCTCGGCGGAGCGGGCAGCGCCGGCGATGCGGGCCAGCTGCTTGAAGGTCTTCGACGTGGCGACGACGTGGTCGGGGGTGCCGAGGCGGCTGAACTCTCCGACCGTGCGGGCGATCTCGGTCCGCACGTGGCGGCGCAGGGCGCGGACCTCGTCCGGGCCGGGCGGGTCGCCGGGCAGCCAGCCGGCGGTGAGGCGGCCGGCACCCAGCGGCAGGGAGGCGGCAGCGTCGGGCTCCTCGTCCATGCCGTAGGCGATCTCCAGGGAGCCGCCGCCGATGTCCAGGACCAGCAGCTTCCCGGCCGACCAGCCGAACCAGCGGCGGGCGGCGAGGAAGGTCAGCCGGGCCTCCTCGGAGCCGGTGAGCACCTGGAGCTCGACGCCGGTCTCGGCGCGGACGCGTTCGAGGACCTCGTCGGCGTTACGGGCCTCCCGTACGGCGGAGGTCGCGAACGGGAGGACCTCCTCGACGCCCTTGTCCTCTGCGGCCTGGAGCGCCTCCTTGACGACCGAGACCAGCCGGTCGACGCCGTGGGGGCCGATCGCGCCGTCGTCGTCGAGGAGCTGGGCGAGGCGCAGTTCCGCCTTGTGCGAGTGGGCGGGGAGCGGGCACGCGCCGGGGTGCGCGTCCACCACGAGCAGATGCACCGTGTTCGATCCCACGTCGAGGACACCGAGTCTCATGTACGGAACGCTACTGCCCACCGGGCCGTCCGCCGTCCTCGGTGGGGGTATGAGGCCCGTACCGGGGCCCGTACCCTGGAGGCGTGCCAAAGACGAAAAAGGCGAAGCGCGACAAATCACCGGCTGTCGTGGACTCCGACGAGAAGGGCCTCGACTTCGCTCGCGCGTGGGTGGAGTTTCCCGATCCGGCGGACGACGAGCAGGTGTTCCGCTGCGATCTGACATGGCTGACCTCTCGCTGGAACTGCATCTTCGGCAGCGGCTGCCAGGGCATCCAGGCGGGCCGCGCGGATGACGGGTGCTGCACGTTGGGTGCCCACTTCTCCGACGAGGACGACGAGAAGCGCGTCGCCGAGCATGTGGCCAGGCTCACGCCCGACATCTGGCAGCACCATGCCGAGGGCACGCGGGGCGGCTGGGTCTCCGAGGACGAGGACGGCGAGCGGCAGACGCGGCCCTTCCAGGGCTCGTGCATCTTCCAGAACCGGCCCGGCTTCAAGGGCGGCATGGGCTGCTCGCTGCACATCCTCGCCGTGAAGGAGGGCCGCGAGCCGCTGGAGACCAAGCCGGACGTGTGCTGGCAGCTGCCGGTGCGGCGGACGTACGAGTGGATCGACCGGCCCGACGACACGCGCGTCCTGCAGGTGTCGATCGGTGAGTACGACCGCCGCGGCTGGGGTCCGGGCGGCCACGACCTGCACTGGTGGTGCACGTCGGCGACCTCGGCGCACGGCGCCGGTGATCCCGTGTACGTCTCCTACCGGCCCGAGCTGATCGAGCTGATGGGCAAGGCCGGCTACGACCGGCTGGCCGAGCTGTGCGAGGAGCGGCTGGCCTCGCAGCTGCCGCTGCTGGCACCGCATCCCGCGGACCCCGCACCTCCGGTGGCCTGAGGCCGCTACGACGTGGCCGGGCTCGGGTCGCCGCTGTCCGAGGGCGGTGGCGTCGAGCCCGTGGGGTCGGTCGGGGCCGGGTCCGTCGGCGTGGGCGTGGGGTCCGGGTCGGTCGACGGGGGCGGGGTGGTCGGCGTCGGGTCCGGGTCCGGGGCTGAGGTCGTGGGCGTCGGGTCGGGCTGGGTCGGAGTCGGGTCGCCCGGCCCGCCGGGGTGCGGGCCCTGGCCCGGGCCCGGGCCGGAGGGGCTGGGCGCGGCGCCGTAGCCCTCGATGTGCACGACGGCGCCCACCGGTGCGACCGTCACCTGCGCGCGCCAGGGGCCGGCGGGCTCCCGCAGGTAGTCGACGTACACCTTGATCGTCAACGACTCGCCGGGCCGGAGCGTCCCCGAGGACTGGCTGAGGTACAGCCAGTGGGCTCCCGTGGACGCGGACCAGCGGACCGGGACCGGGCCGGTGGCGGTCAACGTGACCAGGGTGGTGTCACCGCTGTTGTCGGCCGTGACCTCCAGGGCGGTCTCGCGGCCGGCGCCGGCGACGCCGATGACCTCGACGGAGACGTCGGCCTTGCCGTCCTTGCCGAAGCGGGGGCCGGGCCGGGTGCTCGCGTTGCCGGTGTTCTCGTAGCCGCCGCCCGCCATCTCGCCGTCCAGGCCGAACGGGTCGTCCGCCTCGCGCGCGGAGGCCGAGCGGCCGTCCTGGCCCTCGCCGACCGGGGTGCCGCGGTAGGCGGCCCACAGGGCCAGCACGGGCGCGGCCACGACGGTGGCGACGACGGTCGTGGTGACGGCACGCGCGCGCAGGCGGTCCCGGCGGGCGGCGTGGTCCTTGGGGTCCATCGGGAAGCCGCGCCGGTCGAAGCGGGGTGCGGCCATCCGCGCGCGCGGATGGTGGGTCATGGCCACGTACAGGGCCGCCCGGGGCGCCGGCAGGACGGGCAGTTCGGCGGGTGTGACGCTGGTGCCGGGCCAGCGGCCGGGGATGGCACGCTCGGCGGTGCGGCGGCAGCGCGGGCAGTCGTCGACGTGCCGGACGAGTTCGGCACGCAGGGCCGTGCCGAGCACCAGCCGGTCGTCGCCGGCGAGGTGCGCGACGCTGGGACACGCTCCGGTCTCCACCACGGCGAGGGCCGCACGCGTGCGTTCCACCTCGCAGGCGGCGGAGGCGAGCAGATCACGGGCGGCGGCCGGGGCCATGCCGAGGACGGCGGCGACCTCGCGGGCCGCGAGGTGGTGGCGCACGGCCAGTTCGAGCGCCTCCCGCTGCTCCGGGGTGGTGCCGGCGGCCTCCGGCCAGGCAAGCAGGGCCAGTTCGCGGCGGCGCCGCTCCTGGACCTCTTCGGAGAGGGCCGGAGCGGCCGGACGGTCGGCGCGCTGCCGGTCGGCGCGGCCCGCGGCATGGCTGCTCTGACGTTTCTGCTTGGCCTCGGCCAGCTTGCGCAGGCACGCCCAGCGGGCCAGCGCGTACATCCAGGCCCTGCGGTCCGCGGGTGCCTCGGGGACGTGCCGGCCGCGGCGTTCGGCGAGGGCGAGGACGTCGCCCAGGGCGGCGGTCGCGGCCTCGTGGTCGCACAGCACGGACAGGCAGTAGGTGAACAGGCCGTCCAGGTAGGGCTCGTAGCGCGCGGGCGGCCGCTGCGCCAGCGTGCGCGCCGCCCCGCGGTCGCGCGCTTCCCGGTGCGCCCGGTGTGCGCCGGCCGTGCGGGCCGAGCGGGTCGAGATCTCCGGAGTACTGCTCATCATTCGGCGACCGTAGGGGGCCGGAAGTGGCACCTTCAGGCGGCTTGAGCACATTTAATCCGTACGGGTGAAACGATCCCTCAATCGGGGACATGAACCGGTGGTTCCGCCGCCGGCGCGGGGTGGCGGGCCCCTGGCGCGCAGATGGCCGCCGTCGGCCGGTCCCCGCGATGTCAGTGCCGGCGGCTACGGTTTCGTCCATGGCTGCCCGTACGAAGACCACCAAGGACCGCCCGTCCTACCGCTGCACGGAATGCGGCTGGCAGACGGCGAAGTGGCTCGGCCGCTGCCCCGAGTGCCAGGCCTGGGGGACGGTCGAGGAGTACGGCGCGCCCGCGGTGCGGACGACGGCCCCGGGCCGGGTCACCACCTCCGCCCTGCCCATCGGCCAGGTGGACGGCCGCCAGGCCACCGCCCGCCCCACCGGCGTGCCCGAGCTGGACCGCGTGCTCGGCGGAGGCCTGGTCCCCGGCGCGGTGGTGCTGGTCGCGGGCGAGCCGGGCGTCGGCAAGTCGACGCTCCTGCTCGACGTGGCGGCCAAGTCCGCGAGCGACGAGCACCGCACTCTGTACGTCACGGGTGAGGAGTCGGCGAGCCAGGTGCGGCTGCGCGCCGACCGCATCGGCGCCATCGACGACCATCTGTACCTCGCGGCCGAGACGGATCTGGCCGCGGTGCTCGGCCACTTGGACGCGGTGAAGCCGTCGCTGCTGATCATGGACTCGGTGCAGACGGTCGCGTCCCCGGAGATCGACGGCGCGCCCGGCGGCATGGCCCAGGTGCGGGAGGTCGCCGGAGCCCTCATCCGGGCCTCCAAGGAACGCGGCATGTCCACGCTGCTGGTGGGCCACGTCACCAAGGACGGCGCGATCGCGGGCCCGCGCCTGCTGGAGCACCTGGTGGACGTCGTCCTGAGCTTCGAGGGCGACCGGCACGCCCGCCTGCGTCTCGTCCGAGGCGTCAAGAACCGCTACGGCACCACCGACGAGGTCGGCTGCTTCGAGCTGCACGACGAGGGCATCACGGGCCTCGCCGACCCGAGCGGGCTCTTCCTGACCCGCCGGGCCGAACCGGTCCCGGGCACCTGCCTGACCGTCACCCTCGAAGGCCGCCGCCCGCTGGTCGCCGAGGTCCAGGCGCTCACGGTCGACTCGCAGATCCCCTCCCCGCGCCGCACCACCTCGGGCCTGGAGACCTCCCGCGTCTCGATGATGCTCGCGGTGCTGGAACAGCGCGGGCGGATCAGCGCCTTGGGCAAAAGGGACATCTACTCCGCGACGGTCGGCGGTGTGAAGCTTTCGGAGCCCGCCGCCGACCTGGCCGTCGCCCTCGCCCTGGCGAGTGCCGCGAGTGACACACCTCTCCCCAAGAACCTCGTCGCGATCGGCGAAGTGGGCCTCGCGGGCGAGGTGAGACGGGTCACGGGAGTGCAGCGCAGACTGGCCGAAGCCCACCGTCTGGGCTTCACGCACGCGCTGGTCCCGGGCGATCCGGGCAAGGTCCCGGCGGGCATGAAGGTCCTGGAAGTCGCGGACATAGGGGACGCCCTGCGGGTCCTTCCCCGCTCCCGTCGCAGAGAGGCCCCACGGGACGAGGAGGGTCGCCGGTAGACTTTGCCCTGGTCTCGCCCGTCCGTGCGAACCAAGCGCGCGACACGGGGGCGCCCAGAACCTGCGACCGGAGGAGTGCAGTGGCAGCCAACGACCGGGCATCAGCTCCCGGAAAGTCCGGTGGGAGTGCCGGTACCGATGGCCTGATGCGCGCCTCCCTGAGCGCCGTGGCACCGGGCACCGCCCTGCGTGACGGCTTGGAGCGCGTACTCCGCGGCAACACCGGCGGTCTCATCGTGCTCGGCTCCGACAAGACGGTCGAGGCGCTGTGCAGCGGCGGTTTCGTGCTGGACGTCGAGTTCACCGCGACCCGTCTGCGCGAGCTGTGCAAGCTGGACGGCGGCATCGTGCTGTCCTCGGACCTGTCGAAGATCCTTCGCGCGGGCGTGCAGCTGGTCCCGGACCCGACGATCCCGACGGAGGAGACGGGCACCCGGCACCGCACCGCCGACCGTGTCAGCAAGCAGGTCGGCTTCCCGGTGGTCTCCGTCTCCCAGTCGATGCGGCTGATCGCCCTGTACGTCGACGGCCAGCGCCGCGTCCTGGAGGACTCGGCGGCGATCCTGTCCCGTGCCAACCAGGCCCTCGCGACCCTGGAGCGCTACAAGCTCCGCCTCGACGAGGTCGCGGGCACGCTGTCGGCGCTGGAGATCGAGGACCTGGTGACCGTCCGGGACGTCTCGGCGGTCGCCCAGCGCCTGGAGATGGTCCGCCGCATCGCCACGGAGATCGCCGAGTACGTGGTGGAGCTGGGCACGGACGGCCGACTGCTGGCCCTCCAGCTCGACGAGCTGATCGCGGGCGTGGAACCCGAGCGCGAGCTGGTCGTGCGGGACTACGTCCCCGAGCCCACGGCCAAGCGCTCCCGCACGGTCGACCAGGCCCTCGCCGAGCTCGACGCCCTCACCCATGCCGAGCTGCTCGAACTGTCCACGGTGGCCCGGGCGTTGGGCTACACCGGCGCGCCCGAGACGCTGGACTCGGCGGTCTCTCCGCGCGGGTACCGTCTCCTCGCCAAGGTGCCCCGGCTCCCCGGCGCGATCATCGACCGCCTCGTCGAGCACTTCGGCGGGCTGCAGAAGCTGCTCGCCGCGAGCGTCGACGACCTCCAGACGGTGGACGGCGTGGGCGAGGCCCGGGCGCGCAGCGTCCGCGAGGGGCTGTCGCGGCTGGCGGAGTCGTCGATCCTGGAGCGGTACGTCTAGCGGCGCGCAGGGCACCTTGCCGTATGCCTAGGGCCGCAGGGCACCTTGCCGTACGTCTAGCGGCGCGCAGGGCACCTTGCCGAGACGGCTGAGGGCGGTACCCGGCAAGGGGTACCGCCCTTGGACTTTGTCCGCCGCTGTCTCTCCCGCCGCCTCTCCCTGACGCCAGTGCGCCAGTCGGCGGTCTCTGCCGCCCGTGTGCCGGGGGCGGGCTCTGCCGCCCATGTGGCACAGTCGGCGGCCTCTGCCGCCCGTGCGCCAGACGGCGGGCTCTGCCGCCGTGTACCGGTCGGCGGCCTCTGCCCCCGTGCGCTAGTCCGCCGAGAGCACGAACGACGTCTGCACCTTCGCGAAGCCCGGGGCCTTGGCTTCCACCAGGTAGGTGCCCGCCCCGGCCGAGCCCGCCGGCGGCGTGGCGCACTCGGGGGCGCTCGGCTTGCGGTCCCACTTCACGGTGTAGGTGATGCCGCTGCCGGCGGCGACCCGGTACAGCTGGTGCGCGGCGGCCTTGGGGCAGTCCTCGGAGGACCAGTAGTCGTCGTCGCTGCTCGCCGGGGCGATGGTGAACACCGCGTTCTTCGGCCCGAGATCGATCTTGCAGTCGCTGCCGGAGACGTTCCGGGCGGTCAGCAGGAAGGTGGGCGTCTGCTCGGGGTCGTAGGTGTTGTGCCGGCTGCGCAGGCTGAACTTGACCGCGCTCGCGGTGCAGTTGGGCAGGGTGGAGCCGGCCGGCAGTGTGTCGCCCGCGCCGACGCCACCCGCGGTGGCACCGCTCCCCGAGCCGCCGGAGCCGCCCGAGCCCTCGGAACCGCCCGAGCCGGAACCGTCGCCGGAGCCCGAGCCGGAGCCGTCTCCCGAGCCGTCACCCGATCCGTCGCCGGAGCCGTCACCGGACCCCGACGACGAGCCGCCGGAACCGCCGCCGCCCGACTCGTCGCGTCCGCCGGGCGCTTGGCTGATGGCCGGGCCCGAACTCGACGGGCCGGGCGTGATGGAGGGCGCGGGATTCTTGCCGTCGGCGCCGTTGTCGCGGTCCTTGCCGCCCCCGCCCATCGTCACGATCCAGGTGGTCAGCAGCGCCAACACGGCGACCACAGACACCAGTACGACCCTCCGACGCCAGTAGATGGAGGAGGGAAGCGGCCCGACCGGATTGCGCAGAGATCCCACGGCGCAAACCTTACGAGAGATCGGCGCGTTCGCCGGTCCCACCCGCCGTCGGGCGAACAACTTTTCCGGATCATCATTTCGCAATCCCGGTTTCCATCCCTGTCTTTCGTCAGGTACGGAACCCGACGATCGCTGGGTGTGACGATATGGGCCCGCCGCCTACCGTCTGTGACCATGGACTTCGAGGACACCGCGCTCTACCGCGACATCACCGACTTCGCCCACGACACCCCGAACTGGGTACAGCACGGCGCTGGGATATGGACGGAGGCCGGACTGCTGGTGTTCGCCGGGCTGTGCGCGACAGCCTGGTGGCGTGCCCGCCGGGGCAGCCCCCGTGCGTTCGCGATCGCGGCCCTTGCACCTCTGGCCACGGCCATGGCGTACGTGTGCAGTGAGGTGCTCAAGTCCGCTGTCGCGGAAGAGCGTCCGTGCCGTGCGGTGGCCGGGGCGGCCGCGTCACTGGCCGCGTGCCCGCCGCACGGCGACTGGTCCTTCCCGTCCAACCACGCCACCATCGCGGGCGCCGCGGCGGTCTCCCTGGCCGTAGTGCGGCGCGCGCTGCTGTGGCTGACGGCCCCGCTCGCCCTGCTGATGGCCTTCTCCCGGGTCTTCGTCGGTGTGCACTATCCGCACGACGTCATAGCGGGGTTGGTGCTCGGCACGCTCGTCGCCCTCGTCGTCGTACGGCTGGGCAGGGATTCGATGACGCGACTGGCCGGGGCGATGCGCACCTCGTCGGCACCAGCCGTGCGGTGGGTTCCGGGGCCGGGCCCGGCGCCCGGCCCGTCGTACGAGACGCACGCGCGCCGGTGAGCCGGGACGCCCGGCGCACCGGCGTGCTCAGCGGCTCGTCCCCGGCTCACTGGCGCTGTCGCACCCTGCGGTCACTGCTCCACCAGACCCGCCTCGTACGCGACGATCGCCGCCTGCACCCGGTTGCGGACACCCAGCCGCTCCAGGACCGCGCTCACGTACGCCTTCACCGTGCCCTCGACGAGATGCAGGCGGGCGGCGATCTCCGGGTTGGACAGGCCCGCGCCGACCAGGCCGAGCACCTCGCGCTCGCGGGGACTCAGAGCGGTTACCCGCGCGCGTGCCCGCGCCTCACGGGTGAGGCGGCCGCCGCCGAGGCCCTCGTCGATGACGTACCGGGCCACCTTGGGCGAGAGGAACGCGGCGCCGGCGGCCACCGCCCGTACCCCCGCGATGAGTTCGTACGGATCCCCGGACTTCAGCAGGAACCCGGTGACGCCGCCGCCCAGGGCGCGGGTCACATAGGCGCCCTCGGAGAAGGTGGTGAGCATCGCGACGGCCGTGCCGGGCACGGTCCGTACGATCTCCTCCGCCGCCGCGAGACCGTCCAGGCGCGGCATGCGGATGTCGAGCAGGGCCACGTCCGGGCGGTGGGCGCGGGCCAGTTCCACCGCCTCGCGTCCGTCGCCCGCCTCGGCGACGACCTCCGTCTCGCCGCCGCTGCCCAGGATGGCGCGCACGCCGGCCCGGACCATCGCCTCGTCGTCGGCCAGCAGCACGCGGATCGGCGCCCCGCTCGTGTCTCCGGTACTCATCGTGCGAACTCCTCGTACTCTTCCCGGCCTTCGCCGGACAGGCCGACGCCGGGGACCACGTCCTTGGCGACCAGCCGTCCGGCGTCGAAGCAAAGTCTGAAGTGCGCGACGGAGACGAAGAGTTCCCCGCTCGCGCGGTAGTAGCGGCAGTCGGCTCCGTCGGGCGGGGCCGGGGCCCGCTCCTCGGGCGGGTCGTTGACGTCGCGCTCGGGCAGCACCCGCTCGACCTCGGCGACCGGAGCGCCCACGCGGAGCTTCGCGTACGCGGCGGGTTCGAGCACCGAGTGGGTCTCGGCATACGCGTACCAGCCGAAGGCGGCGCCGACGAGCACCACGCCCACGCCGGCCGCGGTGCCGAGGCCGGCGGCGACCCGGCGGCGGGCGTGCGTGAACGGCGCCCGGGCCGGGCGCGGGGTCCTGGCCGCGACCGGCTGCCCAGGGACGTACGCCCGGACCCGGAAGCCCTCCCCATGCGCACCGGCCTCGAACTCGCCGCCGACGGACGCCACCGCCGCCCGCAGCCCGAGCAGGCCCGTGCCGCCTCCCGAGGGCCGGGAACCGTCCTGTGTCGGGCGGCCATTGGTGACGGTGACGGAGGTGCCCGCCGCGCATCCGGTGACCGCCACGACCACGGGGGCGCCCGGTGCGTGCCGTGCCGCGTTGGTCAGCGCCTCCCGGACCACGCGGTGCAGCAACCGCTCGGCGACCTCGCCGGGACCGGAGGAGTGCGGGCCCGCGGCCGGGTCCCGTCCGCCCGGCTCCCAGCGCACCGGGAGGCCAGACTCGGCGGCGCGGGCGACCAATTGCTCCAGGGTCTCGCCGGCCGGGGACAGCGGCACCGGCTCGTCGTCGTCCTCGCGCAGGACGCCGATGATGCGCTGCAGCCGGTCGGTGGCGTCGGCGGCGGCCGCGCGCAGGTCGGCCGCCGCCGCCCGGTGTTCGTCGCCGAGGCCGGGAGCGACCTGGAGGGCGCCGGCACGCAGGGCGATGAGGCTCAGCTCGTGGCCGAGGGAGTCGTGCATGTCCTGGGCGATCCGGGCCCGTTCGCGCAGCCGTGCGCGCTCCTCGGCGAGGCCGGCCTCGTCCTCCAGCCTGGCGGCGCGCAGCCATCCCGCCTCGGCCAGCTCGCGGCTCTGCCGCCAGTAGCGCCCGCCGAGCCAGGGGAAGACACAGCCGAAGAGCAGCGTGCCCGTCATGACGAGCCACTCGGGGGCCGGGTCCACGCCGGTGAGCACGATCCGTGCGGTCCCCGCGCAGCCGACAGCGGCGAAGCACAGCACTGCGGGGCGCGCCTGGCCCGCCCGCAGCCCGAGCAGCAGCGCGCACACGCCGAGGGCGGGACCGTAGGAGACGGTGAACAGGGCCGGGGTGGCGGTCATGCTCAGGGCGGCCACCAGCACGAAGGCGACCGGCGGCAGCCGCCGGGACACGGCGACGGCCACGGCCAGCACGGCCACACCGGCCGCCTGCTGCCAGCCAGACCGCGGCTCGTTCAGCCCGATCCGGTCCGCCGTGAGCGCCGGGACGGCGAAGGCGGCCCAGAGGAGGACGCCACGGGCGAGCGAGGCCGGGCCGGGAGGTTCCATGCGCCCGACGCTACAAGTGCCAGACCTGCCCGCACTGCTGTCGATCGCCAGGTACCCACCTCTTTCAGGGGTGGCGGTGTGCCCGATCGGACGGCTTTGCGTGGCACCATCGATATGCCATGACTGCTCCCACGAAGCCCCCGCAGCCCATCCCCGCCCCCGCCGACTCCCCCTCCGGCCCGCCCCTCGGAGCGGACCTGCACTCCCCCGTCATCGACTGGTTCGGCGAACACGCCCGTGACCTGCCGTGGCGGCGTCCCGAGGCCGGGGCGTGGGGGGTGATGGTCAGTGAGTTCATGCTGCAGCAGACGCCGGTGAGCCGCGTCCTGCCCGTCTACGAGCAGTGGCTGGAGCGCTGGCCGCGCCCCGCCGACCTGGCCAAGGAGGCGCCCGGCGAGGCCGTCCGCGCCTGGGGCCGGCTCGGCTACCCGCGCCGCGCGCTGCGGCTGCACGGCGCCGCCGTCGCCATAACGGAACGGCACGGCGGTGACGTACCGGCCGACCACGCCCAGCTGCTGGCGCTGCCGGGCATCGGTGAGTACACGGCCGCCGCCGTCGCCTCCTTCGCCTACGGGCAGCGGCACCCGGTGCTGGACACCAACGTGCGCCGGGTCTTCGCCCGTGCGGTCACCGGCGTGCAGTACCCGCCGAACGCCACCACCGCCGCCGAGCGCAGGCTGGCCCGCGCGCTGCTGCCCGAGGACGAGCCGACCGCCGCCCGCTGGGCCGCCGCCTCCATGGAGCTGGGCGCGCTGGTGTGCACGGCGAAGAACGAGTCGTGTCACCGCTGCCCGATCGCCGCGCGGTGCGCCTGGCGGCTTTCGGGCAAGCCGGAGCACGACGGTCCGCCGCGCAAGGGCCAGACCTACGCGGGCACCGACCGGCAGGTGCGCGGGCGGCTGCTCGCCGTGCTGCGGGAGGCGCACGGGCCCGTTCCGCAGGCCGCTCTGGACCGGGTGTGGCACGAGCCGGTGCAGCGGGCCCGCGCCCTCGACGGTCTCGTCTCCGACGGTCTGGTGGAGCCCATGGCAGGCGGTCTGTACCGGCTGCCGCTGACCTGACGTACAGGCACATCACAGCCGCGGGCCGCCGTTCGTCACAGCATCCGGGGTGGACAAATCACCCCTTAACCGCCTCAACACCCCCAGTTCTTTACCCCGTTCGGATTTCCGTTACACAACCGACGGACAGCCGAGTGCTGGCCGCAGGCTGCTTCGGACAGCGCCGTGACAACGCCTCCGTACCTTCAGATGCGTTCCCGGAAGACACGGGACGACGGAAGACCACAGGCAGTGCACGGGCGGCGGGGAGCCGGCCCGAACGGGGAAACGGGAGGCGGTTCACCATGGCGCAGGGCGAGGTGCTCGAGTTCGAGGAGTACGTCCGCACCCGGCAGGACGCGCTGCTGCGCAGTGCCCGCCGCCTGGTCCCGGACCCGACGGACGCGCAGGATCTGCTGCAGACGGCGCTGGTACGGACGTACGGCCGCTGGGAGACCATCGAGGACAAGCGGCTGGCCGACGCCTATCTGCGCCGGGTGATGATCAACACCCGCACGGAGTGGTGGCGGGCGCGGAAGCTGGAGGAGGTCCCGACCGAGCAGCTCCCGGACGCCTCGGTCGACGACGCCACCGAGCAGCACGCGGACCGCGCCCTGCTGATGGACATCCTGAAGGTCCTCGCCCCCAAGCAGCGCAGTGTCGTGGTGCTGCGACACTGGGAGCAGATGTCCACGGAGGAGACGGCCGCCGCCCTCGGCATGTCGGCCGGAACGGTCAAGAGCACGCTGCACCGGGCGCTCGCCCGGCTCCGCGAGGAGCTGGAGTCCCGCGATCTGGACGCACGCGCGCTGGAGCGTGAGGAGCGGGAGCGGTGCGCGGCCTGACCGGCGAGGGTTCTGCACGGACCCGGGGCAGTATCCAGGCGGTGAGCGCGGCCCTGGCCGTGCCCACCGCCCTCGCCCTTTTGGTGTCCGGGTGCGGTGCCGGCGGGACCGGCGCCCGTGACGAGGGCCCGGCGCACGCCGACTCGGTGGCCGGCGCCGCCGCCACCCCGTCCGCCGCGCCGTCGAAGTCCCCCGACAACGTGAACGCGGTCAAGCTCATCAAGGACGACCCGAAGGTCGCGCCCGAGGTGAAGCGCGAGCTGAAGCCGTGCGTCGCCGACGAGTACCCGGTGGACGTCTCCTACGGCAATCTGACCGAAGGCTCCGCGGACGATGTCGTCGTCAATGTGCTGACCTGCGGTGACGCGGTGGGTGTCGGCAGTTACGTGTACCGCGAGCAGGACGGCTCGTACGAGAATGTGTTCAAGGCGGAGGAGCCGCCGGTCTACGCGGAGATCGACCGCGGGGACCTGGTGGTGACCAAGCAGGTGTACGAGAAGGGCGACCCGGTGTCGAGTCCCTCCGGGGAGAACGTGATCACGTACAGGTGGACCTCCGGCCACTTCACCGAGAAGTACCGCACCCACAACGACTACGGGAAGGTCGTCGGCGACAGCGCGACGCCGGTGCCCGCGGGCTGACGCGGGCGGGAGAGACGCCGGCCGACTCGGGCGGAAGCGCCGCGGGCCGACTCGGGCGGAAGATCCGCGTGAACCGATCGGGCCACTCGGCCCGATCCCTCGGTGAACGCATCGCAGGGACCGTGCGTCCCAGCAGTAGAACGCATCCTCAACAACCGAACGCGCGCCCCAGCAGTGGAACGCACCCCACGAACCACAGAGGACAGAGAGCACCGGGATGGCAGACCAGACCCATGTCCTGTTCGTCGAGGACGACGACGTCATCCGCGAGGCCACCCAGCTCGCCCTGGAACGGGACGGCTTCGTGGTCACCGCGATGCCCGACGGGCTCTCTGGCCTGGAGGCGTTCCGGGCGGACCGCCCCGACATCGCGCTGCTGGACGTCATGGTCCCCGGCCTCGACGGTGTCAGCCTGTGCCGCCGCATCCGCGACGAGTCGACCGTGCCGGTGATCATGCTGTCGGCGCGGGCCGACTCCATCGACGTCGTGCTGGGCCTGGAGGCGGGCGCCGACGACTATGTGACCAAGCCGTTCGACGGTGCGGTCCTGGTCGCCCGGATCCGCGCGGTGCTGCGCCGCTTCGGGCACGCGGGCGGCGGCCGAGGCGACGAGCCGGCCGCCCCGGCGAGCGGCGGCGTGCTGGCCTTCGGGGACCTGGAGGTCGACACCGAGGGCATGGAGGTCCGCCGCGCCGGACAGCCGGTGGCGCTGACGCCCACCGAGATGCGGTTGCTGCTGGAGTTCTCCTCGGCGCCGGGCACGGTGCTCTCCCGCGACAAGCTGCTGGAGCGGGTGTGGGACTACGGCTGGGGCGGGGACACCCGCGTCGTCGACGTGCATGTGCAGCGGCTGCGGCAGAAGATCGGCCAGGACCGGATCGAGACGGTCCGTGGATTCGGCTACAAGTTGAAGGCCTGAGCAGGGGCAGGGATATGAGGGGGCACTTCCGGCGCCTGGTCGCCGCGGGCTTGGAGCGTGCGGGCATCCGTACGGGCCTCAGATGGAAGCTGAGCGCGGCCATCGCACTGGTGGGTGCGCTGGTGGCGGTCGCGCTGAGCCTCGTCGTGCACAACGCCGCCCGGGTCTCGATGCTGGACAACGCGCGTGACCTCGCCGACGAGCGGATCATGATCGCCCAGCGCAACTTCGAGCTGTCCGGGCGGATGAACTTCCCCAACACCAAGATCAACGACCCGGATCTGCCGCATGCGCTGCGGGAGCGGGTCGAGGCGGGCCAGCGGGCGACGTACGTGGCCGACCGGCCGGGTGACGTGCCCGACATATGGGCCGCCGTGCCCCTGAAGAACGGGCAGGTGATGTCCCTGCACTCGGGCTTCACCGACCGCAGCTCCGACATCCTTCAGGACCTCGACCAGGCCCTGCTCATCGGGTCCATCGCGGTCGTCCTCGGCGGCAGCGCGCTCGGGGTGCTGATCGGCGGGCACCTCTCTCGGCGGCTGCGCAAGGCGGCCATCGCGGCGGGCCAGCTCGCGGGCGGCGAGACGGACGTGCGGGTGCGGGACGCCATGGGCGGGGTCGTGCGGGACGAGACGGACGACCTGGCGAGCGCGGTGGACGCCATGGCGGACGCGCTGCGGCAGCGCATCGAGGCCGAGCGGCGGGTGACCGCCGACATCGCGCACGAGCTGCGCACCCCGGTGACCGGGCTGCTCACCGCCGCGGAACTGCTGCCCCCCGGACGCCCGACCGAGCTGGTGCTGGACCGGGCCAAGGCCATGCGCACGCTGGTCGAGGACGTGCTGGAGGTGGCCCGCCTCGACGGGGCCTCCGAGCGGGCGGAGCTGCAGGACATCATGCTCGGCGAGTTCGTCGCCCGGCGGGTGGCGGCCAAGGACCCGGCCATCGAGGTGCGCATCGTGCACGAGTCGGAGGTCACCACCGACCCGCGCCGCCTGGAGCGCGTGCTGTTCAATCTCCTGGCCAACGCGGCCCGGCACGGCAAGCCGCCCGTCGAGGTCAGCGTCGAGGGCCGGGTCATCCGCGTGCGCGACCACGGCCCGGGCTTCCCCGAGGACCTGCTCGCCGAGGGGCCGAGCCGCTTCCGCACCGGCAGCAAGGACCGCGCCGGGCACGGCCACGGACTCGGCCTGACCATCGCGGCCGGGCAGGCCCGGGTACTGGGAGCCCGGCTGACCTTCCGCAACGTCCGCACCCCGGGGACGCCGGAGCATCTTCCGGCCGAGGGGGCGGTCGCCGTGCTGTGGCTGCCGGAACACGCGCCGACGAACACGGGGAGCTACCCGATGCTGCCGGGGTCGTGAGGGTGCCGCGGCGGGTCAGCAGGTCCAGTCCTGGTCCATGTCGAGGCCGCCCTCGCGGGGCTGGGTGAAGGAGAACCAGTTGCCCGAGTCGTCGCGGAACAGCGCCTCCGTGCCGTACGGACGCTCCTGCGGCTCCTGGAGGAACTCCACGCCCCGGTCCTTGAGCTTCTTGTAGTCGCCGTGGATGTCGTCGGTGGTCAGCACGCCCGCGCCGAGCGCCCCCTTGGTCACCAGCTTCCTGAGCATCTCGGCGGACTCGGGGTCCATGGCGGGCCCGCCGGGCACCATGAGCGTCAGCTCGACCTCGGGCTGGTTCGGTGAGCCGACCGTGAGCCAGCGCATGCCGCCCTCGCCCATGGTCATGTCCGTACGGACCTCAAGACCCAGCTTCTGCGTGTAGAACTCCTTCGCCCGGTCCTGGTCGAGGACCCAGACGGTCGAGATGGCGAGACCCTTGATCATGGCGTGCTCCTGCGCTGACTCTGTGGCTGTGGCTCTGCCGCTGCGGCTGTGACTGCGGCCGGTCGTGCCCGCCCTGCCACGGTAGGCAGCGGGGGTGTCAGCCCGCTTCTCCGGAATTGCGCTGCTGCGCCTCTCCGGAAGGGTTCTGCTTGCCGGCGCCGGGCGCGGAGCGGAAACCGCCGGCCCAGAGCATGGCGTAGCAGCCGGGTATGAGGGCGGCGCCCCGGCCCACGTGTTTCGTCCGGTACTCGCTGGGGGTCAGGCCGGTCCAGGTCTTGAAGCGGGCCGAGAAGGTGCCGACGCTGCTGAAGCCGACCAGGTGGCAGATCTCCGTCACCGACAGGTTCGCCGTGCGCAGCAGGTCCTCGGCGCGTTCTATGCGGCGGTGCGTGAGGTACTGGCCGGGGGTCTCGCCGTACGCCTCCTTGAAGGCGCGGATGAAGTGGTAGCGCGAGTACCCGGCGTGCGCGGCCACGGTGTCCAGGTCGAGCCCGGGGTCGGCCCAGTCCCGGTCCATGGCGTCCTTGGCGAGCCGGATCTGGCGCGTCTTGTCCATGCGACCGATGGTGGCACGGGGGTCTGACAACGGCCCCCGGCTCGCACCCCGGCCCAGGCGTGACGGGTGTGTGCCCCCCCCCCGGAGGCCGGGGCATGCCGAAGGCCCCCGGGCGGACACTCCCGGGGGCCTCCTGCGGTGCGGTCAGACGGTCTCCACGACGGGCGGCTGGGCAGCCGGGGCGTCCGGCTTGCCGTCCTCCTTCGGCCCCGCTCCCCGCAGCGGCACTTCCTTCACGAACACGGCCGCCACGAGGGCGACCACCGCGACCACGGCGCCCAGCAGGAACGCCGAGTGGGTGCCGGCGGAGACCGCGTGCTGGTACGCCTCCCTGGCCAGCACCGGCAGCTTCTCCAGGCTCTTCGCGTCGAGCTGGGCCGACTGCTCGGTCACCTTGGAGCCCAGCGCCCCGGCCCGCTCGCTCATGACGTCCTGGACGCGGTTGTTGAACAGAGCGCCCATGATCGCGACGCCGAAGGAGGAGCCGAGCGTGCGGAACAGGGTGGTCGACGAGGACGCGACGCCCATGTCCTTCATCTCCACGCTGTTCTGCGCGACCAGCATGGTGATCTGCATCAGGCAGCCCATGCCGAGTCCGACCACGGCCATGAAGACACCGGACGTCAGACGGGAGGTCCCGGTGTCCATGGTGGAGAGCAGATACAGCCCGACGATCATCAGCGCGCTGCCGACGACCGGGAAGACCTTGTACTTGCCGGTGTTCGTGGTCACCCGCCCGGCGACCATCGAGGTCACCAGCATCGCGCCGAGCATCGGCAGGAGCAGCAGCCCGGAGTTGGTCGCGGAGGCGCCCTGCACGGACTGCTGGTAGAGCGGCAGGAAGAGCGTGGCGCCGAACATCACGAAGCCGGTGATGAAGCCGATGACCGACATCAGCGTGAAGTTGCGGCTGCGGAAGATGTGCAGCGGCACCACCGGCTCGGCGGCCCTGGTCTGCCAGAACACAAACCCGACCAGGGCGGCGACCCCGATGCCGATCAGCTCCATGATCCGCGCGGAGCCCCAGGCGTACTCGGTGCCGCCCCAGGTCGTCACGAGCACGATCGCGGTGATGCCGACGGTCAGCAGCGCGGCCCCCAGGTAGTCGATCCGCGCCTTGGAGCGCTTCTTCGGCAGGTGCAGCACCGCACTGACGGCGACCAGCGCGACCGCGCCGAGCGGCAGGTTGATGTAGAAGGCCCAGCGCCAGCCCCAGTTGTCGGTGATGGTGCCGCCGACCAGCGGACCGCCGATCATCGCCAGCGCCATGACGCCGGCCATCATGCCCTGGTACTTGCCGCGCTCCCGGGGCGGTATCAGGTCGCCGATGATCGCCATGACGCCGACCATCAGACCGCCGGCGCCGAGGCCCTGCACGGCGCGGAAGCCGATCAGTTCGCCCATGTTCTGGGCCATGCCGCTGAGCGCGGAGCCGATGAGGAAGAGGACGATGGACGACAGGAACGTGCCCTTGCGGCCGTACATGTCGCCGAGCTTGCCCCACAGCGGAGTGGAGGCAGCGGTCGCGAGCGTGTAGGCGGTGACGACCCAGGAGAGGTGTTCGAGCCCGCCCAGCTCACCGACGATCGTCGGCATCGCCGTACCGATGATCATGTTGTCGAGCATCGCGAGCATCATGGCGATCATCAGCGCGAGCAGCACCACCCGCACGCTTCTGGGCTGTTTCTCCCCGGCGTCGGCCGCCGGTGTCTCCGTCGTGTCCGTCATCGCTCCCACTCCCCCAGCTACCGCTACTTACTTGTCGACCGGCTAGTGACTACACTCGGAAGCTAGACCTGGAACTAGCCGGTCGTCAAGTAAGTTTTATGGAAAGCGGGGGACGTAGGAGGATGGGCGGCACCATGGACGGCACCAGGCAGCGGCGCCGCGGGGACACCCGCCGGCGCATCCAGGACGTGGCCCTCGAACTCTTCGCGGAGCAGGGCTACGAGAAGACCTCCCTGCGCGAGATCGCCGAGTGCCTGGAGGTCACCAAAGCGGCGCTCTACTACCACTTCAAGACGAAGGAAGAGATCCTCGTCAGCATCTTCGAGGACCTCACCCAGCCGATCGAGGACCTGATCGAGTGGGGCCGGCAGCAGCCGCACACCCTGGCCACCAAGCAGGAGATCGTCCGCCGCTACGCCGCAGCGCTCGCCGAGGCGGCGCCGTTGTTCCGCTTCATGCACGAGAACCAGGCGACGGTCCGGGACCTGCGGATCGGCGAGTCCTTCAAGGCGCGCATCCACAGCCTGCGCGACATCATCGTCGACCCGGACGCCGCCCTGGTCGACCAGGTCCGCTACGCCAGCGCGATCTTCACGCTGCACGCCGGCATGTTCCTGCTCCAGGACATGGGAGACGACCCCGAGGAGAAGAACAAAGCCGTCCTCGAGGTCGCCACGGACCTGGTGGCCCAGGCCCACCGGGGAGCCGGGGGCTCCTAGGGCCTGCGCCTCACAGGCGGGTCAGACCGTCACGCCCTTGGCGCGCAGGAACTTCACCGGGTCGACCGCCGAGCCGTAGTTCGGGGTCGTGCGGATCTCGAAGTGCAGGTGCGGGCCGCTGGAGTTGCCGGTGTTGCCGGACTTGGCGATCTCCTGGCCGGTCTTGACGATCTGGCCGACGTGCACCGTGACCTTCGACAGGTGGGCGTACTGGGAGTACGTGCCGTTGCCGTGCTTGATCACGACGGCGTTGCCGTACGCGGGACCGTCACCGGCGCCGTTGCCGCCGGCCTTGACCACGGTGCCGCCGTGGGTGGCGACGACCTGGGTGCCGCTCGGCACGGCGAAGTCCTGACCGCTGTGGGTGGACTGCCACATGCCGCCGTTCTGGGCGAAGGACGCGGAGAGCTTGTACTTCTTCACCGGGTCGACCCAGGACGGCGCGGCCTTCTTGGCGGCCGCCTTCGCGACAGCGGCCTTCTTCTCGGCGGCCTTCTTCGCGGCGGCGGCCTTGGCGGCCTTCTCGGCCTTCACGGCCTCGGCCTTGGCGGCCTTGGCCTGGGCGGCGGCCTGCGCCTGGACGGCACTGGCGGCACCGGACGCGGCCGTGGTGTCGGCGGCGGACGCGACCCCGGCTCCCAGTGCGACCGAGACACCAAGGCCGGCGGCCAGCACGGTCGCACGGGTGCGGAGCTGGGACGTACGGGAAGAACGGGACGTGACGCGCTGGGACATCGAAACCTCGTATGGAAGGGGACGGAGAAAACCACCCGGCGCACAGTCGCTCGCCGTGTGGCCATCCCTTGGTAACCCGAGGCCCGACAAACACCCAAAAGCGTGATCTACGACGCTAGTTAGTAATTTGGTTCAGTGTTCTAAGTCTCTTGACACAGCAGTCATTCGGGACGAATCAGGGCACTGGCCCGCACTTCCGCACCCACAGCGGGGCAAGAATCCCTTTTCTCCCGTTCCGTTATCCACTATTCCAGCTAGTAACGGACATATCGCCTGTGCGGCATGTCACCGGGGGCACTCTTCGGCCATTCCTGAAATGTGGCGCACGCCTCTAGGCGCCTACCGCCCGGTAACCCTACGGTTCCCTTCGCGCCACCCTCGCGCACGAACATGCACACGACATGTTGGCAGCGTCACGGACGTGAGAGGACCCCCACGACATGCAGACCCGACGCCCCTGGTTGCGCCGCGCATCAGTGACCGCCGTATCGGCCGCAGCCCTCCTGGCGATGGCCGCACCGGCCGACGCCACCACCGCCACCCGGGCCCCCGCGGCCGCCCCCACGGCCGCAGCCGCGGACGTCGACTACGGCACCTGGCAGAAGGACTGCCAGGCCGTGATGGACCAGGCGCTGCCCTATCTGAAACAGCGGATCGCGGCCGCGAAGCCGGGCGAGAAGCAGGCGATCGTCCTCGACATCGACAACACCGCGCTGGAGACGGACTTCGGCTTCAGCTACCCGCAACCGGCCAACAAGCCGGTCCTGGCGGCCGCCAGATACGCGCAGGAACGCGGCGTCGCCCTCTTCTTCGTGACCGCCCGGCCGGACATCATCGCCTCGTTCACCCAGTACAACCTGAAGCAGACGGGCTACCAGGTCTCGGGGCTCTACGTCCGCAACTTCATCGACCTCTTCAAGAACGTCGCCGAGTACAAGACGGCCCAGCGCGTCGACATCGAACGCAAGGGCTACACGATCATCGCGAACATCGGCAACAGCAGCACCGACCTCTCGGGCGGCCACGCCGAGAAGACGTACAAACTGCCGGACTACGACGGGCAGCTGTCCTGACCCGCCTGGTCAACTGCTAGTAGTCTCACCCCCGTTCACGTGATCACGGGGGTGAGGCGGTTGGATCCGACGGTACTCGGCGGCAAGCTGGCGTCCGCACTGGTGACCCCGCTGCTGAAGAAGCTCTTCCGCCCCGACGGACCGGGAGCGGGCCTGGTCGACAAGCCCGTACGCCTGTCCGCTCTCGTGTCCTTCCGGGGCGAGAAACGCACCCTGGACGAGCGGGACGTCCACAAGCTCGCCGCGCAGCTCGTGGCACAGGCGGTGGAATCCCCCGGCGAGCCGCCCTTCCCGGCCGACGAGCGGATCGCGGTCACCGACACCCTGGCCCGCAGGCTCCTCGCCCTCGGCGACCTCGACATGGACGACGTCCAGGCGGTCCGCCTCGGTCACCGCGAGCTGGCCATGAGACTGCACCGCGCGGGCCCCGCCCCCGACGGTCTGTCCGCGGACGCCTGCCACTTCCTGGACTACGCGACCGAGTGGGCGTGCCTGAACATCCTGGAGTTCTTCACCCGCCGCTCCACCTTCGTCGCCCGCTCCCTCGTCGAGCAGACCCGCGGCCAGGCGGAACTGATCGCCAAGGTCGACGAGCTGCTCACCCGCGCACCCCGCCCGTACGCCCGCGACGCCGCCTTCGAACGCCGCTACCGGCCGTATGCCGCCGAGCGCCACAACCACATCACCATCTACGGCATCGACCTGCGGGACTCCCCGGACCGCTGGCCCCTGGAAGTCGCCTACCTCAGTCTTGAGGCGACCAGCGGCGAGCAGACCGGCGTGTCCGACGCGCCGCCGGGCGAGCACACGGGCGCCGCCACCGCCGCCGCCCGGCTGCCCGCGGAGGAGGCCCTCAGCAGCCACGACCGGGTCATGCTGCGCGGCGACGCCGGCTCCGGGAAGACCACGCTCGTGCAGTGGCTGGCGGTGACCGCCGCCCGGGACGCGACCCGCGTCCCGTTCGTCCTCCCCCTGCGCACCCTGGTCCGCTCGGGCACGCTCCCCGCCCCCGCGGCCTTCCTCACGGCGGTGGCCTGCCCCCTCACCCCGCCGGAGGGCTGGGCGGAACGCGTCCTGGCCGAAGGGCGCGGGCTGGTCCTGGTCGACGGCCTCGACGAGATCCCCGCCGCCGACCGGCACCGCACCCGCGACTGGCTGCTCGCCCTGATCCACGCCTTCCCCGGCAACCACTGGCTGCTCACCTCACGCCCCACCGCCGTACGCCCGGACTGGCTGGCCACCGAGGGCTTCAGGGAACTGACCCTCACCCCGATGCGCCGCGCCGACGTGGCGACGTTCGTGCACCGCTGGCACGCGGCCGCGCAGGCGCCCGAGTACGAGACACAGCTCCTGGACTCCCTGCGCACCAAACGGGACCTGGCGCGCCTCGCCACCAACCCCCTGATGTGCGGTCTGATCTGCGCCCTGCACCGGGAGCGGCGGGGCTATCTGCCCACCGGCCGCAAGGAGCTGTACGACGCCGCCCTCGCGATGCTGCTCGCGCGCCGGGACCGGGAACGGGGCATGGGCGCGGTGGACGGCGTCGAGCTGGGCGAGGAGGCCCAGCTGGAGGTGCTCCAGCGCCTCGCCTACGCGCTGGTGCTGAGCGGCAACACGGAGATGGACCTGGAGACGGCCGAGGGCATCGTGGCCCGCTGTCTGCCGGTCGTCGCGCCGGGGTCGGGACAGGGTGACGCCGAGGCGGTGCTGCGCACGCTCCTGCTCCGCAGCGGCCTGCTCCGCCGGCCCGGCGAGGGCGTCGTCGACTTCGTCCACCGCACCTTCCAGGACTACCTGGGCGCCCGGTACGCCGTCGAGGAGGGCCACCTGGACGTCCTCGCCGGGCACGCGGGCGACAGCCTCTGGGAGGACGTGATCCGCATGGCGGTCGCGCACGCCCGCCCCCGGGAACGGGCCGCTCTGCTGCGCCGGCTGCTGGCCGAGGGCACCCCGCGGCTGACCCTCCTCGCCCTGGCCTGCCTCGAACACGCCGCGGCCCTGGATCCCGGGGTGCGGGCCGAGGTGGAGGAACGGGCCGGGGCTCTGGTGCCGCCGCGTACGACGGAGGAGGCGAAGGCCCTCGCGGAGGCGGGCCTGCTGGTCCTGGAGCTGCTGCCCGGGCCGGAGGGACTGACCGCCGAGGAGGCCCACGGCGTCGCCGTCACCGCCTCACTCCTCGGGGCGGAGGAGGACGAGGGCGCCCTGGCGGTGCTGCGCCGCTTCCGCGACCATCCGGATCTCGACGTACGGCGCCAGCTGGCCGGCACCTGGAGCCGCTTCGACACGCGCGAGTATGCGATCGAGGTGCTCGACCACCTGGAGCGGGACGGCCTCTCCCTGGTCTGCGAGTCGGCCGAGCAGAGGGCGGCGCTCAGCTTGATGCGCCCCTGGCACAGGCTGCGGTTCGACGGCCCGCTCACCGCGGCCGCGCTCATCGACTGCGTCCCCGACCCCGCCGCGGTCCGCCTGCTGCACCTGCGGAACAACCCGGGCCTCGGGCATCTGGGGGAGCTCCGGGCGTTCCGGTCCCTGAGCTCCCTGCGGCTCCAGCGCTGCCCGGACGCCGTGGGCCTGTCGAGCCTGGCGGACCTGCCGCTCACCGACCTGTCGGTCTTCGACCGCGGGGCCGACCTCACCGGGCTGGGGTCGCTGGCGCTGCTGACGCGGCTCTCCATCGCCCAGAGTCTTCCGGGGGACGTCCTCACCGACGTCCTCCCCGTGGAGGCGCCCCTGCTGAGTCTCTTCCTGGGGATGGGGTCCATCCGCTCGACGGGGCTGCGCGGCCTGACCCGGTGGCCCACGCTCCAGTCCCTCGCGTTCGGCGTGTCCGGCGAGCAGTACCTCGGTGCCGAGGACTGGTCCGAGGTGGCCGGTCTCCCCGCGCTCACGACGCTGTCGCTCTACGGGCAGCCCGAGGCGTACGCGCACGACGCCATGCCGGAACTGCCCGGTGTCCGGGACCTCCAGTTCCTCGCGACTCCCCCGCCCCCGCAGGCGCTGCGGGTCCTCGCCTCGCGCCTGCCCGGACTGCGCACCGTGGGCGTCGCCACCCCGGTCGACAGTGCGGAGTCCCTCGACCCCTACGCCGAGCTCTTCCCCGCCGCCGAGGTCTTCCGCATCTGACGCCGGGCAGAGACAAGGGGCCGGTGCCCCGGAAGGCACCGGCCCCTTTCACTCGGCCGTGACGCTTACGCGTCCTTGCTCAGGTTCGGACCCGTGCCGCCGGCCGCCTGCTCGATCGGCGGGACGTCCGGGAGGGCCGCCTTCTCCTCGCCGCGGAAGGTGAAGGTCTTGGTTTCGCCCTCGCCCTCCGTGTCGACGACCACGATGTGACCGGGACGCAGCTCGCCGAAGAGGATCTTCTCCGACAGCGAGTCCTCGATCTCGCGCTGGATGGTGCGACGCAGCGGACGCGCGCCCAGCACGGGGTCGTAGCCCTTCGTGGACAGCAGCTCCTTGGCGGACTGGGAGAGCTCGATGCCCATGTCCCGGTCCTTCAGGCGCTCGTCGACCTTGTCGATCATCAGGTCGACGATCTTGAGGATGTCGGCCTGGCTGAGCTGCGGGAAGACGACCACGTCGTCGACGCGGTTGAGGAACTCGGGCCGGAAGTGCTGCTTGAGCTCGTCCGAGACCTTGTTCTTCATGCGCTCGTAGTTGGACTTGGTGTCGCCCTGGGCGGCGAAGCCCAGGTTGAAGCCCTTGGAGATGTCCCGGGTGCCGAGGTTGGTCGTCATGATGATGACCGTGTTCTTGAAGTCCACGACCCGGCCCTGGGAGTCGGTCAGGCGACCGTCCTCCAGGATCTGCAGCAGCGAGTTGAAGATGTCCGGGTGGGCCTTCTCGACCTCGTCGAACAGGACGACCGAGAACGGCTTGCGGCGGACCTTCTCCGTGAGCTGGCCGCCCTCTTCGTAGCCCACGTAGCCGGGGGGCGAACCGAAGAGACGCGAGACCGTGTGCTTCTCGCTGAACTCCGACATGTCGAGGGAGATCAGCGCGTCCTCGTCGCCGAAGAGGAACTCGGCGAGCGCCTTGGACAGCTCGGTCTTACCGACACCGGACGGGCCGGCGAAGATGAACGAGCCACCGGGGCGCTTCGGGTCCTTCAGACCGGCACGCGTACGGCGGATCGCCTTCGACAGCGCCTTGACGGCGTCGTTCTGGCCGATGACCCGCTTGTGGAGCTCGTCCTCCATGCGCAGCAGACGCGAGGACTCCTCCTCGGTCAGCTTGAAGACCGGGATGCCGGTGGCGGTCGCGAGGACCTCGGCGATCAGCTCGCCGTCGACCTCGGCGACGACGTCCATGTCGCCGGCCTTCCACTCCTTCTCCCGCTTGGCCTTGGCGGCCAGGAGCTGCTTCTCCTTGTCGCGGAGGGAGGCGGCCTTCTCGAAGTCCTGCGAGTCGATCGCGGACTCCTTGTCGCGGCGGACGCCGGCGATCTTCTCGTCGAACTCGCGCAGGTCCGGCGGCGCGGTCATCCGGCGGATGCGCATCCGGGAACCGGCCTCGTCGATCAGGTCGATCGCCTTGTCCGGCAGGAAGCGGTCCGAGATGTACCGGTCGGCCAGGGTGGCGGCCTGGACCAGCGCCTCGTCGGTGATGGAGACGCGGTGGTGGGCCTCGTACCGGTCACGGAGACCCTTGAGGATCTCGATCGTGTGCGGCAGGGACGGCTCCGCGACCTGGATGGGCTGGAAACGGCGCTCCAGGGCCGCGTCCTTCTCCAGGTGCTTGCGGTACTCGTCCAGCGTGGTGGCACCGATGGTCTGCAGCTCACCGCGGGCCAGCATCGGCTTCAGGATGGAAGCCGCGTCGATGGCGCCCTCGGCGGCACCCGCTCCGACCAGCGTGTGCAGCTCATCGATGAACAGGATGATGTCGCCGCGGGTGCGGATCTCCTTGAGGACCTTCTTCAGGCGCTCCTCGAAGTCACCGCGGTAGCGGGAGCCGGCGACCAGGGCGCCGAGGTCCAGGGTGTAGAGGTGCTTGTCCTTGAGGGTCTCGGGCACCTCGCCCTTGACGATGGCCTGGGCGAGGCCCTCGACGACGGCGGTCTTGCCGACGCCGGGCTCACCGATCAGGACCGGGTTGTTCTTGGTACGGCGGGACAGCACCTGCATGACCCGCTCGATCTCCTTCTCGCGCCCGATGACCGGGTCGAGCTTGGACTCACGAGCGGCCTGGGTGAGGTTCCGGCCGAACTGGTCGAGGACCAGGGACGTGGAGGGGGTGCCCTCGGCAGGACCGCCGGCGGCGGCGGTCTCCTTGCCCTGGTAACCGGAGAGCAGCTGGATGACCTGCTGCCGCACCCGGTTGAGATCTGCGCCCAGCTTGACGAGGACCTGGGCGGCGACGCCCTCGCCCTCGCGGATCAGGCCGAGCAGGATGTGCTCCGTGCCGATGTAGTTGTGGCCCAGCTGAAGGGCCTCGCGGAGCGACAGCTCCAGGACCTTCTTGGCACGGGGGGTGAAGGGGATGTGGCCGGACGGGGCCTGCTGGCCCTGGCCGATGATCTCCTCCACCTGCTGGCGGACCGCCTCGAGCGAAATCCCGAGGCTCTCAAGGGCCTTGGCGGCGACACCTTCACCCTCGTGGATCAGGCCCAGGAGGATGTGCTCAGTGCCGATGTAGTTGTGGTTGAGCATCCGGGCTTCTTCCTGAGCCAGGACGACAACCCGCCGCGCGCGGTCGGTGAACCTCTCGAACATCGTTAATCGCTCCTCAGAGCGGTCAGGCAGTGGGGGGAACTTCCCCTCCCTGTCCTTCCGCAGCTTAGTCCCGCAAGCGGGGACCGCTCATTCCAACTGCCGACACCGTCCTTGGCCTCCTGACCCCGAACGCCGACATCTGCTCCAACCCGATGGTGCGAGACGATGTTCCCGCAGGCCAGGCAGATACCCCACTCGCCAGTACGCCGATGGCGAACGTGAGACGTCCTTTCCTGCGTGTCGCCCCCTCCCACTAGGGATGTCTTACCCGTGGGGACCGGAAGTCCATGCCGAGCGCCCCCGTTCCCTCCGCTACGGGCGAACAACCTTGCGCCTCCCCGCGCCCCCCGCACGCCCCCAATTCGCCACTCTGCGCACTTGCGGCGCGACCCAGCGTAACTTGCACGGCCTTCCGACTGTTGCACTTGGCATGTTCGGCGCCCCTCACCCCGTGATCGCGTCCGCATCCCGGTTCCTTCCGCTCCCCCGCCGGCCGCTCGACGCGGCCGGCGCGAGCGGTCAGGTCCGGCGGTGGTACGAGAACGAACTGGGGTGGCCGACGGTGCCCGGCGATCCGCTGCGGCTGGTGGTGGGGGTGCGCTACGACGTCCTGGACGTCCCGGCGGAGGCGGGGCACGCGGCGCTGCGGCGCCTGGTGCCGGGCTCTCCCGTTGCCCTGCACGGCGACCGGATGCTGTTCCTGGTGGCCGCGGGCAGCGCGGAGGAGCTTCCCGGGCTGCTGGAGTGGCTGGACTGGGGGTCCCTGCCGCTGGATCTCGGGGCGATCGGGGCGGGCGGTCTCATGGCGGCGCCATCGTGCCCGGCGCCTCGCGAGGAGGGGGACGCACCGCTCAGGGGCGCGTCACCGCCGTCCGGCCGCCCGGGCCGGGCCGGTTCCCAGGGGGCCGCCGTGTGGCTGCGGCCCCCCGAGCCGGGATGCGAGGTCGAGGCCTCGCTGCCGACACTGTCGGCGCTGGGGGCGGGTGGGAACGCCCCCGGTCTCGTGCGGCTGGTGAACACGGTGGCCACCCAATGTCACCGGGTCCGGCTGCGGCGCGCGGGCGCCCAGCCACCGGCCTTGCGTGCGCAGGGTCGGCAGTGCCGCTGATCAGCCGTTGGCCTTCTCGTAAGCCTCGCGGATGGTCGCGGGAACACGGCCGCGGTCGTTGACCTCGTAGCCGTTCTCCTTCGCCCAGGCGCGGATCGCCGCGGTGTCCTGGCTGCCGCCCGACGCGGCGCGCGCCTTTCCGCGCCCGCCCGAAGCACGGCCTCCGGTACGCCGACCGCCCTTCACGTAAGGCTCGAGAAGGCCACGGAGCTTGTCCGCATTGGCAGTGGTGAGATCGATCTCGTACGTCTTGCCGTCCAGCGCGAACGTCACGGTCTCGTCCGCCTCGCCACCGTCGAGGTCGTCGACAAGAAGGACCTGAACCTTCTGTGCCACCGGATTTCCTTTCATCGATATCTTCAAGGGCCGGGGGAGTGCCGGCGTCCGCCGTATCGCCGTCCCCTGTTATATGCAGTACTGCAGTACCTCGGAAAGCAAACCGCTTTTCCCGGGAAAACACAAACCCCCGGCAGAGACCGGCAGCCCGGGCTCGGTCCGGAAACGTGCGCGTTTCGGACATAGGGCACCGGGGCAGGGGCGGGCGTCGCGGAATATGCCTTGACGAACCGGCCGGGCGCTCTCGCGGCCCACTAGCGGCCGGCGATCACAGATGTAGAAGCATCCGGCTGTTGCCCAAGGTGTTCGGTTTCACTCGTTCGAGTCCGAGGAACTCCGCGACACCCTCGTCATAGGAACGCAGCAGCTCCGCGTAGACATCCGTGTCGACGGGCGTCTCGCCGATCTCCACGAAGCCGTGCTTGGTGAAGAAGTCGACTTCGAAGGTCAGGCAGAAAACACGGCGAACGCCGAGCCAGCGGGCGGTCTGCAGCAACTTCTTCAGCACATGGTGTCCGACGCCCGCCCCCGTGAGGCCGGGCTTCACCGCGAGAGTGCGGACTTCCGCGAGGTCTTCCCACATCACGTGCAGCGCACCGCAACCGACGACCTCGGCGTTGTCGTCCCGTTCCGCGACCCAGAACTCCTGGATGTCCTCGTAAAGCGTCACCGTCGCTTTGTCGAGCAGGATGCCGCCGCGGACGTAGGCGTCAAGGAGGCTGCGCACGGCCGGGACATCGCTGGTGCGGGCCCGTCGGACGGTGATGGCTTTTGCGGTGGCTTCGGGGCTCTTCGCGGACATGACCGGACGCTATCGCCCGCCGTCGCCCTGAGCGGAGGCGGGGTTCTCCGGCAGACCTTGTCGGGGTTCCGCTCGTTCGGCCCGTTCCGCGGATTCCGACGGTTCGGTCGGTTCTTGGGTTTCCGGGCCCTGGACGATGCGTACGGCATCGCTGAGCGACCGGCGCTGTTCCTCGCTCATCATGCCGAAGAAGGCGACGAGAGCGGCCGCGGGGTTGTCGCTCTGCGACCAGGCGTCGTTCATCAGGGCGGCCGCGTAGGCGGCGCGGGTGGAGACGGCCTCATATCGATAGGCACGGCCTTCAGCCTCGCGGCGCACCCAGCCCTTCTGATGGAGATTGTCCAAAACGGTCATCACGGTGGTGTACGCGATGGACCGCTCCTTCTGAAGATCTTCCAGGACTTCTCGAACGGTCACCGGGCGGTTCCACTTCCACACCCGCGACATGACCGCGTCTTCGAGTTCTCCCAATGGGCGAGGCACGCTCAGAACAATAGTGGGAGATCACGGTTATGGCGTGGCGGACGTGCGCTTCACCGGCGAACGGGAACAAAAAGGGCGTACGACTCGAAGTGCGGGCGCCGCGGGGGGCGGGTCCGCCGAGTCGTACGCCCTCGGAGGGAGTGGGGTCAGGCGTCGGCCTTCGGAGGTGTCGCGGTGGGCCGGCCGGCGCCCTCCATGCGCGCGAGGGCGGCGTCCACGGCCGCGTCCTCCTTGGCCTTGTTGGCGCCGCCCTGTGTCTTCACGATCACCCGGATCACGCCGATGAAGAAGACGGCCATGACGGCCGGGGGCAGGAGCGCGGAGACGTAGTCCATGGATCCAGGGTAGCCACGTCAGCCCGCGGCGAGCTGCTGGGGGTTGGCCGGGGGCGGCGGTGCCGGCTTGCGGCGCGGGAAGACCTCGCCCGGGGTGGGGATCGGACGGGAGGGCTTCGGGGTGCCCGGGGCGGGGGCCGGGGCGGGCTTGGGCGCCGGCGGCTTGCGTACGGGCTTCTTCTCGGGCTGTTTCTCCGGGCCGTCCCCCGCGGAGTCGCCGCCGGAGGCGCAGCGGCCCCCGGGGAGCGCCAGCAGGCGGGTGCGGGAGCCGGGGACGGTGGCCGCGGGGAGAGGGGCGGCGGTGAGGGGGGCGACCGTGCAGCGGTCCAGGAGGGCCGCTGCGGCGGGGTTGCCGCGCAGGGCGCGCAGGGCGGCGAGGTCGTCGGGCAGGGGGCGGTAACCGGCATCCAGCGCCTCGTCCAGGAGTGCGAGGTAGCCGGCGGCGGTGCCGGGGAGGGCGGCGCGGTACCGGCCCAGGTCGGCCACGAGGAAGGCGCGCAGCCTGGCTCCTTCCCGCAGCGCCTCGTCGAGCGACTCTGCGAGACGGAGACAGTCCTGGACGTCGTCGGCCGAGGCAGGGGCGGGGTGGAGGGCAAGGGCGAGAGCGCGGCGGAGCACACGCAGCTCCTCCGCGCCGAACGCCAGACCGCCGCGGGATCCGTATGGCGTGGGCATGCGGCGACGATACGCGCTAATCAGACAAATCTCGCATAGGGGGCGGGTGTGGCGTGGGGGACCACTCGTCCCGCCCAGAGCCCCGCCCGCCCCCGGCACCTCACATGCGCGACACGTTCCGCTCGTAGACCAGCCGCAGGCCGATCAGCGTCAGCCACGGTTCGTGCTCGTCGATCACCGACGACTCGCCCAGGACCATCGGCGCCAGCCCGCCCGTCGCGATCACGGTGACGTCGTCGGCGTCCTGTGACAGCTCGCGGGCCATGCGGCTGACCACGCCGTCGACCTGGCCGGCGAAGCCGTAGATGATGCCCGACTGCATCGCCTCGACCGTGTTCTTGCCGATGACGCTGCGCGGCCGGGCCACCTCGATCTTGCGGAGCTGGGCGCCGCGCACGCCGAGGGCCTCGACGGAGATCTCGATGCCGGGGGCGATGACCCCGCCGACGTACTCGCCGCGCGCGCTGACCGCGTCGAACGTCGTCGCCGTGCCGAAGTCGACGACGATCGCGGGACCGCCGTAGAGCTCGACGGCGGCGACCGCGTTGATGATGCGGTCCGCGCCGACCTCCTTGGGGTTGTCGGTCAGGATCGGGACGCCCGTCTTGACGCCCGGTTCGACGAGGACCGCCGGGACGTCGCCGTAGTAGCGGCGCGTCACCTCGCGGAGTTCGTGCAGGACCGAGGGGACGGTGGCGCAGATGGCGATGCCGTCGATGCCGTCGCCCAGTTCGTCGCCGAGGAGCGGGTGCATGCCCATCAGGCCCTGGAGGAGGACCGCCAGCTCGTCGGCCGTGCGGCGGGCGTCGGTGGAGATGCGCCAGTGTTCGACGATCTCGTCGCCGTCGAACAGTCCGAGCACGGTGTGGGTGTTTCCTACGTCGATCGTCAGCAGCATGGCCCGTACCCGCTCCCTACTCCGCCGGCCGCAGGTCGAGGCCGATGTCCAGGATCGGCGAGGAGTGGGTGAGGGCCCCGACGGCCAGGTAGTCGACGCCGGTGTCCGCGTAGGCCTTGGCATTGTCGAGGGTGAGGCGGCCCGATGCCTCCAGAGCGGCGCGGCCCTGGACGATCGCGACCGCCTCCGCGCACTCGCCCGGCGTGAAGTTGTCCAGCAGGATCAGATCGGCGCCGGCGTCCAGGACCTCGCGGAGCTGGTCCAGGGTGTCGACCTCGACCTCGATGGGGACGTCGGGGAAGCGCTCGCGGACCGCCTGGAAGGCCTGGGCTACACCGCCCGCCGCGACCACGTGGTTGTCCTTGACCAGCGCCGCGTCCGAGAGGGACATGCGGTGGTTGACGCCGCCGCCGCAGCGGACCGCGTACTTCTCCAGGGAGCGCAGGCCCGGCGTGGTCTTGCGGGTGTCGCGGACCTTGGCCTTGGTGCCGTCCAGGACGTCCGCCCACGCGCGCGTGGCCGTAGCGACGCCCGACAGGCGGCACAGGATGTTCAGCGCGCTGCGCTCGGCGGTGAGGAGGTCGCGGGTGCGGGTGGTGACGGAGAGGAGCTTCTGTCCCGCCTCGACGCGGTCGCCGTCCTCGGCGTGGCGCTCGATCTCCAGCTCCTCCTGGCAGACCACCGAGACGACCGCCTCGGCGACGCGCAGCCCGGCCACGGTGCCGGCCTCGCGGGCGGTGAAGTCGGCCGTGGCCACCGCGTCCTCGGGGATGGTCGCCACCGTCGTCACGTCCACGCCGTGGGCCAGGTCCTCCTGGAGGGCGACGTTGGCGATGTCCTCGACCTCGACGGGGTCGAGGCCGGCGTCGGCCAGGAGCTGGGCGAGTGCGGGGTCCAGGCCGCACTCCAGGTATACCTCGTCGTCCGCGCCGCAGGCGCAGCCGTCTGAGCAGCCTCCGGAGGAGGCGAGGGGAAGGTCGGGGGTGCTCACGTCGGTCACTGCTCCTGGGGGGCCTGGGGCGGGAAGGTCGTCGGGGGGAAGTCTGTGGTGTCCGTGGTGTGCACGGCCAGCGTGCGGTCCGGGTTCAGGGTCACGACGATGTGCCGGCGCCAGGCGCTGTCGTCGCGCTCGGGGCGGTCCTCGCGCCAGTGGCAGCCCCGGGTCTCCTCGCGCAGCAGGGCGGCGGCGACCAGGACGCGGGCCACGCACAGGAGGTTGGTGGCCTCCCAGGTGTCGACGCCGGCCTCGGCCGTCTTGCCGTTCTCGGCGAGGGCCTCCCGGGCGTCGGTGTGCAGGCGCTGGAGCTGGTCGGCGGCCTTGGTGAGGGAGCCCGCCGAGCGCAGGACGCCCGCCCCGGCCGTCATGATCCGCTGGATCGTGAAGCGGGCTTCGGGGGTCTGCAGGGGGTGCTCGGGGATCTCCGGGTGCGGGAGCGGCTGGGGCACGCGCGCGTGCAGTCCGTTCGCGGCGATGTCGTCCGCGATGCGCTCGGCGTAGACGAGGCCTTCGAGCAGGGAGTTGGACGCCAGGCGGTTGGCGCCGTGCACGCCGGTGCAGGCCACCTCGCCGCACGCGTACAGCCCGGGGACGGTCGTCCGGCCGTGGGAGTCGGTGCGGACGCCGCCGGAGGCGTAGTGCGCGGCCGGGGCCACGGGGACGGGGGCGGTGACCGGGTCGATGCCGTGGGCACGGCAGGCGGCCAGGATCGTCGGGAAGCGGTGCTCCCACATCTCGGCGCCGAAGTGCCGGGCGTCGAGGTACATGTGCTCGGCGTCCTGCTCCAGCATGCGGCGCGTGATGCCCTTGGCGACGATGTCCCGGGGGGCGAGTTCGGCGAGTTCGTGCTGTCCGACCATGAAGCGCACGCCGTCGGCGTCGATCAGGTGGGCGCCCTCGCCGCGCACGGCCTCGGAGACCAGGGGCTGCTGGCCCTCCGCGTCCGCGCCGAGGAACAGCACGGTCGGGTGGAACTGGACGAACTCCAGGTCGCTGACCTCCGCGCCGGCCCGCAGCGCGAGCGCCACGCCGTCGCCCGTCGACACCGACGGGTTGGTGGTGGCGGAGAAGACCTGGCCCATGCCGCCGGTCGCGAGGACCACCGCGGGGGCGTGGACGGCCCCCACCCCGTCGTGCTGGCCCTCCCCCATGACGTGCAGGGTGACACCGGCGGTGCGGCCCTCGGCGTCCGTGAGGAGGTCCAGGACGAGCGCGTTCTCGACGGTGCGCATGCCCCGCGCGCGGACGGCCTCGACCAGGGCGCGGGAGATCTCGGCGCCGGTGGCGTCGCCGCCGGCGTGGGCGATGCGGCGGCGGTGGTGGCCGCCCTCGCGGGTCAGCGCCAGCTCGCCTTCGGACTCGTCGAACCGGGCGCCGGTCTCGATGAGGCGTCGTACGGCGTCGGGGCCCTCGGTGACGAGGAGGCGGACCGCTTCCTCGTCGCACAGGCCCGCGCCCGCGACCAGGGTGTCGTCGAGGTGCTGCTCGGGGGTGTCGCCCTCGCCGAGGGCCGCGGCGATGCCGCCCTGGGCCCAGCGGGTGGAGCCGTCGTCGAGACGGGCCTTGGTGACGACGACCGTGCGCAGGCCGGCGGCCTCGCAGCGCAGGGCCGCGGTCAGCCCGGCGACGCCGGAGCCGACGACGACCACGTCCGCGGCGATGGACCACCCTGCGGCGGGCGCGTGCAGTCGTATGCCTGTGGTGGTCACGAGGCGGCTCCGAAGCTTCCGAAGGTGAGGGGGATGTTGTCGATCAGCCGGGTCGCCCCGACCCGGGCGGCGACGGCGAGGACCGCGTCGCCCGTGAAGTCGTCCCCGATCTCCGTGAAGTCGGACGGGTCGACCAGGGCGAGGTAGTCCAGCGCGAGCGGCGGGTCGAGGCGCGCGGCCTCGTCGAGGACCTGGCGGGCGGCGGCGCGCACGGCCGCCGGGCCGCCCGGGACGGCCGTCGCCACGGCGTGCGTGTCGGCCGCCGCGCGGGACTCCCCTATGGCGCTGAGCGCCTCGGCACGCGCGCGCGTGGCGGGCACTTCGCGGGCCCGGGCCAGCAGCGCCTCCTGCGCGGCGTGCCGGTCCTGGCCCGCGAACAGGGCCCCGGACAGGGCGAGGGCGGTGCGCCGCTCGGCGGCCGACAGGTAGCGGTTGCGGCTGGACAGGGCCAGGCCGTCCTCCTCGCGGACGGTGGGCACGCCGACGATCTCCACGCCGAAGTTCAGGTCCCGCACCATGCGGCGGATCAGCGCGAGCTGCTGGGCGTCCTTCTGGCCGTACAGGGCGAGGTCGGGACGGGTGAGGTGCAGGAGTTTGGCGACGACGGTGAGCATGCCGTCGAAGTGGCCGGGCCGGGAGGAGCCCTCCAGGCGCTCGCCCATGGGGCCGGCGGTGATGCGGACCTCGGGCTCGCCGCCGGGGTAGACCTCGTCCACGGAGGGCGCGAACACGACGTCCGCGCCCGACTGTCCGGCGAGCTCGATGTCGGCGTCCAAGGTCCGCGGGTAGCGGTCGAGGTCCTCGCCCTTGCCGAACTGGAGCGGGTTGACGAAGACGGTGACGACGACCTCGCCGTCCGGCCCGGCGATGCCGCGCGCGGTGCGGATCAGTGTGGCGTGGCCCTCGTGCAGCGCGCCCATGGTCATCACCACGGCGCGGCGGCCCGCACGCGCGCGTGCGTGCAGTTCGCCGGCGGTGCGCAGCAGGGTGGTGGTCATCGGGCGTCCCCTTCGGTGCCGTCGGTGCCGTCGGTCCCGTGGGCGAGTACCCCGAGGAGGTCCTCGGCGAGTTCCGGCTTCAGCAGGCCGTGGGCCAGGGCCCGGTCGGCGGTCGCGCGGGCCATCGCCAGGTAGCCGTCGACGGTCTGCGGGGCGTGCCGGCGCAGCTCCGTGACGTGCGCGGCGACCGTGCCCGCGTCCCCGCGCGCGACCGGGCCGGTCAGGGCCGCGTCGCCGGAGCGCAGGGCGTTGTCCAGAGCCGCGCCGAGCAGCGGGCCGAGCATCCGGTCCGGGGCCGAGACGCCGGCGGCGCTCAGCAGCTCCATGGACTGGGCGACCAGCGTGACCAGGTGGTTGGCGCCCAGGGCGAGGGCCGCGTGGTAGAGCGGCCGGTTCTCCTCGGCGATCCACTCCGGCTCACCGCCCATCTCGATGACCAGGGCCTCGGCGGCCAGCCGCAGCTCCTCGGGCGCGGTGACGCCGAAGGAGCAGCCGGCCAGGCGCTGGACGTCCACGGGCGTGCCCGTGAAGGTCATCGCGGGGTGCAGGGCGAGCGGCAGGGCGCCCGCGCGCAGGGCGGGGTCGAGGACCCGCGTGCCGTAGCGCCCGGAGGTGTGGACGAGGAGCTGGCCCGGCCGGACGGACCCGGTGTCGGCGAGGCCGGTGACCAGGCCGGGCAGCGCGTCGTCGGGAACGGTCAGCAGCACCAGGTCGGACCGCTGGAGCACCTCGGCGGGCGGCATCACCGGCACGTCGGGCAGCAGTTGCCCGGCGCGGCGCCGGGAGGCCTCCGAGACGGCGGAGACGGCGACCGGGCGGTGCCCGGCGAGTTGCAGGGACGCCGCCAGCGCGGGACCCACGCGGCCGGCGCCGACGACGCCGACGGTGAGCCGCGCGGGGCGGTCCTTGGGGTCTGGCTGTGGGGTTGTGTTCACTCGACGGCGGCCTTCCCGTTCCAGTCCGCTCCGGGTACCGGACGATTTCTCGTCATGTTAACGCGATCGGTTCGGGGGGCGTTCGGCCGTCCACAGGCTGTGCATGCCGGTGCGGCGTCCCCGGAAGGGCGTTCGGAAATGCGGATGCCGTGCCGCACGCGCGCGAGGGAGGATCCGGGGCATGACGGAGACAGCGCAGCGAGACGAACAGGCGGCGGAAGAGGACCGGGGCGCGGGGCTGCGGGAACGGCGGCTGGCCGCCCATCGCTCGGCCCGGCGCGTGTTCGCGCGCTTCGGCTTCCACCGGACCCTCCGGGAGCGTCTGGCGGTGCTGGCGGAGGCGGACGGCGTCCACGACCTGGACCAGCTGTCCGACGTGTACGGCGACGGCGTCGTCGAGGCGCTGGAGACGAAGGTCGCGGGGCTGCTCGGCACCGAGGCCGCCGCGTTCTTCCCGACGGGCACGATGGCCCAGCAGGTGGCCCTGCGCTGCTGGGCGGGCCGCACCGGGAACCCGGCCGTCGCCCTGCACGCGCTCAGCCATCCCGAGGTGCACGAGCGGAACGCGTTCAGCGAGGTCGGGGGCCTGCGCACGCTGCGGCTGACGAGCGAGCCGCGGCTTCCGACAGCGGCCGAGGTACGCGACTTCGAGGAGCCCTTCGGGGCGCTGATGCTGGAACTGCCCCTCAGGGACGCCGGTTTCGTGCTGCCCGCCTGGGAGGAGCTCACCGAGGTCGTGCAGGCCGCGCGGGACCGGGACGCGGTGGTGCACTTCGACGGGGCCCGCCTCTGGGAGTCCACCGTCCACTTCGGCCGGCCCCTGGAGGAGATCGCGGGCCTGGCCGACAGCGTCTACGTGTCGTTCTACAAGTCCCTCGAAGCGTTCGGCGGCGCGGCGCTCGCGGGCCCCGGGGAGCTCGTCGAGGAGGCGAAGGCCTGGCGGCACCGGTACGGCGGGATGGTCTTCCAGCAGTTCCCGACGGTGCTGTCGGCGCTGGTCGGGCTGGACCGGGAGCTGCCCCGGCTGCCGGAGTACGTGCTCCACGCGCGCGTGGTGGCAGCCGCCCTGCGCGAGGGGTTCGCGGCGGCCGGGGTGCCGTGGGCGCGCGTGCACCCGGAGGTGCCGCACACCCACGACTTCCAGGTGTGGCTGCCGTACGAGCCGGACGTCCTCGGGGAGGTGGCGGTGCGGACGGCCGAGGAGACGGGGGTCATGCTCTTCGGCAGCGCCTGGGACCGGGGCGGGCCCGGGCTGGCGCTGACGGAGGTGCACCTGCGGGCCGCCGGGATGGAGTGGACCGCCGAGGAAGTGAAGGCGGCGGTGGCGGAGTTCGTGGCCCGGCTGCCGGAGCAGGTCAGCTAGGGCGCCGCCGCCACCGGCCCAGGACGTCCCGGAGCCCGTGGCGGGCCGGGCGGCCTGAGAGGACCGCACGGAACCGCCGTTCGTCGCACCGCTCCCGTACGACCCGCCGGTCGTGCGTGCCCGGGGCGGGCGGGACGGGCTCGCCCAGGGAGCGGGCGCGGTAGGCGTCGAGGAGGTGCTGCTGCGTGATGCTCATGGTGAATCGCCTCTGCGGGACGGGGTGATGGAGGTCCGAAGGCTCCGCGGCTGCCCCGGTGGTCCCACCGTGCGCCCGCGCCGCGCGTGGCGTCGCGTCGATTGACGAGGCCCGTCAATCGGCGGGGGCGTTGTCAGTGGCCGGGTGCACCATGAGGGCATGAGCGTGCACATCGACATCGCGGGGCTGCGGCCGGAGGAGGTCGCCGTCGTGCCCTCGCCCCTGGCCGAGCTCGGCATGGCGCTGCACGCGCTGTCCGAACCGGCTCACCACCCGGGCCTGCAGGGCTGGGTGACGGCCGTGACGGCCCGGCTCGACCCGCATCTGGCCGACCGCATGTGCGAGGCGGACTTCCTGTGGCGGACGACGTTCTCGGACCTGTTCCTGCCCTGGGCGGGCCTGCCGGACCGGCACGCGCTGCCGGGCGCCGGCCTCGCCGAGGAGCTGGACCAGCTCGACAAGCTGTCCGACGAGCAGTTCGTGGACGCGGCGCTGGAGTTCACCTGTGGCACCTGCTACGGCGAGAGCGAACCGACGACGCTGTCCGACCCGGAGACGCGCCGCAGGGCGCTGGACCTGGCCGCCGCTCGCGGACCGCGGCAACTGCGCTTCGGGGAACGGCTGCTGGCCGACCCGCCCCGGATCCGGGCCTGGCTGCGGCAGTTTCTCCGGGACTGCGACGAGGCGTTCTTCGCGGAGGCCTGGTCCCGGCTGCGCCACCAGCTCGCGGCGGACGCCCGGCACAAGACGGACCTGCTACGGCGCAAGGGCCTGGCCGAGGCGCTGGCCGCGGTGTCCCCGGCGATCACGCTCGACGAGGAGGCCGCCCACATCACGGTCGACAAGCTGGGCGACGGCCGTACGGCCACGGGCGACGGCGGCCTGCTGCTCGTCCCGACCAGCCTCGGCTGGCCCCATCTGATGGTCCTGCACCGGTACGGCTGGCAGCCGGTGCTGCACTACCCGGTCGGCTCCCCGGAGCTCGCCGCACCGCAGACACTGGAGCAGCTGGCCATGCGGATGGCCGCGCTGTCCCACCCGGTCCGGATGCGCATGTGCCGCCATCTGGCCCGCAGCGCGCACACCACCAGCGAGCTGGCGCAGGTGCACGGCATGACGGCCCCGGAGATATCCCGGCACCTGGCCGTGCTGAAGAAGGCGGGCCTGATCACCACCCGCCGCCGCGGCCGCTACGTCCTGCACCAGCTGGACGTGACGGTGGTGGCCCGGCTCGGCAGCGAGTTCCTGGAGGGGATCCTCAGGTAGCCGGCGGGTGGCCGGCCCGCGGGTCAGCCGTGTCCGCCGGCGCGCACCAGCCCCGTCTCGTAGGCCAGCACCACGACCTGCACCCGGTCCCGGAGCCCGAGCTTGGTGAGGATGCGGCCCACGTGCGTCTTCACCGTCGCCTCCGACAGCACCAGCCGCGCCGCGATCTCGCCGTTGGACAGGCCCTGCGCGACCAGCACCATGACCTCGCGCTCCCGCCCGGTGAGCCGCTCCAGTTCCTTGTGCTGGGGCTGCTCGGTGCCGGGCAGCATCGGTGCGAAGCGGTCCAGCAGGCGCCGGGTGGTGGAGGGCGCCACGACCGCGTCACCGCTGTGCACGGCCCTGATCGCGGCCAGGAGCTCCGCCGGGGGCACGTCCTTGAGCATGAAGCCGGAGGCCCCCGCCTTCAGCCCGGAGAAGGCGTACTCGTCGAGGTCGAAGGTGGTCAGGATGAGCACCTTCGGCGGGTCGGTGTCGGCGCAGATCCGGCGGGTCGTCTCCACCCCGTCGAGCTTCGGCATCCGGACGTCCATCAGCACCACGTCGACCTCGGTCGTCCGCAGTTCCTGGAGGGCCTCGACGCCGTCGCCCGCCTCCGCCACGACCTCCATGTCCGGCTGGGCGGCGAGCACCATCCGGAACCCGGTGCGCAGCAGCACCTGGTCGTCGACGAGCATCACGCGGATCGTCATCGGGCCTCTTCCCTATCGGGGTCGTTACAGGTGTCAGTGAGGGGCGTGCGTCGGCGTCAGTGCGCGGGTTTGAGCGGCAGCAGGGCACTGATGCGGAATCCTCCGCCCGGGCGCGGGCCCGCGTCCAGGGTGCCGCCGACCATACCGACCCGCTCGCGCATGCCGATCAGACCGTGGCCCTGGCCGTCGAACCCGCCCTCCTCGTACAGCTCGTGCGGGGCGCCCTTGCCGTCGTCCTCGACGAGCAGGCCGAGGCCGTCGTCGAAGTAGACCAGGCGGACGCTCGCGCCCGCGTTCGGTCCGCCGTGCTTGCGGGTGTTGGTCAGCGCCTCCTGCACGATGCGGTAGGCGGTGAGCTCCACGCCGCTGGGCAGCGGGCGGGCCGTGCCCTCGACCTTGAAGTCGACGGGCAGTCCGGAGGTGCGGCACTGCTCGACGAGGTCCTCGATCTGCTCCACGTCGGGCTGCGGCACGTACTCGCCGGCCTCCTGGTGCTCGCCGGTGCGCAGCACGCCGAGCAGGCGGCGCATCTCGGCGAGGGCCTGGCGGCCGGTGGAGGAGATCGTCTCCAGGGCCTTCTTGGCCTGGTCGGGCGCGGCGTCGAGGACGTAGGCGGCGCCGTCCGCCTGGACCACCATGACCGAGACGTTGTGCGCGACGACGTCGTGCAATTCGCGGGCGATCCGGGCCCGTTCGGCGGCGACGGCGACCTTGGACTGCGCCTCGCGCTCCTTCTCCAGGCGGGCGGCCCGCTCCTCCAGCTGCGCGAAGTAGGCGCGCCGGGTGCGGATGGAGTCGCCGAGCACCCAGGCGAGGGCGAAGGGAACGGTCTGGAGGACCGCCAGGGCGATGTCGCCCGCGACCCCCGTCTGCTCGTTCGACCAGCGCAGCTGCGCCAGGGGGGCCGCGCACAGGCCGGCGACCAGCGCGAAGCGGGAGGCCCAGCGGGAGCCTTCCACCGCGACCGTGTAGACGATCACCAGCATGGCGAAGTCGGCGGGCAGGATCGCGACGTCGGTGACCAGCTGCGCCACGCCCACCGCGGCCGCCAGCAGCAGCATCTTCTCCGGCATCCGGCGGCGCAGCGCGACCACGAGGCTCAGCAGCAGCGTGATCGGAAGGACGGCGGCCCACGGGCCGATCCGCTCGCCCGCCGCCCCGCCCAGCACCGAAATCCCGAGGAGGACCACGGCCCAGAAGCCGTCGACCCACATCGGGTGCCTGCGGAGGAAGTCATAGAGGCGCTGCACGTAACCCAGCGTAGGGAAGCGCGATAGGTGCAGGGGTCAACCGGAGGACCGATCCGCACCGGGCGCACGTACTCCGCAAGGTGGAGTTGCGTTCGTTGTGTCCGCATAGCCTGGCCCGGTGACGGCAAGGACGAGGCAAGAGTGGCGTGAGTGGCGCGGGTGGCGTGCGGCGGCGCAGGACGCCCTGTACGCGCCGGGGGGCTTCTACCGGCGCGCGGAGGGACCGGCCGGGCATTTCCGGACGTCCGTGCACGCGTCGCCGCTGTTCGCCGGGGCCGTGGCACGGCTGCTGTGCCGGGTCGACGAGGCGCTGGGGCGGCCCGCGGCGCTGGACTTCGTCGACATGGGGGCCGGACGGGGCGAGCTGACGGGCGGGGTGCTGGCCGCGCTGCCCGCGGGCGTCGCGGCCCGCACGCGCGCGTACGCCGTCGACATCGCCGAGCGGCCGACGGGGCTCGATCACCGGATCGAGTGGCTGGCCGAGCCCCCGCGGGGGACGACGGGGCTGCTGTTCGCCAACGAGTGGCTGGACAACGTGACCGTGGAGGTCGCGGAGGTGGACGCCGCGGGGGTCGCGCGGCTGGTGCTGGTCCGGGAGGACGGGACCGAGCGGCTCGGCGAGCCGGTGGACGGGGACCCGGCGCGGTGGCTGGAGCGGTGGTGGCCGCTGCCGGGCGAGGAGGGGCTGCGGGCCGAGATCGGCCTGTCCCGGGACGAGGCGTGGGCCGCGGCGGTCGCGACGCTCGGGCGGGGGCTCGCCGTCGCCGTGGACTACGCGCACACGGTGGACACCCGGCCGCCGTTCGGGACGCTGACCGGCTTCCGCGGGGGCCGCGAGACGACACCGGTACCGGACGGCTCCTGCGACATCACCGCACACGTCGCCCTGGACGCCTGCGCGCTGCCCGGCGGGCGCGTGCTCCCCCAGCGCGAGGCGCTGCGCACCCTGGGCGTGACCGGCGCGCGCCCCCCGCTCACGCTGGCCTCCACCGACCCCGCCGCCTATGTACGCGCCCTCGCGGGCGCCGGTGAGGCCGCCGAGCTCACCGCGGCGGGCGGGCTGGGCGATTTCGGCTGGCTGGTGCAGCCCGTCGGCGTCGAGGACCCCTTCTAGGCACCTTCCAGGCGCCACTTGTTCCAGGCGCTACTTGTCGATGTCCCCGACCACGAAGAACATCGACCCCAGGATCGCCACCATGTCCGCGACCAGCGTCCCCGGCAGCAGCTCCGTCAGCGCCTGGATGTTGTTGTACGACGCCGAGCGCAGCTTCAGCCGGTACGGGGTCTTCTCGCCCTTGCTGACGAGGTAGTAGCCGTTGATGCCGAGGGGGTTCTCGGTCCACGCGTACGTGTGGCCCTCGGGTGCCTTGAGGACCTTCGGGAGCCGCTGGTTGACCGGCCCGGGCGGCAGCTCGGCAAGCCGGTCGAGGCAGGCGTCGGCCAGGTCCAGCGCGTTGTGCGTCTGCTCCAGGAGGCACTCGAAGCGGGCGAGGCAGTCGCCCTCCCGCCGGGTGACCACCTTCAGCGTGTCCTGGAGGTCGCCGTAGGCGAGGTACGGCTCGTCGCGGCGCAGGTCGAAGTCGACGCCCGAGGCGCGGCCGATCGGCCCGCTGACCCCGTAGGCGTGCACGGCCTCCGGGGTGAGGACACCGACGTTCCTCGTGCGGCCGCGGAAGATCTCGTTGCCGAGCACCAGGTCGTCGAAGCGGTCCATGCGGGAGCGCACGTCGGCGACGGCAGTGCGCGCGCGGGTGGTCCACCCGGCCGGCAGGTCCTCCTTGAGGCCGCCCACCCGGTTGAACATGTAGTGCATCCGCCCGCCGGAGATCTCCTCCATGACGTGCTGGAGCTCCTCGCGCTCCCGGAAGGCGTAGAAGATCGGGGTGATCCCGCCGAGTTCCAGCGGGTACGAGCCGAGGAACATCAGGTGGTTGAGCACCCGGTTCAGCTCGGCGAGCAGCGTGCGCAGCCACACCGCCCGCTCGGGGACCTCCATGCCGAGCATCCGCTCCACGGCGAGGACCACGCCCAGCTCGTTGGAGAACGCCGACAGCCAGTCGTGGCGGTTGGCGAGCATGATGATCTGGCGGTAGTCGCGCGCCTCGAACAGCTTCTCCGCGCCGCGGTGCATGTAGCCGATCACCGGCTCCGCGTGCCTGATGCGCTCGCCGTCCAGGACGAGCTTCAGCCGCAGCACGCCATGGGTGGACGGGTGTTGCGGCCCGATGTTGAGCACCATGTCGGTGCTCTCCGCGGCGCCGCCGATTCCGACCATGGTCTCCGTCGTAGGAGTCATGGACACAGTCTCCCCTACGTACGCTGGCCCCATGGATACGGGGAGTCCGCAGGACACGGGACCGGACGTGGCGCAGGGCACGGTCGAGGCGGCCGGGGGCGAGCCGGTGTGGATCGCGCTGCCGCCCGGCCTGCTGAAGATGCGCCGGCTGCTGCTGGTGGTGTGGCTCGGGCTGATCACCCTGGCCGCCGGGCTGGTGCCGGGGCTGCTGGCCGGGCCCGCCTGGGCCGCCTTCGCGCTGCCGCCGCTGGCGCTGCTGGTCTGGGGCTGGGTGATGACCGAGCGCAACTGGCGTTCCTGGCGGTACGCCGAGCGGGCCGACGACCTGCTGATCAGCCGGGGCGTGCTGTGGCGCGAGGAGACGGTCGTGCCGTACGGGCGGATGCAGCTGGTCGAGGTCACCTCCGGGCCCGTCGAGCGGCACTTCGGGCTGGCCAGCGTGCAGCTGCACACGGCCGCCGCGGCCACCGACGCGACCATCCCCGGCCTGGACCCGGCCGAGGCGGAGCGGCTGCGCGACCGGCTCACCGAGCTGGGCGAAGCCCGGTCGGCGGGACTGTGACGGCGCCCGGGGCCGCCGAGGCCTCCGAGGTCGCCGCCGAGGTGACCGAGCGGCGGCTGCACCCCGTCACCCCGCTGCGCCGCGCCTGGGCACCGGTCGCCGTGCTGATCGGCTGGGCCGTGCACGACCCCGACGGGACGCAGCGCCATCTGACCCGGCTGACGACGACCACCCTGCTGATCGGGCTCGCCGTGCTCGTTCCGGCCGCCGCCCTCTACGGCTTCTGCTCCTGGTGGTTCACGCACTTCGCGGTGACCGAGACCGAACTGCGCATCCGTACCGGGCTGGTCTTCCGGCGCACCGCGCACATCCGGCTGGAGCGGATCCAGGCCGTCGACGTCACCCAGCCGCTGCTGGCCCGGGTCGCGGGCGTCGCCAAGCTGAAACTCGACGTCATAGGCACAGACAAGAAGGACGAACTGGCCTTCCTCGGTGCGGACGAGGCGCGGACGCTGCGGGCCGAACTGCTCGCCCGGGCGGCCGGTTTCGCACCCGAGACCGCGCACGAGGTCGGTGAGGCCCCGTCCCGGCAGCTGCTGCGGGTGCCGCCCCGTGTGCTGGCCCTGTCGCTGGTGCTGACGGGCGCGACCTGGATGTCGCTGGCCGCGGCGCTCGTCGTCCCGCCGGTGCTGTGGCTGCTCACCCACAGCCTGTGGACGGTCCTCGCGGTCGCCCTGCCGCTGCTGGGCACGGCGGGCGCGAGCAGCGTCGGACGGTTCGTCGCCGAGTACGACTGGACGCTGGGCGAGTCGCCCGACGGGCTGCGGATCGACCACGGGCTGCTGGACCGGTCCCACGAGACGGTGCCGCCGGGACGGGTCCAGACCGTACGGATCGTGGAACCGCTGCTGTGGCGGCGGCGCGGCTGGGTGCGCGTGGAACTGGACGTGGCGGGCTCGTCCAACTCCGTGCTGGTGCCGGTCGCCCCGCGCGAGATCGCCGAGGACGTCGTCGCGCGCGTGCTGCCCGGGGTGAGCGTGCCGGGCCCCGCGGACCTGTCACCGGCGCCGCGCGGCGCCCGCTGGTGCGTGCCGCTGTGGTGGCGCGGGTACGGACTCGCCGTCACGGACGCGGTGTTCGCGTCCCGGTCCGGGCTGCTGCGGCGGAGCCTGGCGCTGGTGCCGCACGCCAAGGTGCAGAGCGTACGGATGACACAGGGGCCGTGGGAGCGGGCCCGGGGTGTCGCCGACGTGTGTGTGGACACGGGCGCGAACAAGACCGTGCGGGCCCGGCTGCGGGACGCGGCCGAGGCGCGCGAGCTGCTGGCGGCCCAGGCGGAACGGTCCCGCACGGGGCGCCGGGACGCGCGGCCGGACCGCTGGATGGCATGACCGCGCACATGCGCGGGGCCCCTCGGCCGTAGCCGAGGGGCCCCGCGTCGGAAGAAGCATCAGGACACCGCGCTGCGCAGCCCCTGGACGTCGATCTGCTCCGTCTCGTCGTGCGCCGTCAGGTCGATGACCTGGCCGATGCCGCGCGACTCCTCGTCGGCCGGCTTGTAACGGGCCTCGGTCTCGGCCTTGTGCAGGGCGAGCGCCTCCTGTCCGACGACATCGGCGAGGTCCTCGTTCTGCACGGCCTCCAGGGCCGCTCGCGAGGTGCCCGCCTTCGTGCCGAAGAAGTCGAACCCGCCGCCGGCCTGCGGACGCCGCACCGGCGACTGCGGCGGGACGGCCACGGCGGTCGGCACGGTGTAGTGGCCGGAGCGCCGGCCCGCGGGCTGCTCGGCCCGCACGGGCTCCGGGAGCCGGCCGGTCCCGTCGCCCGGCGCGGCAGCCCCGTCGCCCGGCGCGGACGTCTCGGCGGTCGGCACGGACGTCTCGGCGGTCGTGCGCTCGTGCCCGTCGTCCGTCTCGGACTGCGGCTGCGCCTCGTCCTGCGGCGCCTGCTCGCGCTGCTCCGCCCGCTCCTGCTCCGCCCGCTCCTGCTCCGGCTGTTCCTGCTGCGACTGCTCCTGCTCCTGCTCCTGCTCCTGCTCCTGCTCCTGCTCCTGCTCCTGTGCGAACTCCGCGTCCTCGCCCTTCGGTACGCCGTCGCCGTCGCCGCCGCCGTCCGGGTCCGGGACCGTCTCGCCGTCGAACCGGGCGAGTGCGGCCGCGGCCCGCAGGAACAGCCGGGAACCCTCGGGCGAGAACACGGCGGGAACCGCGCTCTCCTCCTCCACGGCGAGAGCGGCGGACGTCCCGTCCGCGTCCGGCGCGGTGTCCGACGCACCTGCCGGCAGCGCGGCCCGTACCGGAGCCGTCGCCTCTATCTCGAGCATCCGGCGGTCTTCGAGGACGCTCGCGCGTTCGGTCTCCGACGTGGCGTACCGGCGCAGCAGCGCGGCGTGTTCGTTGCGCAGACCGGCCAGTTCCGTGCGCTTGGCGCGCAGCCGCTGCTCCAGCTTCGCCCGCAGCTCGCGCGACTCGTCCAGGTCGGCCTCCAGTTCGGCGACACGCTCCTCGAAGCGCCACTCGTCGCTCGCACGCGCGCGCGTGAGGTCGGCGACGCGCTTGCCCGCCTGGGTGTCCCAACGGCGCAGCACGACCGCGCCGATGACCGCCGTCGCCGCAGCGGCCGCGGCCAGACCGCGGAGCACCATCGGCTCCGTGAACACCCAGGGGCCCAACGCGCAGACGAGGGAGACGCCTGCGATCGCCGACGGGGGCAGCATCCTGTGAAGGGGCGGGGAATGGCGGTGACGTCCACGTGGCATGGCCAGAAACTTACCGCGCGTAGGCGAATCATGGTGACCCACCCCGCAAAAACAAAACCACACCGAAACGTTCACACGGCACCAGAACGAGGGAAGAACCGGAATCGGCCGCCCACTCAATTCCCAAGATCATTTCCACGCCCGGTCAGCCGCCCGCTCATCCACTCCAGCGCCGCCGGAATCTCGCGCCGCCAGGTGTTGAAGTTGTGCCCGCCGCTTTCCAGGACGATCGACGAGATCCGCGTCCGCCCGGTGCCCTTCACCCGCTCTATGAACCTCAGCGTGTCCCGGTAGTTGGTCTCGCCCCGCTTGCTGCTGCTGACCAGCAGGGACGTGTCGGGAGCGGGCATGTGCGCGAGGTACCACCACAGATCGGCGCGATTGCGCAGCGCCTTGTCGCCCTGGAAGAGATCGCCCGTCGTGGCGTCGATCGGCGCCTTGTAGTAAGCCGACAAGCCCGCCCCGGCGGCGTACACATCGGGATGGTGCAGCGCGATCTTCAAGGCGCAGTAGCCACCCGTGGAGTTGCCGATGATGCCCAGACCGCCCGCCTTTTCGGCAACCCTGTAGTGCGAGCGCAACGCGTCGGGGAGGTCCTTCGCGAAGAACGACTCGGTCTGCGGACCGCCCGGGATGTCGACGCACTCCGTGTCCCGGGGCGGCGCCACCGTGGGCCGCAGCATCACCAGGATCATCGGCTCCGCCCGGCCGTCCCGGGCCAGTTCCAGAGCCGTACGCGGATAGTGGAGCTTCTCCACCAGCGCCGACGCCGTACCCGGATAGCCGGTCAGCACGACGGCCGCCGGGAACCTGTGGGTGCGGTACCGCGACTGGAAGTACTCCGGCGGCAGATAGACGTACGCGGGCGTGGCGATCCGCGTCGTACGGCCCACGATCTCGACCTTCTGGACCCGGCCGCCGGCCCGGGGCAGCGCACCGCCCGCCCCCGGCACCGGGCGCGAGCCGACCACCTCCAGCGGACCGCCGCCCGGCGTGTGGTCGACGACCACGCCCTGGTCCTTCTCCTGCCCGAACAGGTCCGCCCAGCTCGCGTAGAAGCCGAAGGCCTGGTTGGCGGCGAGGCCCACCGCGGCGAACAGCGCCAGCTGCGTGCCCAGCAGCAGGCCGATACGCCCGCCCACGGCACGCCAACTGCGCCGGGCCAGCCGTGGCCACAGCCAGACCGTGCCGGCGAACAGCAGCACCGCGGACAGCACCGCCAGCACCAGCACCTTGTTGCTCGTCAGACCCATGCGTTGGTTACCTGTCCGCACTCTCTGTCCGGCCGCCCCGCGAACACACCTTCGCAAGGGCTTGTCCCGGACTTTCCTCTGCCTTTGACACGGCTTTGACGTGGAGAGTGAACCTCTCCCCACGAGACACCGTCCTAGAGGGCGCAATGTCGCCGGATGCCCGAATCGGTACCGGATCCAAGGTCTCTCGCAGAACTACGGGATGCGATGTCTGTCAGGACAGATGAGGAAATGTCGGGCGAGGTTCCGAGCCGCACCAGCGGCACGGACCGCCCGGGCCGGGTGAGCCGGATACTGCGCGGGCCACGCCCCGAAGCCGTCCCCGTCCTCGTCGGCAGAGCCTGCGCCCTGGTGGGCGTCCTGGACGTCGGCGCGGGCGTCTTCCCTCGCTTCCGGCACAGCCGGATGCACGCCATCGCCGAGGTCCTGCCCGGCGCGCTCGGCCCCTTCGCCGCCGCCCTGTCCCTCAGCACCGGCGTGCTGTTGCTGCTGCTCGCCCACGGCCTCAAGCGCGGCAAGCGCCGGGCCTGGCGGGCCGCCGTGGCGCTCCTGCCCGCCGGTGCCATCGCCCAGTTCACCTACCGGCACTCGCTCGTGGGCATGCTGATCTCCCTGGCGCTGCTGGCACCCCTGCTGCGGCACCGGGACCAGTTCAACGCCCTGCCCGACCCGCGCAGCCGCTGGCGGGCTCTTGCCAACTTCGTTCTCATGAGCGCCGGTTCGCTCCTGCTCGGGCTGCTCATCGTCAGCGTCCACAGCGAGCGCATCGTCGGCGACCCCAGCCTCGCCGACCGCATCACCCACGTCATCTACGGCCTGTTCGGCTTCGAGGGCCCGGTCGACTACCAGGGCAACACCTCCTGGACCGTCGCCTTTTCCCTCGGCGCCCTCGGCCTGCTCACCGCCGTCACCACCATCTACCTGGCCTTCCGCCCCGAACACCCCGCCGCACGGCTCACCGAGGAGGACGAGGCCCGGCTGCGCGCCCTGCTCGACAAGCACGGGCGCCGCGACTCCCTCGGCCACTTCGCCCTGCGCCGCGACAAGGCCGTCGTCTTCTCCCCCAGCGGCAAGGCCGCCGTCACCTACCGCGTCGTCTCCGGCGTGATGCTCGCCAGCGGCGACCCGATCGGCGACGTCGAGGCCTGGCCCGGCGCCATCGAACGGTTCATGGACGAGGCCAAGGCCCACTCCTGGACCCCCGCCGTCATGGGCTGCTCCGAGACCGGCGGCGAGGTGTGGACCCGCGAGACCGGGCTCGACGCCCTCGAACTGGGCGACGAGGCGGTGGTGGACGTCGCGGATTTCTCCCTCTCCGGCCGCGCGATGCGCAACGTGCGTCAGATGGTCAAGCGCATCGAGCGCGCCGGTTACGAAACCCGGGTACGACGTGTCCGTGACCTCGGCGAAGCCGAACTGGAGCGCATCCGCCAGGCCGCCGACCACTGGCGCGGCACCGACACCGAACGCGGCTTCTCCATGGCCCTGGGCCGCGTCGGCGACCCCGCCGACGGCGACTGCCTCATCGCCACCGCCCACAAGCAGGACGACCACCCCGGCCCCTACGGCGACCTGAAGGCGATCCTGCACTTCGTGCCCTGGGGCACCGACGGCGTCTCCCTGGACCTGATGCGCCGCGACCGCTCGGCCGACCCCGGCATGAACGAACTGCTCATCGTGGCCGCCCTCCAGGCCGCCCCCAAGCTGGGCATCGCACGTGTCTCCCTCAACTTCGCCATGTTCCGTGCCGCCCTCGCCCGCGGCGAGAAGATCGGCGCCGGTCCCGTGCTGCGCGCCTGGCGCGGACTGCTGGTCTTCCTCTCCCGCTGGTTCCAGATCGAGTCCCTGTACAAGTTCAACGCCAAGTTCCAGCCGCGCTGGGAGCCGCGCTTCGTCGTCTACCGCGCCTCCGCCGACCTGCCCCGCATCGGATTCGCCGCCATGCAGGCCGAGGGCTTCGTCACCCTCGCCCTGCCCCTGCCGCGCTTCCTGCGCCGACGACGCCCGGCCGCCCACCGCCCGTGCGCCCACGGCACCGCGGAACGAGGTGTCCGGGCCGCCTAGGAGGCTTCCCGCGGGGCCGTCGCCCGGGCCGCAGCGCCTGACGGCCCCCGCCGGGGCCTACGCTGAACATATGAGCAACCAGAGCGGACGCGGGCGCGTGGCGGGCCTACCGGAACGGGACCGCTGCGCGGTCATGGGAGTCGTGAACGTCACCCCCGACTCCTTCTCCGACGGCGGCCGCTTCTTCGACACCACGGCCGCCGTCAAGCGCGGCCTCGACCTGGTCACCGAGGGCGCCGACCTGGTCGACGTCGGCGGGGAGTCCACCCGCCCCGGAGCCACCCGGGTCGACGAAGCGGAGGAACTGCGCCGCGTCGTCCCCGTCGTGCGCGGCCTGGCCTCCGAAGGCGTCACGGTCTCCGTCGACACCATGCGCGCCTCCGTCGCCGAACGGGCCCTCGCGGCCGGCGCCGCCCTCGTCAACGACGTCAGCGGCGGCCTCGCCGACCCCCGCATGATCCCGGCCGTCGCCGACGCCGGAGCCCCCTTCGTCGTCATGCACTGGCGCGGCTTCCTCCAGGGCGGCAACGTCAGGGGCGAGTACACCGACGTCGTCACCGAAGTCGTCGACGAACTGCACGCGCGCGTGGAGGCCGTCCTCGCCGGAGGCATCGCCCCCGACCGCGTCATCGTCGACCCCGGCCTCGGCTTCTCCAAGGACGCCGAGCACGACCTCGCCCTCCTCGCCGGCCTCGACCGCGTCCTCGCCCTCGGCCACCCCCTGCTCGTGGCCGCCTCCCGCAAACGCTTCCTCGGCCGGATCCTCGCCGGCCCCGACGGCCCGCCGCCGCCCGCACGCGAACGCGACGCGGCCACCGCCGCCGTCTCCGCACTCGCCGCGCACGCCGGCGCCTGGGCCGTCCGCGTCCACGAGGTCCGCGCCACGGCCGACGCGGTCCGCGTCGCCCGCGCCATCGCGGGAGCGCGCACCGGCACAGAAGGAACCCGGTGAGCGCCCCGCACACCGACGTCGAGCAGGTCGAGGCCGCCAACACCGCCTTCTACGAGGCGCTGGAACAGGGCGACTTCGAGGAACTGGCGTCGCTCTGGCTCACCCCGTCCGACCTGGGCGTCGACGAGAGCTACCACGACCCGGCCGACACCGGCGTGGTCTCCTGCGTGCATCCCGGCTGGCCCGTGCTCACCGGCCGCGGCGAGGTCCTCCGGTCGTACGCGCTGATCATGGCGAACACCGACTACATCCAGTTCTTCCTCACCGACGTGCACGTCTCCGTCACCGGCGACACCGCCCTGGTCAACTGCACCGAGAACATCCTCAGCGGCGGCCCCGCCCCCGAGGGCGCCGGCGAGGAGCTCGGCCCGCTCGTCGGACAGCTCGTGGTCGCCACCAACGTGTTCCGGCGCACGCCCTTGGGGTGGAAACTCTGGTCGCACCACGCTTCCCCCGTCCTGGCAGAAACCGACGAGGACGAGCAGGACGACACCCCCGCCTGAGTGGGTAGGCGGCATGAAGTGGTTGGAATCACGGACGCCCGGGTAGGGGCGGCTACCAACCCGTGTACCGGCGGATTCCCCAGGGGAAACGCCGGATGAATCCTGCCGGGCCCGGCCAAAGCCCCCACCCACGGCCCGGGCCCGCTTGTGCCCGCAGGTAGATTCGACCGAGGCCGGTGTGCCGACCGCACACGGCACCGCCCGGCCCTGACCGACGATTGCAGGAGTGATTCGCGTGGATCGTGTCGCGCTGCGCGGCCTGAAGGCCCGCGGGCACCACGGCGTGTTCCCCCAGGAACGCGCAGAGGGCCAGACCTTCATCGTGGACCTCGTCCTCGGCCTGGACACCCGACCGGCCGCGGCCGACGACGACCTGGCGAAGACCGTGCACTACGGCATCGTGGCGGAGGAGGTCGTGGCCGTCGTCCAGGGCGAGCCCGTCGACCTCATCGAGACGCTCGCCGAGCGCATCGCCCAGGCCTGTCTGAAGCACGAGGGGGTGCAGGAGGTCGAGGTCTGCGTCCACAAACCGGACGCCCCGATCACCGTCCCCTTCGACGACGTGACCGTCACCATCACCCGGAGCCGAGCATGACCGCGCCCTTCATCAAGGGTCCGACCGACCCGACCGTACAGCCGGTACCCGCCTCCGTCGTCGAGAAGGTCGACGCCGCCGACACCACCCTGTCCAACCCCAAACGGGCCGTGGTCGCCCTCGGCTCCAACCTCGGCAACCGCCTGGAGACCCTCCAGGGAGCCATCGACGCCCTGGAGGACACGCCCGGCGTCCGCATCAAGGGCGTCTCCCCCGTCTACGAGACCGAGCCCTGGGGCGTGGACCCCGGCAGCCAGCCCGCCTACTTCAACGCCGTCGTGGTCCTCAAGACGACCCTCCCGCCCTCCTCGCTCCTGGAGCGCGCGCACGCCGTCGAGGAGGCCTTCCACCGCGTCCGGGACGAGCACTGGGGCCCCCGCACCCTCGACGTCGACATCGTCTCCTACGCCGACGTCGTCTCCGACGACCCGCTGCTCACCCTCCCCCACCCCCGCGCCCACGAACGTGCCTTCGTCCTGGCCCCCTGGCACGACCTGGACCCCGAGGCACAGCTGCCCGGCCGCGGCCCGGTCGCCGGTCTGCTGGACGCCGTCACCCGCGACGGCGTGGCGCCCCGCACCGACCTGGAACTCCGGCTGCCCGAGTAGCCGTTAAGGTCAAGACGGCCGCGAACCGGGCCGGAAGCCGGGGGAACCGAAGGGACACCGTGAGAGAGCTGCGTATCCGGGTGCTGGCCGGCGTGTTCGTCGTGGCCGGAGTCCTCTCCTGGGCGGGCGCCCGCCTGTGGAACTCGGTCGGAACGCTCCCCAGCGTCCCCCTGGCCGCCCCCATCGTCCTGGCCGTGATCGCCGTCATCCTGCTGGCCACGGCGCTCTCGATCCGCGCCCGGCTCAAGGCCCAGCGCGAGCGCCGCCCCGAGGCCAAGGGCGTCGACCCCCTCATGGCGGCCCGCGCGGTCGTCTTCGGCCATGCCAGCGCCCTGGTCGCCGCCCTCGTCTCCGGCATGTACGGCGGCACCGGCGTCTTCCTCCTGGAGTCCCTCGACATCCCCGCCCGCCGCGACCAGGCCATCTACGCCGGTCTCTCCGTCCTCGCGGGCATCGGCGTCATAGCGGCCGCCCTCTTCCTGGAGCGCGTCTGCAAGCTCCCGGAGGACGACGAGAACGACGGCACGGGGGTCGCCCCGACGGTCTGACGCCCCCGGGCTCACCAGGCCTGCCGGGCGAGATGCCCGTTGACCAAGAAGCCGGGGTGGGGGTCGAGGCGGTAGCTGTAGAGGGTGAAGGGCTTCGTCCCGGTGGCTCGGCGCAGGTGAACGTCCCGTACCTCTGCCCAAGTGTTCTCCTCCGGCTCCAACGGGTGGCACTCGGGCCGGAAGGTTCCCCTGCGGGCCCACTGGTCGGAGATGTACACACGCGACGCACGACCTGGCACGGGGTTCGGCGTGAATCGCGCTCCGATGATCGCTGCCATCTCCCGTAGAAACGGCACGTTGCCGCTGACCACCACCCGCGCGTCCCAGTGTTTGCGGATCCGATGGCCGTCACCGTCCACATAGCCGTCGAGGAAGCCGGCGAACGTGACGTCGTCGCACAGCACGACCCGTGGGAAGCGCTGCCGCATGTGGTGCGCGTCGCCTCCCAGGTACTGCCGCAGAGCGTCGGAGAGGTAGGACGACACCACCCTCACGCGGAACCCCGGGACGTCCCGCTCGAGAAACCCGGAGGGCCGCGTCACCGGTTCGATGCGGGCGGACAGCCCGGTGGCCTTGGTCAGACACTCGGCGTACCGCGACGCGAAGGACTCGTCATTGACGACGAGAGACACGTAGTTCTTGCCGACCGTGCCGTCAGCACAGGTGGCCCCGACGAAGTAGCCGAACTCGTACCCGGCCACGATCGTCGGTCGCGCCCGGCACAACTTCCGGGCATGAGTCCAGGCAAGCATGGTGCCCGCCACGTGGACTGCGGGGACCCAGCCCTCGGTCGTGCGCAGCTCCTGCCGCGGGGCAACGGTGAAGGTGACACGGTCGGTCACCACATCGACGACCTCACGCGCCTTCACAGCCGAGATGCCGACGACGGTTGTCTGCACGGTTCGCGTACCGGCCAGGCTCCACAGTTTCGAGCCCACTTCGACGTTCCGGGCTTGGCGACCCCCGCCGACCACGCTCACCAGCTGTTTGCTCGGCAGCCCATACCCCACCGCGATCCCCCCTGAGCAGCGATCACCTCACTGATCAAGGACGGTATCGGGCACCGCTGACAACCGGGTCAGCGCGCCAGTATCAGACTCATCGCCTCGGACCGGGTCGTAGCATCCCGAAGCTGGCCACGGACCGCAGATGTCGTGGTCTTGGCCCCTGGCTTGCGAATGCCGCGCACGGACATGCACATGTGCTCCGCCTCGATCACGACGATGGCGCCCCGCGCCTCGAGGATCTTCATCAGCGAGTCCGCTATCTGCGTGGTGAGTCGTTCCTGCACCTGCGGCCGCCGGGCGAACACCTCGACGAGACGCGCGAGCTTCGACAGGCCGGTGATCTTGCCAGTTTCGGCCGGGATGTAACCCACATGGGCTACACCATGGAATGGCAACAAATGATGTTCACAGAGGGAAACTATCTCGATGTCCTTTACCAGGACCATCTCGTCGTGCCCCAGGTCGAACGTCGTCGTCAGAACGTCCTCGGGCTCCTGCCGCAGCCCTGCGAGCAGCTCGCGATACGCCCGTGCCACCCGCGCCGGCGTCTCCCTCAGGCCCTCGCGGTCCGGGTCCTCGCCGACCGCGATCAGCAGTTCACGTACGGCGTTCTCGGCGCGCTTCTCGTCGAACTCGCCGATCTGGCCCTCGCCGTCCAGCGTCACGGGGTCGGTCATCTGGTGCCTCGTTCCTGTTCCTTCACGGTGGGCCTGCGCATATGGCGCAAAGCCGCGCCCCCCAGGCTAAAACCTGGGGGGCGCGGCATCCATTCCGGGGCCGGTGGGCCGGCCGGGAGAGCCCGGTCAGCTCTCGGGGCGGTCCTCCGGGGTCCGCTCGGGCGCCGGGGCGGGCTCCGCCACGGTGCTCTTCGCGGTGGAGATGGCCGGCGTCGCGCCGTTCGCCCCGTTCGTCAGGGCCAGCTCCTTGGGGGAGAGGACCGGCGGACGGGTGGACGGCGTACGGCGGGAGGACCCGGTCCAGGCGGGCCGCGGCGGGCGCTTGACGATCGGCGCGAAGATCTCGGCGATCTCCTCCTTGCCCAGCGTCTCCTTCTCCAGCAGCTGCAGCACGAGGTTGTCGAGGACGTCGCGGTTCTCGACCAGGATCTCCCACGCCTCGTTGTGCGCGGTCTCGATGAGCTTCTTGACCTCTTCGTCCACGAGCGCGGCGACCTCTTCCGAGTAGTCGCGCTGGTGAGACATCTCACGGCCGAGGAACGGCTCGGTGTTGTCGCCACCGAACTTGATCGCGCCGAGACGCTCGGTCATGCCGTACTGCGTGACCATCGCGCGGGCCAGACCGGTGGCCTTCTCGATGTCGTTGGCGGCACCCGTGGTCGGGTCGTGGAAGACGAGCTCCTCGGCCGCGCGGCCGCCCAGCATGTAGGCCAGCTGGTCCAGCATCTCGTTGCGCGTGGTCGAGTACTTGTCCTCGTCCGGCAGCACCATCGTGTAGCCGAGGGCCCGGCCTCTCGACAGGATCGTGATCTTGTGGACGGGGTCGGAGTTCGGCGAAGCCGCCGCGACCAGGGCGTGTCCGCCCTCGTGGTACGCGGTGATCTTCTTCTCCTTGTCCGACATGATCCGGGTCCGCTTCTGCGGGCCCGCGACCACACGGTCGATCGCCTCGTCCAGCATGTGGTTGTCGATCAGCTTCTGGTCGCTGCGGGCCGTCAGCAGGGCGGCCTCGTTCAGCACGTTGGCGAGATCGGCACCCGTCATGCCGGGCGTACGGCGGGCCATGGCCGACAGGTCGACGTCGGGCGCGACCGGCTTGCCCTTCTGGTGGACCTTGAGGATCTCCAGACGGCCCTGCATGTCCGGGCGGTCGACGGCGATCTGCCGGTCGAAACGGCCGGGGCGCAGCAGCGCCGGGTCGAGGATGTCGGGCCGGTTCGTCGCGGCGATGAGGATCACGCCGCCCTTGACGTCGAAGCCGTCCATCTCGACGAGGAGCTGGTTCAGGGTCTGCTCGCGCTCGTCGTGACCGCCGCCGAGGCCGGCGCCGCGGTGGCGGCCGACCGCGTCGATCTCGTCGACGAAGACGATCGCCGGGGCGTTCGCCTTGGCCTGCTCGAACAGGTCACGGACTCGGGAGGCACCGACACCGACGAACATCTCGACGAAGTCGGAACCGGAGATCGAGTAGAAGGGGACGCCCGCCTCGCCCGCGACGGCGCGCGCGAGCAGGGTCTTGCCGGTGCCGGGAGGCCCGTAGAGCAGGACGCCCTTGGGGATCTTGGCGCCGACGGCCTGGAACTTGGCCGGCTCCTGGAGGAACTCCTTGATCTCGTGGAGCTCCTCGACGGCCTCGTCGGATCCGGCGACGTCGGAGAAGGTCGTCTTGGGGGTGTCCTTGGTGATGAGCTTGGCCTTGGACTTCCCGAAGTTCATGACCCGGGAGCCGCCGCCCTGCATCTGATTCATCAGGAACAGGAACACGACCACGATCAGTACGAAGGGCAGCAGGGAGAGCAGGATGCCGACGAACGGGTTCTGCTTGGACGGCGAAACGGTGTAGCCGTCCGGGATCTGCTTGTCCTGGTACTTGTTCTGCAGCGTGTTGGCGAGGTCCACGCCTTGGGTGCCGATGTAGCTCGCCTGGATCTTGGAGCTGTCCTCGACCTTGACGCCGTCCTTGAGAGTGACCTTGATGATCGACTCGTCACCGGTGGTCAGCTTGGCCGACTCGACCTTGTTCTGGTTGATCGCCTGGACGACCTGGCCGGTGTCCACCGTCTTGTAGCCGCCGGACGAGCCGACGACCTGCATCAACACGACCACGGCGAGGACGGCCAGCACGATCCACATGACCGGCCCACGGAAGTATCGCTTCACGTCCATCCATACGGAGCGGTGCCGCCCCGTCCCTCCTGCCATAGTGAGTTTGATAAAGACTGTTCTTCGGACGGTACCCCAGCATTGTCACCTGAAGCCGCGAGGGACGGCTGGCGATCCGCCTACGCCTGCTCCAACGGCGGGAAGCCCGCTGGGGTTCCCGATCACCGGCACGGCACTCCGGCCGGGTTCTCAGCCGCCGTACACGTGGGGCGCGAGCGTACCGACGAACGGGAGATTGCGGTACTTCTCGGCGTAGTCGAGGCCGTATCCCACGACGAATTCGTTGGGGATGTCGAAGCCGGCCCATTCCACGTCGATGGCCACCTTCGCGGCCTCGGGCTTGCGCAGCAGCGTGCACACCTTGAGGGATGCGGGCTCGCGCGAGCCGAGGTTGGAGAGCAGCCAGGACAGGGTCAGGCCGGAGTCGATGATGTCCTCGACGATCAGGACGTGCTTGCCCTTGATGTCGGTGTCGAGGTCCTTCAGGATCCGCACCACACCGGAGGACTGGGTGCCCGCCCCGTACGAGGATACGGCCATCCAGTCCATGGTGACGGGGGTGGACAGCGCCCGGGCGAGGTCGGCCATGACCATCACCGCGCCCTTGAGGACTCCGACGATCAGCAGATCCTTGCCCGCGTACTCCGCGTCGATCTTCGCAGCCAGCTCGGTCAGCTTGGCGTCGATCTCTTCCTTGGTGATGAGCACCTTCTCGAGGTCGGCACCCATGTCTTTCGCGTCCACCCGCATCACTTTCGGTCGTCCCACCGGCCGAGCGGCCCCTCCTGGCGACTGCGGGGAGGGGTCGTGGTTCAGCCTTGCCGAATCACCAGTCTGCCACCCTGCCGCCGGGCCACGACCTTGCCGGGGAGGTTGATGGCTCCCTGACCGCGCCAGCCGGTGATCAGCCGGTCGATTTCCTCGATGTGGCGGGCGAACAGCGACCCGGCGGGCGCCCCGGCCTCGATGGCGGCCCGGCGCAGGACGCGGCGGCGTACGGCGGGCGGCAGGGCGTAGAGCTTGGCGCACTCCAGGAGCCCTGCGGCGTCGCGGACGGTGGCCTCGGCCTGGCTCGCCCAGGAGTCGAGGGCGTCGGCGTCGTCGCGGGAGAGCTGGGCCGTACGGGCGAGGGCCTCGACGACGCCTTTGCCGAGGGCCTTCTCCAGGGCGGGCAGGCCCTCGTGGCGCAGCCGGGAGCGGGTGTAGGCCGGGTCGGCGTTGTGGGGGTCGTCCCAGACGGGCAGGGACTGGACCATGCAGGCCTTGCGGGCGGTCTGCCGGTCGAGCTCCAGGAAGGGGCGCCGGTAGCGGCCGCCGGCCCCCGAGACCGCGGCCATGCCGGACAGGGAGCGGATGCCGGAGCCGCGGGCGAGGCCGAGCAGGACGGTCTCGGCCTGGTCGTCGCGGGTGTGGCCGAGCAGGACGGCGGTGGCGCCGTGGCGTTCGGCGGCGGTGTCGAGTGCGGCGTAGCGGGCGTCGCGGGCGGCGGCTTCGGGGCCGCCGGTGCGGCCGACGGTGACGGCGACGGAGTCGACGGGGTCGAGGCCGAGTTCGCGCAGGCGCTGGACGACTTCAGCGGCGCGGGCGTCGGAGCCGGGCTGGAGGCCGTGGTCGACGGTGATGCCGCCGGCTCTGATGCCGAGCTTGGGGGACTCGAAGGCGAGGGCGGAGGCGAGGGCCATGGAGTCGGCGCCGCCGGAGCACGCCACGAGCACGAGCGGCGGGGGTGGGGGTACCTCCCTGCTCGAGCGCAGCCGAGAGCTCGGGGGATGCTCGTGCGCGGGGGCGTGCGAGACCGCGGCGGGGACGCGGTGGTGTTCGGTGAGGAGGTCGTGGAGGACGCGGCGGACCGCCAGGCGTATCGCCGCGACCGCAGGATGGGGACCCATGTCCGGTTCCCTTCATGAAGTTTTCGGGGGGTGAGCCCGCGTGTCGGTCACGCAGAGTGTGTAGATGGTGACAGAACCGGGCCGTTCCCCGAGCATTGCACGCCTACCCCTGCCTCACGGTCCCTCGGACGGGTGATTGGAGGGGCGTTCGCCTGTCGTCCGCCGGTTTCCTTTCACGACTCTCCCGCGATGTTCACTACTCGGCCCTGCGGTGCACCCGCGCGACCCAGTCCGCCGGTTTGGCGATCTCCGACTTGGTGGGGAGGGTGTTGGGCGAGGTCCACACCCGGTTGAAGCCGTCCATGCCGACCTCGTCGACGACGGCCCGTACGAAGCGTTCGCCGTCCCGGTACTGGCGGAGCTTGGCGTCCAGGCCGAGCAGCTTGCGCAGGGCCAGGTCCAGGCGGGAGGCGCCCTTGGCGCGGCGCTGCTGGAACTTCTCGCGGATCTCGCCGACGGTCGGTACGACGTCCGGGCCGACGCCGTCCATCACGAAGTCGGCGTGGCCCTCCAGCAGGGACATCACGGCCGTGAGGCGGCCGAGGATCTCGCGCTGGGCGGGGGTCTGGACGATCTCGACGAGGGAGCGCCCGCCGTCGTCCTCCTCGGCCTCGGGGCGGCCTCCGGCGAGGGTCTGGGCGGCTTCCCGGACGCGTTCGAGGACGGTCATGGGGTCGACGTCGGTCTCCTGGAGGAAGGCCTGGATCTCACCCTCCAGGTGGTCCCGCAGCCAGGGAACGGCGGTGAACTGGGTGCGGTGCGTCTCCTCGTGCAGGCACACCCAGAGCCTGAAGTCGTGGGGGGCGACGTCGAGTTCGCGCTCGACGTGGACGATGTTCGGGGCGACGAGGAGGAGCCGGCCGCCGCCGTTGGCGCCGGAGGGGAGTTCGCGGGTGGCCGGGGCGAAGGTCTCGTACTGGCCGAGGACGCGGGAGGCCAGGAAGGACAGCAGCATGCCCAGTTCGACGCCGGTGACCTTGCCGCCGACGGCGCCCATGACGGAGCCGCCGGGGGTGTTGCCGCGCCGTTCCTGCATCTTGTCGAGCAGGGGCTTGAGGATTTCCCGGAACCCGGCGACGTTCGCCCGGATCCAGCCCGGGCGGTCGACGACGAGGACGGGGGTGTCGTGCCCCTCCTCGGTGCCCAGTCGGGTGAATCCGCGGACGTGTTCCTCCGAGGCCTTGGCATGCCGGCGCAGCTCCGCGACGACGGCCCGGGCCTCGTCGCGACTGACCTCAGGGCCCGGCCGTACGAGCCGGGTCGCGGTCGCGACCGCGAGATTCCAGTCGACCATGCCGGTTGAAGCACCACCGATGCTCGTCATGCGTCAACCGTACGTGAGCGCCGACCGCTGGGGCAGGGCGGCGAGGGCCGGGGGTTGGCCGTGGGGGCGCGGGGTGGGTGGCGGTCACCGGCAGCCGCACGCCGCCAGCGCGCTGGCGATCCGGTCCAGTGCCTGCTGGGTCGCCGCCGGTCTGCCGGGGTCCGTGTCCGTGGCCATGAACGCGAAGGCGAGCAGGCGGCCGTCCTCGTCGACGAGGGTGCCCGCGAGGGTGTGGACGCCCGAGAGGGTGCCGGTCTTGGCGCGGACGACGCCGGATGCTCCGTCCGTGTAACGGGTGGTCAGGGTGCCGGTGAACCCGGCGACGGGGAGGCCGGTGAGGGCCGGGCGCAGCTCGGGGTGGGAGGGGTCGGCGGCCTTGGCGAGCAGGGCGGTGAGGAGGTCGGGGGTCAGCCGGTCGGCGCGGTTCAGGCCGCTGCCGTCCTTGAAGGCGGTGCCCTTCACGGGGAGGCCGAGTTTGCGCAGCTGGGTGCTGATGGCCTTGCCGGCGCCGGCGAAGTCGGCCCGGTCGCCCGTGGCGATGGCCGTCTGGCGGGCGAGGGCTTCGGCGATGTCGTTGTCGCTGTTGGTCAGCATGCGTTCGGCGACGGCGGAGAGCGGGGGCGAGGAGACCACCGCGAGGGTCTTGGCGCGGTTGGTGGCCTTGGACGGGCCGGGGGCCGTGGTCTTGATGCCGTGGGACTTCAGGAGCTCCCCGAACCGGCGGGCCGCGTCCGCGGCCGGGTCCGGCACGCGCTGGGCCGGGCCGCTCGTCGAGTCGTCGGTGCGGCCCTCGTCGGCCATCAGGGGGGTGACGCGGGCGAGGTTGCCGTCGACCCCGATCGGGTGCATTTCGTCGCCCGCGTAGCGGGTCGTGTCGTAGGAGAGGGTCACCTCGCGGACGCCCCGGTCGGCGAGGGCGGCGGCCGTCCCGGCGGCCAGGGTGCGCAGGCTCGCCCACGGGCCCGCCTTCTCGCGGGCGGTGAGCGTGGGGTCGCCGCCGCCGACCAGGACGACTTCCTTCGTGTCGGGTTCGAGCGCGGCGCGGGTGGTGAGGCGGTGGTCGGCGCCCATCGCGGACAGGGCGGCAACGGCGGTGGCGACCTTCGTCGTGGAGGCGGGGGTGAGCGCGGTGCCGGAGGCCTTGCCGTACAGGCGCCTGCCGGTGGTCACGTCGATGACCGCGGCGGCGGGCCGGGGGCCGAGGGCGGGGTCCTTCAGCAGGGGTGTGAGGGCGTCCGTGAGGGCTTTGCCGTCCGGGGCCGACTTGACGGTGCTGACGCCGCCGAGGCCGGTCAGCACCGGTCCGGCGCTGGGGGCGGGGCGGGGCCGGCCGGGCGCGCCGGGGGCGCTGCCGTGATCTGTGCCACCCGCGCGGCCCAGCGCCACTGCCCGGTCCCGCTCGGCCGTACGCTGACCCGAGGAGTCCCAGGGACCGGCGGCGGTCACCACACCGGCGGTCAGTGCGAGTCCGGCGGTGGCGGCGCCCGCGGTGTACTGCCAGGCCTTCGGCCGCGCACCCATCGCGACCTGCGGTCTTGCGGCTCGTGCGAGCCGTTCGAGCCGTGGTTTCGTGGCTGCTGCGGCCCGGGCCAGGCGCGGTCGTACGGCATCCGCGAGGCGCACCACGTGCGGTTTCGCGGCCCGCCAAGGCCTCAGCTCTGGCACGACCACCAGCCCCTTTCGCGATCACACACCTGCGTGAGGGACACTTAACCACCAGAACTATGTGTTGATCATGGAGGAGCCACCGGTGGAGTTCGACGTCACGATCGAGATTCCGAAGGGTTCGCGCAACAAGTACGAGGTGGACCACGAGACCGGTCGTATCCGCCTGGACCGGCGACTCTTCACCTCGACCGCCTACCCGACCGACTACGGTTTCGTCGAGAACACCCTCGGCGAGGACGGCGACCCGCTGGACGCGCTGGTCATCCTCGACGAGCCGACGTTCCCGGGCTGCCTGATCCGCTGCCGCGCGATCGGCATGTTCCGCATGACGGACGAGGCGGGCGGCGACGACAAGCTGCTGTGCGTGCCGTCGACGGACCCGCGTGTGGAGCACCTGCGGGACATCCACCACGTGTCGGAGTTCGACCGCCTGGAGATCCAGCACTTCTTCGAGGTGTACAAGGACCTGGAGCCCGGCAAGTCGGTCGAGGGTGCCGACTGGGTGGGCCGCACCGAGGCCGAGGCCGAGATCGAGCGGTCCTACAAGCGGTTCAAGGACCAGGGCGGTCACTGACCTCCTCTGCTGTTGCTGACGGGCCGCACGCCTGCGTGTGCGGCCCGTTCGTCCGTCTGTGCGCATACTGAGGCTGTGGGGGGTACGAGGCTGACGTGTCGTACAGGGAGCGCCAGGCAGTGACGGACGCGGAGGACCGCAAACCGAAGTCGGACGAGGCGAGGAGTGCGTTCCTGCCTCCGGCCGGGACCGGCGTCGACGGGGACATGTCGACGACGTCGGAGTTCGCGATCCCCGAGGGCCTGGCCCTGCACAGAACGGCCGGTGCGGAGCCCGAGACCACCTCCGAGTTCGCCGTGCCGCAGGGGCTGGACGTGCATGCGGTGCCCTCGGCGGAGCAGGAGGGGTCGGCGTTCACCCCGCCGAGCACCTACAGCACGAGGCACGCTCCGTCGGCCTTCACGCCGCCGACCGGGATCCCCGTGGTCAGCCTGACCAAGGACGTGCCGTGGCAGGACCGGATGCGCACGATGCTGCGCATGCCGGTGGCGGAGCGGCCTGCGCCGGAGGCGATCCAGCGCGGCGGCGACGAGAGCGGGCCGGCGGTGCCGCGCGTGCTCGACCTGACGCTGCGCATCGGCGAGTTGCTGCTGGCGGGCGGTGAGGGTGCCGAGGACGTGGAGGCGGCGATGTTCGCCGTCTGCCGGTCGTACGGCCTGGACCGCTGCGAGCCCAACGTCACCTTCACGCTGCTGGCGATCTCCTACCAGCCGTCCCTCGTGGACGACCCGGTCACGGCGTCGCGGACGGTGCGCCGACGGGGTACCGACTACACGCGGCTGGCGGCCGTGTACCAGCTGGTGGACGACCTCAGCGACCACGAGACGGCGGTCTCCCTGGAGGAGGCCTACCGGCGGCTGGCGGAGATCCGCCGTAACCGCCACCCCTACCCAGGCTGGGCGCTGACCGGCGCGAGCGGGCTGCTGGCCGGTGCGGCCTCGGTGCTCGTGGGCGGCGACCTGATCGTGTTCGTCGCGGCGGCGCTGGGCGCGATGCTCGGCGACCGGCTGGCGTGGCTGTGCGCGGGCCGGGGGCTGCCGGAGTTCTACCAGTTCACGGTGGCCGCGATGCCCCCGGCCGCGATAGGGGTCGCGCTGACGCTGGGCCACGTGGACGTGAAGGCGTCCGCGGTCATCACCGGTGGCCTGTTCGCGCTGCTGCCCGGGCGGGCGCTGGTGGCGGGGGTGCAGGACGGTCTGACGGGCTTCTACATCACCGCGTCCGCGCGGCTGCTGGAGGTTCTGTACTTCTTCGTCGGCATCGTCGCGGGTGTACTGCTGGTGCTGTACTTCGGCGTGCAGTTGGGCGCGCGGCTCAACCCCGACCAGGCGCTCGGGGCCTCCGACGACCCGGTGATGATGATCGGCGCGTCGATGCTGCTGTCACTGGCGTTCGCGGTGCTGCTCCAGCAGGAACGATCCACCGTGATGTGGGTGACGCTGAACGGCGGTGTCGCCTGGGTGGTGTACGGCGCGATGCACTACGTGGGGGACATCTCGCCTGTGGCGTCCACGGCGGCCGCAGCGGGACTGGTGGGCCTGTTCGGGCAGTTGCTGTCGCGCTATCAGTTCGCGTCCGCCCTGCCCTACACGACCGCGGCGATCGGGCCCCTGCTGCCGGGTTCCGCGACGTACTTCGGGCTGCTGGCGATCGCGCAGAACGAGGTGGACGAGGGGCTGGTGTCGCTGTCCGCGGCGGTGGCGCTCGCCATGGCCATCGCCATCGGGGTGAATCTCGGGTCGGAGATCTCGCGCATGTTCCTGCGCATCGGGTCCGCGGAGAAGCGCCGGGCCGCCAAGCGGACCAGGGGTTTCTGAGGGTCCGCCGGCGGCCGTGGGCCCGCGGGGGCTGTTCGCGCGGTGCCCCGCGCGGCGTCCCGCCCCCGCGGGAAGGCCGGCTCAGTAGCCGTTGTTGTAGGGGCCCTGCTGGCTGCCGTAGGGCTGCTGCGGGGTGCCGTAGGGCTGCTGCTGGCCGTAGCCCGGGCTCTGCGGGTACTGGCCGTAGTACTGCTGGTCGTCGTAGCCGTTCTGGTTGCCGTACGGGGGCTGCTGCTGCGGCTGCTGGTGGGACGGCTGGTCGTCCGGGGCGATCCGGCGGAGCTGGGTCGTCGCGTCGTCCATGGCGGGGGGCTGCTGCCGCTCCGCGGGGGCCTCGGCAGCCGCGCGCTTCTTCTTCGAGCGGTCGCGCAGGTACTCGATGATGATCGGGACGACGGAGAGCAGGACGATCAGGATGAGGATCGGCTCGACGTTCTTCTTGATGAAGCCGATCTGGCCGAGCCAGTAACCCGCGAGGGTGACGCCGGTGCCCCAGGCGATGCCGCCGATGACGTTGTACGTGAGGAACGTGCGGTACTTCATGCGGCCGGCGCCGGCCACGATGGGGGCGAAGGTGCGCACGATGGGGACGAAGCGGGCCAGGACGATCGCCTTGGGGCCGTACTTCTCCATGAACTCGTGGGCCTTGTCCAGGTTCTCCTGCTTGAAGAGCTTGGAGTTGGGACGGTTGAAGAGCTTCGGGCCCAGGAACTTGCCGATCATGTAGCCCACCTGGTCGCCGATGACGGCCGCGAGCACGATCAGTGTGCAGACCAGCCACAGCGGCTGGCTGATGTACTGGCCCTCGGCGACGAAGAGGCCCGCGGTGAACAGCAGCGAGTCGCCGGGGAGGAACGCGAAGAGTCCGGACTCGGCGAAGACGATGAGCAGGATGCCCGGCAGGGCGAAGGTCTCGATCAGGTAGTCCGGGCTGAGCCACTCGGGGCCGAGCGCAAGCGTGGTCACGGGGATGTGGCTCCTGCTGCTGGGGGGACGGGCTGGGCTGGCTGCCTCAAAGTATCAACGCAGCCGTCATGGCCCAGGTTCCATGGGCGTACTCAGGATGCACTGTGCCCGGCCCCGGTCAAAGCTGTGAAGCATGGGCATCGATGAATACGGCGGCGGACAGGGTCCGGACCCCGAGGTCCTCGTCGTCACCACGAACGACGTACCCGGCTATCACGTGCGGGAGGTGATCGGCGAGGTCTTCGGCCTGACCGTGCGCTCCCGCCACGTGGGGAGCCAGATCGGCGCCGGGCTGAAGTCGATGGTCGGCGGCGAGCTGCGCGGGCTCACCAAGACGCTCGTGCAGACCCGCAACCAGGCCATGGAGCGGCTCGTCGAACAGGCACGCACGCGTGGCGCCAACGGCATCCTCGCGTTCCGTTTCGACGTGACGGAGGCGGCCGACGTGGGCACCGAGGTGTGCGCGTACGGCACGGCGGTGGTCCTGACCCGGGAGTGAGGCACTCCCGGGCCGGGGATCAGGAGGTGTGACGTGCCGCGTTCGCGACGATCGCGTCCCTCAGGTGCTCGGCGAGGCCCGGGCGCAGCACGTCGTAGAACGCCTTGAACCGCTCGTCGGAGACGTACATCTCGCCGAGGCAGCGGTGGATCTCGTAGGAGCACTCGTAGAACCACGTGCAGATGTGCTGCCGGTGCTCCTCCGCCAGGGTCATGGCCGCCTCGCCGGCGGGCGGCTCGCCCGCCGCCATCAGGGCGCCGTAGCGCTCGCCCCAGTCGGCGGCCTCGGCCTGAATGCGCTTCCAGTCCTCCTTGGTGTAGCTCGCGGTGCGGCGTTGCGAGTCGGCGTACTCGTCGGTGTCGCCCCAGCGCTCCTCCACCTCTTCGGCGTACTGCTCCGGGTCGTTGTCCCCGAAGACCTCGAACCTCTCCTCGGGTGTGAGGTTGAGTCCCATCGTGCGTGCCTCCATGGCGTGCTCCACGGCCGCCGCCATCTTCCGCAGCTTCTCGATCCGGGCGGTCAGCAGTTCGTGCTGCCGGCGCAGGTGTGCGCGCGGGTCCGCGTCCGGGTCGTCGAGCAGGGCGGCGACCTCGTCGAGCGGAAAGCCGAGCTGCCGGTAGAACAGGATCTGCTGCAGCCGGTCGAGGTCGGTGTCGCTGTAGCGCCGGTGACCCGCGTGGCTGCGTTCGCTCGGGACGAGCAGGCCGATGTCGTCGTAGTGGTGCAGCGTGCGCACCGTGACGCCGGCGAAGCCCGCGACCTGTCCCACGGAGTAGTTCACTTCCGCTCCCTTCTTCTTCCGTGCTCCACGGTCGGGCCTCACGCCACGTGAGGTGCAAGCGTGTTTGCGATTTGTCCAGTTTGAGCCGTTTATGGTGAGCGCGTGGTCCAGGATCCCGCGCAGCAGGCGCCCTCCGTCACCCCCGCGACTCCCGCCCGCGCACTCTTGCCGACGATCCTTCCCGCTCTCGCCGTGGGGATCATGTCCAGCCTGGTCCTGGTGGGGGTCGAAGTCGCCGCCGAGCAGCTCCAGGACGTGCTCTGGGGGCCGCTGCCCGACGCGCTGGGGATCGGCAGGTACTCCGTCGCATGGATGTTCGTGATGCTCTTCGCGACGGGGGTCGCGGTCGGGCTGGTGGTGTGGAAGGCGCCGGGGCACGCCGGCCCGGATCCGGCGACCGTCGGCCTCGACGCCCCGGTGCTGCCGCCCGTCGTGCTGCCGGGACTGGTGCTGGTGACCGCGCTGATGCTGGCCGGCGGGCCCAGCCTCGGCCCCGAGAACCCCATCATCACCGTGAACGTCGCCCTGGCGGCCTGGCTGGGCGCCCGTCTCGTGCCGCGTGCCCCGGGTCGGGTCTGGCCCGCGCTCGCCGAGGCGGCGACGATCGGCGCCCTGTTCGGCACGCCGGTCGCGGCGGCCCTGGTGATCTCCGAGGCGCTGGCCGTTCGCGAGACCCGCGGACTGCTGTGGGACAACGTCTTCGCCCCGCTGACCGCCGGCACGGCCGGTGCCCTGACCGCCACCCTCATCGACCATCCGAGCTTCGACCTGAACCTGCCCTCGTTCGGCCGGCCGGGCTGGAGCGACCTGTTCGCGGCGGTCGTGGTCGCCTCGCTGGCCGCCCTGCTCGGCATGGCCGCCGTGCGGGCCTTCCCCTACGTCCACGGCGCCTTCCGCCGGCTGCGCCACCCGATGCTGATGCTCCCCGCGGGCGGCCTCGTGCTGGGTGCCCTCGCGGCCCTGGGCGGCCATCTGACGCTGTTCAAGGGGCTCGACGAGATCGCCGAGCTCGCGAAGGACCCGGACGGCCGGTCGGCCGGGGAGTACGCCCTGCTGACCGTCGTGAAGCTGGCCGCGCTGCTGGTCGCCGCGTCCTGTGGCTTCCGGGGCGGGCGCATCTTCCCGGCGGTGTTCGTCGGCACCGCCCTCGGCCTGGGCGCCCACGCCGCGGTGTCCGGGGTGCATCCCTCGGTCGGCGTCTCGGCCGCCGTGCTCGGACTGCTGCTGGCCATCACCCGGCAGGGCTGGGTGAGCCTGTTCGTCGCCGCGGTGCTGGTCGCCTCGCCGGGGATCATCGCCGTGCTCTGCATCGCCTCGCTGCCGGCCTGGCTGCTGGTGACGGGCCGGCCGCAGATGCAGCTGCGCGTGGACGGCACGCCCGTCCGCTGACGCCCTCCCCTCCCCTCCCCTCCCCCCTTTCCGAAACCACCCCTGGAGGCACGATGCCGCTCCACGAAGCTCCCCGCCGGGCCGCCGGAGGCCGCCTGTCCGTCAACCCCTTCTACGGTCCCGCCAACCCGCTCGGCGACATGGCCGAGGCGCCGCCCACCCACCGGCTCCCGGACCAGCCCATGGCGCCGGCGACCGCTCACCAGCTGGTGCGCGACGAGCTGATGCTCGACGGCAACGCCCGGCTGAACCTCGCCACCTTCGTCACCACGTGGATGGAGCCGGAGGCCGGGGTGCTGATGGCGGAGTGCCGGGACAAGAACATGATCGACAAGGACGAGTACCCGCGCACCGCCGAGCTGGAGCGGCGCTGCGTGGCGATGCTCGCCGACCTGTGGAAAGCTCCCGACCCGGCGACCGCCGTGGGGTGTTCGACGACCGGGTCGAGCGAGGCGTGCATGCTCGCCGGGATGGCGCTGAAGCGGCGCTGGGCGAAACGCAACGCCGACCGCTACCCCGGGGCGCGGCCCAACCTGGTCATGGGCGTCAACGTGCAGGTCTGCTGGGAGAAGTTCTGCAATTTCTGGGAGGTGGAGGCCCGGCTGGTGCCCATGGAGGGCGAGCGGTTCCACCTCGACCCGCAGGCCGCGGCCGAGCTGTGTGACGAGAACACCATCGGCGTCGTCGGCATCCTCGGCTCGACCTTCGACGGGTCCTACGAGCCGATCGCGGACCTGTGCGCGGCGCTGGACGCGGTGCAGGAACGGACCGGGCTGGACGTCCCGGTGCACGTGGACGGGGCGTCCGGGGCCATGGTCGCGCCCTTTCTCGACGAGGACCTGGTGTGGGACTTCCGGCTGCCGAGGGTGGCGTCGATCAACACCTCGGGCCACAAGTACGGGCTGGTCTACCCGGGCGTCGGCTGGGCGCTGTGGCGGGACGCGGAGGCGCTGCCGGAGGAGCTGGTGTTCCGGGTGAACTACCTGGGCGGCGACATGCCGACGTTCGCGCTGAACTTCTCCCGGCCGGGCGCGCAGGTCGTGGCGCAGTACTACACGTTCCTGCGGCTGGGCCGGGACGGCTACCGGGCCGTCCAGCAGGCCGCGCGCGACGTGGCCACGGGACTGGCCGGGCGGGTCGAGGCGCTCGGTGACTTCCACCTGCTGACCCGGGGCGACGAACTGCCGGTGTTCGCCTTCACGACCGCACCGGACGTGAAGGCGTACGACGTCTTCGACGTCTCCCGGCGGCTGCGCGAGAGCGGCTGGCTGGTGCCCGCGTACACCTTCCCGCCGAACCGGGAGGACCTCTCCGTCCTGCGCGTGGTGTGCCGCAACGGCTTCTCCGCCGACCTCGCGGAACTCCTCGCCCAGGACCTGGAACGGCTGCTGCCGGACCTGCGCCGGCAGCCGCGCCCGCTGACGGAGGACAAGGGCGCGGCGACGAGCTTCCACCACTGACGGCTCGGCCGCGGGGGGTTGGCCTGCCGGGGGCGGCGGGCAGGCTGCGGGGGCTTCGTCTGCCGAGTGTGGCGGACGGGCCGCCGGTACTTCGCCTGCCGGAGGCGGCGGTCGGCCGCGGGTGCTTCGCCTGCCGAAGGCGGCGGTCGACCGCCGGTACATCGCCTGCCGAAGGCGGCGCTCGACCGCCGGTACATCGCCTGCCGAAGGCGGCGCTCGACCGCCGGTACATCGCCTGCCGAAGGCGGCGCTCGACCGCCGGTACATCGCCTGCCGAAGGCGGCGCTCGACCGCCGGTACATCGCCTGCCGAAGGCGGCGCTCGACCGCCGGTACATCGCCTGCCGAAGGCGGCGCTCGACCGCCGGTACATCGCCTGCCGAAGGCAGCGCTCGACCGCCGGTACATCGCCTGCCGAAGGCAGCGCTCGACCGCGGGCGCTTCGCCTGCCGAAGGCAGCGCTCGACCGCCGGTACATCGCCTGCCGAAGACGACGGCCGGCCGCGCGGACTTCACCTGCCAGGGCCGACGGCCCGTACCGTCTGCCGGCCGGACCACCCCGCCGGCCCGGATCAGCGGCTCAGCCGCCCGCACACCGCCTGCCGGACCCGGCGGCTCCGCAGTGCGTACCCGCCTGCCGGACCCGGCGGCCCAGCCGCGGGCGCTCCGCCCACCGGGGCGGCGGGCCTGCCCCCGTCGGCCGGGGCGGCGGCTCTACCGGCCGTAACCACCTGACGGTAGCCCGCCCGGGGGCCGGCGGCCCGACCGACCACACCCCGGCCCACCGGAACTACTAGCGGCTCAGCCGGGCGAACCTCCGTACCGCCAGCGGAAAGAACACCGTCAGGAGGGCCAGGGGCCAGGCGATGGCGGCCCAGATGTGGCCGGACTCCGTGCCGGGCACGCCGAACAGGTCCCGAACGGCCGTGGCCGTGTGGGACATCGGGTTCCATTCGACGACCGTGCCCAGCCAGCCGGGCATGGAGCCGGGCGTGGCGAGCGCGTTGGACAGGAAGCCGACCGGCCAGACCAGGATCTGCACGGCCTGGACCAGCTCCGGCTTGCCCGCCACCAGGGCCAGGTGGATGCCGATCCACAGCATCGCGAACCGGAACAGGAGCAGCAGGCCCATCGCCCCGAGGAGGGCCGTCGGGCCGCCGCCGGGGCGCCAGCCGAGGGCGAGGCCCACGCCGATGAGCACGGCCAGGGCCAGCGCCGACTGGAGCATGTCGGCGGCCGAACGGCCGACCAGGACCGCTCCGTTGGCCATCGGCATCGAGCGGAAGCGGTCGATCACGCCCTTGTTGAGGTCCTGTGTGACGGCGAGCATCGTGCCCTCCAGGCCGAAGGCCATGGTGAGCGCGAGCATGCCGGGGATCAGGTAGTCGCGGTACTCGCCGCTCACCCCGCGGCCGCCGCCGACGAGGTAACCGAACATCAGCAGCAGCATCACCGGGAAGACGAGGTTGACGACCAGCTGCACCGGCTGCCGTCCCCAGCGGGCCAGTTCCCGGCGGGTCATGGTCCAGGAGTCGGTCAGGGCGTGGGCGGTCACGCGGCCTCCTTCGCTCGGCGGTCGTCCCCGGTGAGGTGCAGGAACACCTCGTCCAGCGTCGGGCGGCGCAGCGCGACGTCCTCCGCCTCGATCCCGGCCTCCTGAAGGGCCCGTACGACCCCGGAGAGCGCCTGCATGCGGTCGGTCACCGGCGCGCTCAGCAGCCGCCGGTCGGCGTCGACGCTGACCCCGGTGAGGGGCAACAGCGCGACGGCGGCCCTCAGTTGGCCGGCGTGCCGCAGGATCACGTCGATACGGTCGCCGCCGGCCTCGGCCTTCAGCTCGTCCGCCGTGCCCTCGGCGATGACCCGGCCGGCGTCGACGACCGCGATGCGGTCGGCGAGCTGGTCGGCCTCCTCCAGGTACTGGGTGGTGAGCAGGACCGTCGTGCCGCCGCCGACCAGGGAGCGGACGGAGGACCACACCTCGGCGCGGCCCCGCGGGTCGAGGCCGGTGGTGGGCTCGTCCAGGAACAGCACCTCCGGCTCGGTGATCAGCGAGGCGGCCAGGTCCAGGCGGCGCCGCATGCCGCCGCTGTACTGCCGGACCGCCTTGCGGCCGGTGTCGGCCAGGCCGAAGCGCTCCAGCAGTTCACCGGCACGCGCGCGTGCCCCCCGGGCGCCCAGGTGGTGCAGCCGGCCGAACAGCTCCAGGTTCTGCCGGCCGCCGAGCTCCTCGTCGAGCGCGGCGTGCTGGCCGAGCAGGCCGATGCGCAGCCGCACGGCGTACGCCTCGCGCACCACGTCGTGCCCGGCCACCTCGACCCGCCCCGCGTCGGGCCGCAGCAGGGTGGACAGGACCCTCACGAGGGTGGTCTTGCCCGCGCCGTTCGGGCCGAGCACCCCGTGCACCGTGCCGCGCGCGACCGTGAGGTCGAGCCCGTTCAGCGCCTTCTTGTCGCCGTACGTCTTCTCCGCGCCTTCGACGGTGATCGCCGCGTCGGCCACTGAGCCTCCCCATCTAGTCAAACTTGACTACAAGCTCGAAGGTAACCCCGCCCCAGTCATTCGTCAAACTTGATTAGTGGTCGTCCCCGGGATGCCGCTCCCCCGTCGCGTAGGGGTTCTCCTCGCCCGGGGCCAGGACCCCGACGAACGGGTCGCCCTCGTCGGCGAAGGTGTAGGCGCCGCCCTCGACGCGCTCGATGAGACCGCGGGTCCACTCGGCCTCGGAGTCGGCCGTGTGGACCCACATGTTCATGATCTCGCCGATGTGCCCGAGCTGCCCGGGACCCTCCTCGGGCACGTAGTGCTCCAGGACGGAGGTGCGCCACTGCTCGATCCGCAGGGTCCGCTCCTTCAGCAGCGCGACCGCCTCCGCCCGCGGCAGGTCGACGACGAAGCCGACGGCGGCCGTCTTCAGGTCCCCGCGCTGGTCGTAGGTGACCAGCGCCTCCCGCAGCAGCCGGAAGTACTCCTCGGTCCCCGGCCCGGTGATCTCGTACTCCGTGCGCGGCGGTCCGCCGGCCGTGGACGGGGCGATCTCGTGCGCGTGCAGCAGTCCTTGCTTCGCCATCTGCTTCAGCGCGTGATAGATCGAGCCGGGCTTGGCGGTGGACCACTCGTGCGCGCCCCAGTACTCCAGGTCGTTGCGCACCTGGTAGCCGTGGGCCCGGCCGTGCATGCGGACCGCGCCGAGCACGAGGAGGCGGATCGTTGACATGCGGCCAAGGCTATGCCTCGGCCACCACCCGCTGTTCCTCGGCCACCAGCTCGAATGCCGTCCGGCCGTCGAGCGACTCGCGGATGACGTCGGCGTGACCGGCGTGCCGGGCCGTCTCGCGGATCAGGTGCAGGCAGAGCCAGCGGTGCGAGACCCGGCCGTCCGGCGGGAACCAGGGCTGGGCGGGCAGCGCGAAGGTGTCGTCGAGGCTGGGCACCGAGCGGATGTACGCCTCCGTCTCGGCGGCGACCTTCTCCCAGTACGCCAGCTGCGACGCGACCGTCTCGCCCTCGACCAGCCGGAAGCACTCGTGCCAGTTGCTCTGGTCCCGCACGACGGCCGGCGGCTCGCCCTTGGCCAGGGAGATCCACATCTGCTCGACCTCGGCGACGTGCTTGACCAGCCCGGCGAGGGACAGCTCACTGGCGCTGGGGCGGGAGCCCGCCTGCTCGTCCGTCAGCCCGAGCACCGCCCGGCGAACGCCGCCGCGCTGCTCGGCGATGAAGGCCAGGAGCGCCCCGCGCTCGTCGCCGTGTGCCTCCGCCGGAACGTGCATGACCATGACCGCCGCCTTTCGCCGGGTCCGGGGGCCTTTCCCCCTGACACCGACCAAGCTACGGACCCTTGCGGTCAGGTTCTGTCCGCAAGGGTCCGGGGGCGTACGAGATCTAGAACGGGAAGCCGCTGCGGCCGTGCTGCACCGAGATCCACTTGGTCGTGGTGAACGAGTCCAGCATCGTGTCGCCGTTGAGCCGGCCGATGCCCGAGTGCTTCTCACCGCCGAAGGGGACGATCGGCTCGTCGTGCACGGTGCCGTCGTTCACATGGAACATGCCCGTGTCGATCTGCTTGGCGAAGGCGACGCCGCGCTCGATGGTCCCGGTGTGGACGGCACCGCTCAGGCCGTACGGGGTGTCGTTGACGAGGCGTACGGCCTCGTCCTCGCCGTCGAACGGGACGAGGAACGCGACCGGCCCGAAGACCTCCTGCTTGAGCAGCGCCGAGTCGGCGGGGAGGTCCGTCAGCACGGACGGCTCGACGAGGTTGTCGGTCCGTCCGCCGCGCACCAGGGCCGTGGCGCCCTCGGCGAGGGCCTGCTCGACCACACCGGAGACGGCGTCCGCCTGGGAGGAGTTGATGACCGGGCCGATGACGGTCTCCGGGTCGCGCGGGTCGCCCGCCTTGAGGGTCTTCACCTTGGCGACGAACTTCTCGGTGAACTCGTCCGCCACCGACCGGTCGACGAGGACCCGGTTGGCGGCCATGCAGACCTGACCCTGGTGGACGTACCGGCTGAAGACGGCCGCGTCGACCGCGTAGTCGATGTCGGCGTCGTCGAGGACCACCAGCGCGCTGTTGCCGCCCAGTTCGAGGACGGAGCGCTTGAACATCCGGGCGCAGACGGTCGCCACGTGCCGGCCGACCGCGTCGGAGCCGGTGAAGGAGATGACCTTGGGGACCGGGTGCTCCAGGAAGGCGTCGCCGATCTCGGCGATGTCGGTGATGAGCACGTTCAGCAGTCCGCCGGGCAGCCCCGCGTCCTCGAAGATCTTCGCGACCAGGGAGCCGCCGACGATCGGCGTGTTCTGGTGCGGCTTGAGCACCACGGCGTTGCCGAGCGCGAGCGCCGGGGCGACGGACTTGATCGACAGCAGGAAGGGGAAGTTGAAGGGGCTGATCACGCCCACGACACCGACCGGCACGCGGTAGACGCGGTTCTCCTTGCCGTCCACCGGCGAGGGGATGATCCGGCCCTCGGGAGCCAGGGCCAGATGGACCGCCTCGCGCAGGAACTCCTTGGCGAGGTGCAGCTCGAAGGCGGCCTTCAGACGGGTGCCGCCGAGCTCGGCGATGATGGCCTCGGAGATCTCGGCCTCGCGCTCCTCGATCAGGCGCAGCGCCTTCTCGAAGACCGCACGGCGGGCGTAGGGGTTGGTCGCGGCCCACTGCTTCTGGGCGCGGGCCGCCGCCCGGTACGCCTGATCGACCTGGTCGACCGTGGCTATGGTGATCGACGCCAGCTTCTCGTCGTCGTACGGGTTGAAGTCGATGATGTCCCAGGAGCCGGTACCCGGGCGCCACTCACCGTCGATGTACTGCTGTGCAAGGTCGGTGAAGTAGGACGACGACATGTGTGATCCCTCGATCCCTGGCAGACCTCTGATCGCGCCTTCACGATCTGATCACACGTCATCGTACTTGTGTTTCAGGAGAGTTGGAGGAGTACTTCAGGAGAGCTGGAGCAGGCCCCGCAGAAGGTCCCGGCTCTCCGAAGGGCCCGGGCTGTCGCTCTGCAGCTCCTTGAGCGCCTTCTCGTACTGGGCGACGTCCTCGGCCTTGTCCAGGTACAGCGCGCTGGTGAGCTGCTCCAGGTAGACGACGTCCGAGAGGTCGGACTCCGGGAAGCTGAGGATCGTGAACGCGCCACTCTCGCCGGAGTGGCCGCCGAGGCTGAACGGCACCACCTGAAGCCGTACGTTGGGCCGCTCGGAGATGTCGATGAGGTGCTGGAGCTGTCCCCGCATCACCGTGCGGTCGCCGTAGGGGCGGCGCAGGGCGGCCTCGTCCAGGATGATGTGGAAGTCGGGCGCGCGCTCGTCGACGAGGTACTTCTGGCGCTCCAGCCGCAGTGCCACGCGGCGCTCGACATCGGCCTCGCTCGCGCCCTGCATGCCGCGCCGGACCACCGCGTGGGCGTACGCCTCGGTCTGCAGCAGGCCGTGCACGAACTGCACCTCGTACGCACGGATCAGCGAGGCGGCGCCCTCCAGGCCGACGTAGGTCGGGAACCAGCTGGGCAGCACGTCCGAGTAACTGTGCCACCAGCCCGCGACGTTGGCCTCTTTGGCCAGGGACAGCAGGGAGGCGCGCTCCTGCTCGTCCGTGATGCCGTACAGGGTCAGCAGGTCCTCGACGTCTCTGGTCTTGAAGCTCACCCGGCCCAGCTCCATCCGGCTGATCTTCGACTCGGAGGCGCGGATCGAGTAGCCCGCCGCCTCGCGCGTGATGCCCCGCGCCTCACGCAGTCGCCTGAGTTGTGATCCGAGCAGCATGCGCCGCACCACCGATCCCGGCTCTCCCGCGCTCACGTTCGCCAGCCTCCCCAACGTCTTCAGGGGCCGCAGTCTGCCACTAAAACACTCCGAGCAGTACTCGTCCGGTTACGGAAACGGAATCGAGACGGTCGACGCTCGTGCGCGGGAGCAAGAAGAGGGCAAGTGAACGGCCAAAGAGGGACACGAAGATGACGGAAAAATTGACCAACAAGCGGTACGGGACGACTCATTCCGGTCACCTGCACGTGCATCTGCCCTTGCATCTGCTGTACGCATCCGAAACCATGGTCCCGCACCACCGCTGCATCGCACCGACCGCGAATTCCCGGGAGTGCCTCGCATGGGGACGAATGGATCGACCATGCTCGAGCCGTTACGGCAGGGCCTTCCGCCGCTGGACCCCGCGGCCGTGTCCGACGCCGCCTCCTGCGCTCTGCCCGCCCGCTACGAAGCGGTGCGCGAGGCACGGCAGTTCACCCGCAGAACCCTCGACCAGTGGGACATGGGCGACCGGTTCGACGACGTCTGCCTGGTGGTCTCGGAGCTCGTCACCAACGCCCTGCGGCACGGGCTGCCGGCGAACGGCGTCTGCGGCAACGGCCGTGAGCCTCCCGTGCGGCTGCACCTGATGCGGTGGACCGAGCGGCTGGTGTGCGCGGTGCGCGACCCCAGTCACGACAGCCCGGTGACCCGGGAGGCCGACGACTTCTCGGCCGAGTCGGGCCGCGGACTGTTCCTCGTCGACTCCTTCAGCGACAGCTGGGGCTGGCATCCGCTCGCGGGCGCGCTCGACGGCAAGGTGGTCTGGGCGCTGTTCCGGCTGCCGCGGACCGGTTCGCGGCCGAACGGGGAATGAGAAACCGCGGCGCTCTCTCGCGTCGCGGTTCTACGCGCGTTACCGCGCGTAAAGTGCCGATTACCCCCTTTGCGACGGGGGCTGTCGGATCGTCAGCCACCCACCAGGTGGTCGAACTCGCCGTCCTTCACGCCCAGCAGCATGGCCTCGATCTCCGCACGGGTGTAGACCAGGGCGGGGCCGTCGGGGAAGCGTGAGTTGCGGACGGCGACGTCTCCGCCCGGCAGCCGGGCGAACTCCACGCACGAGCCCTGCGAGTTGCTGTGCCGGCTCTTCTGCCAGGCCACACCATGCAGCCCGGCGGCCGCCATACCGTTGTACGCGTCGTGGTCCACAGGTCGCTCCCCGGTGGTGCACTGGCTGGTGTGGCCATTGATGCAGTGGTCAACTGACCCGGATCATAGCCCTGTTCATGTGCAGATGCATGGGCAGATGCACGTGCACGCGGGGTGGTCCCGCGGTTACAGCTTTGACGAGCGCTTGACCGAAGTTCTTGACTGTTTGACGGCTTGGCCGCACCTCTCGTTCCCCGCGGCCTGCGACGAAGTCGGTGGGTTCGGCGGAGGTCCGGTGGAGGCGGAGCATCCGGTCGGCGGCGCGACGAGGGGCCCGGCGGGGGCCGCGCCGGAGAACCGGGAGCTGAGGCGCGGGGCCCCAAGGCGGCCGTTCGACCGGCCGACCCGCATCCGGAAGACGGCCGCGGCCTGCGGGGACGGGGAGAAATAGGACGGTCGCAGCAGGCCGGGGTCGTCCCTGTGACCGGTGCGCCGCTCGGACCATCGCCGGACCCCACGCCCCGGCTTCCGGCCCCGTCAACCTGCGCGCCCCACTCCGGCCGACGGCCTCCGGGTGCCCACCCCGGCCGGCGTCCGGCCCGGTCCGGGGCGCCCGGGGCGGACCACGGGGCCGGCCGGCCGACGGAGTCGGCACGCCGTGCGCCGGAGGGTCCCCGTCCGTCAAGCGTGGGGAACCTCACCCGAGTGCGGGTGCGAGTGCGGGTGCGAGTGCGAGTGCGAGTGCGAGTGCGGGCGTGGGTGCGGGTGCGTCGGCGGCGGGCGGCTGTGCCCGGCGGCCGCCGCGGCCAGGGGCGTCGACGCCCCGCCCGGGGCCGGCCGCATGCAGCAGGCCCCGGCGGAGTCCGGGGCGTCAGGGTGGGGGCCGGGACCTCCGGCCTCGGGGCGTCAGGGTAGGGGCCGGGCCCTCCGCCCCCCAGGCGTCAAGGCATGGCCGGGGCCCGGTCACGGGTGGAGGGCTTCGTTCGGGGCGGGGCGGGACGGCGGAGGGGGATCAGCGGGTGGTGTACGGGAGCAGTGCCATCTCGCGGGCGTTCTTGATGGCCCTGGCCAGTTGGCGTTGCTGCTGGGACGACACCCGGGTGACGCGGCGGCTGCGGATCTTGCCGCGGTCGGAGATGAACTTCCGCAGCAGGTCGGTGTCCTTGTAGTCGATGTACGTGATCCCGGCCTGGTCCAGGGGGTTGGGCCGGTTCTTGGCGGGCTTGCGTTCGGGCTTGCGCGGCATGAGGGGTCAGACCTCCAGGAGGGTGTCGAAGGCGTGCGGCAGCCGCTGCCAGGCGTCGGGCCCGGCGGCGTACTCCGCGTCGGTCAGCAGGCAGGACTCCAGCAGCCGCTCCAGGCCGTCCCGGTCGAGGCCGGGCGAGGTGAAGACGAGGTGCTGGCAGCGGTCGCCGTGCTCGGGGTGCCAGTCCAGCGCGGCAGCGGCCCGGCGCACCGGCGGGACCATGTCCCAGGCCGCGTCCGGCAGGGAGGCCAGCCACGGGCCCGTGCTCTCCACGCACAGCGCCCCGCCCGCCGCGTCCCAGTGGAACAGCGTGTCGGGCTTGTCGGCGAGCCAGAACCGGCCCCGGCTGCGGGCGGCCGCGCAGGTCAGGTCCTCCAGCGCTGCGTACAGCCGCTCCGGGTGGAAGGGGCGCCGCATGCTCCACACCAGGGTGGAGACGCCGTGCGCGTCGGCCTCGGCGGGGAGCAGGGCACAGGCCGGGTGCTGGGCGGCGGCGGCCGCCTCGACGTCGAAACCGGCCAGGGCGGCCTGGGCCAGGGGGGAGAGCGCACGCCGGCGCGGGGTCGGCACGGTCAGGCCGTCGCCGGACGGTTGCGCCGGGGCGATCGGTCCGGCCGTTTCCGCCGGTTCGGCGGGGAGGTCCTGTCCGATGCGCACCTGGCGGGCCGTCGGGTGCAGTTGCGCGAGCAGCTCGCGGTCCTCGTCGTCGGCCTCCGGGGAATCGGCGACCGCGAGGACGGGGGCGTACTCCAGCTGGCGCGCGAAGGTGTCGGCGACCGTGCGCTGGTCGGTGGCCGCGGCGGCGAGACCGCCGTCGGCCAGGTCGTCGCCGTTGCCGAGGTAGGGCAGGACCAGGGCCGGGTCGACGGCGGTGATCACGCCGGTGACGGTGAGCCCGCCGGCCGTGACGACCTCGGCCATGGCCTTGGGCTCGACGGAGTCCCACAGTTCGACGACGGCGAGCCGGGTGCCGCCGGTGTCGCGCAGCCGCTCCAGCTCCGGCACCAGGTCCTCGCGCAGGGCGCAGCAGGCGCAGTCGTTGACGAGCGGCGCCTCTCCCGCGTCGAGGATGCCGGAGGCGTCCCTGATGGTCCGTACGACCGTGCCCGCGGCGGCCGTCGCGAGGTCGTGGTGGAGGACGACGCTGCCGGGCACGTCGGCGAGCAGCCGCGCGACGGCCGCCCTGCGGGCATCGGCGTGCAGCCCGCCGACGATCACGACGGGGAGCCCAGGAGGCACAGCCATGGGGTCAGCCCTTCTTTCCGTACCGGCGCTCGAAGCGCTCCACGCGGCCTGCGGTGTCCAGGACGCGGGCCGTGCCGGTGTAGAAGGGGTGGCTGACGTCGGAGATCTCGACGTCCACGACCGGGTAGGTCCGGCCGTCCTCCCACTCGATCGTCTTCTCGCTCGTCATGGTCGAGCGGGTGAGGAAGGCGTAGTTCGCGGCACGGTCACGGAAGACGACGGGGCCGTACGCCGGGTGGATTCCCTCGCGCATGGTCAGCGCTCCTCTCGGAATTCGACGTGGCGGCCGGTGACCGGATCGAACTTGCGCAGGGTCAGTCGGTCCGGGTCGTTGCGGCGGTTCTTGCGGGTCACGTAGGTGAAGCCGGTCCCGGCGGTGGACCGGAGCTTGATGACCGGACGGAGTTCGTTGCGTGCCATGCCGCTATGCTACTGAAAATGAATTCCATTTACATCACCTGAGACGGAGAGGTACGTCACCACCCATGTCCGCGCACTGCATGCTGACCGGCGCACAGCCGGGCTTCGGCAACCGCATCTCGCACTCGCACCGGCGTACGTCGCGCCGGTTCGACCCCAACATCCAGTCCAAGCGCTACTGGCTGCCGAGCGAGGGCCGGTACGTCCGGCTCCGGCTCAGCACCAGGGGGATCAAGACCGTCGACACGATCGGGATCGAGGCGGCCGTCGCCCGGATCCGCGCCCGGGGAGTGAGGATCTGATGGCCAAGAAGAGCAAGATCGCGAAGAACGACAGGCGGCAGGAGGTCGTCGCGCGGTACGCCGCCCGGCGGGCCGAGCTGAAGGAGATCATCCGGAGGCCGTCGTCGACGGAGGCCGAACGGCTCGCCGCCCAGGCGGAGCTGCGCAGGCAGCCGCGGGACGCGAGCGCCACGCGGGTGCGCAACCGCGACCAGGTGGACGGCCGGCCGCGCGGCTACTTCCGGGCGTTCGGACTCTCCCGGGTGAGTCTGCGGGAGCAGGCACACGCGGGGTATCTGCCCGGCGTGCGCAAGTCGTCCTGGTAAGAGGCGTTCGAGGGGGCCCTTGACGGGCCCTGGTAGCTTGCTGCGATCGTTCCGGCCACGAGGCCGGCCGGTGCCGTCCGGGCCGGTCGGCCGGCTACAGCTTGGGGGCTTGCAGTGACTTCGGTGATCTTCTCGCGTCGCTCCGGCGCCGTGCGCGTCGCGGCGGCGGCCGCGGGGCTGGCGGGCGTGCTCGTGCTCAGCGCGTGCAGCAGCGACAGCGGCTCGGGGGACGACTCGGCGTCCGGTCCGTCCCCGTCGGACTCGGCGTCCGCGGCGACGGGCGGGGGCTCCGGATCCGGATCCGGCTCCGGGTCCGACGGATCGGCCGGCGGTGAGCTGGCGGGCAGCTGGCTCGCGACGACCGGCGGCAAGGCCGTGGCCCTGGTGATCACCGGCAAGCAGGCCGCGCTGTTCGCCACCGGCGGGAGCGTGTGCAGCGGCACCGCGGGCGAGGAGTCCGGGATGCGGATGATCCGCCTGAAGTGCACGGACGGCTCCAAGGACCGGGCGACCGGCATGGTCGACTCCGTGAACAAGAGCAGCCTGAAGGTCACCTGGGAGGGCGGCCTCGGCGCGGAGACCTACACGAAGGCCGAGGGCGGCAAGCTCCCCACGGGCTTCCCGACGGCGGGCCTCGGCTGACACCGGCATCCGCACGGACGGGCCACGGATCCCCTGAGGGGCCGTGGCCCGTCCGGCGTTCGGGGCAGTGGCAGGGGCGGGCGCCGGACGATCAGCCGGGCGGCGCAAGAGGCACAGGCCGTGCGGCAGCGAGCGCGGCGCCCTCCGGCGGGGTTCGGGGGATGGCAGCGGGCGTGTGCCGGAGAAGAGGCCAGGGCCCGCGCCCGGCCGGCGAGCCCGGGGCATCGCACCAAGCGTCCGCCGGAGAAGCGGCCAAGGCCAGGGCCCGCGCCCGGCCGGCAGGCCCGGCGCACCGCCGGGGCGGGCGGGCCGGGCTCGGTGAGGGCGAGTGGGGAGGAGCGGCCAAGTCCTGCGCGCCCGACTGGCAGCTCCGGCGCATCGCAACCGGCCCGCGCCGGAGAAGCGACCAGGGCCCGCCCGACCGGCAGGCCCCCCGGGCATCGCAACCGGCGTCCGCCGGAGAAGGGGCCAAGGCCTGCGCCCGACGGGCCGGCCCGGTGCGTCCGCCGGGGGAGGGTCTGGGCGGGCCGGGGTTCCGTGCGGGCATGCGAGGAGAAACCGCCAAGCCCTGCGCGCCCCACCGGCACACCCTGCGCATCGCAACCGGCCCGTGTCTGGAGGGTGGTGAGGGCGTGTGGGCGTCCGGCGTTCGGGGGAATCGCAGGGGGTGGGTGCCCGTGTCGGAGCCGCGTGCGTGATGATCCAGGGGCCCGAAGCCGCTTCCGTACGACATGCCCAGAGGACCCCATGCGCCCCTTCCCCCTCACCCTGGCCGCCGCCCTCGCCGCGACGCTCCTGCTGACCGGCTGCGACGACGACAAGACCGGTGGTGACGACGTCAAGAACGCGGACCGGAAGAGCGGTTCGGCGTGCGTGCTCGGCGACATGGGCGTGGAGGTCGGTGCGGGCGCCGCCCCGGCCGCCGGGGACACCGGCACCGTCACCGTCACACTCACCAACAAGGGTGCGCAGTGCTCGCTGAAGGGCTTTCCCGGCGTCGACCTGCACTTCAAGGACGGCACGACGTCCGTTTCCCCGGACGAGGGCGCGCAGGCCCAGTCGCTGACCCTCGCAAAGGGCAACACCACGTCCTTCACGATCACCTACGTCCGGGGCGAGGCGGGCTCCGCGGAGAGCCTCGACGTGCACCAGGCGTCCTTCACCCTGCCCGGCGACACCAACACCGCGCACGACCTGGAGTGGACGTACGGCGAGGTCGCCCGGACGAACGGAACGCAGGCCTCGGTGAGCGGCTTCGAGACCTCGGGCGACTGACGGGAGAGCGGCGCGGCAGGCGTCAGCGCAGCGGCGGCCGGTGCCGGACCTGGGCGCGGTCCGCCGCCTGCGCGCCCTCCGTCCAGCCCGCCGCGTCGCGCACCCCGCGCAGCCGGGTCGTGGTCGTCTCCGGGAACATCCGGTCCAGCCGCCCGGTCACGGCGACCTCACGGGAGGCGAGGACCGGCAGCAGGTCGTCGGTCACCTGGGTCTCGGCCGCCGCGGCCAGGCGGGTGCCGATGCGGTGGGCGTACGCCGCGAGGAAGGACTGCCGGAACGTCTTGGTGCGCTTGCGGCCGCCCGCCCTCCCCCGAGCTCTGGGCACCCCCAGCGCCGCCTCCGCCTTGGTCAGCGCGGTCGTGGCCTGCATGAGGAGCGAGGTGTAGAGGAGTTCGACCGCCTCCAGGTCGGTTTCGAAGCCGACGACGGTGGAGAAGCCGAGGGGCTCGTTCCACACCGCCCGGCAGTGGTTGGCACCGGCGACGGCGTCCAGCAGCACCGCCTTGGCCTGCTCGTACGGCGGCTCGACCCCGATCCGGCAGGCCCCGGGCGCGTCCGGCGACGGCGCCCGCGCCGCGAGCAGCGCCTCGTCGACACTGTGCCGGGCCATCAGCTCCTGCGCCTTGGCACTGAGCGCCTCGGCCTCCTCCGGGAACCCGGTGGCCTCCGCCTTGGCGAGCAGCGCGCGGATACGGGTGAGCATGCGGGACCCGGTCCCCGCCCCTCCGGATGCCTGCCCGGGCGCCTCGTCGAGGGCCTCCAGCGTCGGCAGCCGCAGCAGCAGGCGGTACAGCTCCAGTACGGCGGTGGCGTGCGAGAAGCGGTCGGTGCGGGGCGGGGCGTCGTCGGGGACCTCCGCGAGCTGGGCGTTCCAGCGGCGGCCCCGGGGACCGTCGCCGGGGGCCTGTCCGCGGATCAGCGCGGCCACCAGCAGCACGTGCACGTCGTCGAGCTCGCGCCGCACGATCCGCACGACATCGGCCGGCTGCCAGCCGCGCCGCCACGCCCCGGCCACGAACTCGTGCCCGCGCCGGGCGAGTTCGGCGTCGGCCGCCGGGTCGGAGGCGAGCAGGGACGCGCCGGCGTCCAGGGCCGTCTCGCCGGTCTCGTAGAGAGCCGACGCGAACGCGCGATCGACGGTGCTGGACGTACTCACGGGCCGATGGTGCCATGCTGCCCCCTCGGCACGGATGTCAACCCAAGGTTGACACCCGTCAGGGCGCAACCTACGGTTGACACATGACGAACCCCGACACCACGTCATCCATCCGTCTCGACGACCTCATCGCGGCCATCAAGAAGGTCCACCCCGAGCCGCTGGACCAGCTCCAGGACGCGGTGATCGCCGCGGACCACCTGGGCGACGTGGCCGACCACCTGATCGGCCACTTCGTCGACCAGGCCCGGCGGTCCGGCGCGTCCTGGACGGACATCGGCAAGAGCATGGGCGTCACCCGGCAGGCCGCGCAGAAGCGGTTCGTGCCGAAGGAGTCGAACGACCTCGACCCGAGCCAGGGCTTCAACCGGTACACGCCCCGCGCCCGCAACACGGTGATGGCCGCGCACACCGCGTCCAAGGCCGCCCGCAACGCCGAGGGCCTGCCCGAGCACCTCGTCCTCGGTCTGCTGGCCGAGCCGGACGGCCTCGCCGCGAAGGCGATCATCAAGCAGGGCGTCTCGCTCGACGCGGTCCGCGAGGCGGCGACGGCGGCGCTTCCGCCCGCCCTCGACGAGGTCCCGGAGCTCGTGCCGTACGGCCAGGCGGCCAAGAAGGTCCTGGAGCTCACCTTCCGCGAGGCCCTGCGCCTCGGCCACAACTACATCGGAACCGAGCACATCCTGCTCGCCCTGCTGGAGCACGAGAACGGCGAGGGCGTCCTCAGCGGCCTCGGCATCGACAAGGAGCGCGCCGAGCAGTACATCGGGACGGTGCTGGAGAAGATCATGCAGGCGCAGCAGGAGACGGACCAGGCCTGACCCGCCTCAAGAGGCCTGGCGAGGTCCTCCACGGAGGCGAGCGTCGGGGGCGTTGTCAGACCCCCCTGTCACACTCGCGACATGGCCGACCGGTGGGCACTCGCTCCGGCCGAGGACGGTGGCGTGGACGTCGCCCCCCTCGGTCCGGACGGGCTGCCCTCCGGCCCGGTGCGCCGGGAGACGGACGCCGCCGAGACCGTCCGGAGCCGCCCCGGCGTCACGCGGTGGGTGTGGCGTTCCACCGCCGAGATCTACCCGCGCCTGCTCGCCACGGGGGTGCGAGCCGAGCGGTGCTACGACATCGAGGCCGCCGAAACCCTCCTCCTCGGCCACGAGGGGCGCTACGGGGAACCCCGCTCGGCCGCGGCCGCCCTGGCCCGGCTGCGCGGCGGCCCCGTGCCGCCCGATCCCCCGCAGCGCTCCGCCGAACCGGGCTCGCAGTCCTCGCTGTTCGAGCCGCAGGGCGTCCACCTGCCCCTGGCGGACCTCCTCGCCGTCTACGCCGAGCAGCACAGACGGCACGAGCGGGCGGAGCACCCCGACCGGATGCGGCTGCTGACGGCAGCCGAGTCGGCGGGCATGCTGGTGGCCGCCGAGATGAACCGCGCCGGGCTGCCCTGGAGCGCCGAGGTGCACCGCGCCGTGCTGCACGACCTGCTGGGCGACCGGTACGCGGGCGGCGGTGAGCCACGCCGCCTGGCCGAACTGGCCGACGAGGTGTCCGCCGCGTTCGGCCGCCGGGTCCGCCCCGACCTGCCCGCCGACGTGGTCAAGGCCTTCGCCCAGGCCGGGATCAAGATCTCCTCGACCCGCCGCTGGGAGATCGAGACCGTCGACCACCCGGCCGTGAAGCCCCTCGTCGAGTACAAGAAGCTGTACCGCATCTGGGTGGCCCACGGCTGGTCCTGGCTCCAGGACTGGGTGCGCGAGGGGCGGTTCAGACCCGAGTTCCTCGCGGGCGGGACGGTGACGGGGCGCTGGGTCACCAACGGCGGGGGCGGGCTCCAGATCCCCAAGGTGATCCGGCGGGCCGTGGTCGCCGACCCCGGCTGGCGGCTCGTCGTCGCCGACGCCGACCAGATGGAGCCGCGTGTCCTCGCCGCGATCTCCCGCGACCCCGGCCTGATGGAGGTGGCAGGCCGGGAGACCGACCTGTACCAGTCCGTCTCCGACCGCGCCTTCTCCGGCGACCGCTCCCAGGCCAAACTCGCCGTGCTCGGCGCGGTCTACGGCCAGACCTCCGGGGACGGCCTGAAGAACCTCGCCGCGCTCAGACGCCGCTTCCCCAGGGCGGTGGCGTACGTCGACGACGCGGCCCGGGCCGGTGAGGAGGGCCGGCTCGTGCGGACCTGGCTCGGCCGGACCTGCCCGCCCGCGGCCCGGGGCACGGACGACGCGACGGAGGAGGCCGGCATCCCCACGGCCGCCGTCGGCACCGGCTTTGGCTCCGGCTCCGGCTCCGGCTCCGGCTCCGGCTCCGGGGAGGACGACCAGCCCGACGGCGGGCAGTGGGTGCCCGGCTACGCGTCCACGAACGCCCGCGCCCGCGGCCGCTTCGCCCGCAACTTCGTCGTCCAGGGCAGCGCCGCCGACTGGGCGTTGCTGCTGCTCGCCGCGCTGCGCAAGGCCTGCGCGGGGCTGGCGGCCGAGCTGGTCTTCTTCCAGCACGACGAGGTGATCGTGCACTGCCCCGAGGAGGAGACGGAGACGGTCGTGGCGGCGATCCGCGAGGCCGCTGCCCTGGCCGGACGGCTGACCTTCGGGGAGACGCCCGTGCGGTTCCCGTTCACGACGGCGGTGGTGGAGTGCTACGCGGACGCCAAGTAGCCGGACCGGGCGGGGTGTCGTCGAGGACGCCGGGTGACCGGTCTTCGGGTGCGAGCAACGCGCGTAGCTCTGTGACGACCGTCTGCTCGTCCGTTCCCTCCAGGGCCGCGAGAGCCGAGTTCCACGCCTCGCGCGCCGCGTCGATGTGCCCCCGCTCCCGCAGCAGCAGCCCGTGCTGGTGGCGGGCGAGAGCGCCGGTGTAGCGGTCGGCGCGGGCGTCGGCCAGGCTCAGCAGCTCGGCGCACTCACGGGCGGCCCGCCCGCCGCGGCCCAGCAGCCGCAGGGCACGGACCAGACCGAGCCGGGTCTGGGACTCCCCGTGCCAGTCGCCGTGGCCGCCGAGGATGCGCAGACTCTCCTCGAAGTGCGGCAGGGCGGCGGCCGGCTGACCGAGCCGCAGATGCGCGTACCCGATGTTGCAGTGCGCGGAGTGCCGCAGGATCACGGCGCCGATCTCGTCCCCGAGGGCGAGCGACCGCCGGTGCCGCTCGATGGCGGCCCGCGGGTCGGTGTGCTCGACGAGGTTGCCGAGGTGGCTGTGGGTGACGGCCTCGCCGTACGGGTCGTTCAGCTGCCGCGCGTACTGAAGGCTCCGCGCGAGTGCCTCACCCGCCTCGGTGCGCCGGCCGAGCCCGTCCAGCAGCAGGCCGCGGTTGTTGAGGCAGCGGCGGATCCAGGAGGGGTGGTCCAGCCGCTGCCAGAGGGCGAGCGCTTGGTCGTTGAGCGCGAGGGCGTCGTTGTGCCGGCCGGTCAGGAAGTGCACCCCGGCCAGGTCGGCCAGCGCGTACGCCTCCGCCTCCGCGTCTGCGAGCCGGCGGGCCACCCGGAGGCCGGCCTGTCCGAGCACCTCCGTCTCGGCGACGCGCCCGCGGCGATGCGCGTAGGGAAAGATCAGCCGGACGAGGGTGCAGACCAGGCCCGCGCGCTGCCCGGACGGGTCGTCCGCGTACCGCTCGACCAGGGTGACGACGTTCTCCAGCTCCCTGTCCCCCCAGGCGAAGGCCGCCCCGGGGCCGGCGAAGGGGGCGACGGTGCCGACGTGGGCCGTGTGGCCGCTCGGCTGGGACGGGGTGGGCCTGCGGCGGTCGTCCAGGTCGGGGCCGGGTTGCACGATCGCGGCGAGGACGCGTTCGGCGACGGCCGCGTACCAGTGCAGTGCCGTGCCGACGGTGTCGGTGGCATCGGCGGTGTCGGTGGCATCGGCGGTGTCCCCCTCACCGGCCCGTTCGCGGGCGAAGTCGCGCACCAGGTCGTGCGGTGCGTAGCGGCCGTACGCCGACTCCTCCAGCAGGGCCACGTCGAGGAGGCGTTCCAGGGCGGCCTCGGTGCGGGGTTCGCCGGTGCCGGTGAGGCGGGCGAGCAGCGGGGCGCCGTACGTGGGCAGGCCGAGCGCGCCGATGCGGCACAGGGTGCGGGCCGCGTCCCGGTCGGTCTCCCGCTCGGAGGCGGCGAGGGCGTCGTGCGCGACGGCCAGGGAGCGGCGGACGCTCAGGTCGTCGTACTCCAGGTGGTGCAAGCGGCTGTCCGCGGCGGCGAGTTGTCCGGCCAGGGTGCCGGGGGTCAGGGCCGGGCGTGCGGCGAGCCGCGCGGCGACGATGCGCAGGGCCAGCGGGAGCCTGCCCGTGAGCTCGACGAGGAGCCGGGCGGCGTCCGTACCGTCCAGGCCGTCGCGGCCCGAGGCCCTGCGCAGGAGTTCGGCGCTCTCCTCGTCCGACAGCGGGGCGAGCGGAAACCTGGCCGCGCCGTCGAGGGCGGTCAGCGGCGAACGGCTGGTGACGATCACCCCGCACCCGGCACCCCCCGGCAGGAGCGGCCGTACCTGCGCGGCACTCGCGGCGTCGTCCAGCACCAGGAGCGTGCGCGTCGGCGCGAGCAGCGAGCGCAGCAACGCGGCTGCGGCGTCGGGCTGTTCCGGGATGCGGCGGGGTTCGGTACCGAGGTCACGCAGCAGGGCGGTGACCGCCTGAGCAGCGGTGAGCGGGGTCATGCCCGGGGTGGCGCCGTGCAGGTCGAGGTGGATCTGCCCATCGGGGAAACGTTCCGCCAGCTGATGGGCGACGTGCAGGGCGAGCGCGCTCTTGCCGACGCCGGCCATGCCGCTGATGACGGCGGTGGGGTGCGGACCGGGTGCCGTGAGCGCGCGCCGCAGGGACGCGCACAGGGCGGCGCGGCCGATGAAATGGGTCGGAGAAGGCGGCAGTTGGGCCGGAGCGGGTACCGGCCGGTCCGGTTCACCGGGCTCCCCCGCGCCACCGCCCCCCGTGACCCCCCGCAGCACCTCGACATGCGCCTCCCGCACCCCCGGCCCCGGCTCGACGCCGAGCTGGCCGACGAGGCGGGTGCGCAGGTCGCGGTGGACGGCCAGGGCCTCGGCCTGACGGCCGGTGCGGTGCAGGGCGAGCATCAACTGCCGGTAGAACACCTCCCGCAGCGGATACTCGCCCGTCAGCACCGCCAACTCCGGCACCAGCTCGTGGAGCCGTGGGCCGCCCAGAGCCAACTCGGCGTCGTAGCGCCACTCCAGGAGCAGCAGCCGGGCCTCGCACAGCCGCTGCGCGAAGGCGTACCCGCCCACCTCGGGCGGCAGTCCGGCGAGCGGCGCACCCCGCCACAGGGCGAGCGCGTCCGTGCACACGCGCACGACCCGCTCCCGGTCCCGGCCGGTGTGCGCGGCACGCGCCTCGGCGACGCGGGCGTCGAAGAGGTGGACGTCCAGCTCGCCCTCGTCGATCCGCAGCACGTACCCGGACGGCACGGTGCGCAGCCGTTCCGGATCGTCGAGCAGCCGTCGCAGCCGGGCGATGTGGTTGTGCAGCGAGGCCTGGGCGGACACGGGCGCCGTCTCGCCCCACAGCGCGTCCTTGAGCGACTCGACGGAGACGGCCCGCCCGGCGTCGAGGAGCAACGCGGTCAGCAGTACACGGGACTTGGGGCCTGCGATGGCCCGGGCCGTGTCCCGGGCGACGCCCTGGGCGTCGTAGAACAGCACCGGCGGCCCCAACAGCCCGAACCGCATCGTCACGCCACTCTCCCCCGTGCACCCCGCCCTGACGAACCCACCCCCGGGCAGTTGATTTCCGCCACCTTGATCTTCGCCTGCTCCGCGGGAATCCGCCGCCGCCCCGGCCGTCGCCGGCCTCGGACCGGCGACTTCCGGCCGACCGGCAGACGACGCGACGGCGAACCGTTGGCCATATGTTAGCGATCCGTTGGCAAAGGCTGATGTGATCACTACATCGGATCTGGCCCGGCGGTGCGCGCGTCTGGACGCGCAACTCGGGGGAGTGTCGCCGCCGCGGCCGGGTCCGGGTCCCGGTCGGCGGAGGTGAACGGCCGGGGCCCACTCAACCTCTCCTGCGCCCGGCCGGCCTTGCCGGCAGGCGTCAGACGACGGGCGGCCGCCCCAGCCGGGTGAGCCGCCACACGGTCCGCCACCGCATGGGCCGCCGCTCCCCCGCCGGCTCCCGTACGCCTTCCACGAATCCGCCGAACCACGCGCGCAGCCCCGCGCCCGACCGGTTCCGGGCGAGGGTGAGCAGCACCCACACCCCCAGGTGGACGGGGACGAGCGCGAGCGGCAGCCGGCGGCGGGCCAGCCAGACCCGGTTGCGGGCGTTCACCCGGTAGTAGATGGCGTGCCGGGCGGGCGAGGTCTTCGGATGCCGGAGCAGCAGCTCCGGCGCGTACAGGATCCGCCAGCCGGCATCCGCCGCGCGCCATGCGAGGTCGGTCTCCTCGTGCGCGAAGAAGAACTCGGCGGGCCAGTCGCCGACCTCGTCGAGCATCGCCATCCGCAGGGCGTGCCCGCCGCCGAGGAAGCCGGTGACGTAACCGCCGCGGAGGGGGTCCGAGTTGCCGATCCGGGGCACGTGCCGCTGCTGCGTCTCACCGAGGTCGTCGGCGATGCGGAAGCCGACGATGCCGAGCCGCTCGTCGGCGGCGTACAGATCCCGTACGCGGCGCAGCACATCGGGGTCGACGAGCAGACCGTCGTCGTCCAGGTCCACCACGACGTCGATGTCGCCGAACTCCCGCAGCCGGGCGAGGGCCGCATTGCGCCCGCCGGGGCAGCCGAGGTTCTCGTCGAGCTCGACGGCGGTGACCTCGCCGGGCAGCGACAGCCGCCGGGCGAAGTCGGGCAGCGGGCAGCCGTTGCCGACGACGACGATCCGCTCGGGCGGCACGTCCTGCTTGGCCACGGACTCCAGCAGGGCGTCGACCTCGTCGGGCCGGTTGCCCATCGTCACCACGGCGACCGCGATCCGGGGCGCCCTCATGTCCTCACCTCGTCCCGGTCGGCAGCTGACTGATTGACGGGCGATGCTAGCCGTTCACGGTAGGGACGCCTTAAGGACGCCTGCCGGACCGCGGTCCCCCTACGCCGTTCAGTGCAGGCGGCACCCGACCGGAGCGGGCACAGGATGTCGGGTGCGGCAGGGCACGCGCTGCCTAGCGTGAAGGCACGAAAGGAAGGAGACCGGACGTGCTGGACCGGCTCAACCAGGTGATGGACCGGATCGAACGGGACCTCGCCCACACCGTGGACGTGGCGGATCTGGCGCGTACCGCATGCACCTCGGAGTACCACCTGCGCCGTATGTTCTCGGCCCTGTCGGGCATGCCACTGTCGGAGTACATCCGACGCCGGCGGCTGACGGTCGCGGGCGCGGAGGTGCTGTCGGGCGGCGCGACGCTGCTGGAGATCGCGGTCCGCTACGGCTACGGCTCGGGCGAGGCGTTCGCGCGGGCGTTCCGCACGATGCACGGCGTGGGTCCGGGCGAGGCCCGGCGCACCGGTGCCGTGCTCGTCTCCCAGCCCCGGCTGGCCTTCCGCCTCACCGTCGAAGGGAACAGCAGCATGCACTACCGCGTCGCCGACCGCCCGGCCTTCACCGTCACGGGCTTCAGGACCCGGATCCCCCTGATCCACTCCGGCCCGAACCAGGCGATCATCGATTTCGTCCGGGGCCTGGACAAGACCGCCGTGGAGGCCCTGGAGAAACTGTCCGACCAGGAGCCGCGGGGCGTCGTCGCGGTCTGCGACGACCTGGACCCGAGCCGCGCGGAGGGCACGGAACTCGACTACTACCAGGCCGTGATCACCTCGTTCCCGACCCCGGCGGGGGTCCCCGAGGGCACCACCTCCCTCTCGGTCCCCCCGGGCACCTGGGCCGTCTTCACCACGTCGGGCCCGGCCCCCCGGGCCATCCAGGAACTCTGGCGCGACGTGTTCATGGAGTGGTTCCCGTCCAACCCCTACCGCACCCGCCCCGGCCCGGAGATCCTCCGCACCCGCCTGTCACCCGACGGTACGGAGGCGGACGCCGAACTGTGGCTCCCGGTGGAGCGGGAGACCAGCCGCTGAGACACACTCGCATCCTTATGCTCGGTTGCAGCCCGGCCGCAAAGCGGACCAATGCCGTGAATTGAGTTGCGCAAGGGCCCGCACCGGCATGTCCGGAACACAGTTGACTTCCCCTTCCTTTTCGCGATCATTACAGGTGCGACCCTTCCAATTCCCCCATGCCGAGGCGTGGGGGCAACGGGGCGAGAAGGCGTCGCACAGCCGACGGGGGTGTGAATTCGCTGTGCGCGAAAGGGTGTCGTTCAAGCTGCTCGGACCACTCGAAGCAGCCGTCGCCGACGTACCGATCCGGATCAGCAGTGCACGTCAACGATCAGTTTTGGCCACGTTGTTGCTTTCCTGCGACCGGGTGGTCTCGGTCGACAGCCTCACCGAGGCGGTGTGGCAGGGAGACCCTCCGGCCACCGCACGGAACCAAATCGCCATCTGCATTACCGCGCTGCGAAGAATCTTCCGCGAGGCATCCGTGCCCGCGGAAATGATCGAAACGAGCCACCCCGGCTACATACTCCACTCCGCACACTGCTATATCGATCTGAAAGACCTGAACCAGTCCGTGGCGAGAGCCCGAATGGTCGCCGCTCACAATGAACAGGCGGAGGAAGCCGCCACGTTGTTCGAGCACGCTCTGGCCCTGTGGCGGGGCCCCGCACTGGACGGCCTCTCCGGGGCGCACATCGACGACGTCTCCGCTCAACTGGCCGAGTTCCGGCTCGATCTGTGCGAGGAGTACGCGGCCCTCCAGCTGCGACTCGGCCACCACCAGAAGGTCAGCGCGCAACTGGCGGCGCTCGTGAAGGAGAACCCGCTGCGCGAGCAGGCCCGGGCGCACCTGATGCAGGCCCACCACGTGGCCGGCCGGCGCGCCGAGGCGCTTCAGGTCTACCGCGAAGGACGCCGGGCTCTCGTCGACGAACTCGGCATCGAACCCGGACCCGTGCTGCAGGAGATGCACCGCCGGGTCCTCCAGGACGCCGACGACTCCGAGCCCCGTACCGACACGCCCCCGCCGGCCAAGGCGGCCGCCGCCACCGCCGAGCCCGTGGCCCAGCCCGACCCCGCCCCGCACGCTCCCGCCCAACTGCCGCTCGCGCTGTCCACGTTCACCGGACGCGAGCCGGAGATCGAGGCACTGGAGACGCTGCTGCGCCGCAGCGCCGACGGGTCCGCGCCGGCCGTGGCCGTCGTCACCGGGGTGAGCGGCATCGGCAAGAGCGCACTGATCGTGCACTGGGCGAACCGGGTCGCCGACCGCTTCCCCGACGGGCAGCTCTTCATCGACGTACACGGCTACGACAAGTCCAACCGGCCGCTGTCGTCCCTGTCCGTCCTCGACCAGGCGCTCCGCGGGCTCGGGGTGCCCAGCACGCAGATACCGGCCGGGCTCCAGGAACGCTCCGCGCTGTACCGCTCCCTGCTGAACCATCGCCGGCTGCTCGTCATCCTGGACGACGTGCGCTCGTTCCGGCAGATCCAGCCGCTGCTGCCGGGGCGCGGCCGGTGCATCGTGCTGATCACCAGCCGGGATCCGCTGGACGAGCTGGTCAGCGACTACGGGGCGGTCCAGATCCAGCTCAACGTGATGACGGCGCACGAGGCCGACCGGATGCTCGCCACCGTGATCGGCCAGGACCGGGTCGCCGCCGAGCCCGAAGCCGCGGCGCGCCTCGCGGAGCTGTGCGGGCATCTGCCGCTGGCCCTGCGCATCGCCGCGGGCCGGCTCACCCCGCGCCCCTACCGGTCGCTGCAGCGGCTCGCCGCACGCCTGGAGGACGGAGCCGGCCGGCTCGACGTGCTCAGCCCCTCCGACGGCGGGGTACGGGCCGGATTCTGGCTCAGCTACCGGGAGTTGACCCCGGAGGCGGCCGTACTGTTCCGGCGCCTCGCGCTACTCCCGGTGGAGGGGTTCGCCGCGTGGGCGGGCGCCGCCGTGCTCGACGTGAACCTGATGAAGGCCGAGGACCTGCTCGAACAGCTCGTGGACGCCCAGCTCGTCGAACTGTGCCTGACGCAGACCGGACCGTCGGCCCGCTTCCGCTTCCACGAGCTGCTGCGTCTGTTCGCGTGGGAGCGCGCCCACGACGAGGACTCCGCCGAGGACCGCGCCGACGCCCTGGAGCGCGCCTACGGCACCCTGCTCACGCTCGCCGGCTCCGCACACCAGCGCCTCTACGGGGCCGGGCACCTGCCCCGCCATTCGGCCCGGCTCGCCCACGAGCTGCCGGTGGACGCGGTCACGGAGCTGCTCGCCGATCCGCTGGAGTGGTTCGAGTCGGAGCGGGGCACCATCCTCGCCATGGTCGGCGCGGCGGCACGGCACGACGCCGCCGCCCACGCCTGGGAACTCACGGCGCGCGCCATGCCGCTGTTCGAGATGCGCAACTACCAGGAGGACTGGCAGCAGGCCGCACAGAGCGCCCTGGAGAGCGCCCGGCGGGCCGACGACACCTTCGGTGCCACCGTCATGCTGCGCTCCCTCGGCTCGCTCGCCATCTACCAGCGCCGTTACCAGGACGCCGACGGCCTGCTGACCTCAGCGATGGAACTGCTCGACCGGGCCGACGACCCGCACGAGCGGGCGGTGGTGCTGCGCAATCTCGCCCTGTGCGCTCGTTTCCGCGGTGACCTCGACGGCGCGGCCGAACACTGCCGGGCCGCGCTCACCCGCTTCCGGGAGACCGACGACCCGGTCAGCGCCGCGCACGCCCTCGGTCTGCTGGCGCAGATCGAGCTGGAGCGCGGTGACAACGACACCGGGATCGCGCTGACCCGGCAGGCCATCACGGCCAGTGCCGAGAGCGGGTCGGTGCGCGGCCGGGCCCAGAACGTCTACCGGCTCGCCGAGGCGTATCTGCGCATCGGCGATCTGCGCGAGGTGATCGGGGCCTGCCAGGAGGTCATCGAACTCACCCGGGCCCAGGGAGACCGGCTCGGCGAGGCGTACGCGCTGCGCGCGCTGGGCGAGGCCCAGTGGCGCCAGGAGCTGTACGACGCCGCCGAGTCGACACTGGGCGAGGCGTTCACGGCCGCCGAGGACGTCGGGGACCGGTTCCTGCAGGCACGGATCGAGACCGACCGGGCCTGCTCCGAGGCCCTGCGGGGCGACACCGCGGCGGTGGACCGGCTGCGGCGGGCCCATCAGGACTTCACCGTGCTGTCGGCGTCCTCCTGGCAGGAACGCACCGCCCGCCTCGTCGATGTCGTCGGCGAGGCCTCCGCCGAAGGCCGACCGGTGCCGCTGGAGCGTCTCCTGGCCACCCGGTGACACCGGCCCGTCCGGACTACTTGGTCCAGGGCAGGTCGCCGTCGCCCAGGGCCCCGTCCAGCGCCCCGCCCACCAGGGAGGTCACGTCCGTCACGGTGGTGGCGGGGCTGGGGCTGGGGCCGGGGCCCGTCCAGGGCAGGTCGTCAGCGCCGGCCGTACCGCTCATCAGCGCGATGTTGACCGCGACCGCACCGAGCACCGACACGACGAAACCCGTCTTCTTCTGCATGTCCTGGAATCCCCTCCGTTGCTGAACTCTTCAGCTGCCACAGACCGTACCCCAGCGAATCATCGCCGCTATTTCTCATCGATTTCGCCCGGCTCCGGCCGGAGAAAATGAGCCGACATGACCGCGGGCTAGGGTCGGCTCCGAAGTCGACAGCGGAGGGGGACCAGCGTGCTCAAGGAGATCGGCGTCGGGATGGATGCGGAACGCGCCTACCGCGCTCTGCTGAGACAGCCGGGCGCGAGCCCGCAGGACATGGCGGAGCAGCTCGGATGGCCGCTCGACCGGGCCACCGGGGCCTTGGGCGAGCTCGCCGAACTGGCGCTGGTGCAGTCGTCGCAGGAACACCGCGGAGGCACGCGGGCGGTGGATCCGGAACTGGGTCTGAGGTCGCTCGTCCAGTCCCAGGAGCGGGAATTACTCAAACTCCAGCTGTCTCTCTCCGAGAGTAAATTGGCGGCCGAAAAACTCATCTCCGAATACCGGCGCGGAGCCCGTACCGAAGAAATCGAATCGGTACAGCTCGCGCAGGGTCCCGATGCGATCCAGGCGTGCATCGAAAAGGTGAGCCAGGAGTGCCGCGAGGAGGCCGAGGCGCTGCTGCCCGGCGGTGCCCAGCCGGCCGACAGGCTGCACGCGGCGAGGCCGCTCGACCAGATGCTCCTGGAGAGGTCCGTGCAGGTGCGGTGCGTCTACGCGCACAGCATCCGCAACGACCGGCCGACCACCCGGTACGCGCAGTGGCTGAGCGAGCAGGGCGGGCAGGTCAGGACCGCCCCGCAGCTGCCGCTCAGGATGGTGATCTGGGACCGGAGCAAGGCCCTGGTACCGCTCGACCCGGACCAGCCCGACCGGGCTGCGTTGCTGCTGTCGAGCCCTGGTCCGGTGGCCGCGCTGCGCGCCCTGTTCGAGCAGGTGTGGCGGCAGGCGTCCCAGTTCGGCCAGGAGCGGCCGCCGGGCCGGGCGCGGGAGCTGAGCGACGAGGAGAGCGCGGTGCTCGGCCTCATGGCCGGCGGGCTCACCGACGAGGTGATCGCCCGCAAGCTCGGGGTCTCCGTGCGCACGAGCCGGCGGATCACCGCCGAGCTGATGACCAAGCTGGGCGCCCGCAGCCGCTTCCAGCTCGGGGCGGTCGCGGCGCAGCGGGGCCTGCTGACGGTTTAGGTGGTCCGGGTGGTCCGGGTGGTTTAGGTGGTCCCGGCGGTCCAGGTGGTCCGGGCCGCCCCGGCGGTCCAGCCCGGGCCAGGCGACCCGGGCGGCCCCGGCGGCGCGCGGCGACCCGGCGGGCTAGGCGGTTTCCACCCCGGGCCGGCCGCGGAGGTACGCGAGGACCGCGAGGACCCGGCGGTTGGTCGTGTCGTCGAGGGAGAGGTCGAGCTTGGTGAGGATGGACCCGAAGTGCTTGCTCACGGTGCCCTCGCTCACCACCATGGCCGCGGCGATCGACGCGTTGGACTTGCCCTCCGCCATCAGCGCGAGCACCTCCTGCTCCCGCGCGGTGAGCCGGGCCAGCGGGTCGCGCCGGTGCCTGATCAGCTGGCGCACCACCTCGGGGTCGACGACGGTGCCGCCCTCCGCGACCCGGTGCACCGCGTCGACGAACTCCTCGACGTGGCCGATCCGTTCCTTCAGGAGATAGCCGACCCCGGTGCCGTCGGAGGAGTCGAGCAGGTCCTCGGCGTAGGACCGCTGGATGTACTGGCTGAGGACCAGGATCGGCAGTCCGGGCCGGCGGCGGCGCAGGGCGATGGCGGCACGCAGGCCCTCGTCGGAGAAGCCGGGCGGCATCCGCACGTCGGTCACCACGATGTCGGGTTCGTGCGCGGCGACCGCCTCGGTGAGTTCGTCCGCGGACCCCACCGCTGCGACCACCTGGTGCCCGAAGCGCTCCATGAGGCCGACGAGTCCTTCGCGGAGCAGGACACTGTCCTCGGCCAGCACGATGCGCAGCATCAGTTCCTCAATCATGCGGTCGTATCAGGGGGTTGAGCAGGGTACCAGCAGGCGGAACACGGTGGGGCCGCCGGGCGGACTGGACACCAGCAGGCGTCCGTCGAGGACCGAGACCCGATCGGCGACGCCCTGCAGGCCCGTCCCCCGCTCGGTGTCCGCGCCCCCGTGGCCGTCGTCCTCGACCTCCACGGCCAGCTGCCCGTTCTCCAGGCCGCCCCGCACCACGGCCCTGCTCGCGCCGCTGTGCTTGGCGACGTTGGCGAGGGCCTCGCTGACCGCGAAGTACACGGCCGTCTCGATCGCCTCCGGGGGCCGGACCGGCAGGTCGAGGTCCACGTCGACGGGGATCGTCGAACGGTCCGCCAGATCCTCCACGGCCGCCACCAGGCCCCGGTCGGTGAGGACTTGGGGGTGGATGCCGCGGATCAGCTCCCTGATCTCGACGAGGGCGGTGGCCGCCTCGTCCTGCGCCTTGGCGAGCAGCGGGCCGAGCGGGCCGTCCGCCGCGTCGAGACGGGCCAGGCCGAGCGTCATGGACAGGGCGACGAGCCGCTGCTGCGCCCCGTCGTGCAGATCGCGCTCGATGCGGCGCCGCTCCGCCTCGAAGGCGTCCACGAGACGGACCCGGGAGCGGCCCAACTCCTTGATCTTCGAGTTCAGTTCGCCGGTCGGCGATGCCAGCAGGAAGCGGGTCAGGGCGGCCCGGCCCGCGGCGATCGCACCGAGCGGGTAGGCGAAGACGGGCATCAGCAGCAGCCCGGCGAGCGCCGCCGCGAGCGCCCCGGGCCAGCTGTCCACGATCCACATCTTGAGGACCCGCGCCTCCTCGCCGTCGACCGCCAGCATCACCGGCGTCGCGAGCAGCCCGCCGCACACGAGGAGGACGGAGCCCACGACCAGCGCTTCGAGGGGCCACAGCAGGAAGCCGAAGAGCACCGCGTAACCCAGCTCGCGCCAGGTGGCGCGTTCCTGGAGCCGGGTGCGCAGCCAGGCGGTGAGGCCGGTGCGGTCGGGTTCGCGGTGCGGATCGGCGAGCGGCTCGCTGTCGATCAGACGCAGCCGGCTGCGCTCGACCGAGGCCAGCGGCACCCCGGTGAGGACGAGGACCAGCAGCAGCGGAAGGCCGACGACGACCACGGTGAGCACGCTGCCCGCGACGGCGAGCAGCACGAGCGTGAGCAGGGTGATCAGGCCGAGGACCGCACTGCTGAGCAGGTACAGCGCGGCGCGCCAGGGCCAGCCGCTGCGTACGTAGTGGCGCAGATGGAGCCGGGTCCAGATCGTCGGGGGGTGCATGCGCCGCACGTTATGAGACCTTTCCGGCCCGGACCACCCAGCTAGCTCCACCATCGGGGTGGGCACGGGCTACCGGCCAGGACTGGGCCTGCCTGCGATGTGCCGGGGCGCCCCCGCGCGGTCTGCTGTAAGGGCTCCGGACGACGGGGTGACGGCACTGCGAGAGGACCGAAATGGGCTGGATCCAGGGACAGTTGGCGGCTGTGCCCGTGTGGCTGACGCTGCTGATCGTCTTCCTGCTTCCCATGGCGGAGCCCGCGCTCCCTCTGCTCGGCATGCTGTTCCCTTCGCAGACCGCCTTGATGGCGAGCGGCGTGCTCGCCCACCACGGCGCGCTGCCGCTCCCCGCCGCGATCGCGATGGCGGTGCTCGGCGCGCTGGCGGGCAATGTGATCGGTCATCTGGTGGGGCGCCGGTGGGGGCCCCGGCTCGTCGCGAACCTGCCGGCCCGGGTGACCGGCTCTCCCGGCTACCGCGCGGCGCTGCACACCGTCGGCGCCTACAGCGCGCGGGCGGTGCTGCTCGGCCGGTTCAACGCGGTGCTGCGCACGCTGGTGCCGGTGATGTGCGGCGCCGTCGGCGTGCCCTGGACCCGCTTCCTCGGCCTGTCCCTGCTCGGCAGCCTGCTGTGGGCGCCCAGCTGTGTGGCGGTCGGGATGATCGCGGGCGGCTCCTGGCAGAAGTGGGGCGGCTCCGGGGTGCTCGCCGCCGGCGGCGCCGTGCTGCTGCTGACCAGTTCCCTGCCGATGCTGCTCTCGTACCTCAGCAGCAGGAAGGCCCAGGCGAACGCCCCGCTCACCACCGCCGGTTGAGATACGCCAGGAGTTCCGCCTCGTGCGGTACGAGGTAGAAGTGGTCGCCGGGGAAGACCTGGTGCTCGTACGTGGATGTGGTCAGGGGCCGCCAGGACAGCAGGTCGGCCTGGGAGCAGCCCGGGTCGTCCACGCCGCCGACCGCCGTGATCGGTGCGCGCAGGGGCGCCGGCGCCACGGGCCGGTAGGACTCGATGAGGCGGAAGTCGCCGCGCAGCGACGGCAGCAGCAGGGGGCGCAGGTCGGGGTCGTCGTAGACGGCGGAGCCGAGGTCCCCCAGGCCCCGGGCCGAGGCGATCAGAGCGTCGTCGTCGAGGAGGTGGAGGGCGCCGCCGCGTTCGGTGTGCGGGGCGCCGCGCCCGGAGACGACGACGCGCTCGGGCACGATGCCGTGCCGCTCGTCGAGGCGGCGTGCCACCTCGTAGGCGACGGCGGAGCCGAGGCTGTGCCCGAACAGGGCGAGGGGGGCGCCGAGTCCGGGCCCGAGGACGTCTTCGAGGGCGTCGGTGATGCGGTCGGCGAGCTCCGCCATGGACTCGGCGCAGGGCTCGGCGAGCCGTTCCTGACGGCCGGGGTACTGGGTGGCGAGCAGTTCCACGCCGCCCGGCAGGCGGGCCGCCCAGCCGTGGAAGAGGGTCGCCGTGCCGCCCGCGTGCGGGAAGCCGACGAGGCGCAGCCGCACGCTCCCGTCCGTGGCCGGGTAGCGCCGGAACCAGCGGCTCCTGATCCCCGCACCCGCCCCCGCAACGCCCCTTGCTCCTGCGACGCCCATACGAATCCACCCTCGCCCTGTCGTGGCACGGCCCCTGACGGGCCCCGGTCCCGCCATGATCCGTCGCGCGCGGGCCCGCGGGCGGGGCGGGCGCGGGCAGGACGCTGCCGGTGCAGGTTCTTGCAGCCCTGTGCTCTGCCTTTCCGTGCCGGGTCCAGCCATCGTGCACAGGAGGGTGGAGCTACCTCCACCCCCAAGACTCCGTCCCGCTGCGATGTCACCGTCGAGCGGGCCCGATTGAGTGGACACCATGAATCAAGCAGCCGTCCGGCTCCGCTCCGTGACCCGGTCCTACGGGACCGGCGACAACGCGGTCACCGCCCTCGACCAGGTCAGCCTCGACATCCCGCGGGGTACCTTCACCGCCGTCATGGGCCCCTCGGGCTCCGGCAAGTCGACCCTGTTGCAGTGCACCGCGGGGCTCGACCGGCCGACCGGGGGCCAGGTCTTCCTCGGGGAGACCGATCTGACCCGGCTGAGTGAGAAGAAGCTGACGCTGCTGCGCCGGCGGCGCATCGGGTTCGTCTTCCAGGCCTTCAACCTGCTGCCCGCGCTGAGCGCCGAGCAGAACGTCGGGCTGCCGCTGCGGCTCGCGGGCCGCCGCCCCAGGCGGTCCGAGGTCCTGAACGTCCTGGAGCAGGTCGGCCTGCGCGAGCGCGCCGGGCACCGGCCCAGCGAGATGTCGGGCGGCCAGCAGCAACGCGTGGCGCTCGCCCGCGCCCTGGTCACCAAGCCGGAGGTGCTGTTCGGCGACGAGCCGACGGGCGCCCTGGACTCCACCACGAGCCGCGAGGTGCTGACGCTGCTGCGGACGATGGTCGACCGCGGCCAGACGGTGATCATGGTGACGCACGACCCGGTCGCCGCCTCCTACGCGGACCGGGTGCTCTTCCTCGCCGACGGCACGGTCCAGGGCGAGCTGTACGCGCCGACGGCGGAGCAGGTCGCCCAGCGGATGACCGCCATGAGCGCCGTCCCGGCGAAGGCCTCGGCGGTGGCGTCGTGCTGAGTCTCGCGCTGCGCGGGATGCGCACCCGCTGGGTCACGTTCGTCGGCTCGTTCGTCGCGCTCGCGCTCGGGGTCGGCCTCATCGCCACCACCGGCCTCGCGCTCGCGGCGACGTTCGACGCGCCGGAGCGGGGCACCGAACGGTTCGCCGAGGCGCGGGTCGTGGTGCAGGGCACGGACGAGGTGAAGGCCGACACCCCGATCGGGGTGCGGACGTCGACGCTGACCAACCCCCGTGCCGTGCCGGAGAAGCTGGCCGCCGAGCTGGCCACGGTGGGCCCGGTCGCCGAGGACCGTACGTTCCCCGTCTCGGTGCCGGACGCGGACCGGCGGGTCGGTGCGGACACCGCGCTCGTGGGCCACTCGTGGGCCGTCGCCGCGGCCACGCCGTACCGTCTCACCTCCGGACGCGCCCCCACATCGCCCGGCGAAGTCGTCGTCACGACCGGGCCCGGCGCGCAGGTGCGCGCCGGGGACCGGATCCAGGTCGTCACGCCCGAGGGCGCCGGCACCCGTACCGTGGTCGGCACGGTCCCGGCGGCCGGCTTCGAGTCGGCGGTGTTCTTCACCGCCGCCGAGGCCGCGCGCCTGTCCCCGCGCATCGACCGGGTGACGGTGGACGCCGACCCGGCCGCCGTCCGCGCGGCACTCGGCACCGGCTCGGGCATGACCGTCCTCGCCGGCGACGACCGGCGGCGCGCCGACCCCGACCCGGACCGCGACAAGGAGGCCCTGGTCTCCGTGAACGCCCTGCTGGGCACGGCGGCCGGCATCACCGCGTTCGTGTCGGTGTTCGTGGTCGCCTCGACGTTCACTTTCGCGGTGGCACAGCGCAGGCGGGAGTTCGGCCTCCTGCGGATGGCGGGCGCGACGCCCGGTCAGGTGCGGCGCATGGTCTACGCGGAGGCCCTGGTGATCGGGGTGCTCGCATCGGGCGCCGGGTGCTGGCTGGGCCGTTGGGCCGCGCCGCGGCTCGCCTCGTGGATGTCGGGAGAGGGCCTGGCCCCGACCTGGTTCCGGATCGGTGAGCAGGCCTGGCCGCTCCATGTCGCCTTCTGGACCGGCCTGACGGTGGCCCTGTGCGGCGTCGTCGTGGCGTCCTTCCGCGCGGGCCGGACCGGCCCGACGGCGGCGCTGCGGGAGTCCGCCGTCGACAGCGGCACCATGCCGTGGAGCCGCCTCCTGGTGGCCGCCGCCGTGCTGCTGACCGGCCTCGGCCTGCTCGTCATGGCGCTGGTGGACAACCCCGGCGACGTGCTGAAGCGCAAGACGTACATCACCCAGCCGATGCTGCTCATCGTGGCGATGGCCCTGCTCGCGCCGCTGCTGGTGCGGCCGCTGACCCGGCTGCTGACCTGGCTGCCCGCCCGGCTGCCGGGCGCCGTGGGCATGCTGGCGCGGGAGAACGCGGCGGCGGGGGTGCGCCGGACGGCGGCCGTGGCCGCGCCGGTCATCATCACCGTGGCACTCGCCTGCTCCCTGATGGGCACGACCGCCACCATCAACGAGGCCAAGGCCTCCGAGGCCCGCACCCAGACGCGGGCCGACTACGTGGTCTCGTCGGGCGACGCGGGCCGGGCGCTGCCCGACGGGTTCGTCCGGGCGGCCCGTGACGTCCCCGGCGTCACGGTCAGCACGTCCCGCTCGACCGGCGTGACCGTCCTGGAGGAGGGCACCGCCCTCGTCCGCTCCGAGGCCCGCGCCGTCGACAGCGGCACGGAGCTGTCCGGGGTGTCCCGGCTCCCCGTCGTGGCGGGGAAACTGGCCGACCTCGACGACGACAGCATCGTCGTCAACGAGGAATGGCTGACCACCCGCGTCGGCGACCGGGTGCCCGTCTGGCTGGGCGACGGCCGCAAGGTGAACCTCAGGATCGCCGCGGTCCTCGGGATCGGCACCGGCAACAACGGCGTGTACCTCACCGCGCGCAACGCCGCCGGCGCGGGCGTCGACCGCGTCGACATCAAGGTCGCCGCCGGCGCGGACCGGGCCGCCGTCGACCGGCGGCTGCGCGCCGCGGGCGAGGCGAGCGGCGTCGAGGTGCTCGGCGCCGGGCAGTGGATCGACGAGCACTATCCGCGCTCCAGCGAGTCCACCCGGCTCGGCCTGCTGATGATCCTGGCCATCGCCCTGGTCTACACGGGCATCGCACTGGCCAACACGCTGGTCATGGCCACCACGGACCGGGTCCGCGACCTCGCCGCACTGCGCCTGACGGGCGCGACGAAGACCCAGGTGCTGCGCCTGGTCGCCGTCGAGTCGGTGATGGTCGTGGTGGTCGGCGCGGTGCTCGGCGCGGCCGTCTCGGCGGTGAACCTGCTCGGCGTCCGCACCGCCCTCGGCCTGCTCGACGTGCGCTCCGCGATCGTGGTGCCCTGGCCTACGGTGGGTGCGGTGGTCGCCGCGAGCGCCCTGCTCGCGGTCCTCGCGGCCACCCTGCCCGCGTCGTTCGCCCTGCGCACCCGGCCGGTTGAGCTGGCGGGCATGCGCGAGTAGTCACGCCGGAGACGCACCGGCCGATCCACCGATCCCTACGAGCCCGAGAGGCACAGAAGTTGACGAGTGAGACCGCCGCACCCGGGTCGTTGTTCAGAGAGTTCCTGCGCAGTCCCCGGGAGGTCGGTGCCATGGCTCCCAGTTCGCGCCGGCTGGCCACCGAGGTGACCCTGCCCGTGCCCGAGTCCGGCGACCCGGTGGTCGTCGAACTCGGGCCCGGCACCGGGGCGTTCACCGGACTGATCCAGGAGCTCCTCGGCGGTCGCGGCCATCACCTGGCCGTGGAGATCAACCCCCGGCTCGCGTCGTCGCTCGCCGAGCGCTTCCCGCGCGTGCAGGTCCTGAACGACGAGGCGGCCGCGCTGCCGCGGCTGCTCGCCGAGCGCGGGCTGGGTGTGGCGGACGCCGTCATCAGCGGGCTGCCCTGGGCCAGCCTGGACCTCACGACGCAGCGCACGACGCTCGACTCCGTACGCCGGTCGCTCGCACCGCAGGGGGCGTTCACGACCTTCGGCTATGTGCACGCGACGTACCTGTCGTCCGCCCGGCGCTTCCGGCGCATGCTCGGCTCCTCCTTCGAAGAGGTGGTGCCGGGCCGCACGGTGTGGGGCAATCTGCCGCCGGCGTTCGTCTATCACGCACGCCGTCCACGCCCCCGCCTGGCGCCCGCGACCCTCGATCTCCTCGTCGCGCAGGTCGGTGCGCGTGCAGCGGCGAGCACAGGCATGCGCTTCTGAATCCCCCGGGAGGCGCATGAGTCCGCCGCCGTACCCGACACAGGTACGGCGGCGGATCCTTCTCGGGGCGGGCCGCCCCGGGCGTCAGCCGTCGGACGGCTCGGCCATCGCGACGGCGATCTTGCGCGGGCCGGTGAAGGGCTCACGGGCGTGGGCGGCCAGCATGTTGTCGACGACCAGGACGTCGTGCCGCTGCCAGTCGAAGCGGGTGCTCGCGTCCCGGTAGCACTGGCGCAGGTGAGCGACGACATCGTCGGGGATCGGCGCCCCGTCCCCGTAGTAGGAGTTGGTGGGCAGGTCCTCGGGCGCGAAGATCTCCAGGAGGCCGTCGCGCACATCGGGGGCGACCGTGCTGACGTGGAAGAACGTGATGTGGTTGAACCACACGGTCTCCCCCGTCACCGGGTGCCGGTGCACCGCGTCGCGCACCGCCGTGGTGCGCAGCCCGCCGGCGGTCCACTCCACGTCGATGCCCTTGCCCGCGCAGTACGCGGCGACCCGGTCCTTGTCGTCGGTGTTGAACGCCTGCTGCCACGGCACCCCGAAGTCCTCGTGGAAGTTGCGCACCACACGCCAGCGGCGCCGGGTGAACTCCTCCCGCACGTCGGGGTCGATGGCCGCGTGGACGGCCCGGATGTCGGCGAGCGGGGTGGCGCCGAGCGTGTGAGGGGGTTCGATGCAGAAGAAGTACAGGGTCTGCGGCCAGACCGACTGGTACGAGTTCTCGTTGTGCAGGAAGATCTCCTCGTCCGCCGGGTAGTCGGTCGAGGTGTACACCTGCCCCTTGATGGTGGAGCGCGGCGAGGAGCGTTCCGCGTACGTCAGCGGCGGGGTGCCCGACAGGGCGTGCACCGAGCCGTTGAAGCCGTCGACGCCGTCGACCGCGAAGCCGCGCAGCAGGACCGCGCCACGGTCGACGAGGGCGGCGCGGACGGCCGCCCGGTGCTGTGCGAGGTACGCGCCGATCTCCACGGAGGGGTCGGGTGCGAGGAAGACCTTGGGGAGATGGCCCGGGAGGTCGACTCCCTGGGCCGGCACGCCGGTCGGGGTGGGTATCGCCTGGGTGGTCATGGTGGTGGTCAGCTCCTGGAGGAGGCGAAGGGTTCGAGCAGGGAACGGGACAGGGCGGATTCCCGGGCGCGCTGGACGACGGAAGCCGCACTGCCCGCGGGCCCGGCGAGCGCCGTGAAGAGGTCGTTGCGGCTCGGCACGTCCTCGGCGAACCGGTCGCCGCCGCCGTCGCCTTCCGCGCCGGTGACGACGAGGCGGCCCGGGTCCTCCGGGCGGTCCCCGGACGTGAGGTCTTTGGTGGTGCCGACGCCGATCGCCTTCACGACTGCCTCCTTACGGGTCCGGCACCGCCGGACGGGTGGGTTCTGCCGGGGTCGGGACGAGCGACACGGCGACGGGCCGGCCGCACAGGGGCGCCACCGCTGTCGCGCAGAGTGCGCTCATGGCGCTCAGCGGTACGCATCCGGTCTCAGTCGGACATCGCGACGAGCACGCGGCGGGTTCCGGTGAAGGGCCGGCGGCCGTGCGAGACCAGCATGTTGTCGATGAGCATCAGGTCCCCGGTGCGCCAGTCGCAGTTCACGGCGGCGTCCAGGCCCCGGTCACGGATCTGGAGGACGTACTCGTCGGGGATGGGTGTGCCGTCGGCGAACGTGACGGACTGCGGCAGTTCGTCGGCCGGCATGATCTGGGCGAGCGCGGCGGCGGTGTCGTCGCCGAGGCCCGCCGGGTGCCACTGGTCGGACTGGTTGAACCAGACCTCCGTGCCGGTCACCGGGTGCACGGCGGTCGCGGGCCGGATCTGGCGCACCCGCAGCGAGCCGTCCGGCTTCCATTCCCACTGGGCGCCGGTCTGCCCGAGGAAGGCCTCGACCTCGGCGCGGTCGGTGGTCTCGAAGGTGTCCTGCCAGCTCTTGCCGAGGCCGAGGCCGTCGTGCAGGTTCTGCTGGTAGCAGACGCCGCCCTTGAACGCCTCCCTGACCTCCGGGTCCAGGGACCGGAGCCAGAGGGCGGAGTCGGTCACCGGGGTGGCGCCGCCGGTCTCGGCCGCCTTCTGGCAGAAGAAGAGCAGGCGGGCCGGCCACGCGTGGGCGTACGACATCTCGTTGTGCATCGAGATGGTGAACTCCTGCGGGTACTCCGTGGAGGTGTAGACGTTCTTGCCGACCTTGGTGCGCGGCGAGTTGCCGTGGACGTAGGCGAGCCGGTTGGGCAGCAGCTCGTCCATGACCGGGTCGAGTTCCTCCTGTGTGACGCCGAAGCCGCGGAAGATCAGCGCCTTCTCCTTGACGAGCTGGTCGTCGATGGTGGCGGTGTCGCCGATCACCTTGAGCAGCCCGGCGGCCGAGGCCTCGACCCCGGCGCTCTGCGGGGTGATGACCAGCGGGCTCCAGCTGGGGGTCGTGTTCATGAGGTGCGTTCTCCTTCTTGTTCTTGTTCTCGTACGGGTTCTTGCTGCTGTTCCTGAGAGGTCTGCTGTTCCTCGGCGGCCAGGAGGCGGGTCAGTGCGGAGGCCGCGGCGACGAGCGCCAGGACGCCCATCGCCGCACCGAGCAGGGCGGCCGTGCGGGCCGCGCCGAGGGAGTCGAGCAGCACTCCCCCGGCGAGTGCGCCGAGTGCGTTGGCACCCGAACCCGCCAGCTGTAGCGCGCTGTTGACGCGGCCCTGGAGGGCATCGGGCGTGGTGCGCACCTGGTGGACACCGCCGGCGACGTTGACGGCGCCGCCCACCAGGCTCATTCCGGCCAGCAGCGCTCCGAGGAGCAGCGGCGACCGGGTCAGGGCGAGGGCGGGCACGAGCAGCGCCCACACCACGAGCGCACCGCGGACCAGGCCTGCCAGGCCGATGCGGCGCGTGGCCCAGCCGCCGCACAGGGCGCCGACGGCGCCGCCCGCCCCGCTGATCGCCGCGATCACGCCGACCGTCGCGGGCGAGAGCCCGTCCTCGTACAGGACGAAGGCGGGCAGCAGGGCCAGCGCCTGGAAGATCACGTTGCTGCCGGAGATCAGCAGCGTGATCCGGCGCAGGAAGCGGCGCCGCCACAGCCAGCGCAGCCCCTCGGCGATCTCGGGCCCGAGTCTGCGCCGTTCGGCCGCCGGCCTGCCGCCGAACGGCGCCCTGACGCACAGGACGGCGAGCAGTGACAGCAGGTGGGTGACGCTCCCGAGCAGGAACGGCGACCACCGGGCGGCGGCGAACGCGGCGCTGCCGAGCGGCTGTCCGAGCAGGCCCGCGGCCCGCCCCCGGGCCTCGTTCCCGGCGAGCGCCGCGGTGAGCTGCGACGCCGGCACGACCTGGCGGACGCAGGCCCGTTCGGCGAGGCGGTGGCAGACCATCAGCGAGCCCTCGACGAACGCGGCCACCGCCAGGTGGGCCAGATGGACCCGGCCCACCGCGACCGCCAGGACCACGCTCGCCGTGGACACCGCGCAGCCCGCGCTGCACACGAGCATCGTGCGGCGCCGGTTCCACCGGTCGACGAGCGCGCCGGCGGGCAACTGCACGATCAGGTGCGGGAGTTGCGCCGCGAAGGCGGCCATCGCCCCCGCCGCCGCCGATCCGGTGGACCAGATCAGCAGCAGCGGGTAGGCGACCGAGGTGGCGCGGGAGCCGAGCAGGGTGAGCCCGGCGCCGCTCCACAGCATGAGGTAGTCGCGGTTGCGTCGCAGCGGGACCGGATCCGGCCCCTTCGCCTGCGGGTGCGCGGGAGCCGTCCGGCCGTCGGTGACGCTCACTCTCCCGGTGCGGGCGGACCGCCCGCCCGGCACCACTTCAGGACGGCCATCGCGCTGTGCATCTTGTTCTCGGCCTGCTCGAAGGCGATGCTGTGCGGCCCGTCGAGCACCTCGGCGGTCACCTCGTCGCCGCGGTGGGCGGGCAGGTCGTGCAGGAACACGGCCTTGGGGCTGGTCTCCCACAGCCGCGCACTCACCTGGAACGGGGCGAAGACGTCCCGCCAGTCAGGGTCGGGCTTGGTGGTGCCCGTGGTCTGCCACCGCGTGGTGTAGACGGCGTCGACGTCGGCGGGCAGGTCGTCCATGTCGTGGCGTTCGCGCACGCTCGCGCCGGTGCGGGCGGCGTGCGCCTCGGCCCGGGCGAGATAGGACGGGTCGAGGCCGTAGCCGGGCGGGGTGCGCAGTTCCAGCTCGGTGCCCGGGAAGCGGCTCAGGGCGAGGGCGAGCGCGGAGGCCGAGTTGTTGCCCTCCCCCACGTACAGCACGCGCAGCCCGTCCAGCCGGCCGAAGTGCGCGCACAGCGTGGTGAGGTCGGTGAGGGCCTGGGTGGGGTGCTCCCCGGCGCTCATCGCGTTGACGACGGACATCCGCCGCTGGCTCGCCCAGGCCCGCATCTCCGCCTCGTCACCCGCGGTGCGGGCCACCAGGACGTCGAGCATGCGGGAGAGCACGGCCCCGGTGTCCTCGCTGGTCTCGCCGGTGTTGAGCTGGAGGTCGCCGGGCCCGTAGGTGATCACGGAGGCGCCCAGGCGCAGGGCGCCGCTGGAGAAGGCGGTACGGGTGCGGGTGGACGTCTTGCTGAAGTAGATCCCCACGACCTCGTCCCGCAGCGGCTTCAGGCCGCCCTTGCGGTCGGCGGCGCGGAAGGCGACACCGTCCGCCACCAGGGTGCGCAGGTCGTCGTCGGTGAGGTCGTCGACGGAGATAAGGTGGCGTGTGCGGGGGTGGTGCACAGGGTCCTCCTGGATGGTGGTGGCCGTTCGCGGGGCGGGGGTGGTGGCGGCCGTTCGCGGGCCGGGGGTGGTGGCCATGCGCGGGCCGTGGGTGGTGGCGGCCGTTCGCCGGCCGGGGGTGGTCATGACCGCTCCTCGTCGGTGACGACGGGGCTGAGCAGCGGGTGATCGGCGGGGGCGGCGGAGCCGGTGCCGGCGGCCGCCCAGTCCGCCATCAACTCGCCCTTGCCGAAGGCCTCTTCGTGCTTTCCGATCCGGGCGGTCAGATGCTTCACGACTCCCTTGCCGCTGTCGGAGTTGGTGAGGGCGACCAGGCCGACGCCGCTGCCGAGGTGGGAGAGCGAGAGGTTCCAGTAGCCGGCGGGTTCGCCGCCGTGCCCGAACTCGGCGTCGCCGCCGGTGTCGTCGACGATGGTGCCGAGGCCGTAGAAGCTGCCCGGGTGGGTGGCGAGCAGTTCCTGGGCGACTGAGCGGGGCAGCAGCGCCCCCTCGTGGCCCAGGAGTGAGGCCCGCACCTGCCGGGCGAGCCGGGCGATGTCCTCGGCCGTCGTCCACAGTCCGGCGGCGGCGAGGTGGGCGCGTTCGCGCCAGCCCCCTTCCATGGCCACGCCCTTGACGTGGTGGCCGAGTGCCACCGGCCGCCCCGACGTGCGCGGGAAGTCCTGGTCGAAGCTGCTGCCCGTCATGCCGAGCGGCGCGAGGACCAGGCGGTGCGCGAGGTCCTGGAACGCCTCACCGGTGACGTCCTCCAGGAGCTGCTGGAGGACCCAGTAGTGGGTGCTGGACTTGCGGAACGTGGAGCCGGGCACCAGCTGGCGGCGCACGCGCGGGGTCGAGACCGCGCCCGTGCCCTCCAGGAGGTCCAGCAGGGTGGGGACCTCGCCGCCCGGCGGGAATCCGACGCTGCGGTGCCGGGCGAGCCCGGCGGTGTGCCCGAGCAGGTGCCGGACGGTCACCGCGCCGGGTGCCGAGTCCAAATCGTCGAGGCGCCAGGACGTCAGGTGCGTGTCGATGGAGTCGTCGAGGCCGATGTGCCCCTCGGCGACGAGCCGCAGGGTCGCGAACGCCGCCACGTGCTTGCTGATCGAACCGACCTGGAACAGCGTGTCCGGGGTCACCGGACGGTCGCCGTCCACCGCGAGGACGCCGGCCGCGTGGGTGCGCACCGAGCCGTCCGCGCCGAGCAGGGCCAGGCTCACGCCGGGCACCCGGTGCTCGGCCATGAGGGCGTCCAGGTCGTCGAGAGCGACCGTCTCCTGGGCTTCGGCGGTGGCCGGCGCTCCGCCGAGCAGGGCCGCGACCTGGGCGAGCGGCCCCTCGGTGAGGCGCGTGGCGTCGCCGCCGGCGGCCTGCCGCAGAAGTGAGGCGAGCAGCTCGGCCGGGACCTCGACCGGTGCGGGCTGCGCCTCGGCGGTCTTGGCGGCCTGGGCGGCCTTGGCGGCCTCCTCCGCGGCGGCGGCCGCCCTGTCCTCGTCGATGGCCGCGGCCAGGTCGACGAGCGTGCCGTGCTGGTACATGCGCCAGACCGAGACCGCGAGACCCTCGCGGCGGGCCGCCGCGAGCACCTGGATCATCAGGATCGAGTGTCCGCCGAGCTCGAAGAACTCGTCGTGCACACCGATCTCGTCGACACCGAGCACCTCGGACCAGATCTTGGCGAGCGTGCGTTCCGTGTCGGTGCGCGGCGCCACGAACTCGCGGCCCGAGCGCATCGCCGAACGGTCGGGCGCGGCCAGCGCCTTGCGGTCGACCTTGCCGTTGGCGTTGAGCGGGATCGCGTCCAGGGCGACGAACGCGGAGGGCACCATGTACTCCGGCAGCAGCGCCCCGCAGTCCTCGGCGAGAGCCGCGGCGTCCGGCAGCGGCCGTCCTTCCGCGGGCACGCAGTAGGCGACGAGTCGCCTGTCGCCGGGCGTCGGCTCGTGCACGGCGACCACGGCGTCCCGGACGGCCGGGTGGGCCGCCAGCACGGCCTGGACCTCGCCGAGTTCGACGCGGTAGCCGCGGATCTTGACCTGGTCGTCGAGGCGGCCGAGGAACTCGATGTTCCCGTCGGCCCGCATCCGGACCCGGTCGCCCGTGCGGTACAGGCGGCTGCCCGCCGGCCCGTACGGGTCGGGCACGAACCGCTCGGCCGTCAGGTCGGGGCGGCCCGCGTAGCCGCGCGCCACGCCCGTGCCGCCGACGTACAGCTCGCCGACGACACCGGCCGGCACCTCGCGCATCGCCGCGTCCAGGACGTACGCCGTCATGTTGGGCAGCGGGCGGCCGATCGGGACGACGTCGAGCGCGACATGGTCGGTGACGGGGTGGATGGTGGAGCCCACGGACGCCTCGGTCGGCCCGTACTCGTTGATCATGCGGCCGGAGCCGAGGACTTCGAGGGACCGGTTGGCGGTGGAGCCCGGCAGGGCCTCGCCCGCGACGACGTAGACCCGGCTGAGCCGGTCGACCTGCTCGGTGGTGAGCTGCTCGGTGATGATGTCCAGGTGGCCCGGGGTCAGCTTGACGAAGCTGTACGGGCCGCCGTCGAGCAGCGCCGCCGGCAGGTCGGCGGGCAGCGTGTCCTGCGGGACGACGTGCACGGCCTGGCCGGTGACCAGCGGCCCCCACAGGTTGGGGACGACCAGGTCGAAGGCGACCGAGGAGAACAGCGGCGCACCGCCGGTGCCCCGTACGGCGAGCTCGTCCGCCGCCCACGCGACGTGGTTGGCCAGGCCCCGGTGCGGGACCTGGACGCCCTTGGGCCGCCCGGTGGAACCGGAGGTGAAGATGACGTAGGCGAGCCGCTCGGGGTCGTCGACCCGGGCCACCGCGCCGAACTCGCCGTCGCTGCCGGCCGGTCCGGCGACGTCCAGCACCGGCACGGAGGCGGGGAAGCGGTCCGCGTAGCCCTCCTGCGTCACGGCGAGCTGCGCGGCCGCGCTCTCGCACATGGAGGCGATGCGCTCGGCCGGGTAGGACGGGTCGATCGGCACGTAGGCGCCGCCCGCCTTCCACACCGCGAGCAGCGTCGCGAGCAGGTCCGGTCCGCGGTCGAGCAGCACGCCCACCGTGGACTCGGCGCCGACGCCCGCCGCGCGCAGCCGGTAGGCGAACCGGGTGGCCCTGGCGTCGAGTTCGGCGTACGACAGCTCGCCGCCGGCGTGCCGTACGGCGACGGCGTCGGGGGTGCGGGCCACCTGCTCCTCGAAGCGCTGCAGGACGGTCGCTTCCGGGAAGTCGCGGGCCGAGTCGTTCTGCGCGAGCAGCCACTCCCGCTCCGGTGCGGGCAGGTAGGTGTCCTGGGCGCTGCCCTGCGGGTCGCCGGCCATGGCCTCCAGGACCTGCCGGTACAGGGCGGTCAGGCGCTCGCCCTGCTCACGGGCCAGGGCGTGGGTGTGCGTGGTGAGCAGCAGGTGCCCGGAGACCGCGGAGACCGCGAGCGCGAACTCGGTGCCGCCCTCGCCACCGCTGGCCCCGGCGTCGACGAGCTTGTCGTCGACGTGGTCGAAGTCCTGGTAGCTGAACCGGACGTGGAGCAGGCGGCCGGCGCCCGCGTCCCGCTGGATGACCGGCATCGGGAACCGTCGGCGGTCCCAGACCTCGGCCTCGCGGGTGAAGACCTGGCGGACCAGGTCGGTCCAGTTGCCCGCGGTGCGGTCGAAGGCGAACGGCAGGGTGTTGAGGTACATGCCGTAGACGCGTTCCGCGCCGGGCGACTCCGGGCGGGCACTGCACACCAGGCCGCTGAAGAAGCCGTCCTCCTCGGTGAGGGTGCTCATGACCTTCAGGTGGGCGGCGAGCAGCACGCTCTTGAACGATGCCCGCGCCTGGGTGGCGAGGGCGCGCAGGCGCGGTTCGAGGTCGTGCACGGGCACGGCGAGCCGGTACTTCTCGCTCGGCTCTGCGGGGTCCCCGGCCCAGTCGGCGGGCAGCGCGAACGGTGCGTACCGGCCGATGAGGTCCTGCCAGTACGTCCGGTCCTCCGCCGAGTCCAGGGAGGCCAGTTCGGCCGCGATGAAGTCGGCGTACCGCACCGGCGTGGCCTCGGCGGGAGCGGGGACACCCCCTTCGCGCAGGGTGCGGTAGACGTCGAGGAGCTCCATCAGGAGGGCGCGGTGGCTCCAGCCCTCGGTGATGGCGTGCGAGACGGTGACGACGAGTCGCCAGGAGTCGTCGGCCTCGACCTGCGCGGTCATGCGCAGCAGCGGGGCCGTCGCGAGATCGAGCCCGCGGGCCCGCTCCTCGCGCATGATGTCCCGTACGCGCAGCTCGCGGGCGCCCTCCGACAGCTGCCGCAGGTCCTCGACGGCCAGCGGGATCCGGGCCTTCGGGTGCACGATCTGCAGCGGCTGGGTGAAGGAGTCCAGGTCGAAAGAGGTCCGCAGCATCTCGTGCCGCTCGGTGACCACGTCGAGGGCGGCGCGCAGGGCGTCCGCTTCGAACGGGGTGCCGTCGGTGATGCGGAACGACGCGACGTTCAGGTAGACCCGCCGTTCGTCGTCGGCGAGCATCTCGACGAGCATGCCGAGCTGGACCTGCGACATCGGGTACGCGTCCACGGCGCCCTCGGGCAGCCCGGCCCGGTCCTCGTCGGCGAGCAGCGCGAAGGGCTCGACGGGCGCGGCGGTCTCCTGCGGCGCCGGGCGCCCGGTGAGGAACTCGCTCAGCTCGGCGACCGTGCGGTACTCGAAGACCTCCCGCACGCCGATGTCGAAGCCGGCCGTACGCAGGGCGCCGACCAGGGCGACCGCGCGGATGGAGTGGCCGCCCAGGTCGAAGAAGCCGTCCAGGACGCCGACCCGCTCCAGGCCGAGGACCTGCGCCCAGATGGCCGCCACCTGTGCCTCGGTGATGGTGCGGGGCGCGACATAGGACGTGCCGCCGTCGAGGCCGGTGTCGTCCGGCGCGGGCAGGGCCCGCCTGTCGGTCTTGCCGTTGGCGTTGAGGGGGATCTCGTCGAGGGCGATGTAGGTCGCCGGGAGCATGTAGTCGGGCAGCCGGGCACCGCTGTGCTCGGCGAGTTCGGCGGCACTCGTGCCCGCCGCGCCGGACGGGACGTAGTACGCGACGAGCTGGATGTCTCCCGTCGCCGTCTCGTGCGGGACGACGACCGCCTCACGGACCGCCGGGTGCTCGGCGACGACGGTCTGGATCTCGCCGGGTTCGATGCGATAGCCGCGGATCTTCACCTGGTCGTCGAGGCGGCCGAGGAACTCCACGGCGCCGTCCGGACGGGTACGAACGAGGTCACCGGTGCGGTACAGGCGAGCGCCCGCCGGCCCGTACGGGTCCGGCACGAACCGCTCCGCCGTCAGACCGGGCCGGCCCGCGTAGCCGCGCGCCACGCCGGTACCGCCGACGTACAGCTCGCCCGCGACACCGACCGCGACCTGGTCGAGGCGCGCGTCCAGGACGTACATCGTCATGTTCGGCAGCGGATGGCCGATCGGCATGACCTCGCCGATCTCGGCTTCGGTGACGGGGAAGACGCAGGTGCCGACGGACGCCTCGGTCGGCCCGTACTCGTTGACGAGGTCGGTCCCGGGCGCCAGCGCCCGCCACCGCTCCACCGTCGTCCGCGTCAGCGCCTCACCGGCGATCACCAGTACCGGCGCCAGAGCGGAGGCCTGCTCCGCGGTCAGCTGGGAGGCCAGGACGTCGACGTGCCCGGGGGTCAGCTTGATGAAGCTGAACGGGCCCGCCGCCACCAACTCCCGTGCCAGGTCGGCCGTGTCGGTGTCCTGCGCGATGGTGTGCACCCGCTGACCCGTGACCAGCGGCGCCCACAGGTTCGGGACGACCAGGTCGAAGGCGACCGAGGAGAACAGCGGCGCACCCGTCGTCCCCCGCGAGGCCAGATCCCGCGCCGCCCAGGCGACATGGTTGGCCAGACCCCGGTGCGTGACCGCCACACCCTTCGGCCGGCCCGTCGAACCCGACGTGAAGATGACATAGGCCAGCGCCTCCGCATCCTCCGCACGCTCCGGCGCGGACCGCGACCGCCCATCGATCACGGACGCATCCCAGTCCACCAGGATCACGTCCAGGTCACCACCGAAACGATCCGCGTACGCGGAATGCGTCAGGACGGTGCCCGCCTCCGCGCTCTCCAGCATCGAGACGATCCGCTCCGCCGGATAGGACGGATCGATCGGCACATACGCCGCGCCCGCCTTCCACACCCCCAGCAGACTCGCCACCAGGTTCGGTCCGCGGTCGAGCAGCACACCCACCACGGAGCCAGGGCCACTCACCCCGGACGCACGCAGATGGTGAGCGATCTGGTTGGCCCGCACATCGAGCTGCGCGTACGTCACCACCTCACCGGCGAAACCGACCGCGGGCGCCTCGGGAGTGCGGGCGGCCTGCTCCTCGAAGCGGGCGCAGATACTCGCGTCACCGAAGTCGGCACGCTCGCCCGTGCCCTGTTCCAGGAGCGTCCTCCTGGTGGCGGAGGGGAGGTACGAGGCATCCGCATCGCCCTCCGGGTCCGCGGCCATCGCCACGAGGACCTCGCGCAGGGTGCCCGCGAGGCGCTCCAGGGCCTCGGCGGAGACGTGCTTGCGACCGCCGGTCAGGAACAGGTGGCCCAGGCGGGCCGAGACGCCGAGCGGGAACTCGGTGGGACTGTCGTCGATGCTCGCCAGGTAGTCGACCCGGTCGCGGTCGACCTGATCGAAGTCGTGGTAGCTGAAGCGGACCGAGACGAGCCGCTGCCCCTCCTCGGCCTGCCGCTGGATGTCGGGCATCGGGTAGCCGCGGTGCGGCCACAGTTCGACCTCGCGCTCGAAGACCCGGCGCACCAGGTCGCGCCAGGTTCCGGAGGCGCCGTCGAAGGCGAACGGCAGCGTGTTGAGGTGCATGCCGTACAGGCCGTCGGCGCCGAGGGCCTCGGGGCGGGCGTTGCACACCAGGCCGGTGAAGAAGCGCTCGTCACCGGTGACCGTGCTGAGGACCTTCAGATGGGCGGCGTGCAGCACGCTCTTGAGCGAGGCGCCGGCGGTGGACGCCAGGGCCCGCAGCTGCGGCTCCAGGTCGTGGAAGGGGACCTTGACCCGGTGCGGGGCACCCGCGACCCCATCGCCCGCCCAGGCCTCGGGGAGCGTGAAGGGCGTGTGGCCCTCGATGATGCCGGTCCAGTACGCCCGGTCGTCGCCGGCCTCGCGGGAGGCGACCTCGGCGGCGATGAAGTCGGCGAACCGCACGGCGGGGGCGGCCGGCGCGTCCACGGGCCGCCCGTCGCGGACCCGGTGGTAGCCCTCGACGATCTCCATCAGGAGGGAGTGGTGGCTCCAGCCGTCGAGGATCGCGTGGCACTCGGTGATCGTCAGCCACCAGCTGCCGTCGTCGCAGGCCGTGCCGTACAAGCGCAGCTGCGGCGCGCTGTCCAGCGGGATCAGCCGGGAGCGCTCCTCCGCGGTGAAGGCGCGCAGCGCGTCCCGCACCCCCTCGTCGCCGAGGCCCCGCAGATCGCGTCCCTCCACCGGCAGTTCGACCTGCTCGTGCACCAACTGCATCGGCACGGCGTAGGAGTTGAGGTCGAAGGACGTGCGCAGCACCTCGTGCCGGGCGACGGCCGAGGCGACCGACGCGCGCAGCGCCTCGATGTCGAAGGAGCGGTCGTCGGGGACCCGGAAGGAGGTGACGTTGTGGTACGGGTGCCGGCCGCTGTCGCTGAGCATCTCGACGACCATGCCGATCTGCACCTGCGACATCGGGTAGGCGTCCACGACGCCTTCGGGCAGCCGGGCCCGGTCCTCGTCGCCGATGAGGGCGAACGGGCGTACGCCGTGCGTGGTGGTGACCGGCGCCCGGTCGGCGAGCTGCTCGCACAGCAGCGCCACGGTGCGGTACTCGAAGAGGTCGCGGACGCCGACGTCGAGTCCCGCCTCGCGCAGCCGTCCGGCCAGGGTGATGGCGCGCAGGGAGTGCCCGCCCAGGTCGAAGAAGCTGTCGTGGATGCCGACCCGGTCGACACCGAGGACCTCGGCCCAGACGGCGGCGGTGCGCTCCTCCAGGCCGGAGCGCGGCGCGGCGTACTCGGACGCGGCCGCGCGCGTGGCGGGCGCGGGCAGCGCCTTGGCGTCGAGCTTGCCGTTGTCGGTCAGCGGCAGCGCGTCGAGGGTGACGAACGTCGCCGGGATCATGTACTCGGGCAGTTCGCGGGCGAGCAGGGCGCGCAGCCCGGCGGGGTCGGGGGCGGCGCCGTCGGCGGGGACGACGTAGGCGACGAGCTGCTTGTCGCCCGGGGTGTCCTCCCGGACCAGGACGACGGCGTCACGCACACCGTCCTGCGCCGTGAGCGCGGCGTTGATCTCACCGAGCTCGATGCGGAACCCGCGGATCTTCACCTGGGCGTCGTTGCGGCCCAGGAACTCCAGGCTGCCGTCGGCCAGGCGGCGCGCGACGTCGCCGCTGCGGTACAGACGGTCGCCCGGCGCCCCGTACGGGTCGGGCACGAACCGCTCGGCGGTCAGGGCGGGACGGCCACGATAGCCGCGGGCGACGCCGCGGCCCGCGACGTGGATCTCCCCGGGCACCCCGATCGGCGCCAGGTTGCCGTGCGCGTCGAGGATGCGGACGGCGAGGTCGTCGAGGGGGACGCCGACCGGGCTGACGGAGCCCCGGGCGAGGTCGTCCTCGTCGAGGAGGTGGTACGTGACATGCACGGTGGTCTCCGTGATGCCGTACATGTTGACGAGGGTGGGGGCGTCCAGGCCGAGCCGGTCCGCCCACGGCCTCAGGTCGGCGACTTCGAGCTTCTCGCCGCCGAACACCACGGTGCGCAGGGCCAGTTCGCCGATGCGCGGATCGCCCTCGCGGGCGGCGGCGACCAGGGCGCGGAACGCGGACGGCGTCTGGTTGAGCACCGTCACGCGCTGCTCGACGAGCAGGTCGAGGAAGGCGGACGGGTCGCGCGAGACGTCCTTCGGCACGACGACGAGCCGGCCGCCGTGCAGCAGCGCGCCCCACATCTCCCACACGGAGAAGTCGAAGGCGTAGGAGTGGAACAGGGTCCACACGTCGTCGGTGCGGAACCCGGTCTGGTCCGCGCAGACCGTGAACAGGCGCTCCACGTTGGCGTGGGTGAGGCCGACGCCCTTGGGGCGGCCGGTGGAGCCGGAGGTGTAGATGACGTAGATCAGGCTGTCGGCGTCCGTCCGCGGGGCCGGGTCCGTGACCGGCCGGCCGGCCAGCACGGCGCGGTCCTCCTCCGCGTCGAGGACGAGGACGGGCCCGTCGTGCAGGCCGTTCAGCAGCTCCGCGTGGGCGCGTTCGGTCACCACGACCGGGGCTGCGGCGTCCCGGAGCATGTAGCCGATGCGGTCGGCGGGCTGCGAGGGGTCGAGCGGCAGATAGGCGCCGCCCGCCTTGAGGACGCCGAGCAGGGCGGGCATCAGGTCGGCGCCGCGCTCCAGGCAGACGCCGACCAGGGTCTCCTGGCCGACGCCGAGTCCGACGAGGTGGTGGGCGATGCGGTTGGCGCGCTCGTTGAGTTCGGCGTACGTGAGCGTCTCGCCGGCGGCGTGCACGGCGACGGCGTCCGGGGTGCGGGCCACCTGCTCCTCGAAGGCCCGGTGGACGGTGCGGGTGACCTCTCCGGTGACGGCCGCGCCCTGCGTGAGCAGGCGCACCTCGTCCGCGCCGAGGAAGGCCAGCCGAGCCAGGTCGGCGTCCGGGTCCGCGGTCGCCACGTCGAGGAGGCGCACGAGCTGCCCGGTGAGGCGCTCGGCGGTGGCCCGGTCGAACAGCTCGACGGCGTACTCCAGGTGCCCGTGCAGCGTGCCGTCGGCGTCCTGGCGCAGCTGAAGGTCGAGGTCGTACTTGGCGGCGTCGCCCTCGGCCCGGTACGGCTCGGCGGCGACGCCCGGCAGGGCGAAGGCGCCGGTGCGCTCGCCGTGCATGGTCAGGACGACGTCGAAGAGCGGGTTGCGGGACAGGTCGCGCTCGGGCTGCACGGCGTCGATCAGCCGGGCGAACGGGACGCCCTGGTGGTCGAAGGCGCCGAGGACGGTGCCCTTGGTGGCGTCGACGAGGTCGCGGAAGGAGGTTCCGTCGGCCCATCTCCCGCGCAGCGCGAGCGTGTTGATGCCGTACCCGAGCATGCCCTGCAGCTCGGGGCGGCCCCGCCCGGACACGACCGTGCCCACGGTGACGTCGGCGGAGCCGGTGTGCCGGGCCAGCAGGCTCTGGAACGCGGCGAGCACGACCATGAAGGGCGTGGCGGCCCGCTCCCGGGCGAACTCCTGCACGCGCCCGGCGAGTGCGGCGGGCACGGAGAAGGCGACCGTGTCACCTCTCGCGTCCCGGACGGCCTTGCGGGGCCGGTCGGTGGGCAGCTCGATCGGGGTGATGCCCGCCAGCTCGCTCTTCCAGTGGTCGAGGTGCCGCTCCAGGGTGGCGCCGGACATCTCGGCGCGCTGCCAGGCGGCGAAGTCGGCGTACTGGACGGCGACGTCGGGCAGCCGCGGCTCCTCCCCCTTCACGAGGGCGCCGTACAGGGCGCTGAGTTCCTGCCCGACGATCTCGGTGGACCAGGCGTCGCAGGCGATGTGGTGGAAGACGACGGCGAGCACGTGCTCCGCGTCGCCGAGCCGGATCAGCCGGGCCCGCACCGGCAGGTCGCGCTCCAGGTCGAACGGCACGAAGATCTCGCCGGTGACGATCGCCCGGGCGCGTGCCTCGCGCTCGCCCTCGGGCAGGTGCGTGAGGTCTTCGAGGGGCAGCGTGACCCGCTCCCGCTCGGAGACGATCTGCACCGGCTCCTCGCCGTGCAGCCCGTACCGGGTGCGCAGGATCTCGTGCCGGTCGGTGAGCCGCTGCCAGGCGTCGGCCAGGACGCCGGCGTCCAGGGCCCCGGTCAGCCGGACGAGCAGCGGGACGAGGTACTGGGTGCTGTCGGGGTCGAGGCGGTTGAGGAACCACATCTGCTCCTGCCCGTACGACAGGCGCAGCGGGGCGTTCCGGTCCGCCTTGGGTATCGCGCTCCTGCGCGCACGCCGCCGCCCGGCGAGCCGCTGCCGCACGATCGCGTCGCGGGCCTCGTCCGTGTCGATGCCCGGGGGCGTGTTGGCACCGGTGCTCATGCTGTCTCCTTGACCGGCGCGTGGCCGTTGGTCGCGGGGTCGGGGTGGGTGGGGGCGCCGGCGAGACCGGACGGGTCGTCGAGGTCGGCGGGCCGGAAGTGGCCGGAGGGGTCGTCGTGCTCCGAGGGGTCCTCGGGCTCCGGCGGGTCGGCGATGCCGGACGGGTCGTCGGCGTCCACCGCCTCGTCGGGGTCCGTCAGGCGCGGGCCGCCGGCCGTGGCCTGTCCGTCGAGGTCCCGTCCGTCGAGGTCCCGTCCGTCGGGGTCCTGCCCGTCGAGGTCCGCGAAGATCTCCCGTTCCACGGCCACGGCCAGCTGAGCCACCGTCGGGCCCTCGAAGACCGCCCGGACCGTGAAGTCGATGTCGAACTCCTCCTGGATGCGGGAGATCAGGCGGATCGCCAGGATCGAGTTGCCGCCGGAGTGGAAGAAGCTGTCCGTCATGCCGGGCTCGACCGCGAGGAGTTCGGTCCAGATCTCCGCGAGGCGTTCCTCGGTGGCGGTGCGCGGGGCGATCCGGCCCTGCGGGGCGTCCGTGGCGCCGGCGTCCGGCGCGGGCAGGGCCCGCCTGTCGGTCTTGCCGTTGGCGTTGAGGGGGATCTCGGCCAGCGGGACGTAGTGGTCGGGCAGCATGTACTCCGGCAGCCGCGCGGCACAGTGCGCCGAGAGTTCGCCGGCCGGGCTCACGTCCGCGTCGTCCCGCGGGACGTAGTACGCGACGAGCTGACGGTCGCCAGCCGCCGTTTGACGCGCCACCACGACCGCCTCACGAACCGCCGGGTGCTCGGCGACGACGGTCTGGATCTCGCCGGGTTCGATGCGATAGCCACGGATCTTCACCTGGTCGTCGAGGCGGCCGAGGAACTCCACGGCGCCGTCCGGACGGGTACGAACGAGGTCACCGGTGCGGTACAGGCGAGCGCCCGCCGCCCCGTACGGGTCCGGCACGAACCGCTCCGCCGTCAGACCGGGCCGGCCCGCGTAGCCGCGCGCCACGCCGGTACCGCCGACGTACAGCTCACCGGGAACCCCGACGGGCACGAGAGCGAGCCGCTCGTCGAGGACATACATCGTCATGTTCGGCAGCGGGCGCCCGATCGGCATGACCTCGCCGGTCTCGGCCTCGGTGACGGGGAAGACACAGGTGCCGACGGAGGCCTCGGTCGGCCCGTACTCGTTGACGAGGTCGGTCCCGGGCGCCAGCGCCCGCCACCGCTCCACCGTCGCCCGCGTCAGCGCCTCACCGGCGATCACCAGCACCGGCGCCAGAGCAGAGGCCTCCTGAGCGGTCAGCTGCGCCGCCAGCACCTCCACATGTCCCGGCGTCAGCTTGATGAAGCTGAACGGGCCCGCCGCCACCAACTCCCGTGCCAGGTCGGCCGTGTCGGTGTCCTGCGCGATGGTGTGCACCCGCTGACCCGTGACCAGCGGCGCCCACAGGTTCGGGACGACCAGGTCGAAAGCCACCGAGGAGAACAGCGGCGCACCCGTCGTCCCCCGCGAGGCCAGATCCCGCGCCGCCCAGGCGACATGGTTGGCCAGACCCCGGTGCGTGACCGCCACACCCTTCGGCCGGCCCGTCGAACCCGACGTGAAGATGACGTAGGCCAGCGCCTCCGCATCCTCCGCACGCTCCGGCGCGGACCGCGACCGCCCATCGATCACGGACGCATCCCGGTCCACGAGAACCAGACCCAGGTCACCGCCGAAACGATCCGCGTACGCGGAGTGCGTCAGGACGGTGCCCGCCTCCGCGCTCTCCAGCATCGAGGCGATCCGCTCCGCCGGATAGGACGGATCGATCGGCACGTACGCCGCGCCCGCCTTCCACACCCCCAGCAGACTCGCCACCAGGTTCGGCCCACGGTCGAGCAGCACGCCGACGACGGACCCCGGACCACTCACCCCGGACGCACGCAGATGGTGAGCGATCTGGTTGGCCCGCACATCGAGCTGCGCGTACGTCACCACCTCACCGGCGAAACCGACCGCCGGGGCTCCGGGGGTACGGGCGGCCTGCTCCTCGAAGCGGGCGCACACGCTCGCGTCACCGAAGTCGGCGGCGGAGGCGTTCCACTCCGTGGCGATCAGGTGCCGCTGGGCGTCGGACAGCAGCGGGACCTCGGCCAGGCGCGCCGACGGGTCGGCGGTCACCTCTTCGAGGAGGCGCACGAACTGCTCCCGCACCCGCTCCACGGTCGCCGCGTCGAACAGCGAGACCGCGTACTCCAGGACGCCTTCCAGGGAGCCGTCCGCCGAGCGCCCGATGAACACCGACAGGTCCGTCTTGGCGACGGTCCACGACTCGGCGAAGGCGCGCAGGTCGGCGGCGTCGGTGGCGATGCTGGTGACGCCCTCGCTGTGCATGTCGAAGGCGACCTGGTACAGCGGCGTGCGCGACAGGTCGCGCTCCGGCTGGATCTCGTCGACCAGGCGGTCGAAGGGCAGTTCCTGGTGGGCGAAGGCGGCCGTCGCGGCGGCCCGCACCCGGCCCAGGGCCTCCTCGAACCGCAGCTCGGGACCGAGCCCGCAGCGCACCACCAGGGAGTTGAGGAAGAAGCCGACGGTGCCGGACAGCTCCGGCCGGGTGCGGCCGGCGACCGGGGTGCCGACGGGCACGTCCCACTGGCCGGTCTGCCGCGCCAGCACCGTGGCGAACGCGGTGAGCAGCGTCATGAACTCAGTCGCCGCGTTCTTCCGGCTCAGCCGCTCCACGGCCGCCGCGAGGCCGGGCTCGATCCGGATCGGCACGACCGCACCGCGCGGGTCGCGCACGGCGGGCCGGGGCCGGTCGGCGGGCAGGTCGAGGGCGGTGATGCCGTCGAGCGCGGTGCGCCAGTGGGCGAGCTCGCCCGCGACGAACGCGTCGGTCTGCCGTCCGGACTGCCAGGCCGCGTAGTCCGCGTACTGCACGGTGACCGTGGGCAGGACGGGCTCGCGGCCCTCACGGGCGGCGGCGCACAGCTCCTGCAGTTCGCGCTCCAGGACGACCGTGGACCAGCCGTCGCACGCGATGTGGTGCAGGGTGACGAGCAGCACGTGGTCCTCGCCGGGGATCCGGGCCAGCAGCGCCCGCCACAGCGGTCCGGTCGCCAGCTCGAAGCCGCGTGCGAACTGCTCCTCGAAGTGCTCGGCGAGCCGGTCGCGCCCGGTGTCGACGACCCGCAGCTCCACGGGGTGCGCGGCGCCGATCACCTGACGGGGTTCGCCGCCCTCGTCGACGTACCGCGTGCGCAGCGCCTCGTGACGGCCGCCGAGCGCGGCCAGCGCCGACTGCAGCTCCTCCGGCGTGGTCGCGGCCGGCAGGCGCAGGATCAGCGGGGCGACCCACTCGCGGCTGCCCGGGCCCATCCGGTCCAGGAACCACAGCCTGCGCTGCCCGGACGAGAGCGCCAGGCGGCCCGTGCGGTCGGCCGCCGGGATCGGGGTGCCGTCCGCGTCCTGCGCGCCGATCAGCCGGGCCTGGGCCTCGACCGTGGTGGCGCTGAACAGGCCGCGCATCGACAGGGTGACACCGGTGGCGCGCAGCCGGGCCGCGAGCCGGGTGAGCTGCAACGACGTGCCGCCCAGGGCGAAGAAGTCGTCGGTGGCGCCGATCTTCTCGCGGCCCAGCAGCGCCGCCCACACCTCGGCGACCTTCTCCTCGGCCGCGTTGCGCGGGGCGATGTAGGCGCCCTGCCCGGTGAGGTCGTCGCCCTGCTCCAGGGCGGCGGTCAGAGCCGCGCGGTCGATCTTGCCGTTGGGCGTCAGGGGCAGTTCGTCGAACGTGCGGAACAGTGCGGGGACATGGCTGTCGGGCAGCCGGGTGCGCAGGAAGCGGCGCAGGTCGCTCCCGGTGAGTTCGCCGCGCGTGGTGACGGCGGCGCCGATGCGTACCGCGTCCTCGTCCGTGCGGAACGCCACGACGGCCGCGCCCGTGACCTCGGGGTGCGCGCCGAGCTGGGCCTCGATCTCGCCGGGCTCGATGCGTACGCCGTTGACCTTGAGCTGACCGTCGGCACGGCCCTGGTACTCCAGGAGACCGGCGGCGTTCCAGCGCACCAGGTCGCCGGTGCGGTAGAGGCGGGCGCCGGGCGGACCGTACGGATCGGGCACGAACCGCTCCGCCGTGAGGCCGGGGCGCCCCGCATAGCCCTGGGCGACGCCGACGCCGCCGGCGTACAGCTCTCCCGTGACGCCCTTGGGCGCGAGGCGTCCGTCCGCCCCGAGAACGAGGACCCGCATCCCGGTGAGCGGCCGGCCGATCGGGACGGGCCCGGTCTTCTGTGCCGGGTCGGCCTTGTGGGCGGTGATGTCGATCGAGCACTCCGTGGGCCCGTACGTGTTCCAGACCTCGATGCCGGGGCCTGCCAGCGCCCTGACCCGCTCGACGAGTTCGGCGTGCAGCGGTTCCCCCGCCGAGGCGAGCAGCCGCAGCGCGCCGCAGCCCTCCCACGACGGTTCCTCGACCAGCAGGCGCAGCACGGACGGCACCAGTTGCAGCACGGTCACGCCGCCGTCGGCGACGGCCTTCAGCAGCGCGGCGGGGTCCTTCTCGGCGCCGTCCGGCGCGACGACGACGCTCGCTCCGCACACCAGCGGCGCGAAGATCTCCCAGCCCGCCGCGTCGAAGCCGACGGACGTCTTGAACAGGATCCGGTCGCCGGCGCCGAGCCGCTGGGCGCGCACGGCCCAGGCGACACGGTTCGCGATGCCCTCGTGGGTGATCTGTACGCCCTTGGGGGCGCCGGTGGAGCCGGAGGTGAAGATCGTGTACGCGAGCGAGGCCGGGTCCACCGGAGCCGGGCCGGCCGGGCCGTCCTCGGCGGCGGTGGTCAGCTCCTCAACACTCAGGACGCGCGGGCCGTCCTCCCCGAGCGGCCCGCGCAGTGCGGCTGTGGTGACGACGAGTTCGGCACCGGCCTGGGACACCAGGGATCTGAGGCGTCCGTGCGGATGGCCGGCGTCGAGCGGCAGATAGGCCGCGCCCGCCTGCCACACCCCGAGGAGCGTGGCGATGAGTTCGGTGCCCCGGGGGAGGCACACCCCGACCAGGGAGCCCGGGCCCACGCCCTGCGAGCGCAGGAGACGCGAGGTGCGCGCGGCGGCGTGGGCCAGGTCCCGGTAGGTCGTCGTGCGTGGGCCGTCCAGCACGGCAGCCGCGCCGGGCGTGCGGTCCGCCTGCGCGGCGAAGAGCGCGGGCAGGGTGGGCGGGACGGTTCCGCTCAGGGTGTTCCCCGGCAACTGTGCGGCGTTCAACAGGTGCTCCTTCAATGACCTGGCGTACTGGACGGTTCTCCGAAGTGACGTTCAGGCGGGTGGACTTCAGGCAGCGGTGGCCTGGGTCTCCATGCGGCGGCGCAGGCTCAGCGGGCGCATGTCGGTCCACACCTCGTCGATGCGGGCGAGGCACTCCTCGCGGCTGCCCTGGGTGCCCTCGGCGTTCCACCCGGCGGGCAGTTCACGGCCGGCGGGCCAGATCGAGTACTGCTCCTCGTCGTTCAGGACGACGCGGTACTCGGGGGCGGCGGACTGCTGGGACATGGTTCTCCTCGTGTGGATGTACGGAAGGGGCTGGGAAAGGGCGGCGTACGGGCACGGGCCGGGTCAGGACAGGAAGTCCGTGACCTCCACGCCGATGCCGAGCTCCCGGGCGGTGGTGTGCACGTCGACGGCGAGGGCCAGGTCGAGGACGCCGAGGCCGAACGGCGAGTAGACGGTGACCTTGTCCGGGTCCGGCGTGAACGCGACGGTCCCGTTGATGAGCTGGCCGATGGAGGCGTCGATGAAGGCGCGGCCGCCGGTGATCTGCTCGGTCAGGTGCAACGAGGTCCGCTCGCGGCACACGTGGTCCGCGTCGTCGACGATGTTGTGCGCGCCGTTGACGGAGAGCGGGTCGATGTCGCGCAGCGAGACGTGCAGGACCACGGTGCCGGGTTCGGCGGGCGTGAGGTCCACGTGCGGCTCGCCCGCGTTGGTGGCGAACGAGACGAGGCGCTGCGCCTCCAGGGCGTCCTCGATGCTGTCGGCGAGGGTGACCACGGCGTCCGGCAGGAGCTCGCGGCAGCGGCGGGCGAACTCCTCGGCGCGCACCCGCGAGGTGTCGTAGAGCGTGATCTCGCCGAGCGTTCCGATCGCGGCCTGGAGGTAGCGCAGGATCTCCAGGTTGATGACGCCGCAGCCGATGAGGGAGACGCCCTGCGGGCGCCGGCCCTCGGTGAGGATGTCGGCGGCGAGAGCGGCACTCGCGGCGGTCCGCGCGGCCGAGATCAGCGAGGCCTCCAGCAACGCCTCGGGGTGTCCGGTGCGCAGCGAGTTGAGCACCATCACCGCACTGGCACGGGCGATTCCGGACTGGATGTTCTCGGGGAACGAGGAAATCCACTTCAGCCCCGCTGCCGGGTTCTCGCCGCCCCGGTAGGACGGGAGTCCGATGATGCGGTTCGCGGGCTGGTCGGGGAAGCGCAGGAATATGGAGTGGGGTACGGCCGTCTCCCCCTTTTCGTGCAGGGAGTAGGTCTGCCGGACCAGCTCGATGTGCTCCTTCTCCCTCCCACCGAGTATTTTCTCTACGTCTGCCTTGCGCAGTACGAGCATGGGAAGTTTCAGTCCTTCCACAGGTGCGACACTTCACCGAAGTGTTCGCGCACCCAGTCGTCGGAATAGATGGTGTCCAGATAGCGGTCCCCGCCGTCGGGGAATATCAGTGCGCTGACCGAGCCGGGCGGAATGCGCGGCAGCATTCGCTCCGCCGCGGCGATCGTCGCCCCGGAGGAACCGCCGGCCAGGATCGCCTCGCGGACCACGAGGCGGCGGCAGGCCGCCACGCAGTCGAGGTCGGAGACGTGAACGACCTCGTCGGCCGCGGCCGGGTCCATCAGGGCCGGCACGACGGAGGCGCCGTGCCCCGGGATCAGCCGCCGGGTGGGCAGCTGGCCGAAGATGGCGCTGCCCTGCGCGTCGACCGCCACGATCTTGGTGCGCAGCCCCTCCTTGCGGAGGTGGTCGGCGCAGCCGCGCAGCGTGCCGAAGGTGCTGACGGAGCAGAAGAGGTAGTCGAGCCGCCCGTCGAGCTCCTCCACGATCTCCCGCATGGTCCGCTCGTGGGCCCGCGGGTTGGACAGGTTCGCGTACTGGTTCGGGGAGTAGGCGTGCGGGATGCTCGCCACGAGCTCTCGCACCCTGCGCAGCCGCACCGGCAGGAACTCGCCGGTCGCGGGGTCCCGCTCGTCGATCACCACCACCTCGGCCCCGTAGGCCCGCATGATGGCCAGGTTCTGCTCCGTGGTCTTGGCGTCGACCACGCAGATGAAGCGCAGATCGAAGTACCGGCAGATCTGGGCGAGCCCGACCGCCAGATTCCCCGAGCTCGATTCCACGACCACGGAACGCCCCGGCGTGATCTCGCCGTTGCGCAGCGCCTCAAGAAGCATGTTGAGGCCGCTTCGGTCCTTGATGCTGCCACCTGGGTTGAACCGCTCGATCTTGGCGAAGAATTGCGAGTGTTCCCCGGGGAACACTCTCTCCAGTTTCACCAGAGGTGTCTCGCCGATCGTCCCCAGAATCCCCGAATCAAATGTTTTCGGCATGGATTCCCTCTCACCTGTTAGGCGTGCAGTGGAGACACTAGTTCGCCTTTGGACGGGGGTAACGGGTTCAGCGCTGGCAGCCAGATGCAGACGCAGGATCCTGACACCGGGATCCTGCGACAGCGCTCCTTGTGGTGGCCAAGACTGGGGCCATTCAGAAATCCCGGAGTGCACACATTCTCAGATTCAGGTGGAGTCGTGACGGAACCTCAACTCGCACCCCCGCGGCGGTACGCGCCGTACGACCGGGCCGGCGGATTCGACCGCTCCCTCGGCCATCCCTCCCGCCGGGACCTGCCGTTCTTCGCGGCCCGGCTGCGTGAACTCGACGCCGCCGAGGCGTTCCCTACGGACGCCGTGGCCCGCCTCGACGCGCTCGGCATGCCCGCGCACTACGTGCCCGCCCGGCACGGCGGCGCCCTCCACAGCTACGAGGACCTGCTCCAGCTGGTACGGGTGGTGGCCCGGCGCGACCTGACCGTGGCGATCGCGCACACCAAGACGTATCTGGGCGCGGTGAGCACCTGGGTCGGCGGAACGGCGGAGCAGGCGAAGGAGTTGGGCGCCCGCGTCACCTCCGGCGCCGTCGTCTCCTGGGGCCTGACCGAACGCGCCCACGGCAGCGATCTGCTCTCCGGCGAGCTGACCGCCACCCCCGTGGCGGGCGGCTACCGGCTCGACGGAGAGAAGTGGCTGATCAACAACGCCACCCGCAGCGACCTGGTCTGTGTCCTCGCCCGGACCTCCCCGGCCGGCGGCACCCGTGGCTACAGCCTGCTGCTCGTCGACAAGGCCCTGCTCGCGGACGGCAGTCACACCTGTCTGCCCGCGGCGAAGACGCACGGCATCCGCGGCGCCGACATCAGCGGCATCGCCTTCGACGGAGCCGTCGTGCCCGCCACCGCGCTGATCGGCGAGGAGGGCGAGGGCATCGAGACCGTCCTGCGCAGTCTGCAGATCACCCGCACGATCTGCGCCGCGCTCTCGCTCGGCGCCGGCGACCACGCGCTGCGCATCGCCACCCGCTTCGGCCTGGAGCACCGGCTGTACGGCAAGCGGCTGATCGACCTGCCGCAGGCACACCGCGCGCTCACCGAGGCCTACGCCGACCTGCTCGCCATGGAGGCCGTCACGCTCCTCGCCTCGCGGGGCGTGCACACCCTGACCGAGGAGATGAGCGTCTCGTCGGCCGCGGTGAAGTACCTCGTGCCCACCACGGCCGACGAACTGATCTCCGCCATGGGCCAGTTCCTGGGCGCCCGCTCCTTCCTCAGCGAGGAGTTCGCGCACGGCCTGTTCGCCAAGCTGGAGCGCGACCACCGCATCGTCGGCATCTTCGACGGCAACACGCTGGTCAACCTGAACGCCCTGATCAACCAGTTCGCCGCCCTCGCCCGCGGCTACCGCGCCGGGCGCACCGACGCCGAGGGCCTGGCCGCCGCGGCCACCTTCGACGCGCCGATCCCCGCCTTCGATCCGGCCCGGCTGCTGCTGACCTCCCGCACCGGCAACAGCGTCGCGGCGTCCTTGCCCCGAGCCGTCGCGGAACTGCGGGAGCTGGTGGCGTCCGGCGAGGCGCCCGCCACCCTGCTCACCGTCGCCGAGAAGCTGCTGCGCATCAGTGACACCACGCACGAGCAGATGGCCGCCCACCGGCCGAGCCCGCGCGACGTGCCCGCCTCGGCCTTCGACCTGGCGCACCGCTACACCCTGTGCTCCGCCGCCGCGGCCTGCCTCCAGGTGTGGCTGCGCAACCGGACCACCGTCGCCGCCGACACCACCGCGACCGCCGGCCTGTGGCAGGACGGGCTGTGGGCCGAGGCCGCGCTGTGCCGTCTCGCCGACCGCCTGACGCCCGGCACGCTCCCCGAGGACGGCACCGACGGCTCGGCGGTGCTCGACCGGCTGATGCCGCTGCTCGTCGACCAGTACGACAGCGGCGAGATGTTCTCCCTGCTGCCCTTCCCGCTCGCCGAGGCGGCCGACTCCCTCGCCGAGGAGGCGTCATGACCGGCCCGAACTCCGTCCCGGGCGGCCCCGACGTCCTGGAAAGGGCGCTCGGTGACGCCCACGACCCGGACAACCCGCTGGGATTCGAAGCCGTCCTCGCCGCAGACGAGCGCGCCGAGATCCTGCCCGCCGGCGAAGCCGCCCTGGACGCCTACGGGTTCAACGCGGAGTACGTGCCCAGGCGGCTCGGCGGGCGCCTGGGCCGCATCGACCGCCTGATGCGCATGATGCGTACCGTCTCCCGCCGCGACCCGACCCTGGCGCTCGGCCACGGCTTCACCAACTACATCTCCGGCTCCGCGATGTGGACCGCGGGCAGCGACGTCCAGCAGAAGCGGATGGCGGGCGTCCTGCTGTCCGGCGGCAAGACCGCGGCGGGCTACAACGAACTGCCGCACGGCAACGACTTCACCCGCACCGACCTCACCGCGACGCCCTCGGCCGACGGCAGCCACTACCGGATCAACGGCCGCAAGCAGATCGTGAACAACCTGGGCCGGGCCGACGCCGTCGTCCTGCTCGCCCGCACCGGCGCAGGCCCCGGCAACCGCAGCCACTCCCACCTGTGGGTGGACCTCACCCAGGCCCCGGCCGACCGGTTGCGCAGGGACTACCGCTTCCCCACGGTCGGACTGCGCGGCTGCCTGATCGGCGGCGCCGACTTCACCGATCTTGAGGTCCCCGCGGACGCCCCCGTCGGCCCGGTCGGCAGCGCGATGGAGACCGTCCTGCGCGCCTTCCAGACCACCCGCGCCGTACTCCCCGGCATGATGGTCGGCACCGCCGACACCCAGCTGCGCACCGTCACCCGCTTCGCCCTCGACCGTGCCCTGTACGGACGCAGCGTCGCCGACCTGCCGCACGCCAGGGCCACCCTCGTCGGCGCCTTCCTCGACCTGCTCGCCGGCGACTGCATGGCGACCGTGGCGTGCCGCGCCCTGCACGTCCTGCCCGGCCAGACCAGTGTGATCACCGCGGTCAACAAGTACGTGGTCCCCAAGGTCCTGCACCGGTCGTCGCAGACGCTGGGCACCCTGCTCGGCGCCAACTCGTACTGGCGCGACGGCCGCTACGGCATCTTCCAGAAGTTCTACCGCGACCTGCCGGCCATCACCTTCGCGCACGCCAACGCGGCCGTCTGCCAGGCCACGACACTGCCGCAGCTGCCCCGCCTCGCCACCACCAGCTGGGGCACCGCCGAGGTGCCGCCCGCCGCGCTCTTCGACCTGTCGGCGCCGCTCGACGACATCGACTACCGGGCGCTGGAACTCACCTCGCGCGGCGCCGACCAGCTCACCGCGCTGCTCCACGACCACGCCGGCGGCCCGGCACTGCCCCCGGCGGCCGCCCGGCTCGCCGCACTGCTCCGCGCCGACCTCGACGACCTCGGCCGGCGCTGCCGTCAACTGCCGCCGAGCGAGCACTCGGTCGTCGCGGGCCGCTCCGGTTTCGCCCTGGCCGAACGGTACGCGCAGCTGTCCATGGCCGCCGCGTGCATCGGCGTGTGGCAGCACAACCAGGACGGCGTCGACCCGTTCCTGCGCGACGACGCCTGGCTGACCGGCGCCCTCGCGCGGATCGCCGCCCGCCTCGGCCACGAGGTGGGCGCCCTGCCCGGCGCGGTGGAGCAGCGCCTGTTCGCCGAACTGACCGCGAGGGAGGAAGACCGTGCCGGTTTCGACCTCGACCGTTCGCGGCTCGCGCGCGCCTGACCAGGCACCCGGCCGCGCCCACCGCCCCGGACCCGATCACCCCGGCCCCTACCCGTATCCGGACCAGAAGCCCTACCCCACCAATTTCCACACCCTTCACATCACCAGGAGCCTCCTCATGGCCACGCCCGCCACCACCCCCGGGACCACCGGCACCGAGACGACCGGAGCCGAGACGACCGGAGCCGCATCCGCCGCGATCGCCGCATCCGCCGGCGCCGAGGCGATCCGTACCTGGCTGACCGAGCGAGTCGCCTACTTCCTCGACGTCCGCCCGCAGGACATCGCCGCCGACGACCTGCTCGTCGAGATCGGTCTCGACTCCGTGTACGCCCTGACGCTGTGCGGCGACGTGGAGGACGAGTTCGGCATCCTCGTCGAGGCCACCCTCGCCTGGGACCACCCCACGATCGACGCGCTCACCGCCCACATCCACTCCGAACTCGCCGCCCGGTGATGGACCGGGAGCGAGCCCTCGCCGACGGGCAGGAACGGGAGCGAGCCCTCTCCATCGGGCAGGAAGCGCTCTGGTTCCTGTACCGGATGGCGCCCGACAGCCCCGCCTACAACGTCCAGGCCGCCCTGCGGGTGCGCGGCGCGCTCGACGAGGCGCGGCTGCGGCGCGCCCTGCGCGCGGTGGTGGAGCGGCACGACGTGCTGCGCTCCACGTTCACCGAGACCGCGGCGGGCCCGCGGCGCGTGATCGGCCTCCCGGACCTGGTGCCCCTCCAGGTCCGGGAGGTCCCCGGGGTCACCGACACCGGCCTGCTGGAGAAGCACGTCAAGGCGTTCGGCGACACCCCCTTCGACCTCACCGGCGAGGGAACGTGCCGTGCCCTCCTGCTGCGCATCGCCCCCGACGACCACGTGATCGTCGTCAGCACCCACCACATCGTCACCGACGCCACCTCCCAGTGGCTGCTGCTCCAGGACCTGCTCGACGCCTACGCGACGGACACCGCGCCGCCGCCCCTGACCCGCGGCTACGACGACTACGTACAGGGCGAACAGGAACTGCTCGAAGGGCCACGACGGGAACAACTGGTCGCGTTCTGGCAGGAGTTCTGCGCGGACGCAGGCGCCGGTGAACTCCCCGCCGACCGGCCGCGGTCCCCGCGCCCGCCGGCGGTCTTCAACGGCGCCACCTGCGAGGCCCGGATCCCCGACGAACTCGTGCCGCGCCTGCGCGAGGCTGCCAAGCGGGCGAAAGTGACCCCGTTCGCGCTGACCCTCGGCGTCTTCCAGGCCCTGGTGCACCGCTACAGCGGACAACGCGACTTCCTCGTCGGCTGCCCGACGACCACCCGCAGCGGCCCCGGCATGCGCGAGGTCGTCGGCTACCTCGTCAACACCCTCGTCCTGCCCGCCCACTTCACCGGCACGACCACGTTCGCGCAGGCCGCGCACACGGCCCAGCGCCAGGTGATGCGCGCCATGAAGCACATCGGCTACCCGTACGCCCTGCTCGCCGGCGAGGAACCGTACAGCAGCCGGAACCCGCCCGTGCGGATGGTGTTCACCATGGTCGCGCCCGGCCGCCTCGAACCCCTGCTGATGCAGGTCACCGAGGCCGCGGCCCGCGGCACCGACACCGAGTACGCCGGTCTGCGCATCGAGTTGATCGAGGTGCCGCAGCTGGAGGGCCAGTTCGACATCAACGTGGAGATGCGGCAGAGCGCCTCCTCGCTGACCGCCGTGTTCCGCTACGCCACCGACCTGTTCGACGAAGCCACCGTCCGCCGGCTCCTCGACTCCTATGTGCGGCTGCTCGCCGAGGCGATCGACGACCCGGACGCCCCGGTGGCCGGCGCGGCCCTGGTCGAGGCGGACGACCTGGACGACCTGCTGGCCCTGGGCGAGGCCACCGACTGGTGACCGAGCCCGCCGACCCACACCCGCTTCCTGCTACCCCCCGGGGGATCCCATGCTCACGGACGACCACACACTTCTGCAGGCCCGCAGCGCCACGGCCCGCATCCGTACGAACGCCCATGTCACCCCGGACGACCCGGCCGTCATCTTCGTCCGCGACCCCGACTCACCCGACGGGGACGAGACCTGGTCGTACGCCAGACTCGACCACGAGGCCCGCAAGATAGCCGGCTGGCTCCAGGAGAGGTACGCGCCCGGCGACCGGGTGCTGCTGCTGTATCCGGAGAGCCTGCAGTTCGCCGCCGCGTTCGTCGGCTGCCTCTACGCGGGCATGGTCGCCGTCCCGTCCTCGCTGCCCGGCCAGTACAGCCACCAGCGCCGCCGCGTGGACTCCATCGTCGAGAACGCCGCCGTCGCCGCCGTCCTCACCAGCGAGGCCGTCGCCGCGAGCGTCCTGGACTGGGCGGCGTCCGACCCGGGCCGGGAGATCACCTGCGCCGTCACCGACGGCCCCGGCTTCACCGCCGCGCACGCCGAGGCCTGGCAGGTGCCCGACGTCGACCGGAACACCCTGGCCCTGCTCCAGTACACCTCCGGCTCCACCTCCGACCCGAAGGGAGTGATGGTCGACCACGGCAACCTGCTGCACAACTCGGCGGCCCTCAGCTCCGCGTTCGGCCTCGACCGCACCACCCGCTTCGGCTCGTGGATCCCGCAGTACCACGACATGGGACTGCTCGCGATCCTGCTGCCCCCGCTGCTGCTCGGCGGCTCCTGCGTCCTGATGAGCCCGACGACCTTCCTGAAGCGACCGCACCGGTGGCTGCGGATGATCGACAAGTACCGGATCCACTGGTCGGCCGCGCCCAACTTCGCGTACGAACTGTGCGCACGCCAGATCACCGACGAGCAGCTCGCCGAACTCGACCTGTCCTGCTGGCGTTTCGCGGCCAACGGGTCGGAACCCGTACAGGCCTCCACCCTCACCGCGTTCGCCAAGCGCTTCGCCCCGGCCGGCTTCCGCAGCGACACGATGGCGCCCTGCTACGGCATGGCGGAGGCGACCGTGTTCATCTCGGGCACCGGGCCGCGCGAACTGGCCGTCACCCGGGTCGACGAAACCCTCCTGGAACAGCACGAGTTCCGTCCGGTCACCGAGGACCGGCCCGGCCGTGACGTCGTCAGCTGCGGCAGGGCCGAGGAGTACACGGTGCGGATCGTCGACCCGGCCACCCGCGCGGTGCTGCCCGCGGGCCGGGTCGGCGAGATCTGGCTGCGCGGGGCCAGCGTCGCGCAGGGCTACTGGGGCCGCGAGGACGCCACCGCCGAGACGTTCGGCGTCAGCACCCTCGACGGGGACACCGGGTACGTCCGCACCGGCGACCTGGGCACGCTCCACGACGACGAGATCTACGTCACCGGCCGTCTCAAGGAGATGCTGATCCTGCGCGGCCGCAACATCTACCCGCAGGACGTGGAACACGCGCTGCGGCGCCTGCACCCGGAGCTGGTGGGACTGTTCGGCGCCGCGTTCGCCGTCCCCGTTCCCGGCGCCGACGGCGCCGCCGAGGAGCAGCTCGTCGTCGTCCACGAGGTGCGCGGCTCGGTCGGCGCCGAGGAACTCCCACGCCTCGCCGCCCGCATCAGGGGCGGCATCGCCCGCGACTTCAGCGTCCGCCCGGCGGCGGTGGCCCTGGTCAGACGCGGGGCGGTCCTGCGCACCACCAGCGGCAAGATCCAACGCGCGGCGATGCGCGCGCAGTACCTGGACGGCCTGACGGACAGCCGCTACGCGGACGCCCCGCCGCCCGCGTAGCCCGACAGCAGAAACCCCAGGTCACGAGCACGTGACCTGGGGTTCCGGTGGAGCCGCCTTCGGGATTCGAACCCGAGACCTACGCATTACGAGTGCGTTGCTCTGGCCATCTGAGCTAAGGCGGCGCGCTGTGCGCACTATGGTGCGATCAGCAACGACGGTAAGTCTACACAGTTTCCGAGGGTGCTCCGCACCAGCCCCGGAGGCGGGCCCTCCGGGGCCGGAGACAGGGCTATGAGCAGCGCTTTCCGTCCGTGGGCGGGGTGCCCCGCAGAAGGTAGGCGTTGATCGTCCGGTCGATGCAGGAGCTGCCGCGGCCGTAGGCCGTGTGGCCGTCGCCCTCGTAGGTGAGCAGCCGGGCCGAGGAGAGCTGGCCGGCCAGGGCCTGCGCCCAGCGGTACGGCGTCGCCGGGTCCCGGGTCGTGCCGACCACGACGATGGGCGCCGCGCCCTTCGCCTCGATGCGGTGCGGCTCGCCCGTGGCGTGCACCGGCCAGTACGCGCAGTTCAGGGCCGCCCAGGCCAGGCCCTCACCGAAGACCGGCGATGCCTTCTGGAACGCGGGCAGCGCCCCGCGCACCTCGTCGGGGGTGTCGAAGGAGGCCGGGAGGTCCAGGCAGTTCACCGCCGCGTTGGCGAACATCAGGTTGCTGTAGGCGCCGTCGGCATCCCGCTCGTAGTAGCCGTCGGAGAGGACCAGGAGTCCGGAGCCGTCGTTCTCCTTCATCGCGGACGTCAGGGCCTCGCGCAGCTGTTCCCAGGAGCCCTCGTCGTACATGGCCGCGATCACACCGGTCGTGGCGAGCGACTCGGTGAGCTTGCGGCCGTCGCCGTCGGCCGTGGGGACGGGCCGTGTGTCGAGCTTCTCGAAGAACGCCTTGAGGTTCGCGCCGACCCGCTCAGGCGTGGTGCCCTTGCCGCCCAGCGGGCAGTCGGCCTGCCGTAGGCAGTCCTTCGCGAAGGACCGGAACGCCGTCTCGAAGCCGGCCGTCTGTTCCAGGTTCAGCCGCCGGGCCGGCAGCGACGGGTCCATCGCGCCGTCCAGCACCAGCCGGCCCGCCCGGTCCGGGAAGAGCCCGGCGTACGTCGCCCCGAGGAAGGTGCCGTAGGAGGCGCCGACGAAGTTCAGCTTCTCGTCGCCGAGCACCGCCCGCACGATGTCCATGTCCCGGGCCGCCTCCACGGTGGAGACATGGCGCAGCAGCCGGGGCGCGTCCGCGCCGCAGCCCTCGGCGAACGTCCGGTACGCCGCGACCAGCCCGTCCCTCTCCTTTCCGTCGTCGGGCGTGGCGTCCGTCTGCGTGTACCGGTCCATGCCCGGCCCGTCCAGACACTTGACGGGTTCACTGCGGGCCACGCCACGCGGGTCGACCGCCACCATGTCGTAGCGGGCCCGCACCTCGGCCGGGTAGCCGATGCCCGCGTACGCCTGGACGTAGCCGATCGCCGAGCCGCCCGGTCCGCCCGGGTTCACGAGCAGCGAGCCCAGTCGCTTGCCGGGCCCCGTGGCCTTCTTGCGGGTGACGGCCAGCCGGATGTCGCCGGAGGAGGGCTCGGCGTAGTCGAGCGGTGCCTTGAGGGTGGCGCACTCGAAGCCGGGCACACCGCAGCCGCGCCAGGCCGGCTTCTGCCCGTAGTACGACGTGAGCGCCGCGGGCGTGGCCTGCGGCAGCGCTACCAGTGCCGCCTCCGCCGCCGCGGAGGCGGCGGACGTCGTCGCGCTGCCGGAGGAGCAGGCGGAGACGAGCAGCGCAGCCGTGGCGAGGAGTCCGGCGGCGGTCTTGGCCCGGTTTCGTGTCCTGCGGTGGAGACCGCCGGCACCGGAGGCGGAGCGGGGGGTGCGCCGTGTGTACATCCAGCGAGCGTAACTCTGGGCGACGGAATGAGTGCCGTGCGTGCGTGTCGTGCCTCGTACGAGTTACGGCGTCAACCGCACGTCCGGCCCGGGTGTCCTGCCGTTCCTCAGCCCGCTCTGAGTGCCATGGTCATCGCCTCCACCGCGAGCAGCGGCGCCACGTTGCGGTCGAGGGCGTCGCGGCAGGCGGCGATCGCCTCGATGCGGCGGAGGGTGGACTCCGGGGAGCTGCCCCGGGCGAGTCGCTCCAGGGCGTCCTCGGCGTCCGCGTTGGCGATGGCCACGCGCGAGCCGAGCTGGAGGGCGAGGACGTCGCGGTAGAAGGCCGTGAGGTCGGTCAGGGCGAGGTCGAGGCTGTCACGCTGCGTGCGCGTTCTGCGGCGCTTCTGCTTGTCCTCCAGGTCTTTCATCACACCCGCGGTGCCCCGGGGCATGCGGCCGCCCTGGGCGGCGCCGAGCGCGGCCTTCAGCTCCTCGGTCTCCTTGGAGTCCGTCTCCTCCGCGAGCTGCTTGGCGTCCTCGGCGGCCGCGTCGACCAGCTCTTGGGCGGCCTTGAGCGCGCCGCCGATGTCCTCGACGCGCAGCGGCAGCCTGAGCACGGCGGCGCGGCGGGCGCGCGCGGCCGGGTCGGTGGCCAGGCGGCGCGCCCGGTCGACATGGCCCTGGGTCGCGCGGGCCGCGGCGGCGGCGACGTCCGGCTCGATGCCCTCGCGGCGGACGAGCATGTCGGCGATGGCGTCGACCCTGGGTGTGCTCAGGTTCAGGTGACGGCAGCGGGAGCGGATGGTCGGCAGGACGTCCTCGATGGAGGGGGCGCACAGCAGCCACACCGTGCGCGGGGCGGGCTCCTCCACCGCCTTGAGGACGGCGTTGGCCGACTTCTCGTTCAGCCGCTCGGCGTCCTCGACGAGGATGATCTGCCAGCGGCCGTTCGCCGGCGACGTGAACGACTTGCGGACGGTGTCGCGCATGTCGTCGGCGAGGATCTGCGTGCCGACCGCGGCGACGGTGGTGACGTCGGCGTGCGTGCCGATCAGTGCCGTGTGGCAGCCGTCGCAGAAGCCGCAGCCCGGGGAGCCGCCGAGGGCGCGGTCGGGGCTGACGCACTGCAGCGCCGCCGCGAACGCCCGCGCCGCCTGGTTCCGCCCGGCGCCGGGCGGGCCGGTGAACAGCCACGCGTGCGTCATCTTCGACGCCTCGGGCGGCGGGGTGCGGGTGGTGGCCGCGGTGACCAGGGCGTCGGCATCCCGGGCGGCAGCGGCCAGCTGCTCGCTCACCCTTTCCTGCCCGACGAGGTCGTCCCACACGGTCATGGGTCACGCCGCCCTTCCGTCACGTTCCGCGTTGCGAGATCCATTGTGGGGGCGACCACTGACATCGCCTGCCGCCCCCCACCCGGCTCGCGGTGCGGAGGCCGGTTTCCCGCAGCGGTCCGCGGGAGGCGTCAGCGCCGCCGGGCGCCCCTGGGGGAAGCCGTGCTCCCGCGGCAGTCCGCCGGAGGCATCAGCGCCCCCGGCCACCCCTACGGGAAGCCGTGCTCCCGCGGCAGTCCGCCGCAGGCATCAGCGCCCCCGGCCGCCCCTGCCCCGGCGTCCGCGCCTGTCGTCCGGCTCGTCGTCGTGCGGTCCGAGCAGCTCGTCCGCCAGCGAGGGCAGGTCGTCCAGCGGCGTCTCCTCGGCCCAGTCGGACCGGCGGCGGCGCGGTGTCCCGTCGGGGTCGACCTGGGGCATCTCCCGCGTACGGTCCTCGGTGCCGTCGGGCCGGGCGGCCGGGGCGTCCTTCCGGAAGTACCCGGGCGGAACCCGGTCCGCCGGTCCGTCCCCGCGCACCGGCGGGAGGACGGCCGTCTCCTCGGCGTCCCCCGGGCGGACCGGAGGCAGCACCGCCGTCTCGTCGGCCGCTCCGGAGGCGTCCCGGTCGCGCACCGGCGGCAGCACCTCGGTCTCGTCCCCGGCGCGAGGCGGGACCGGCGGCAGGACCTCCGTCTGCTCCCCGGCGGCCGGCGGCATCGGCAGCTCCGCCGTCACCTCGGCTTCGGAGTCTCCGGAGGACCGGCCCGCACCCCGGTCGTCGTCCCGCACCGGGCGCAGCACGGTCGTGTCGTCCCCCGCACCGCCCGGTGTCACCACCGGGGTGGGCACGGTCGCCGCGTCCTGAGCGGCCGCGGCAGACGCGGCACCCTGCGCGGGCGAGTTCTTCGGGGCGGAGCTCTTGGGGGACGAGTTCTTCGGCCCGGCCTCGGCCGCGGCGGCAGCCGCCTCCGCGAGCCGGCGTGCCTCCTCGGCCCGCAGCAGTGCCGCCTCGGCCTTGCGCTGCTTCTCCAGGCGGACCGCCTCGGCCTCGGCACGCAGTCGCGCCTCCTCCTCGGCCTGCTTGCGGCGCCGCTCCTCCTCGGCCTTGCGGCGGGCCTCCTCCTCGGCGCGGGCCTTCTCCTCCGCGAGGAGCCGGGCCCGCTCCTCCTCGGCCTTCCTGCGCGCTTCCTCAGCCCGGCGCCGGGCCTCCTCCGCCTGCCGTTCGGCCTCGCGGCGCTGCGCCTCCTCCAGCTCGCGGCGCTTGCGCTCCTCCTCCTCGGCGCGCAGCTTGGCGAGCTGCTCCTGGCGCTCGCGCTCCAGGCGCTCCTCCTCGGCCTTGCGGGCGGCCTCTTCCTCGGCCTTGCGACGGGCCTCCTCCTCGGCCTTCTTCCGCGCCTCCTCCTGGGCCTTGATCTCGGCCTCCGACAGCGGCAGCACCTGGTCGAGCCGGTGCCGGATGACCGTCGTGACGGCCTCGGGCTCCTGGCCGGCGTCCACCACCAGGTACCGTCCGGCGTCGGCCGCGGCCAGGGTGAGGAAACCGGCCCGCACGCGCGCGTGGAACTCCGCGGGCTCCGACTCCAGTCGGTCCGGCGCCTCGGTGAACCGCTCGCGCGCGGTCTCCGGGGCGACATCCAGCAGCACGGTCAGATGCGGCACCAGCCCGTTCGTCGCCCAGCGGTTGATCCGGGCGATCTCGGTCGGCGAGAGATCACGGCCGGCGCCCTGGTAGGCGACAGACGAGTCGATGTACCGGTCGGAGATGACGACCGCGCCCCGCTCCAGGGCGGGCCGTACGACAGTGTCGATGTGCTCGGCCCGGTCGGCCGCGTACAGCAGCGCCTCCGCGCGGTGGGACAGACCCGCGCTCGACACATCCAGCAGGATCGACCGCAGCCGCTTGCCCACCGGCGTCGCCCCCGGCTCGCGCGTCAGCACGACCTCGTGGCCCTTGGCGCGGATCCACTCCGCGAGCGCCTCGGCCTGCGTCGACTTGCCGGCCCCGTCGCCGCCCTCCAGGGCGATGAAGAAGCCGGTGGCCGCCGCCCCCTGCCGGGGGTCGTCGCCGCCGAGCAGCGCGTCCTTCAGGTCCTGCCGCAGCGGCACACCGGAGCGGTCGTCGACCTTGGCCAGCACCAGCGCGGCGACGGGCAGCAGCAATGCGCCGGTCAGCATGAGCGTGAAGGCCGCGCCGCCGTGCGCGAAGACGAACTTGCCGCTCTCCAGCCGGTGCGGTCCGATCGCCGCCGCCACCAGCGGGGCGATGACCGCGCCGAGCGCCACGCAGACCCGGACGACCGCGTGCAGGTGCTCCGTCGTGCGGGAGCGGCGGTACTCCTCGGTCTCCTGGTCGAGCAGGGTGTGCCCGATGTTGGCGGACAGGCCCGCGCCGACTCCGGCCAGCGCGAGGATCAGCAGCACGGTGGTGACGTCCGGGACCAGCCCGGCGGCCAGCAGGGCGACGCCGGTGAAGGCGATCGTCAGCGCGAGCAGCCGGCGGCGCGACAGGGCGGGCACGAGGGCGGGCGCCGTGCGGATGCCGACGACGACACCGCCGGTCAGCGCGGCCACGAACAGGCCGTAGAGGACCGGGCCGCCGCCCAGGTCCTTGGCGTGCAGCACGGCGACGGCGACGGCGGCCGACACCGCGGCGGCGACGGCCGCGCAGGCCAGGACCAGCAGCGGCATCGCGCCGGTGCGGCCCTTGTCGGAGCCGGTGCCGGTCTTCGGGCGGCGCAGGCCTTCGAGCGGCGACCGCGCGCGCGGGGTGCGCGTGCCGGGCAGCTCCAGGAAGGTCAGCACGGACAGGGACGCGGCGAACAGGCCTGCGGCCACGTAGGAGGCGAGGGCCGCCTGGTGCTGGCCGAACCAGTCGATGCCGGCGCCCAGCAGGTTGTTGAACAGGGCCGCGACGACCAGGGCGACGGCCGCGAGGGGGATCGCCACGAAGCCGGTGCGCAGCGACAGGCGGCGCAGGGCGTCCATGTGGTCGGGCAGCGGCCGGATCGTCGCCCCCTCCGGCGGCGGGGCGGGGAGCAGCGCGGGCGCGGCGCTCTCACGGCACACCGTCCAGAACCGCTCGGCGACCCCCATCACGAAGGCCGTGACGAGCAGGACGGCCAGTGCGTTCTCGGGCGTCCAGTCGATCCACAGGGGCGCGACGATGAGCAGCGCGGCGCGCAGCCCGTCGGCGCCCACCATGGTCCAGCGGCGGTCGAGCGGGCCGTCCTGCGAGGTGAGCGCGGTGAGCGGGCCGAGCAGAACGGCTCCGAACAGCAGCGTCGCGAGGATGCGTACCCCGAAAACGGTCGCCACTGCGAACGCCACGCCCCGGTAGCCGCCCCCGAACGAACCTTCGGCGATGGCCGCCTGCAGTGCCAGGACGACCAGCACGAGAAGGGCGAGGGTGTCCCCCACGCCGCCCACGAGCTGTGCGCTCCACAACCGCTTCAGCTGCGGTCGTCGCAGCAGGGCGCGGACGGCACGCTCGCGGGAGTCCGCGACCAGGGCGTCGTCGGGGGCGGGCTGAGGGGCCGTTGGGTGGTCGGCTCGCGTCATGCGTTCAGCCTATCGGGAGCCACCGACACCCTGGAGGGCGCGGCATGGCATGCGCACGCCCCGACACCGAAGTGTTGCCGGGGCGTTCGCTTTCCGAACCCCGGGCGAAGATCCGGACGCGGAGGTCCGGCTTCGCTCAGGACTCGAACGGTCTCAGTCCTCCGCGGAGTTGGCGGCGGTCGCCGTCTTGGCGGCCGTCTTCTTCGCGGTGGTCTTCTTCGCCGTCGTCTTCTTCGCGGTCGTGGTCTTCTTCGCCGCGGTCTTCTTGGCCGCCGTCGTCTTCTTCGCCGGCGCCTTCTTGGCCGCCTTCTTCGCGGTCTTCTTCGCCGGCCCCTTGGCGCGCTTCTCGGCGAGCAGCTCGTAACCGCGCTCCGGGGTGATGTCCTCGACGCTGTCGCCGGAGCGCAGGGTCGCGTTGGTCTCCCCGTCGGTGACGTACGGACCGAAGCGGCCGTCCTTGACCACGACCGGCTTCTCGCTGACCGGGTCGGTGCCCAGCTCCTTCAGCGGCGGCTTGGCCGCGGCCCGGCCACGCTGCTTGGGCTGGGCGTAGATCGCCAGCGCCTCCTCCAGCGTGATCGTGAAGAGCTGCTCCTCGGCCTGGAGCGAGCGCGAGTCCGTGCCCTTCTTCAGGTACGGGCCGTAGCGGCCGTTCTGCGCGGTGATCTCCTGGCCCTCGGCATCGGCGCCGACGACACGCGGCAGCGACATCAGCTTGAGGGCCTCGTCGAGGGTCACCGTGTCGAGGGACATCGTCTTGAACAGGGACGCCGTGCGCGGCTTGACCGCGTTCTTGCCCGTCTTCGGGGTGCCCTCGGGGAGGACCTCCGTGACGTACGGGCCGTAGCGGCCGTCCTTGGCGACGATCGTGTGGCCGGTGGCCGGGTCCGTGCCCAGCTCGTAGTCGCCACTCGGCTTGGCGAGCAGCTCCTCCGCGAGGTCGACGGTCAGCTCGTCGGGCGCCAGGTCGTCGGGGATGTCGGCGCGCTGGTGCTGCTCGGTGTCCTTCTCCCCGCGCTCGATGTACGGCCCGTAGCGGCCGACGCGCAGCACGATGTCGTTGCCCACGGGGAACGACGACACCTCGCGGGCGTCGATCGCGCCCAGGTCCGTCACCAGCTCCTTGAGGCCGCCGAGGTGGTCCCCGTCGCCGTTGCCGGCGTCGGCCGCGCCACCGCTGGCGGTGCCCTCGCCGAAGTAGAACCGCTTCAGCCACGGCACAGACTGCGCCTCACCGCGGGCGATGCGGTCGAGGTCGTCCTCCATCTTGGCGGTGAAGTCGTAGTCGACGAGCCGCCCGAAGTGCTTCTCCAGGAGGTTGACCACGGCGAAGGACAGGAAGGACGGCACCAGGGCCGTGCCCTTCTTGAACACGTAGCCGCGGTCGAGGATCGTGCCGATGATCGACGCGTACGTCGACGGGCGGCCGATCTCGCGCTCTTCCAGCTCCTTGACCAGGGAGGCCTCGGTGTAGCGGGCCGGGGGCTTGGTGGCGTGCCCGTCGACCGTGATCTCCTGGGCGCTCAGGGCGTCACCCTCGGAGACCTGGGGCAGCCGGCGCTCGCGGTCGTCCAGCTCGGCGTTCGGGTCGTCGGCACCCTCGACGTAGGCCTTCAGGAAGCCGTGGAAGGTGATCGTCTTGCCGGACGCGCTGAACTCGACGTCCCGGCCGTCGGCCGCCGTGCCGCCGATCTTCACCGTGACGCTGTTGCCGGTCGCGTCCTTCATCTGGGAGGCGACGGTCCGCTTCCAGATCAGCTCGTACAGCTTGAACTGGTCACCGGTCAGTCCGGTCTCGGCGGGAGTGCGGAAACGATCACCCGAGGGGCGGATCGCCTCGTGGGCCTCCTGCGCGTTCTTGACCTTCCCGGCGTACGTCCTCGGCTGCGGCGGCAGGTAGTCGGCGCCGTACAGCTGCGTGACCTGGGCGCGGGCGGCGGCGACCGCCGTGTCGCTCAGGGTCGTGGAGTCCGTACGCATGTAGGTGATGTAGCCGTTCTCGTACAGCTTCTGCGCGACCTGCATGGTGGCCTTCGCACCGAAGCCGAGCTTGCGGCTGGCCTCCTGCTGCATCGTCGTCGTACGGAACGGGGCGTACGGCGAGCGGCGGTACGGCTTGGACTCGACCGAGCGGACGGCGAACCGCGTCTGCTCCAGGGCGGCGGCCAGGGCGCGGGCGTTCGCCTCGTCGAGGTGGAGGGTGTTCGCGCTCTTCAGTTGTCCCAGGGAGTCGAAGTCACGGCCCTGCGCGACCCGCCTGCCGTCGACGGTCTGCAGGCGCGCGACCAGCGACGACGGGTCCGACGAGTCTCCGGCGCGGCCGGTCGCGAAGGTGCCCGTCAGGTCCCAGTACTCAGCCGAACGAAAGGCGATGCGCTCGCGTTCCCGCTCCACCACGAGTCGGGTGGCGACCGACTGGACACGGCCGGCCGACAGGCGCGGCATGACCTTCTTCCACAGGACCGGCGAGACCTCGTAGCCGTAGAGGCGGTCGAGGATGCGGCGGGTCTCCTGGGCGTCGACGAGCTTCTGGTTGAGCTGGCGCGGGTTGGCCACGGCGGCCTGGATCGCGGCCTTGGTGATCTCGTGGAAGACCATCCGCTTGACCGGGACCTTGGGCTTCAGCACTTCCTGGAGGTGCCAGGCGATGGCCTCGCCCTCGCGGTCCTCATCGGTGGCGAGGAAGAGTTCGTCGGACTCCTTCAGCAGGTCCTTGAGCTTCTTGACCTGCGCCTTCTTGTCGGCGTTGACCACATAGATCGGCGCGAAGTCGTGTTCGACGTCCACACCGAGGCGGCGGACCTCGCCGGTGTACTTCTCGGGCACCTCGGCGGCGCCGTTGGGAAGGTCGCGGATGTGCCCGACGCTCGCCTCGACGATGTAGCCGGGGCCGAGATAGCCCTTGATCGTCTTCGCCTTGGCAGGCGACTCGACGATGACGAGTCGGCGGCCGCCCTTCGCGGTCTCGCTGGTCGGGGACAACTTCGCTCTTCTCTCCGGTCGACGCTGGGGCCTCCCCGGAGTCGCTTACCGGGGCTGGGTACGTGGTGACGCTGCGGAGTGTGACGGTACATCCCGCCCCCGTGTCAAACGGGAAAAGCCCGCAACGGCCACTCGAACGGTAACCCGACTACCACCAATCCTGCCGCCCGGCGTAGCGGGAGCCGGCCCGCCTTCACACGCAGCGCGACGCCCCGGTCACCCGCGGGCACGCCTCCGGAGGGGGCCTCAGAGGCGTGTGAAGCACCAGGTTCCGGCCGCCAGCGCGAGCACCGCGACGAGGCCTGCGAAGGTCGCCGACGCGACCGGCCTCACACCTTCGGCGACGGGCCGGTCCTGACGCACGCGCGTCACCGTCCACGCCAGCAGCCCGCCTCCGAACAGGGAGAACACCGCTCCCGCGAAGATCGCCGGTTCACTCTCCATGACCCGCCGCGCCCCTTTTCCCCTGTCCGCGCATCCCCAGCCACGGGAGGCTGACACGCGCGGGCGGCGGGCAGGCGAACCCGAGGTGAACGGCGTGGCGACACGGTGGCGGATCAAGGTCGTCCGGTTCCTCACGAACCGTCTCGGACGAGGTGTCCAAATCGACTCGAATTTGTTGGCGAGCCGCTTCGAGGCACCCCGAGGCCGCCCCTCGGCGGTCCGCTCAGCGGACCGGCTCCAGGAACCCCTGTTCGACCAGCAGCCGGATCTGCGCGGGGGTGCGGTCGCGCAGCAGCACGGGATCCTCTCCGATCAGCTGGGCGATGGCGTCGAGGATGCGGCCCGCGCTCATCGTGCCGTCGCACACGCCCGCGAAGCCCGCACCGACCGTGTCCACCCGGGTCGCCCGGCGCATGCCGCGGTGCTGGCGCAGCACGACGTGCTCGGGGTCCTCCGCGCCGGGCAGCCCGACCTGCTCCTGCACGATCTCGGCGGCCAGCCGGAAATGCCCTTCGAGCAGCGCGGCGTCGTCGTGGCCGCGCAGGTGGTCGAGCCGGTCGAAGTGGGCCCGGATCGTGTCGCCGAGCGGCTGCTCGACCGGGTGCGGCCACTCCTCCACCGTCAGCGAGGGCACGGCGGCATTCGTCCTGCGCAGGGTGATCCAGCCGAAGCCGACGGCCTTCACCTTGCGCGCCTCGAACTCGTCGAGCCATGCGTCGTACCGCGCCTGGTACTCCGCCGCGTGGCCCTGGTGGTCGCCCGCGTCACGCAGCCACAGCTCGGCGTACTGGTTGACGTCCTGCACCTCGCGCTGCACGATCCACGCGTCGCAGCCCGGGGGCACCCAGGACCTGAGCCTGTCCTGCCAGTCCTCCCCTTCGACGTGCTGCCAGTTTGCGAGGAACTGAGCGAACCCGCCCTCGCTCAGGCGGTCGCCCGCTTGTTGAACGAGCGTGCGGCACAGATCGTCCCCGCCCATCCCGCCGTCGCGGTAGGTCAGCCGCGCGCCGGGCGAGATCACGAAGGGCGGGTTGGAGACGATCAGGTCGTACGTCTCGTCGTTTCGCACGGGCTCGAAGAGGGAGCCCTCGCGCAGGTCGGCGGCCGCGGTGCCGGACAGCGCCAGCGTCAGGGCGGTGATGTGCAGGGCACGCGGGTTGAGGTCGGTGGCCACCACCCGCGTGGCGTGCTGCGCGGCGTGCAGGGCCTGGATGCCGGAGCCGGTACCGAGGTCGAGCGCGGCGGCGACGGGCGTACGGACGGTGATGCCCGCGAGGGTCATCGAGGCGCCGCCGACGCCGAGGACGACGCCCTCCTCCCGCCGGCCGATCCCGCCGGCGCCGCCGACCGCGCAGCCGAGGTCCGACACGATGAACCAGTCCTCGCCGCCGGGACCGCCGTAGGGCCGGACGTCCACCGTCGCGACGAGTTCGTCCCCGCCGGCCCGGGCCAGCCAGCCGCTCTCCAGGCAGGCGTCCACGGGCAGGACCTCCGCAACGCGCGCTTGCGGCACGGGCTGCTGGAGCAGGAACAGCCGGACGAGCATCTCCAGGGGCGTGTCCCCGCGGGTCGCCCGGAGCGCGGGCACGGTCTCGCTGCGGGCCAGTGCCGCGTACGCGGGGGCGCCGAGCAGTTCGAGCAGTCCGTCGGCGGTGAAGGAGGCCGCGAGCAGGGCGTCCCGGAGCCGGGCGGCGGCTTCGGGACGGTCGGAGGCGGGCAGCGGGGGCAGGGGTGACTGGCTGGCGTTACTCACGCCCCCATTGTGGCCGCCGGTGCGGGTGGCGCACGTGCCCGTGCGGCGATGCGCACGCGTTCGCGCCGTACGGCACATCGGACACGGCGGTCACCTACGACTCAGCCGTCACACCCGCGTCACTGCGCTGCCCGCCCGCTCGGGGCCTCAGCTCTGCGTCGCCCCCGCCGACGCCGTGGCCGCGTTGCAGCTGGACTGCTTGGCCATCGCCTGGCCGACCTCGCCCTCCTCCAGGTTCCTGAGGGCGTCGTTCCCGCTCTGGCTCAGCTTGTCCAGCTCGGTGGCGATGTCCTTCAGGCCGTCGGCGAACTCGCCCTGGTCCTTGGTGTCGAGCCCGTCCACCTGCTTCTTCAGCGAGGCGTACGAGGCGGAGATCGAGTTGAGCTCCTTGACCGCGTCCTGCTGCTTCTTCTCGCCGTTCTCGACGTCCGGGGCCCCGGCCTTGTTCACGGCGGTCCCGATCGCCTTGTAGGCGTCGGACATGTCCTGGAAGGCCTGTGCGTCGGTCTTCTGGACGTCCTCCGGCGTGCTGTTGTCGGAGGTCTCCTTCTGGATCGCGGCATTGGCCGACTCGATCTTCTTGGCCTGAGGCTGTACGGCGTCACAGACCTGCTTGGCCCAGGAGTCCAGCTTCTCGTTGCTGTCGTCGCCGCCGCAGCCCGACAGCGCCAGTACCAGTACCGCACCGCCGGACAGTGCGGCCGCGAGCTTCTTGTTCACCGGTTTGGTCCCTTCCATGGCTCTCGGCCCCGGAACATACACGCCAGATGCACGGCAACCGCACGTCGAGCGCCTATTAAGACCGTTTTGTTACCTATTGCACCACGCGAGATAAGGCTCACGCGTGATCGTGTACCCACACAGCGCGGGCGGGCGACGCGTCAACGCGCATCGCCCGCCCGCACCTTGAGCTGGGGCTCGGAAACCTCCCTACGAAACCACTGCCGGATCGGCCGACTTGGGTGCCGACCCGGCGTTGTCTTCGTCACCCATGGCGATACCGCGCCGCTTTGACACGTACACCGACCCTGCGATCACGAGGAACGCGAGGACGGCGACCAGAATCCGCACTCCGATGCTCTTGTCCGGGCCGTAGGAGAACTTGATCACCGCGGGCGCGATGAGCAGGGCCACCAGGTTCATGACCTTCAGCAGCGGGTTGATCGCGGGCCCCGCGGTGTCCTTGAAGGGGTCGCCGACCGTGTCTCCGATCACGGTCGCCGCGTGCGCCTCGCCGCCCTTGCCTCCGTGGTGGCCGTCCTCGACGAGCTTCTTGGCGTTGTCCCAGGCGCCACCGGAGTTGGCGAGGAACACCGCCATCAGCGTGCCCGCGCCGATCGCGCCCGCCAGGAACGCGCCGAGCGGGCCGACGCCGAGCGTGAACCCGATGAAGATGGGCGCCAGCACGGCCAGCAGGCCGGGGGTGGCGAGCTCGCGCAGAGCATCCTTGGTGCAGATGTCGACGACCTTGCCGTACTCCGGCTTCTCGCTGTAGTCCATGATCCCGGGCTTCTCGCGGAACTGCCGCCGCACCTCGTAGACCACGGAACCCGCCGACCGCGACACGGCGTTGATCGCCAGCCCCGAGAAGAGGAAGACGACCGCCGCGCCGGCGATGAGCCCCACGAGGTTGTTGGGCTGCGAGATGTCCATCATCAGACTCATCGGGGCGCCGTCCCCGCTGAGTTTCTCGCCGACGTCCCGCGCGCCGGTGAAGATCGCGTCGCGGTACGACCCGAACAGCGCCGCCGCCGCGAGCACGGCCGTGGCGATCGCGATGCCCTTGGTGATCGCCTTCGTGGTGTTGCCGACCGCGTCCAGGTTGGTGAGCACCTGCGCGCCCGCGCCCTCGACGTCGCCGGACATCTCCGCGATGCCCTGCGCGTTGTCGGAGACCGGCCCGAAGGTGTCCATCGCGACGATCACACCGACCGTGGTGAGCAGGCCGGTGCCCGCCAGCGCCACCGCGAACAGCGCCAGCATGATGGACGTGCCGCCGAGCAGGAACGCCCCGTACACACCGAGGCCGATCAACAGGGCGGTGTAGACGGCGGATTCGAGGCCGACGGAGATACCGGCGAGGACGACGGTGGCCGGGCCGGTGAGCGAGCTCTTGCCGATGTCCCTGACGGGCCGGCGGGTGGTCTCGGTGAAGTAGCCGGTCAGTTGCTGGATCAGGGCGGCGAGCACGATGCCGATGGCCACCGCGACCAGCGCGAGGACCCTCGGGTCACCGTCCTTGCCCAGGATCGCGGCGTCGGTGACCCCGTCGAGCTCGGAGTACTTCCCCGGCAGGTAGACGAAGACGGCCACCGCCACCAGCACCAGCGAGATCACCGCGGAGATGAAGAACCCGCGGTTGATCGCGCTCATGCCGCTGCGGTCGGCGCGCCGGGGCGCCACCGCGAAGATGCCGATCATGGCGGTGATCACACCGATCGCCGGCACGAGCAGCGGGAAGCCGAGCCCGGCGTCGCCGAAGGCCGCCGAGCCGAGGATCAGCGCGGCGACCAGGGTCACGGCATACGACTCGAAGAGGTCGGCCGCCATGCCCGCGCAGTCTCCGACGTTGTCGCCCACATTGTCGGCGATGGTCGCGGCATTGCGCGGGTCGTCCTCCGGAATGCCCTGTTCGACCTTGCCGACCAGGTCGGCGCCGACGTCGGCCGCCTTGGTGAAGATGCCACCGCCGACACGCATGAACATCGCGATCAGCGCGGCCCCGAGGCCGAAACCTTCGAGCACCTTCGGCGCGTCGGCCGCGTAGACCAGCACCACACAGGAGGCGCCGAGCAGGCCGAGGCCCACCGTGAACATGCCGACCACGCCGCCCGTACGAAAGGCGATCTTCATCGCCTTGTGCGAAACGGCGGTCAGATCCTTTTCCGGCTCGCCTTCCGCCGGGGTGGCTTCACGCGCCGCGGCGGCGACACGCACATTGCTGCGTACGGCGAGCCACATGCCGATATAGCCGGTGGCCGCCGAGAACGCCGCTCCGATCAGAAAGAACACCGAACGTCCGGCACGCTGACTCCAGTCGTCCGCGGGCAGCAGCATGAGCAGGAAGAACACGACCACGGCGAATACGCCGAGCGTGCGCAACTGACGTGCCAGATAGGCGTTGGCGCCTTCCTGGACCGCTGCCGCGATCTCCTTCATGCGGTCGGTGCCCTCGCCGGCCGCGAGCACCTGGCGCACCAGGACGCCCGCGACCGCCAGTGCCGCCAGTGCGACGACCGCGATGACCACGACGAGCACGCGGTTGCCATCGGTCAGCACGGCGGCCGCGAGGTCGGTGGGATGACCCGACTGTTGTGAGAGGGAAAGCCCCGCCATTCGTCCTCCTTGACGCTTGGGCTGAGCTCAAGATGTGGACGGGATTGTAGGTACCGGAACCTGATCAAAACAGAGCGCGATAAACGGAATTGAACTTCCGAGGTAATGCCCTGAAAGCATTCTGAGGCTGCCGGAGAGCGCGCGAATGATCGTGAACGAATTCACGCGATGAACGGCACAGGAACTACTGTAAAGGCGAGCACTGACACCCGCACATGACGAAGGGCCCCACGGGTGGTGGGGCCCTTCGGATGAACGGTGTGCGGTGGCGGGGTCAGACCAGGATCGTCGGCGGCGGCGTGGTCGGCCAGGTCATCTTGATCAGCCCGCCGTGCTCTCCCGCGCTGACCTCGACGTCGTCAACGAGTCCGCTGATGACCGCGAGGCCCATTTCGTCCTCGTCGGCCTCACCGTCGGGGTCGCCGGGACCGGCGCCGGCACCCCCGCCGGCCACCGCGTGCGGGGCCTCGTCGCCGACCTCGATGGAGAACTGCTTCTCCTCCTCGATCAGCAGCACCTTCACCGGTGCCGAGATCCCGCCGATCTGGTGCAGCCCGACCGCCCGGCTGCACGCCTCGCCGACGGCGAGCCTGACCTCGTCGAGGACGGCCTCGTCCACTCCGGCCCTGCGCGCCACCGCTGCCGCCACCAGCCGGGCGGTCCTGACGTGCTCGGGCAGCGCGCTGAAGCGGAGCTCAACGGTGGCCATGCATCCCCCTCGCAACTACGGGCGTGCTGTCGGCAGGCTCCGGGCGGCCGAAAGCCCGGGCCCCCTCGGTCTGTACTTCAGCCGAACGACGGCCGGCCCGGGCGCATGGCCCGGGTCCGGTGTCAGTCGGTGGCCGCAACCGCTTCCTCGACCGAGGTGTGAATCGGGAACACCTTGGTGAGGCCGGTGATACGGAAAATCTTCAGAATGCGCTCCTGGTTGCACACCAGGCGCAGGGAGCCCTCATGGGCACGCACGCGCTTCAGGCCGCCGACCAGTACGCCGAGCCCGGTGGAGTCGAGGAAGTCCACGCCCTCCATGTCGACGACAAGGTGGAAACTGCCGTCGTTCACCAGCTCGACCAACTGCTCGCGCAGCTTGGGCGCGGTATATACGTCGATTTCGCCACCGACCCTGACGATCGTGCGATCGCCCATGGTTTCGGTCGACAGGGACAGGTCCACGGATCCTCCAGCACCTTGCTATCGAGCGGTCGCCCTAGGGGCATTCGGCTTCAGCCCCTGGACGCTTCGCCAGCCGCGATGGCATTCAATCACTTACCGGCAGGCGTGCACGACGCCTTGGCTCCATTGTCCGTCACGCCAGTGACACACTCGGTGCCGATGGCCAAGAATCACCGATCCGATCGAACCCGGACGGACCCTGCCTCCCGACCCGCGCCGGGCGCGGTCCTGGACCGGCTCGCGTCCGGTCCCGGCAGGGCTGCGCGCATTACTCATACGGAGCACTTGCCCCCACGTGAGGGTCGGCATGCCGTCTGGCCGGACCGGATCCGCGCGGAGGTCGTCGCGGCCGTGCGAGCCGCGGGCATCGAGCATCCCTGGGCCCACCAGGCACGCGCGGCGGAGCACGCCCTGGACGGGGATTCGGTCGTCGTCGCCACCGGCACGGCCTCCGGCAAGTCCCTGGCCTACCTCGTGCCGGTCCTGTCCGCGCTCGTGGAGGGCGCGGAGGCTCCGAACGGCCGCGGCGCGACCACCCTCTACCTGGCTCCCACCAAGGCTCTCGCGGCGGACCAGTGCCGTTCCGTGAAGGAACTTTCACATCCCCTGGGCCATTCCGTTCGCGCAGCCGTGTACGACGGCGATACTCCGTTCGAGGAACGCGAGTGGATCCGCCAGTACGGCAACTACGTCCTGACCAACCCGGACATGCTGCACCGCGGCATCCTGCCGTCCCACCCCCGCTGGTCCTCCTTCCTGAAGTCGCTGAAGTACGTGGTCATCGACGAGTGCCACACCTACCGGGGTGTCTTCGGCTCGCACGTCGCCCAGGTGCTGCGCAGGCTGCGCCGGCTGTGCGCCCGCTACGGCGCGTCGCCCGTGTTCCTGCTGGCCTCCGCGACCGCCGCCGAGCCCGCGGTGGCCGCCCGCCGCCTGACCGGGGTGCCGGTGCTGGAGGTGGCCGACGACGCCTCCCCGCGCGGGGAACTGGTCTTCGCCCTCTGGGAGCCGCCGCTGACCGAGCTGCACGGCGAGAAGGGCGCACCCGTCCGCCGCACGGCCACCGCCGAGGCCGCCGACCTGCTGACCGATCTCACCGTGCAGGGCGTGCGCTCGGTCGCCTTCGTCCGCTCCCGGCGTGGCGCCGAGCTGATCTCGGTCATCTCCCAGGAGCGTCTGGCCGAGGTCGACCGATCGCTGGCCGGGCGTGTCGCGGCGTACCGGGGCGGCTATCTCCCCGAGGAACGCCGCGCTCTCGAACAAGCCCTCCAATCGGGTGAACTGCTGGGCCTCGCCGCGACGAACGCCCTCGAACTCGGCATCGACATCTCCGGCCTCGACGCGGTAGTCATCGCCGGCTACCCGGGCACGCGCGCCTCCCTGTGGCAGCAGGCGGGCCGGGCCGGACGGTCCGGGCAGGGCGCCCTGGCCGTCCTGGTGGCCCGAGACGACCCGCTGGACACCTTCCTCGTCCACCACCCCGAGGCCCTGTTCGACCAGCCCGTCGAATCGACCGTCCTCGACCCGGACAACCCCTACGTGCTGGCCCCGCACCTGTGCGCGGCCGCCGCGGAGCTGCCGCTGACGGACGAGGACCTCGACCTGTTCGGCCCGGCCGGCGAGGCCCTCCTGCCGCAGCTGGAGGCCGCGAAGCTGCTGCGCCGCCGCACCCGGGCCTGGCACTGGACCCGCCGCGAGCGCGCCGCCGACCTGACCGACATCCGCGGTGAGGGCGGACGCCCGGTCCAGGTCGTCGAGACCGGCACGGGCCGGCTGCTCGGCACGGTCGACGCGGGCGCCGCGCACTCGACGGTGCACGAGGGGGCGGTCCACCTCCACCAGGGCCGCACGTACCTCGTGCGGTCGCTGGACCTGGAGGACTCCGTCGCCCTCGTCGAGGAGGCCGCCCCGCCCTACTCCACGGTCGCCCGCGACACGACATCGATCTCCGTCCTGGAGACGGACGTCGAGATCCCCTGGGGGGACGGCCGTCTCTGCTACGGCTCCGTCGAGGTCACCAACCAGGTCGTCTCCTACCTCCGCCGACGGCTCATCACCGGTGAAGTGCTCGGTGAGACCAAACTCGACCTCCCTCCCCGTACGCTGCGCACCCGCGCCGTGTGGTGGACCGTCACCGAGGACCAGCTGGACCGGGCCCGGATCAACCCCGAGATCCTCGGCGGCTCCCTGCACGCCGCCGAACACGCGTCGATCGGCCTGCTGCCCCTCTTCGCCACCTGCGACCGCTGGGACATCGGCGGCGTGTCGATCCCGCTCCACCCCGACACGCTCCTGCCCACGGTCTTCGTCTACGACGGCCATCCGGGTGGCGCGGGCTTCGCGGAGCGTGCCTTCCACACCGCCCGCACCTGGCTGACCGCCACCCGCCAGGCCATCGCCTCCTGCGAGTGCGACGCCGGCTGCCCGTCCTGCATCCAGTCCCCCAAATGCGGCAACGGCAATGACCCGCTGCACAAGAGGGGGGCCGTCCGGCTCCTCACGGTGCTGTTGGAGGGGGCTCCTGAGGAGAAGGAGACGGCGGACGAGGCACCTGAGCAGGCTCAGGGAGATCCAGCAGACCCGTCGGAGGCCCCGCCCGGGCCCTGACCTCCGCTGTGAAGGGCCCGCGGCCCGACGCCGCCGTCACGTCCGAGATCTCCCCGGCGACCTCGCACCGCACGAGCCGCGCGCCCTGTGCCCGGGCCACCCGGCCGGCCCGGGCACAGGCAGCCGTGCCACCGTCGGCCCAGTGGTCCGCCGCGGCGAGCGCCGCGAGATCCGCACCGCCCGCCGCACGATGGCGGATGACGACGGCCTGCCCGAGCGCGAGCACGACACCGAACACCACGCACAGAACGGCGATCGCCCCGACGCTCCAGACGCTGGCAGACCCCCGGTCCGGGCCGAGCCCATGAACGCCCTGCTCGGCGCCGACGGCCCCCCGGCCCCGGCCGACACCCCGGACCGCGACGGACCCCCGGCCCGGGCCGACACCCCGGACGGCAGCCGATGCCCGGTCCTGCTCGGCATCCCTTCGACGCCGTCTCACGGGCCCACCGCCTCCTCCGCCGACGCCACGGCCTCCTCGCGCACGGTGAAGGACAGACCGCGCAGCACCGGTGGCTCCGCCTCGACGACCACCCGGACGTGCTCCGCATCCCGGCTGACGGTCACCGTCGCGCCCGGCGGCGCCGCCTCGCGGGTCAGCTTCACGACCGCCCCGGGCGGGTCCTGCCGGGCCGCCGCACGCGCACCCGTCCGCGCCGCGTCCACACACTGGATCTGCGCGGCCACGACCAGCAGCCCCCACACCAGCGCCATCGCGAACATCACCAGAACGGGCAGCACCACGGCCGCCTCCGCCGTGACGAACCCCCGGTCCGCGCCCCGCTCACATCCGCGCATTGAGGGCTTCCTTCACGATGTTCTGCAGCTCCGTGCTGACCGGGCCGCTCGTGACGACCTTGTAGAGCACCACCGCGAACGCCACCGCCGCGACGATTCCCATCGCGTACTCGGAGGTCACCATCCCCGCGTCCCTCCGCGCCGCACGCATCCCGCACACCAGGGCACGCAGTCGTGCCCGTACCGCCTGATACATCTCAACCCCCGTGGGAAAGAGTCCGAACCCCTGTTGTTCACTGCTCACTGCTTGCGGTCGGTCGCCGCGTCATCCACCACCCCCTCCGAGCACCCCGCCCGCGAGGCCGATCACCACGGGCAGCACGCCGACCGCGATGAACGCGGGCAGGAAGCACAGCCCGACCGGCGCACTGACCATCACGCCCGCCCGCCGGGCCCGGGCCGTCGCGGCGCGGCCCCAGTCGGCCCGGGCCTCCGCGGCGAGCCGCGCGACCGGTACCGCGGCGGGCAGTCCGGACACATCGGCCCGTTCCAGCAGCCGTGCGAGACCGCCTGCGCCCGGGACGGCACCCAACGTCCGCCAGGCCGAGCCCGGTTCGCCGCCCAGCCGCACCTCCGCCGAACCCCGGGCGAGGGCATCGCCGACAGGTCCGCGCAGGGCCTCACCAACCGCCTGCGCGGCGATCACCGGGCCGGCGCCCGCCGCGATGCAGGCCGCCAGCAGGTCCGCGGCCAAGGGCAGTTGGCGCGCCGCCTCGGCGAGGTCGGGTGCCCCAGGGTCCGCCCCGGCCGTCTCCTGCCTGAGCCGCCACCGCCACAAGCCCACCGCGCCGACCAGTCCCACCGCGGCCCCGGTGAGCCCTCCGGCAAGCACCCATCCGGCGCAGGCCACGCCCACAGGGGGCAGCCACGTCCGCGCGGCCCCGCGCCATGCCCGCCGTGGGACGGGAACGGTCGCTTCCCGGACCCTCGACAGCCCGGCCAGCCGTCGGCGCATCCTCCGGCGGCGTCGCACCTCCACCACCCACCGCACCGGCCACACGCAGGCCAGCACGATCCCCACGGCCGCCCCCAGCCTGTGGACAACTTCTCCGCTGCTCATGTCGCCGCCTCCGCACCCCTCACGATCCGCTGCACCCACCACAGCCCCAGACCCTCCAGCACCCCGCCGGCCGCCAGGCAGCCCAGCCCCGCCCCGGTGTGCAGCAGGACGTGCAGGGGATCGGCCCCGAGGGCGGTGCCGATGAGCAGCCCCAGGGCCGGCAGCCCGGCGAGCATCACCGCGGTGGCCCGGGCACCCGCCAACTGGGCCCGCAGATCTGACCGCTGATCCCGTTCGGCACGCAGTGCGGCGGCCAGCCGGTCGAGTCCGGCGGCGAGCCCGGCGCCCTGGTCCACGGCGACCCGCCAGCACGCCGCGAGTCCCCGCAGTCCCTCGGCACCCGGTTGCCGGGCCGCCGTAGCGAGCGCGCCCGGCACGTCACCGCCGAACCGCGCCGCCGCCAGCACCGTCGCCTGCGCGTCCGCGAGTCCGCCGCAGTCCCGCGCGGCCCGCAGCAGCGCCTCACCCGGCTGGCGTCCGGCCCGCACCTCGCCGGCGAGCGCTCCGCACAAGGCGACCACCGCGTCGGACCGGCGCTCCCGGTCCCGCCGCGCCCGGCCGGCCAGCCGGACCCGCCGCAGCAAGGGCACCCCGGCCGCACCCAGGACGGCCGGCAGCACCGACGCCCCGAGCACCGCCAGGACCAGCCCGGCCACCGGTGACCACCACTCGGGCCGCAACCGCCCGCGGACGTGCCGCAGTTCACCGGCCATCCGCCGCCAGCCGGGCGGCCCGCTCCCCGCGGCTTCGCCGCTCGCGAGCAGCAGCCGCGCCCGTCGCGCCGCCCCTTGGCGCTCACCCAGCAGCCAGACGGCCGCGCCCACGCACGCCACGGCCGCACCCATCGACATCTCAGGAATCCCCGTCATGACGTCCCCTCCGCCCCGGCCTCACCCGGCCCGCTCCCGCTCGCGCCGCCCCGAAGCAGCCCCCGCAGCCGCTCCCACCCCCGCTCACACGCGAACGCCTCCGCTCCCCACCGCAGCGCCGGCACCGTCCGCACCAGGCCCGACGGGTCCCGCTCCAGCACGTGCACCTCGGCGATCCGCCGCCGACCGGTCCGATCGCGTACCAGGTGCAGCACCACGGAGAGGGCGGCCGCCAACTGGCTGTGCAGCGCGGCCCGGTCGAGCCCGGCGGCCGTACCCAGCGCCTCCAGCCGGGCCGGTACATCGGCGGCGGCGTTGGCGTGCACGGTTCCGCAGCCGCCCTCGTGGCCGGTGTTCAACGCGGCCAGCAGATGCACCACTTCGGGCCCGCGCACCTCGCCCACGACCAGCCGGTCCGGCCGCATCCGCAGGGCCTGGCGCACCAGGTCCTCCAGGGTCACGAGGCCCGCGCCCTCCTGGTTGGCGGGTCTGGTCTCCAGCCGCACGACGTGCGGGTGTTCGGGCCGCAGTTCCGCCGAGTCCTCGGCGAGGACGATCCGCTCGTCCGGTCCCACGAGCCCCAGCAGGGCACTCAGCAACGTGGTCTTGCCGGTGCCGGTGCCTCCGCTGACGAGGAAGGACAGCCGGGCGTCGAGCAGGGCGCGCAGCATGCGGTCCCCGCCCGGCGGCACTGTGCCCGCCGCGACCAGCTCGCCCAGCGTGAAGGCGCGCGGCCGTACGACCCGCAGTGACAGGCAGGCGCAGCCCACCGCCACCGGCGGCAGCACCGCGTGCAGCCGGGTGCCGTCGGGGAGCCGGGCGTCGGCCCAGGGACGGGCGTCGTCCAGACGGCGCCCGGCCACCGCTGCGAGGCGCTGGGCGAGCCGTCGTACGGCCGCCGCGTCGGCGAAGCGGACCGGCGTCAGCTCCAGTCCCCCGCCCCGGTCCACCCAGACCCGGTCGGGGGCCGACACCAGCACGTCCGTCACCGAAGGATCGGCGAGCAGCGGCTCCAGCGGCCCGCTGCCGACCAGCTCGGACCGCAATTGTGCGGCGGCTCCCAGGACTTCGGCATCTCCGAGGACCCGCCCCTGCTCCCGCAGAGCCTGCGCCACGCGCGCGGGGGTCGGATCGGCCCCGCTCTCGGCCAGCCACCGCCGCACCCCGTCGAGCAGCGCCGCGCCTTCGGTTCCGGCCAGGGTGCTCATGCCGCACCCGCCTCGGCGAGCGCCCGCTCCCAGAACTCCTTGCAGAACCGGGCGAGGGGTCCGCGGGGAGCCGCGCCCGGTGGCGCCGGGGCGTCGTCCGGGCGCGACAGACCCGGCTCTGCCGGTACCTCGCCGACCAGGGGCAGTCCGAGCAACCGGGCCACCTCACGGTCGTCGAGCCCGGGTGGGTAGGGCCCGCGGACGGCCACCCGCAGGTCCCGCAGGACCATGCCGACCGCGGAGGCCACCCGGCCCGCGGCCGCGACGGCCCGCAGCTCGGCGGGCACGACCAGTACGCCCACGTCCAGCTGGGTGAGGACCTCGGCGACGCCGTCGTCGATCCGGCGCGGCAGGTCGACCACGACCGTGCCGCCCCGGCGCCGGGCCGCCGCGAGCACCGCCCGCACCGCCTGCGGCGGGACCGCGATCCGGTCGCCGCGGTCCCAGCTGAGCACGCGCAGCGCATGCAGTTCGGGCAGCGACTCCTCCAGGGCGCCCCCGCCGACCCGGCCGCGCGAGGAGGCGAACGCGGGCCAGCGCAGCCCTTCGGCCGTCTCACCGCCGAGGAGTACGTCGAGTCCGCCACCCAGCGGATCGGCGTCCACGAGGAGGGTGCGCAGTCCCTCCCGCGCGGACGTGACGGCGAGGGCACACGCGAGAGTGGATGCTCCCGCCCCGCCCCGGCCGCCGATGACGCCCACGGTGAGGGCGGGCCGGCCGACGCCCTCGGCCACGTCGGCGATCCGGTCGACCAGCCACTGCTCGCCGTCGGGCAGCATCAGGACGTGCTCGGCCCCGATCTCGACGGCCCGCCGCCACACCCCGGAGTCGTCCTGGTCCCGGCCTACGAGCACCACGCCCCTTCTGCGCACGGCCCCGCGCACCCGCCGCGCGGCGTCGTCGCCGACCAGGACGAGCGGTGCGGCCTCCCAACTGCCCCTGCGCTCCGGCACTCCGTGGTGCACCTCGGGTGTGGCGCCCGCCGCCGCGCACAGGCGCAGCAGGTCGTCGAGGAGTTCGGTGTCCTCGGTGACGATCAGCGGTCCGCCCTGCCGCCCTCCGGCGCCCGGCGGCGGGTCGTGTGTGACGGTTCCGGTCACGGTTTCCATCCCCCTTCGCTGCATGGCTCGCGCGGCCCCTGCGGCCCGCGATTCCCAAACGCGGGAAGAACCGGCAAGCGGCCTCCCTGTGAACGGCCGACAGAAACCGGCCATACGCCCCCGGGTACTCGGAACCGGCCATGAACTCGCCGCGAGCGGGGCGCGCTGGAATCACGGTGCAGCGATCCCGGAAATCGTGTGGATCTTGGTGGATAACTGTGGACACCCGGGGGGTTGTGAATATCGCCGTCACCCGTACCGGTGAGCCGCTCCGACCCTCTGTGCTGCTCCCACAGAGCAGCCCGATGACTACTCAACGTCATAAGACATGGGCATGCCAAGTCCTTGCTGCACGTCCGCACAGGAGCGGCGTTCAGGCCGTGAAACGAGGGAGAAAACCCACCCGGACATGCGACGACCCCCGCCGGGGGGGAGAGCGGGGGTCGTCCCCACGGCCGACTCGGGGGGGGAGGAGTCGGGCCGGGTTAGCACGGTCGCGAACGATCCGTGACTTCCATGGTGTACCCGAGAGCCTTCTCAGGCAAACCCACGCGCCCCACCTTACGCCGAATGGGCTGCCCCTATGCTCTGGGACGTGGAAAACCACTCGTTGCCCCGCACAGCCGCCTTCTTTGACCTGGACAAGACGGTCATTGCGAAGTCGAGCACGCTCACGTTCAGCAAGTCGTTCTACCAAGGCGGTCTGATCAACCGCAGGGCCGTCTTGCGTACCGCATATGCCCAGTTCGTCTTCCTGGCGGGCGGCGCCGACCACGACCAGATGGAGCGCATGCGCGCATATCTGTCCGCCCTGTGCCGCGGCTGGAACGTGGAACAGGTCAAGGAGATCGTCGCCGAGACGCTGCACGACCTGATCGACCCGATCATCTACGACGAGGCCGCCTCCCTCATCGAGGAGCACCACACCGCCGGCCGCGACGTCGTGATCGTCTCCACATCCGGCGCCGAGGTGGTCGAGCCGATCGGCGAGCTGCTGGGGGCGGACCGCGTGGTCGCCACCCGCATGGTCGTGGGCGACGACGGCTGCTTCACCGGTGAGGTGGAGTACTACGCGTACGGCCCCACCAAGGCCGAGGCCGTCAGGGAACTGGCCGAGTCCGAGGGCTACGACCTCAGCCGCTGCTACGCCTACAGCGACTCGGCGACCGATGTGCCGATGCTGGAGTCCGTCGGGAACCCGCATGCCGTGAACCCGGACAGGGCACTGCGCCGCGAGGCCCTCGCGCGCGGGTGGCCGATCCTCGACTTCCACCGCCCGGTCCGGCTCAAGCAGCGCATCCCCGCGTTCTCCGTGCCGCCGCGCCCGGCGCTCGTCGCGGTGGCCGCGATAGGCGCCGCCGCGGCCACCGCGGGACTCGTCTGGTACGCGAACAGGCGCCGTACGACGGCCGCTTGACCTGCGGCGACAGGCCGCCCTGTGTGAACCCGAAAGTAAAGAAGTGCAGCCTGGACTTCCGCTTGCTCCGGGGCAGGAGTACAAAGGACTCAACGGCCCGCGAGACCAAGGACATCCGAGAGGATCACCTTTTAACGCATTTGGCCCCACGGACCGAGCATGAACACCGGGCACCCACGCGACGTCGACCCGTCGAATACGGGCCAGCCGCACCAGGTCACGGGCAAAGCTCCCGGCCTGATGGGCATATATCGAGGACGCTTGGTAACCCGATGCTCATGCCAGCGGCGGTACGAGATCTCGTACCGCCGCATCATTTTTCCGGCCGGGTGATGTCAGGCCGCTCCGCGCTGCAGCGCCTCGCACACGGCCATCGACTCGCGGGCTCCCAGTTCGACCGCCCTGCCGCAGTGGGCGATCCATGCGGCGACTCCCTCCGGGGTGCCGGAGACGTACCCGCCGAGGGCTTCCAGATAGGCGTCACGGCCCAGCTCGGCGTGGCCGACCTCGGCCGCACAGACCGACTTCGGGTCCAGACCGCTGCCGACCAGGACGATGCGTTCGGCCGTGCGGGCGACCAGGCCGTTGTGGGAGGTGAAGGGGCGCAGCGCCAGAAGCTCGCCGTGTACGACGGCGGCCGTCACCAGCGCCGGTGCGGAGCCGCCCGCGATGATCAGGCCGGCCAGTCCGTCCAGCCTGCCGTGCGTCTCGGCGGCGCTCGGCAGCGGCAGTCCGACGAGCGGCTCGTCGACCTGCTCGCCCTCCTTGCGGGGCCGTCCCACCTGATCGGCCTTGTCCGCGGCCGCCACCAGGTGCAGCCGGGCCAGCACCCGCAGGGGCGACTGCCGCCAGATCGACAGCAACTGGCCCGCCTCCGCGGTGAGCCGCAGGGCGGCGCCCACGGTGCGGGACTCGTCGTCGCCGCTGAAGTCCGTACGACGGCGCACCTCCTCCAGGGCCCAGTCGGCCCCGGAGAGCGCGGCCGAGCCGCGGGCGCCGCGCAGGGCTGCCTCGGAGGTGATCGCGTTGCTGCGCCGCCGCATGACCCGGTGCCCGTAGACCCGGTCCACGGCCTTGCGTACGGACTCCACGGAATCGGCCACTCCGGGCAGCGCCCCCAGGGCCGCGAGGGGATCGGCGGTCGCGCCTGCTGTACTCATGAGTACGACCCTACGCATCCCTGGGCCCGGCCCCACGGCGGAGTGGCCTTCTTCACGCGCGCGTGCGCCTGGCGGCATCACCCCGGAGAGCTACCGCTTGGCCGCCGGAGGCCCGGGGACACCCTTGGGAGCCGGGGCGGGCCGGTCCGACAGGAAGGACGCCCAGCCCTCCTTGGGCGCCTGGCCGACCGGCAGGGTGCGCAGCTTCTCCAGCGTGTTCGGGTCCTGCGCGTCCAGCCAGTCCACGAGCTGCCGGAACGAGACGCAGCGCACTTCCTCCTTGGTGCACACCGTCTCGATGACCTCCTCGACGGCCCGCATGTAGGTGCCGCCGTTCCAGGACTCGAAGTGGTTGCCGATGATCAGCGGCGCGCGGTTGCCCTGGTAGGCCCGTGAGAAGCCCTTGAGCAGGCCGTCGCGCATCTGGTCGCCCCAGAAGCCGTGCATGGCGGGGTTGCCCTGGGTCTTGGTGCCCGACTGGTTGACCATGAAGTTGTAGTCCATGGTGAGCTGCTCGAAGGAGTGGCCGGGGAACGGCACGAGCTGCATGGACACGTCCCACAGACCCTCCTTCTTCTTCGGCCAGACCTGGTCGTTCACGCCGCTGGTGTCATAGCGGAAACCCAGCTCGCGGGCCGCCCTCATGAAGTTGCGCTGGCCTTCGAGGCAGGGCGTGCGGGCGCCGATGAGCTCCTTGTCGTAGTCGAAGGGCAGCGGGGCCGCGTCCTTCAGGCCGGTGTTGGTCTTCCAGGTCTTCACGAACTGCTTGGCCTGGGAGATCTCGTCCTTCCAGTCCTCGACCGACCACTCGCCCACCCCGCCGCCGCTGCCGCAGAAGTGGCCGTTGAAGTGGGTGCCGATCTCGTTGCCCTCCAGCCATGCCAGGCGCAGCTGCTTCGCGGTGGCGGCGATGCCGCGGCGGTCGTTGAAGCCAATGTCGGAGCGCCCCGGCGAGTGCTGCGGCGGCCGGTACCGGTCACGCCTGTCCTCCGGCAGCATGTACACGCCGCTCAGGAAGTACGTCATGGTCGCGTTGTTGTCCCTGGCGACCTTGCGGAAGTGGGAGAACAGCTTCTGGCTGTCCTCGCCCGCGCCGTCCCAGGAGAAGACGACGAACTGCGGGGGCTTCTGGCCGGGCCGCAGGCGTTCGGGTCTGGGCAGGCGCGGCTGGGCGCCGGTGTAGGCGGTGGAGCCGTCTCCGATCAGCCGGACCGCACTCTTCGGCGCCTGCGCCGGCGTCGCCTTCTGCGGGGCGGGAGTCTTTTGCCGGGGGGTGCCGGTCGCGCAGCCGGCGAGCGATGCGGCGCAGACCGCGGCGATCACGGAACTCGCGGCGATCCTGTGGGTGGCGGCCATGTTCCGCCCACCTTCTTCCTTCTCTCGGGTGCGGACAGCGCCGCCAAATTCGCACGAGATCGAGAAGGAATTAGTACGACAAGCCGATCAAATAGCCACTTCACCCTTCAGGGTGATCTATTCGCCCATTTGCCCGTAAAGTCTATGCTCGTCCTTTACTCTGCATTACGATCCGTTTACCGAGCGTTGGATTCATCCCGCCGATTTACGCCGTGACCGCCGCGACCGAACCCCGCCCCGAGCGGGACCCCACAGTTACGCGACCGCGCAGCCCCGGAGGAGACGGGAAGCCATGTCAGCCTGCGTCCCCACACGCGCCACCGATCCGAACCGAACCGAACGCACCCATCCGCCCCACAGTCCGCCGCCGCCCGGGCCCCGCCGGTTCCGGATCGCGGGTGCCGATGTGTCGGCCTCGATCGCGGTCTTCCTGATCGCCCTGCCCCTGTCCCTGGGCATCGCCCTCGCCACCGGCGCCCCCCTCCAGGCCGGCCTCGTCGCCGCGGCCGTGGGCGGACTGGTCGCCGGGCGGCTCGGCGGCTCCCCGCTCCAGGTGAGCGGACCGGCCGCCGGACTCACCGTCGTCACCGCCGACCTCATCCAGCGCTACGGCTGGCGGACGACCTGCGCCATCACCATCCTCGCCGGCCTCGCCCAACTGGGCCTGGGCTGCCTGCGCGTGGCCCGTGGTGCGCTCGCCGTCAGCCCCGCCATCGTGCACGGCATGCTCGCCGGGATCGGCGTCACCATCGCCGTCGCCCAGTTGCACATCGTGCTCGGCGGCACCCCGCAGAGTTCCGTCCCGGACAACCTCCGCGCGCTGCCCGCACAACTGGCGGACATGCGCCCCGCGTCGGTGTCCGTGAGCGTGCTGACCCTGGCGCTGCTGCTGCTCTGGCCGAGACTGCCCGGCCGGGCCGGACGCCTGCTGCGCAAGCTTCCCGCCGCGCTCGTCGCCGTCGCCGGAGCCACCGCGGCCGCCGCCCTCGCCGGGCTCCGCCTGCCCAAGGTCGACCTGCCGTCCTGGAGCAACCACGCCCTGGCCGGACTGCCCGAGGGCCCCGTGCTCGGCCTGGTCGCCGCCGTGCTCACCACCACGCTGGTGTGCAGCGTGCAGTCGCTTCTCGGCGCCGTCGCCGTGGACAAGCTGGTGTCCGCCCGCCCGGGCCTGTCCGCCCGGGTCGGGCGCTCTCGCCTCGACCGCGAACTGCTCGGGCAGGGCGCCGCCAACATCGTCTCCGGCTCGCTCGGCGGGCTGCCCATCGCCGGTGTGGCCGTGCGGAGTTCGGCTAATGTGCACGCGGGTGCCGTCAGCCGGAGCTCCACGATGCTGCACGGCGTTCTCGTAGTGATCGCCGCGCTGCTGATGGTCCCGATCCTGGAGCTCATCCCGCTCGCCTCGCTCGCCGCCCTGGTGATGGCCGTCGGCATCCAGATGGTCTCCCTGAACCACATCCGCACGGTGACCCGCCACCGGGAGGTCTGGGTCTACGCCGTCACCACCCTCGGCGTGGTCTCCCTCGGCGTCCTGGAGGGCGTGGCGCTCGGCATCGCCATGGCCGTCGGCGTCGCCCTGCACCGCCTCACCCGCACCCGCATCAGGCACAATGAGAAGGAAGGAGTCCATCACGTACACGTCAGAGGGCAGTTGACGTTCCTCGCGGTGCCACGGCTCAGCCGGACCCTGCATCTCGTGCCCCACGGTGCCGACACCGTCGTCGAGCTGGACGGGTCGTTCATGGACCACGCGGCGTACGAGACGTTGCAGGACTGGCAGAAGACGCACACCGCGCAGGGCGGCACCGTCGAGATCACCGGCCGGCATCCCGGAACCCGCATCTCCGAGCCCCAGGCCTCCGGCGACTGCCGCTGCCGGCCCTGGACACCCTGGCGCAACCACCAGTGCGACGGCCCCCAGTCCACACCCCCCGCCGAGAAGAACCCGGACGGGTCGGACCGCTCCGAGCCGGACCCGACGGGCACCGGCGGAGCCAGCGGGCACGAACTGGCGCGTGGCATCAGCGCGTTCCAGCGCAACACCGCACCCCTGGTGCGCAGCGAGCTGGCCCGGCTGGCACGTGAGGGGCAGCGGCCCTCGCAGCTCTTCCTGACCTGCTCGGACTCCCGGCTGGTCACATCGATGATCACCTCCAGTGGCCCGGGCGACCTGTTCGTCGTGCGCAACGTGGGGAACCTCGTGCCGCGCCCGGGCGAGGAGAGCGGCGACGACTCGGTGGCCGCCGCCATCGAGTACGCCGTGGACGTGCTCCGGGTACGGTCCATCACGGTGTGCGGGCACTCTGGCTGCGGCGCGATGCAGGCCCTGCTCGACTCCGAGCCCGGCGGCGCCCGGACCCCGCTGAAGCGGTGGCTGCGGCACGGGCTGCCGAGCCTGGAGCGCATGGCCGACGCAAGTCGGCCCTGGGGCAGGCTGGCCGGGCGCACCCCCGCAGACGCGGTCGAGCAGCTCTGCCTGACGAACGTCGTCCAGCAGCTGGAGCACCTGCGCGCCCACGACTCGGTCGCCCGGGCCCTCGACGAGGGCGCGTTGGAGCTGCACGGGATGTACTTCCACGTGGGCGAGGCCGAGGCGTATCTGCTCACCGAGACGGATGCCGGTGGGGTCTTCGACCGCGTACGGGAGTCGGACCTGACGGCGTGAGCCGGACGCCGGGCCGGGGATGCTCCGGCCCGGCACCGGTTGGGGTGTGCTCCCGGTCGAACCGAGAGCACACCCGGTTGCCCTCTGTGGCGGACGGTCCTGGCCGGCCGCCGATCGCCCGAGTTCCAGGTGACCGGCAGCACACGACGTGAACTTTCCCTGGTCGGCGTCCGTGGGTACGGATGACCCCGGTCCCGACAGCACCGCTCGACAGGTCTAAACCAATCGGCGGTCGGCCCTTGTCATCGCACCCCCGGGTCTGATGAGCTGTGGCCTGGGACACAACGGACACCCTGGGAAAGGCAGATGCCGTGAGCAACGAAAGCCTGGCCAACCTGCTCAAGGAAGAGCGCAGGTTCGCACCCCCCGCCGACCTGGCCGCGAACGCCAACGTCACGGCGGAGGCGTATGAGCAGGCCAAGGCTGACAGGCTCGGCTTCTGGGCCGAGCAGGCCCGTCGGCTGACCTGGGCCAAGGAGCCCACCGAGACGCTCGACTGGTCGAACCCGCCGTTCGCCAAGTGGTTCAAGGACGGCAAGCTCAACGTCGCCTACAACTGCGTCGACCGGCACGTAGAGGCAGGGCACGGCGACCGGGTCGCCATCCACTTCGAGGGCGAGCCCGGCGACAGCCGCGCCATCACCTACGCCGAGCTCAAGGACGAGGTGTCCAAGGCGGCCAACGCGCTGCTGGAGCTGGGCGTTCAGGCCGGGGACCGGGTCGCCGTCTACATGCCGATGATCCCCGAGACGGCGATCGCGATGCTGGCCTGCGCCCGGATCGGCGCCGCCCACTCGGTCGTCTTCGGCGGCTTCTCGTCGGACGCGCTCGCCACCCGCATCCAGGACGCCGACGCGCGCGTGATCATCACCTCCGACGGTGGCTACCGGCGCGGCAAGCCGTCCGCGCTCAAGCCGGCCGTGGACGAGGCCGTCGAGAAGGCGGGCATCGTCGAACACGTCCTGGTCGTGCGCCGCACGGGCCAGGACGTCGCCTTCACCGAGGGCCGCGACGTGTGGTGGCACGACCTGGTCGGACGGCAGAGCGCCGAGCACACCCCGCAGGCCTTCGACGCCGAGCACCCGCTGTTCATCCTCTACACCTCGGGCACCACGGGTAAGCCGAAGGGCATCCTGCACACCTCCGGCGGCTACCTCACGCAGACCGCCTACACGCACCACGCCGTCTTCGACCTCAAGCCGGAGACCGACGTCTACTGGTGCACGGCCGACGTCGGCTGGGTCACCGGCCACTCGTACATCGTCTACGGCCCGCTGGCCAACGGCGCGACGCAGGTCATGTACGAGGGCACGCCCGACACCCCGCACCAGGGCCGCTTCTGGGAGATCGTCCAGAAGTACGGCGTGACGATCCTCTACACCGCGCCGACCGCGATCCGTACGTTCATGAAGTGGGGCGACGACATCCCCGCCAAGTTCGACCTGTCCAGCCTGCGCGTGCTGGGCTCGGTGGGTGAGCCGATCAACCCCGAGGCGTGGATCTGGTACCGCAAGAACATCGGCGGCGACCGCACCCCGGTCGTCGACACCTGGTGGCAGACCGAGACCGGCTCGATGATGATCACCCCGCTGCCGGGCGTGACCGCGACCAAGCCCGGTTCGGCGCAGACACCGCTGCCCGGCATCTCCGCGACGGTCGTCGACGACGAGGCCAGCGAGGTGCCCAACGGCGGTGGCGGCTATCTGGTGCTGACCGAGCCGTGGCCGTCGATGCTGCGCACCATCTGGGGCGACGACCAGCGGTTCATCGACACCTACTGGTCGCGCTTCGAGGGCAAGTACTTCGCCGGTGACGGTGCCAAGAAGGACGACGACGGCGACATCTGGCTGCTCGGCCGGGTCGACGACGTCATGCTCGTCTCGGGGCACAACATCTCCACCACGGAGGTCGAGTCGGCGCTGGTCTCCCACCCCTCCGTCGCCGAGGCGGCGGTGGTCGGCGCCGCGGACGAGACGACCGGGCAGGCGATCGTCGCGTTCGTGATCCTGCGCGGCACGGCCTCGGAGACCGAGGACCTGGTCGCCGAGCTGCGCACGCACGTCGGCAACACCCTCGGCCCGATCGCCAAGCCCAAGCGGGTCCTGCCGGTGGCCGAGCTGCCCAAGACCCGCTCCGGCAAGATCATGCGCCGTCTGCTGCGGGACGTCGCCGAGAACCGCCAGCTGGGTGACGTCACCACGCTGACCGACTCCACGGTCATGGACCTCATCCAGTCCAAGCTGCCCGCCGCGCCCAGCGAGGACTGATCACGGCACCGGCATGACGGAACCGATGGAGGGCACCCGATCATCGGGTGCCCTCCGTGAGCGCGTCCCGGCGGAGGCGAAGACCACCGGATGCGCGCGGCTGTACGGTTACCTAAACTAAGCAAAACAAGTGTTCCATGGTGCGCCGGGAAGTCTGGTCGGCAGGTGTTCCGCCCTGCCCATCGACCGGAGGTCTCCCCCGTGACCGCGCCCCGCTCCACCACCCCCCGCAAGGTCTTCGGCCGGCTGTCGCTGCCCGAGCGGACCTATGTGGCCGACGCGCTGCGCACCGAGACCGTCGGCGGGGTGCTGCTGCTCGCCGCGGCGGTCACCGCACTGCTCTGGGCGAACATCCCCGCGCTGCACGACAGCTACGAGAGCGTCTCCCACTTCCACATCGGCCCCGCCGCCCTCGGCCTCGACCTCTCCGTCGCGCACTGGGCCGCCGACGGACTGCTCGCGATCTTCTTCTTCGTCGCCGGGATCGAGCTCAAGCGCGAGCTGGTCGCGGGCGACCTGCGTGATCCGAAGGCCGCCGCGCTGCCGGTCGTCGCCGCCCTGTGCGGCATGGCCGTACCGGCGCTCGTCTACACCGTCACCGCGGCCGCCGGCGGCGGCTCCCTGGACGGCTGGGCCGTGCCGACCGCCACCGACATCGCCTTCGCGCTCGCCGTGCTCGCCGTCATCGGCACCTCCCTGCCCAGCGCGCTGCGGGCCTTCCTGCTCACACTCGCCGTCGTCGACGACCTCTTCGCGATCCTGATCATCGCCGTCTTCTTCACCGCCGACCTGAACTTCGCCGCGCTCGGCGGCTCCGTCGCCGGGCTGCTGCTCTTCTGGGTGCTGCTGCGCAAGGGCGTGCGGGGCTGGTACGTGTACGTGCCGCTCGCCCTCGTCGTCTGGGCGCTGATGTACAACAGCGGCATCCACGCCACCGTCGCCGGTGTCGCCATGGGCCTGATGCTGCGCTGCCACCGCCGCGAGGGAGAGGACCGCTCCCCCGGCGAGCGCATCGAGCACCTCGTGCGGCCCCTGTCGGCGGGGCTGGCGGTGCCGCTGTTCGCCCTCTTCAGCGCCGGTGTCGCCATCTCCGGCGGGGCTCTGGCCGACGTGTTCACCCGCCCGGAGACCCTCGGCGTCGTCCTCGGGCTCGTCGTCGGCAAGGCGGTGGGCATCTTCGGCGGGACGTGGCTGACGGCTCGTTTCACCCGCGCCTCGCTCAGCGACGACCTCGCCTGGGCGGACGTCTTCGCGGTGTCCAGTCTCGCCGGCATCGGCTTCACCGTCTCGCTGCTCATCGGCGAACTCGCCTTCGAGGGCGACCAGACCATGACCGGCCAGGTCAAGGCCGCCGTCCTGCTGGGCTCGCTGATCGCCGCGACACTCGCGACCGTTCTGCTGAAGATCCGGAACGCCAAGTACCGCCGTCTGTGGGCGGACGAGGAGCGCGATGAGGACGCCGACGGCATCCCGGACGTCTACGAGGAGGACGATCCCGCCTACCACTTGCGGCTCGCCGCCCTCTACGACCGCAAGGCCGCCGAGCACCGCCGGATCGCCCGGGAGAAGGCAGCCGAGCGCCACGGGCTTGCCGAAGTACCGGGCGGGGCAGGCGAGGACCACCACCGTCCGGCATGATCTGACGAGACGGTACAAAAGACGGGACCGTACGCAGTCGGACCGTGCCCGGCCGGAAGACTGCGGCGGGCCAGGAACACGACGCGGACAACGGACCGTACGCAGAAGAGGGAGACCGCGATGAGCGCACCCGACGGCAGCCCGGTCGGCGCCGAACGCAGCATCGGCCAGCTGTTCGCCTCGGCGACAGCGGAAATGTCGGCGCTGGTGCACGACGAGATCGCGCTGGCCAAGGCGCAACTCAGGCAGGACGTGAAGCGGGGCGCGACCAGCGGCGGCGCCTTCTCGGCGGCCGGAGCGGTGCTGATCTTCTCCCTGCCGATGCTGAACTTCGCGCTGGCGTACGGCATCCGCACCTGGAGCGACTGGAACCTCGCGGTCTGCTTCCTGCTGTCGTTCGCGGCGAACGTGCTGGTCGCGCTCGTCCTGGCGCTGGTCGGCATCGTCTTCGCAAAGAAGGCCAAGAAGAGCAAGGGCCCGCAGAAGGTCGCCGCCTCGATGAAGGAGAGTGCGGTCGTCCTGCAGAAGGCCAAGCCGCACCCGCGTCCGGAGCTCCCGCAGGACCGGGTCCCCGAGGCCATCGAGGCTGTGGCACGCTCGTCATCATGACGGACCCCGACACACCCTCGGCACCACCGGCTCCGGCCGTCCTGCTCGACGGCCCCTGGAGCCACCGCGACGTCGCCGCCAACGGCGCCCGCTTCCACATCGCCGAGCTGGGCGACGGGCCGCTGGTGCTGCTGCTGCACGGCTTCCCGCAGTTCTGGTGGACGTGGCGGCACCAGCTGGTGGCGCTCGCCGACGCGGGTTTCCGGGCCGTCGCCATGGACCTGCGGGGTGTCGGCGGCAGCGACCGCACGCCGCGCGGCTACGACCCCGCCAACCTCGCACTCGACGTCACCGGCGTCATCCGCTCCCTCGGCGAGCCGGATGCCGCGCTGGTCGGCCACGACCTGGGCGGATACCTCGCGTGGACGGCGGCGGCGATGCGCCCCAAGCTGGTGCGGCGGCTGGCGGTCTCGTCCATGCCGCACCCGCGGCGCTGGCGCTCGGCCATGCTGAGGGACGTCAAGCAGAGCCGCGCCGGTTCACACATCTGGGGGTTCCAGCGGCCCTGGATCCCGGAGCGGCAGCTCACCGCCGACGACGGGGCGCTCGTGGCGGAGCTGATCCAGGAGTGGTCCGGGCCGCGCCCACCCGAGGACGAGGCGCTTCAGACGTACCGCCGCGCCATGTGCATCCCCTCCGCGGCGCACTGCGCGGTCGAGCCGTACCGCTGGATGGTGCGCTCCCTGGCCCGCCCGGACGGCCTCCAGTTCAACCGGCGGATGAAGCGGCCGGTGCGCGTGCCGACCCTCCATCTGCACGGCTCGCTCGACCCCGTGATGCGCACGCGCAGCGCGGCCGGGTCCGGCGAGTACGTCGAAGCCCCCTACCGCTGGCGTCTGTTCGACGGCCTCGGTCACTTCCCGCACGAGGAGGACCCGGTCGCGTTCTCCTCGGAACTCATCAACTGGCTGCGGGATCCCGAACCTGACCGGTGACCGGCACCGGCCCGGGCACGACCGGCACCAGCACCAGCACCAGCACCAGCACCAGCACCAGCACGTGAACGCTTGTCCGACGAACGGCCAATTGCCCGGCGCATAGGCCAATTGGACCCTCCGGGCGCGGTTATCGACCATGGAGCGGGGGCACACGTCGGGGTATGGGCTGGACGCACGACTACAGTGACGCAACCCGCAATCGCCGCTCGGCGAGCGGTACGAACCCCCACCAGCGAAGCGGCGCACCGCAGATGGTGACCGCGGATCCCAGGGTGGGGATCCCGCGCATCCTCCGCCGCCGGGCCCGCTGGGTCTCCGTACGTCTGCGCCACACACGCGACTGAGGCGTCACCCCCGCGAGTGACGCCCCGACACCTGCCGCCCCGACACCTGTTGCCTCGGCACCGCGCCTAGAGCGCGCAGCTGTCGCTTCCCACCTGCTGGTTGGCGGTGCGCCCCTTGGTGATGTCCTCCTGGATCTCGTCCACGGTCAGCGCGTACCCGGTCTTGGCGTCGTCGAGGGACTTGGCGAACACCACGCCGTAGACCTTGCCGTCGGGGGTGAGCAGCGGGCCGCCGGAGTTGCCCTGGCGGACGGTCGCGAAGAGGGAGTAGACGTCGCGGCGGACCGTGCCGCGGTGGTAGATGTCCGGGCCGTTGGCCGAGATGCGGCCCCGTACGCGTGCGGCCCGCACGTCGTACGCCCCGTTCTCCGGGAAGCCCGCGACGATCGCGCTGTCGCCGCTGCTCGCGTCCTTGCCGGTGAACCGCAGCACGGGTGCCTTGAGATTCGGCACGTCGAGGACGGCGATGTCGCGCCGCCAGTCGTAGAGCACGACCTTGGCGTCGTACTTCCTGCCCTCGCCGCCTATCTGAACGGTCGGCTCGTCGACTCCGCCCACCACGTGCGCGTTGGTCATGACGCGGCGGTCGGAGAAGACGAAGCCGGTGCCCTCCAGGACCTTGCCGCAGCTCGGGGCCGTGCCCATGACCTTGACGATGGAACGCTGGGCGCGGGCCGCCACCGGGCTGTCGGCCAGCGCCGGGTCCGGGGGCCGGACGTCGGTGATCGGCTCGTTCGAGAACGGGCTGAACACCTGCGGGAAGCCGTTCTGCGCGAGGACGGAGGAGAAGTCCGCGAACCAGGTGGCCGCTTGGTCCGGCAGGGCCTGCGAGACGCCCAGCAGCACCTTGGAGTTGCGGACCTCCTTGCCGAGCGTGGGCAGCGTCGTGCCCGCGAGGGCCGAGCCGATCAGCCAGGCGACCAGGAGCATCGCCACGACGTTGACGAGGGCGCCGCCGGTGGCGTCGAGAGCCCGGGCCGGGGACCAGGTGATGTGCCGGCGCAGCTTGTTGCCGAGGTGGGTGGTGAGGGCCTGGCCGACGGAGGCGCAGACGATGACGACGACGACCGCGACGACGGCGGCGGTCGTGCTCACCTCCGCGTTGTCCGTCAGCGCGTCCCAGATGACGGGCAGCACGTACACCGCGACGAGGCCGCCGCCCAGGAAGCCGATCACCGACAGGATGCCGACGACGAACCCCTGGCGGTACCCCACGACCGCGAACCACACGGCGGCGACCAGCAACAAGATGTCCAGCACGTTCACGGAGGCCACCCTGTCATGCGCGCCAGTCGAGCGGGACCTGCTTCTCGCGGTCCCAGGGCCGCTCCCAGCCTGCGAAGTGCAGCAGCCGGTCGATGATTCCGGCCGTGAAACCCCAGACAAGGGCCGATTCGACCAGAAATGCCGGACCTCGGTGGCCGCTGGGGTGGACGGTGGTCGCCCGGTTCGCCGGATCCGTGAGATCCGCCACGGGGACGGTGAAGACCCTGGCGGTCTCGTTCGGATCGACCACCCCGACCGGGCTCGGCTCCCGCCACCAGCCCAGAACCGGAGTGACGACGAAACCGCTGACCGGGATGTAGAGCCGGGGCAGGACGCCGAAGAGCTGGACGCCGGAGGGATCGAGGCCGGTCTCCTCCTCCGCCTCGCGCAGGGCGGCCCGCAGCGGGCCGTCACCGGCCGGGTCGCCGTCCTCCGGGTCGAGGGCGCCGCCCGGGAAGGAGGGCTGGCCGGCGTGCGAGCGCAGGGAGCTCGCACGCTCCATGAGCAGCAGCTCCGGCCCGTGCCTGCCCTCGCCGAACAGGACCAGCACGGCGGACTGCCGCCCGGCGCCGTCCTCCGGCGGCAGGAAGCGGCTCAGCTGTGTCGGCCGAACGGTCTCCACGGCGTGCACCACAGGGTCCAGCCAGCCGGGCAGCCCGTCCTTGCTCAGCACCACCGGGCCGTCCTGTGTGTCGCTCGCGCGCGTCATCGCCACCCCCGTCGTCCTGCCGCATCCAACGCGCGACGGCCCCGAGATCGTTCCGCGAGCGCCCGGGATCCCCTGAACGGGCGGCGCGTCAGGCTCTCAGGGGGGCGCGCCGGGCCGCTCGGCCGACGGACCGCATGTTCCCGGCGGCTCATCCGGCCCCCAGCGGCGGCGCCGGTGTGCCGCCCGCGTCCAGGTAGGCCTGCGGCGGCTTCAGACGCTGGCCGGGGAAGCCGCCCTTCTCGTACTTGAGGAGCTTCTTCGCCTTCTCCGGGTCCGTCTCGCCCTCGCCGTACGCCGGGCAGAGCGGGGCGATCGGGCAGGCGCCGCACGCGGGCTTGCGGGCGTGGCAGATGCGGCGGCCGTGCCAGATCACGTGGTGCGAGAGGTCCGTCCAGTCGCTCTTCGGGAAGAGCGCGCCGATGGCGGCCTCGATCTTGTCCGGGTCGCTCTCACCGGTCCACCGCCAACGGCGCACCAGGCGCTGGAAGTGCGTGTCCACGGTGATGCCGGGGCGGCCGAAGGCGTTGCCCAGCACGACGAACGCGGTCTTGCGGCCGACGCCGGGCAGCTTGACCAGGTCCTCCAGCCGGCCGGGCACCTCACCCCCGAAGTCCTCGACCAGGGCCTTCGACAGCCCTATGACCGACTTCGTCTTGGCCCGGAAGAAGCCGCACGGGCGGAGGATCTCCTCCACCTCCTCGGGGTTGGCGGCGGCCAGGTCCTCCGGGGTCGGGTACTTCGCGAAGAGGGACGGTGTCGTCTGGTTGACGCGCAGGTCGGTCGTCTGGGCGGACAGGACCGTGGCGACGACGAGTTGGAACGGGTTCTCGAAGTCCAGCTCGGGGTGCGCGTACGGAAAGACCTCGGCGAGCTCGCGGTTGATACGGCGGGCCCGGCGGACCAGAGCGGTGGGCGACTCGTCGCCCGGCGGGTGGACGACGGCCTTGGCGGGGGCGGTGCCCTTGAGGCGGGCGGTGGCCTTCTTGGGCGCGACCGCGACCTTCTTGGGCGCGGGCGCCTTCTTCACGGCAGCGCCCTTCGCGGCCTTCTTGGCAGCGGACGTCTTCGAAGAGGATGCCTTCGAGGCGGTCGACTTCGAGCCACTCGCCTTCGAGCCACTCGCCTTCGAAGCACCCGCCTTGGAAGCAGCCTTCTTCGCGGACGCGGCCCCCTTCGCGGACGCGGCCTTCTTCACCGGCTCCGTCTTGTTCTGTTTCGCCGTTTTCCTACCGCCATCGGGGCTCTGTTCGCCCACAGCGGAATCGCGACGTACAACCACCCGCGCAGCCCCCTCGGCCTGTGCTCTCACCGGCGATTTGGACACCCGGCCAGCCTAAGGCCCGGCACCGACATCCGCCCCGGCCCCTGAAGATCGGCGCCCAATTGGACCCCTGCCGCGTACCCCGGGACACGTGTGCGGCATCCTTGTGACAGATCACACTGTTTGGACTGCCCGACAAAATGGGCACCACGGTCCCTCGGTACACGGGGGAGCAAGATCCCCTGAGCAGGTCGACAAGGAGAGAACTCGTGGACGACGTTCTGCGGCGCAATCCGCTCTTCGCGGCGCTCGATGACGAGCAGGCCGCGGAGCTCCGCGCCTCCATGAGTGAGGTGACCCTCGCCCGCGGTGACTCGCTGTTCCATGAGGGCGACCCCGGAGACCGCCTGTACGTGGTCACCGAGGGCAAGGTGAAGCTCCACCGCACGTCCCCCGACGGCCGCGAGAACATGCTGGCCGTGGTCGGCCCCAGCGAGCTCATCGGCGAGCTGTCGCTGTTCGACCCGGGCCCGCGCACCGCGACCGCCACGGCACTGACCGAGGTCAAGCTGCTCGGCCTCGGCCACGGCGACCTCCAGCCCTGGCTGAACGCCCGCCCGGAGGTGGCCACGGCGCTCCTGCGCGCCGTCGCGCGCCGGCTGCGCAAGACCAACGACGCGATGTCCGACCTCGTCTTCTCGGACGTCCCGGGCCGCGTCGCCCGCGCCCTGCTCGACCTGTCGCGCCGGTTCGGCGTGCAGTCCGAGGAGGGCATCCACGTCGTGCACGACCTCACGCAGGAGGAGCTGGCCCAGCTGGTCGGCGCGTCCCGCGAGACGGTCAACAAGGCCCTCGCGGACTTCGCCCAGCGCGGCTGGTTGCGCCTGGAGGCCCGCGCGGTGATCCTCCTGGACGTGGAACGCCTCGCCAAGCGCTCACGCTGACCGCACGCCTGACCGCACATCCGGCCGTACGTCATCGGGCCCCGTCTCCTCATGAGACGGGGCCCGACGTCGTCAAGAACGCGGAAAACACGCCCCACGGCGGCCCCGCCCGCGGCACGGTGAGCGCATGACCGGCAACGCCGTCCGCCGCCCCGGACTCGACGCGCGGGGCTTCCTCACCCGGGAGGGCTCCCTCGCGCGCGTGCCCCCGGCCTTCCGGCCGGTGGTCACCGCGACGCGCGACCGGCTGACCGACGTGTTCGGGCACCGGCTGCACAGCGCCTACCTCTACGGGTCGATACCGCGCGGCACCGCGCGCGTGGGCCGCAGCGACCTCGACCTGCTGCTCGCCCTGCACCAGGAGCCGACCGGGGCGGACCGGGACGACGCCCGGGCGCTCGGCGCGGCCCTGGACGAGGAGTTCGGGCAGATCGACGGGCACGGCACCCTGCTGTTCGGCCGGGCGCGGCTGCTGAGCGACCTGGAGCGGTACGACCTGGGGTGGTTCGTCGCCTGCCTGTGCACACCGCTGCTGGGCGAGGACCTGGCCGCTCACCTGCCGCGCTACCGCCCCGACTCGCTGCTGGCCCGCGAGACCAACGGCGATCTGGCCCTCCTCCTGCCGAGCTGGCGCCGGCGGATCGCCGGGGCGGACGACACGGAGGAGGCCCGCCGGCCCCTGGTCCGCTTCATGTCCCGGCACCTGGTCCGTACGGGCTTCACGCTGGTCATGCCCCGCTGGCACGGCTGGACCAGCGACCTGCACGAGATGGCCGAGGCCTTCGCCGGGTTCTACCCCGAGCGGGGTGAGCAGATGCGGGCAGCGGCCGCCCTGGGCCGGGAGCCGGCCGGGGACGCCGCCGTGCTCGCGGCGTACGTCGGCGATCTCGGACCCTGGCTCGCCGGGGAGTACGCGCGCGTGCACGGCGTCAAAGCGCCGCGCCCCTGAGGGCTGCGACCGCGTCCCCGAGGGCCCTAGATGAGCCCGTGCTCCTCCAGATAGTCCATCTGCGCCCGCACCGACAGTTCCGCGGCCGGCCACAGGGAGCGGTCCACGTCCGCGTAGACGTGCGCCACGACGGCGGCAGGGGTGCGGTAGCCGTCCTCGACCGCCGTCTCCACCTGGGCGAGGCGGGTGGCGCGGTGGGCGAGGTAGTACTCGACGGCGCCCTGGGCGTCGTCGAGTACGGGTCCGTGACCCGGCAGGACCGTGTGGACGCCGTCGTCGACCGTGAGGGAGCGCAGGCGGCGCAGGGAGTCCAGGTAGTCACCGAGACGCCCGTCGGGGTGGGCCACGACCGTCGTGCCGCGGCCGAGGACCGTGTCGCCGGTGAGGACCGCCCGGTCGGCCGGGAGGTGGAAGCACAGGGAGTCGGAGGTGTGGCCCGGGGTCGCTACGACGCGCAGTTCCAGTCCGCCGGTGGTGATGACGTCTCCGGCGGCCAGGCCCTCCTCGCCCAGCCGCAGGGCCGGGTCGAGGGCACGCACGCGCGTGCCGGTCAGTTCGGCGAACCGGGCGGCGCCCTCCGCGTGGTCGGGGTGGCCGTGGGTCAGCAGGGTCAGGGCGACGCGCTTGCCCGCCTGCTCGGCCGTGGCGACGACCCGGCACAGATGCCCGTCGTCCAGCGGACCCGGGTCGATCACCACGGCCAGGTCCGAGCCGGGCTCGGAGACGATCCAGGTGTTCGTGCCGTCGAGGGTCATCGCCGAGGCGTTGGGGGCCAGGACGTTCACGGCCCGCGCGGTGGCGGGCCCCGAGAGGACCCCGCCGCGCGGCTGGCCGGGAAGGGCGGCTGCGTCCGTCATGCGGTGGCTCCACCGGTCGCGATGTGCTTGGTGAACTCGTCGTGGCCCGGCCAGGAGAGCACGATCTCCCCGTCCACCAGGCGGGCGGAGGCCAGGACGGGCGTGAGGTCACGCCCCGGGGCCGCTTCGAGTGCCCCGGCGGCCGTGTCGTACGCCGTCAGCTGGCGCAGGGTCGCGATCGTCGGCGGCATCATGAGCAGCTCGCCCTTGTCGTACCCGGCCGCCGCCTCGCTCGGGGCGATCCACACCGTGCGGTCGGCCTCCGTGGAGGCGTTGCGGGTGCGCTGCCCCTCGGGGAGCGCGGCCACGAAGAACCAGGTGTCGTAGCGGCGGGACTCGAACTCCGGGGTGATCCAGCGGGTCCAGGCACCGAGCAGGTCGGAGCGCAGGACCAGGCCGCGGCGGTCCAGGAACTCCGCGAAGGACAGGTCCCGGGCGACCAGGGCGGCCCGGTCGGCCTCCCAGTCGGCGCCCGTGGTGTCACCGACGACCGAGTCGGCGGCCGGCCCGGCGAGCAGCACGCCCGCCTCCTCGTACGTCTCGCGCACGGCCGCGCACACGATCGCCTGGGCCGCCGTCTCGTCGGTGCCGAGCCGGTCCGCCCACCACGCGCGCGTGGGGCCGGCCCAGCGGACGTGGTGGTCGTCGTCGCGCGGATCGACACCGCCGCCCGGGTACGCGTACGCGCCTCCGGCGAAGGCCATGGAGGCGCGTCTGCGCAGCATGTGGACGGCCGTGCCGCTGCCGGTGTCCTTCAGGAGCATGACGGTGGCCGCGCGCTTCGGGGTCACCGGGGTGAGGGTGCCGGCCGCGAGTGCGCGGATGCGGTCCGGCCACTCCGGGGGGTACCACTGACCGTTCGCCATGGGCGCGAGGCTATCCCGTGACGGGCGGATGTTCGAGTGGCCCCGGGGACGGATTCCGCAGCTGGGGCCACCGAAGAGGGTGCTAGGCGAGCTCCACCTGGATCTCGACCTCGACCGGTGCGTCCAGCGGCAGCACCGCCACGCCCACCGCGCTGCGCGCGTGCACGCCCTTGTCGCCGAGGACCTCGCCGAGCAGCTCGCTCGCGCCGTTCAGCACCGCGGGCTGACCCGTGAAGTCGGAGGCCGAGGCCACGAAGCCGACGACCTTCACCACGCGCGCGATGCGGTCCAGGTCACCGGCGACGGATTTCACGGCGGCCAGGGCGTTCAGCGCACACGTGCGGGCCAGCTCCTTGGCCTCCTCCGGGGTGACCTCGGCGCCGACCTTGCCGGTGACCGGAAGCTTGCCGTCCACCATCGGGAGCTGCCCGGCGGTGTAGACGTACGGGCCGGACTGCACGGCCGGCTGGTACGCGGCGAGCGGCGGCACCACGTCGGGCAGGCTCAGGCCCAGCTCGGCCAGCTTCGCCTCGACGGCGCCCACTACTGCTTCTCCCGCTTCAGGTAGGCGACGAGCTGCTCGGGGTTGTTCGGCCCGGGCACGACCTGGACGAGCTCCCAGCCGTCCTCGCCCCAGGTGTCCAGAATCTGCTTCGTGGCGTGGACGAGCAGCGGCACGGTTGCGTATTCCCACTTGGTCATGCGGCCGACTCTAGCCGCTGGCGGAGGGGGGTCACGCGGCCGGTCGCACCCCGGTCGTCCACAGGGCGCGGCCCACGTTGTCCACAGCCTCCCGCGTAGCCCGGGCACGAACTGGTTAGGCTCGAATACGTGAGCAGGCTCCAGGTCGTCAGCGGCAAGGGCGGTACCGGCAAGACCACGGTGGCCGCGGCCCTAGCGCTGGCCCTGGCCACGGAGGGGAAGCGGACGCTTCTCGTCGAGGTCGAGGGCCGTCAGGGCATCGCGCAGCTCTTCGAAACGGAAGCGCTGCCTTATGAGGAACGGAAAATCGCGGTAGCACCCGGGGGCGGGGAGGTGTACGCACTCGCCATCGACCCCGAACTGGCCCTTCTGGACTACCTCCAGATGTTCTACAAGCTGGGCAGCGCAGGCCGGGCCCTGAAGAAGCTCGGCGCGATCGACTTCGCCACCACCATCGCGCCCGGCCTCAGGGACGTCCTCCTGACCGGCAAGGCGTGCGAGGCCGTGCGCCGCAAGGAGCGAAGCGGTCGGTTCGCCTACGACTACGTCGTCATGGACGCCCCGCCGACCGGGCGGATCACCCGCTTCCTGAACGTGAACGACGAGGTCGCGGGCCTCGCCAAGATCGGCCCGATACACAATCAGGCGCAGGCCGTGATGCGGGTGCTGAAGTCGCCCGAGACGGCCGTGCACCTGGTGACGCTGCTGGAGGAGATGCCCGTCCAGGAGACCGTGGACGGCATCGCCGAGCTGCGTTCGGCCCGGCTGCCGGTGGGGCGGATCATCGTGAACATGGTCCGGCCGGAGGTGTTGGACGAGACCGACCTGGAACTCGTACGGACGGTCCCGCGTTCCACTGTCGCGCGGTCCCTGTCGTCCGCGGGGCTCGGCGGGGCACGGCGCGGCGGGCACGCCGAGCGGCTGGTGGACCCGCTGCTCGCGCAGGCCGAGGAGTACGCCGAGCGGTACACGCTGGAGCACGAGCAGCGCGCCGTCCTGGCCGAACTGGGCCTGCCGCTGCACGAACTGCCGCTGTTCGCCGAGGGCATGGACCTGGCGGGGCTGTACGAGCTGGCCCGTGAGCTGCGCGAGCAGGGCGTGTCATGAGCCAGGTCGGACAGGCAAGGCCCGCGAGACCCGCAAGGCCCGTCATGAGTCGGAAGCAGGGGATGTCATGAGTCGTCCGGACCCGGCCCACCACCGTCTGTCGCCGGCGCGTCTGCTCGACGTCGATCCGCTGCTGGAGGACCCGAAGACCAGGATCATCGTCTGCTGCGGCTCGGGCGGGGTCGGCAAGACGACGACCGCGGCGGCCCTGGGCCTGCGCGCCGCCGAGCGCGGCCGCAAGGTGGTCGTCCTGACCATCGATCCGGCTCGCCGGCTCGCCCAGTCCATGGGTATCGACTCCCTGGACAACACCCCGCGCCGGGTGAAGGGCATAGACGACTCCGCGGGCGGCGAGCTGCACGCGATGATGCTCGACATGAAGCGCACCTTCGACGAGATCGTCGAGGCGCACGCCGACGGCGAGCGGGCGGCCGCCATCCTGGGGAACCCCTTCTACCAGTCGCTCTCGGCGGGCTTCGCGGGCACGCAGGAGTACATGGCGATGGAGAAGCTCGGGCAGCTGCGCGCCCGGGACGAGTGGGACCTGATCGTCGTCGACACCCCGCCGTCCCGCTCTGCGCTGGATTTCCTGGACGCGCCCAAGCGGCTCGGCTCGTTCCTGGACGGCCGGCTGATCCGGCTGCTGACGGCACCGGCGAAGCTGGGGGGCCGGGCCGGGATGAAGTTCCTGAACGTCGGGATGTCGATGATGACCGGCACCCTCGGCAAGCTGCTCGGCGGTCAGCTCCTCAAGGACGTCCAGACGTTCGTGTCCGCGATGGACACGACCTTCGGCGGCTTCCGCACCCGCGCGGACGCGACGTACAAGCTGCTCCAGGCGCCCGGCACGGCGTTCCTCGTGGTCGCGGCCCCGGAGCGGGACGCGCTGCGCGAGGCCGCGTACTTCGTGGAACGCCTGGCAGCGGAGAGCATGCCGCTCGCCGGTCTGGTGCTCAACCGGGTGCACGGCAGCGGCGCCGACCGGCTGTCGGCCGAGCGGGCGCTCGCCGCCGCGGAAAATCTTGAAGAGCCCCGCATTGTGGATCAGGAGGGCGGGAAAGCAGTACTTCGTAACTCCCCCGACGCACAGGACAGTTCAGACTCTCCCACGCCCGGAACACCAGCTGGGTCTCCGGCATCGGCTCCCGAGGGTGGCTCCCCCACCGAAGACGCCGTGAACGCCGAGAACACCGAGCACGCCGAGGACCCCGAGCGGTCCGTCGACCAGCTCACGGCAGGCCTGCTGAAGTTGCACGCCGATCGCATGCAGCTGCTCTCCCGTGAGCAGCGCACGCGTGACCGCTTCACCGCGCTGCATCCCGAGGTGGCCGTGACGGAAGTGGCCGCACTGCCCGGCGACGTGCACGACCTCGCGGGACTGCGCACCATCGGCGACCGGCTCGCGGCCGACGAGCGCGAGCTGCCCGACCCCGCCGACCAGCCGGAACCGCCCGAGGCGACTGCCTGAGGGCAACCCGGCGAGGGCGCAGGGCGCCTGAGCCACGGCCAAGGACTCGCAGGTGATGGCGAAGGGCCCGGCAAGAGCCCTCAGACCTGGGCCTGGGGAGCTCCCGCGAGGGACTCCTCAGCTCACCGCCGCGTAGTTCTCGTAGATCTCGTCGTCGTCGAGGGGCAGAACACCGCACCCCCGCTCGTACTCCGTGCGCGCCGTCTCCAGCAGCCGGCGCCAGGAGGTCACCGTGGGACGCCTGCGCAGCAGTGCGCGGCGCTCCCGCTCCGTCATGCCTCCCCACACACCGAACTCGACGCGGTTGTCGAGCGCGTCGGCCAGGCACTCCGTGCGCACCGGGCAGCCGGTGCACACCGCCTTGGCCCTGTTCTGCGCTGCTCCTTGAACGAACAGTTCATCCGGATCGGTAGTGCGGCAGGCCGCCTGCGCACTCCAGTCGACTACCCAGCCCATACCGGCGCCGTCCTCTCCCGAATCGAGGCTCCCCCACGGCGGCAGCGGCATATTCACCGCCGCCAGTTGAGGACGTTACGGAAGGTGGGCACAGCGCAACACCCCCTTCGGGCCCAATCTTGAATGGCCCGAACGGACTATGGGTAAGCGGCAGATCACCCGGGGGAGTGAGCTGGCGGCATACGTAACTTTCCCGGCAAACCGGGACAGTTCAGCTGCGTCACAACGGACGCCGTATGACACACAAGGCGGATTCGGACACGGCCCCACCAAAAAAGTTGGGGAACACCCAGAACGATTCGGGGTCGCCGGACGTATTGATACGTGACCTCACTGCTGTGACAGTTGAGAGCAGCTTAGGCCAAGGCCTATACGCCTGTCCGGCGAATGAGAACGTAGGCTGCCCTCATGCCAAACAAGCGCTCGGGCGGTGGTCTGTCTCCCACGCAGCAGGCCGCCAAGTTCCTCGGTGTCAGTGTCCTCGCGGGAGCCGTGCTGGCCGGCATCGCGCTCCCGGCGGTGGGCGCGCTGGGACTTGCGGCCAAGGGATCGGTCGAGAGCTTCGACGAGCTCCCGGCCAACATGAAGACCCCGCCGCTGAGTCAGCGCACCACGATCCTCGACGCCGACGGCGGCCAGATCGCCACGGTCTACTCGCGCGACCGCACGGTGGTCCCCCTCAAGGACATCTCGCCGTACCTGCAGAAGGCGATCGTCGCGATCGAGGACTCGCGCTTCTACCAGCACGGCGCGGTCGACCTGAAGGGCGTCCTGCGCGCCCTCAACAAGAACGCGCAGACCGGCGGGGTCTCCGAGGGCGCCTCCACCCTGACGCAGCAGTACGTCAAGAACGTCTTCGTCGAGGAGGCGGGCAACGACCCGACGAAGGTCGCGCAGGCCACCCAGCAGACCATCGGCCGCAAGATCCGCGAGCTCAAGTACGCGATCCAGGTCGAGGAGGAGCTGGGCAAGAAGAAGATCCTCGAGAACTACCTGAACATCACGTTCTTCGGCCAGCAGGCCTACGGCGTCGAGGCCGCGGCCCAGCGCTACTTCTCCGAGTCCGCCAAGGACCTCAGCCTGGAGCAGTCGGCCCTGCTCGCCGGCATCGTCCAGTCGCCCAGCCGGTACGACCCGGTCAACGACGAGACGGAGGCCACCAAGCGCCGCAACACCGTGCTCCAGCGCATGGCGGCCGTCGGCGACATCTCCAGGGCGCAGGCCGCCGACGCGATGAAGGCACCGCTCGGCCTGAAGGTCAGCAAGCCCAAGAACGGCTGCATCACGGCGGTCAAGGGCGCGGGCTTCTTCTGCGACTACGTGCGCGAGGTCTTCCTGACCGACCCGGTCTTCGGCAAGACCAAGGAGCAGCGCGCGAAGATCTGGAACCAGGGCGGCCTCACCATCCGCACGACCATGGACCCCCAGGCCCAGAACGCGGCGCAGCGCTCCATCAAGGAGCACGTCTACAAGAGCGACGAGGTGGCCACGGCCGTCTCCCTCGTCCAGCCGGGCACCGGCAAGATCCTCGCCATGGGCCAGTCGCGTCCGTACGGCTTCAAGAAGAACGAGACGCAGATCAACCTGTCCGTCGACCAGTCGATGGGCGGCGGCATGGGCTACCAGCCCGGTTCGACGTTCAAGCCGATCGTGGCCGCGGCTGCCCTGGAAGACGGCATGCCGGCGAACAAGGTGTACTCGTCGCCGTACCAGATGGCGTACCCGAGCCCGGTCTCGGCCTGTGACGGCAAGCGGTGGGTGAACGACCCCAACACCCCGGCCAAGCTGGAGAACGAGAACTCCTCCGAGGTCGGCCCGTACGACATGCGGGAGGCGACCGCCAAGTCGGTCAACACCTACTACGTGCAGATGATCAGCGACATCGGCATCTGCCCGGTGACGACGATGTCGAAGAAGATGGGCGTCGTGCGGGCCGACGGCGACAAGATGCCCCAGGTGCCCTCCATCGCCCTCGGCACCCAGGAGATGTCCCCGCTGACCATGGCGAACGCGTACGCGACCTTCGCCTCGCGCGGCATGCACTGCACGCCGGTCGCCATCGAGTCGGTCAGCCGGCGCGTCGGTGACAAGACGTCGTCGCTGGAGGTGCCGAAGTCGACCTGCTCGCGCGCGATGTCGGAGAACACCGCCGACACGATCAACGCGCTGCTGAAGGGCGTCGTCGAGGACGGTACGGGCACGAAGGCGGGTCTCGGCAGCCGTCCCAGCGCCGGTAAGACCGGTACGACGGACGAGCGCTACGCGGCCTGGTTCGTGGGCTACACGCCGAACATGGCCGGTGCCGTGTGGGTCGGCGACCCCGCGCACAAGCGGAAGATGTCCGGCATCACCATCGGCGGCCGGTCGTACGGCAAGGTCTTCGGTGGCGAGGTCCCCGGCCCGATCTGGCGGGACATGATGTCCGGCGCGCTGCAGGGCAAGCCCGTCGAGAACTTCAACACCGTCCACATCCCCGACAGCAAGCCGCGGGACCGCGGTGACGGGGACGACGACGGCGGCCGTGACGACGGTGGCAACGGCGACGACGACGGCTTCATCGGCGGCCTGGTCGGCGGCGGCAACAACGGCGGAGGCGGCGGCGAGCCGTTCCCGACGCCCTCGTTCTCCATCCCGGAGGGCTTCTTCCGGGGCCAGACCAACGGCGGCGGCAACGGCAACGGCGGCCGGTTCGGCTGATCCGCCGGTGTGACGCCGAGAGGGACGGCCCCCTCTTACCCGCGTGGGTGAGAGGGGGCCGTCTCCGTCCGGCTGAAAGGTCAGGGTCAGGCGGACGGCAGCGCCTCCGTGCGCCGAGTCAGCAGGCCGCTGAAACGATCACCGGCTCGGCTCAGCCGGCCAGCAGCTTCTTCACCGCGGCGGCGACGCGGCCGCCCTCGGCCTGCCCGGCCACCTTCGGGTTCACGATCTTCATGACCGCGCCCATGGCCCGCGGCCCCTCGGCACCGGCCGCCTTCGCCTCCTCGACGGCCTGGGCGACGATCTCCTGAAGCTGCTCGTCCGACAGCGGCTGCGGCAGGTACGTGGCGAGGACCTCGCCCTCCGCCTTCTCCCGCTCGGCCTGCTCGGCACGGCCACCCTGCGCGAAGGCGTCGGCCGCCTCACGCCGCTTCTTCGCCTCCCGGGCGATCACCTTCTGCACCTCGTCGTCGGAGAGCACGCGCTTCTCCTTGCCCGCGACCTCCTCCTTGGTGATCGCGGCGAGCGTCAGCCGGAGCGTCGAGGAGCGCAGCTCGTCGCGCTCCTTGATCGCAACGTTGAGGTCATCCTGCAGCTTCGACTTGAGCGTGGTCATGGGGTCGATTGTCGCAGGTGCGGGAGGAAGAGCGCCCCTTCATTTAGGGGGCCGTGGCCGAAGGGCCGGTGCCGTCAGGGGATTTCGGGCACCGCCCGGGCACGGGCAAGGGCCGCGGTCTGACACGATGGTCATATGCGCGCGCGATACGGAGTCCCCCTGGGAATCGCGGCGGCTGGCGCCGCCGGTCTGTTGTACGCGGCGGGCTTCGAGGCCCGCTCCTTCCGCCTGCGCCGGGTCACCGTCCCGGTCCTGCCCCCGGGAATGCGCCCCCTGCGCGTGCTCCAGGTCTCCGACATCCACATGGTCGGCGGCCAGCGCAAGAAGCAGCGCTGGCTGCGGTCGCTGGCGGGCCTGCGCCCCGACTTCGTGATCAACACGGGCGACAACCTGTCCGACCCGGAGGGCGTCCCGGAGGTCCTGGACGCGCTCGGCCCCCTGATGGACTTCCCGGGCGCGTACGTCTTCGGCTCCAACGACTACTACGGCCCCAAGCTGCGCAACCCCGCCCTCTACCTGCTCGAGAGGGCCCAGGGCCGTCACGGGCTCAACGGCAACGCGCCGGCCGAGGGCGCGGTGCACAACCCGTGGGAGGACCTGCGGGACGGTTTCGACGCGGCGGGCTGGCTCAACCTGACCAACGCGCGCGGCGAGCTCAAGCTGGAGGGCGTCTCGGTGGAGCTCACCGGCCTGGACGACCCGCACATCAAGCGGGACCGCTACGCGCAGGTGGCCGGCGGCCCGTCCGAGGCGGCGGACTTCTCCATGGGCGTCGTACACGCCCCGTACCTGCGCACCCTGGACGCCTTCACGGCCGACGCCTACCCCCTGATCCTGGCCGGCCACACCCACGGCGGCCAGCTGTGCATCCCCTTCTACGGCGCCCTGGTCACCAACTGCGACCTGGACACGGACCGGGTGAAGGGCCTGTCCCGGCACAGGGCGAAGGGCAATACGTCGTACCTGCACGTGTCGGCGGGCTGCGGCACCAACCGCTACACGCCGGTGCGGTTCGCGTGCCCGCCGGAGGCCACGCTGCTGACGTTGGTCGGGCGCGACGAGGAAGCGCGGAGGTAGGGGAGAGGGCTGGGGCGGGACTGGCAGGAGCTGGTCGGTGCCTGGGGCTGGGGGCTGATCGGGACCGGGGCCCAGGGCTGATCGAGGCCGGGCTGAGGGCTGCGGGACCGAGGGCTCAGGGCTGACCTGGGCCGGGCTGAGGGCGGTCGTGACCGTCGGTACCGGGTAACCCACACAGCCCCGCCCGCATCGCCCCCTATGTCCGCTTCTGTCAGCGTGGGGGCATGCCCGCCCCGATACCCCGGGACATCCCGGGCCTCCCCGCGATCCCGCCCCCGCCGGCACTGAAGCCCTCCCCCGTGCCCGCCACGGCCGTCGTCACCCCGGTCCGCCGCCCCGCGGCCGCGGCCTTCCGCCTGCTGGTCGCCCTCGCGGCGGCCGGGGGCGTGACGCTCGAACTGCTCCTCGGCGATCCGCCCCGGGCCCTGAGCCACTTCACGATCCAGAGCAACATGCTGCTGGCGCTGGTCATGGCCCTCTCGGCCCGCCGCGCGTGGACGGCCGGCAGGCCGCTGCCGGGCGCGGTCCTGGGAGCGACGCTGCTCTACGTCGTCACCGCGGCCCTGGTGCACCACCTGCTCCTGGCGAACGAGGCGAGCCCCTCCTCCCTCACGGGGGAGGCCTCCGCCCCGACGGGCCTGCCGGCCCTCTCCCACGCGGTGCTGCACACCGTGACGCCGATCGCGGCGGTACTGAACTGGCTCCTGCTCACGCCCCCCGGCCGCATGCACCTCCGCCAGGCCGGCACCTGGCTCCTCTACCCCATGGCCTACCTGGCCTTCTGCCTCACCCGGGGCGAGCTGATCCTCCCGGGCACGCCCGACCGCTACCTCTACCCGCTCCTGGACGTCGGCCAGGACGGCTTCAAGCGCGTCCTCGGCAACACTCTCCTCCTGGGCCTCGCCTTCTACGCCCTGGCCGTGCTCCTCGTGGCCCTCGACCACGCCCGCCCGAACCCCATCCGCCACCGCGGCAAAACCGGATTTCGTCTCTAGCCACCGGTGGGCTAAAGTAAACGTCGTCGCCGCGACAGCAGCGACATCGGGGTGTAGCGCAGCTTGGCAGCGCGCTTCGTTCGGGACGAAGAGGTCGTGGGTTCAAATCCCGCCACCCCGACAGAGAAACACCAGATCAGCCAGTCTACTCACGTGAGTAGACTGGCTGATCTGCTTTCTGCGTGTCTATCTGCGTGACTACCGCTTTGGATCGCGAGTGAAGATCCCGTCCATGACCACCGCGCCGGTCTGGATCACTGGTCTGATCTGCTTCCGGTAGACCTCCTCAGTCACAGCAGTACCGGAGTGGCCGACAAGACGGGAGATCTCCTCCAGAGGGACGCCACGGTCGGACAGCAGCGACACGAAGCTGTGCCGGAGCTCCCTCGGTGTCCACTCGTCGGCGTTGATCCCATCGGCGTCCTTGAGCGCCTGGCGGAAGGCCCGCCGGACGTTGGTCGCGTCGAGCGGCTTGCCGACGGCTGAGGAGAAGACCAGTCCGTGTTCCTCCCAGCTGTCGCCAGCGCCGAGCCGCTCCCAACCCTGGTCCTCGAACTGCTGCCACAGGACCTCGACGCAACGCGCCGGCAGAGCGAGCGTTCGCCGAGACTTCCGGGTCTTGGTGTCCCCGCCGCGCCGGACCGAACGCCACACGGCGATGTGCGGGGGCTGCGGCGGATCGGCGTCCGGCCTGCCCTTGAGGAAGACGTGGTCCCAGGTCAGCGCCCGCAGCTCCTCAGTGCGGGCACCGGTCAGCAGGGCGACGACGATGTACGCGTACATCGAGGTCCCCTCGGCCGCCTTGAGCACCGCCTCGGCCTGGGCCAAGGTGAGCGCCTTGGAAGGTCGCCCAACCTGGCCCTGTGGCACGGAGCACAGCTCGACGACGTTGCGCTTCACCTTGTCCCGCGCCATGGCCCGCTTGACCGAGCGGTTCAGGCAGGAGTGGACGGACTGCAGCGTGCGGGTGCTGAGGGTCTTGGCCTTGGCGGCCAGCCAGCGGTCGACATCCTCCGCGCTGAGGTCGCGGAGCTTCCGGGCGCCCAGAGCGGGGATCACATGGTTCTGGCTCAGGATGGTGCAGGTCTCGACCGTGCCCGGGTCACGACCCGCCAGGCCGTAGGCAAGCCAGTCGTTCACGGCGTCGGCGACGGTGTAGCCCGTGGGCGCGATCGCAAGACCGTCTTCGTGGTCCCGCAGCACCTCCTTGAGCTTGTTCTTCGCCTCTGTCTTGGTCCTGCCACTCCCCCGCTTCACGATCCGCTTGCCGCTCGGATCGAAGCCGAGGTTCGCCGTGGCGATCCAACGCTGTCTCTTCTCGTCCCAGTGGAGCCCACCGTCGCCGCGGCTGCGTCGCTTGGTCATCAGGCGGCCTCCTCCAGCTGGTGCTGGATGAAGTCGTGCACGGCATCGGCAGGTATGCGACGAGCCCCATCGATCTTGATGGAGGCCAGCCGGTGCGTACGGATCAGGTCGTAGACCTTGGAGCGTCCGACCTTGAGCCGCGTCATGACGTCCGACACCGTCAGCAGTTCAGGGGTGGCAGTGGTCATGCTGCGGCTCCTTCCAGGGCGAGTTGGTCGCGTAGGGCTTCGCGGGCGGTTTCGCGGTTGAGTTGGAGGTCGCGGGCGATGGTGGCGGCGAGGGCGGATTCGCCGGGGGTGTGGCCGTGTCCGGCGTACTGCCAGTCGGCCAGGACCAGGACGGTGTCGGGCTCGCGGTCGTCCAGGCCGAGGGCGGCGTGTTCCTGGGCGGCGCGGTAGTCGGCGCGGGCCTGGCGGAGGGCACCGAGGGTGGTGGAGTAGCGGCGGGACTTGGAGGAGAAGTGGCCGCGGAAGCCGAGCATGTGAGCCCAGGCCCACAGCCGTCGGTCGGGGTAGAGCGGGTCGAGCTGCTTGCATGCCTGGATGAGGCGGCGGGTGTGGTCGGGGACTTGGTGGCGGTCGAGTTCGGAGAGTTCGCCGATGCGGCGGTCGAGCGTGCCGGTGTTCTCGGCGGCTTTGGTGGCGTACTTGGCGACGTAGGAGGCGACGGCCTGTTCGGTGATGTCGGAGCCGTCGCCGAAGGTCTTCACGGGCCGGACGTCGAGCTGGGTGCCCCAGCGGAAGGTGCGGGCCGGTTGGTCCTCGGCGGCGGGGACGGAGACCGAAGTGTAGGAGTGCGCAGCAGCTGCACGGATCGAGTCGCTGAGAAGGTCGACCGTGGCCCAGGACGGCGGCGGGGTGTCGGGTCCGTCGGGACCGTCGATGCGGATCACGGCGTGGAAGTGCAGGGCGCCGCGCTTCTGGAACTCGGCGACCTTGCCATACGACAGGCGGGCGCACTCGCTCAGCTCTCGCTGGGTGATGCCGGCGCGGGCGGCGATCTCGCGGCGGAGCCGGTTGGTGAAGCGCTGCCAGAGCTGTCCGGCATGGTTGTTGAACAGCACCGCGCCCGCGTAGTCGTATGTGGCCGAGTCCAGCGCGGTGCCGAGGTCGGGATCGTCAGCGGCGTGGTGGTCACCACAGCGGCAGACTCCACGATCGGGCCGGTTGTGGACCGGGCCGAAGGAGGGGGCGGTGAGGGTGGCGAAGACCCTCGGATGGTCCCGGACGGTGGCGGGGATGTCGCGTCGGTCGTCTCCGGCCAGGCCCGCACGGATGAGGTGGTAGGTGTCGCCCGCGTAGGTCCAGGCGCAGGAGGGGCAGCGGGAGGCTCGGCGGTTGCCGCAGGCGACGCGGAGGCGTCCGCCGGGCTCGTTGGCGGTGGCGTAGTGGTGCAGGGTTTCGCCGGTGGTCTTGTCCTTGGTGAGGGTCCAGCCGGTGAGGTGGATGGGGTCGGCGCAGCCGCCGGTGCGGCGGATCTGCTCGTGCCAGCGGTGGTAGTCGGAGGCCGAAGCCACCCTCAGCAGGTCGCCGAGGGTGGTCGGGTCGAGCATGTCAGGCACGCGCACCCTCCCGGACGCGGCGGGCGGGGACGGTGCCCAGACCGTTGCAGGCCCGGCAGTCGACGGTGAGCGTCTGCAGGTGGCCGTGCCGGTCGCGGCCGCCGGTGGTGATGGCGGCGGAGGCGAAGCCGTCGCAGTTCGGGCAGATGCGGGGCACGGGTGCGGTGCGGTCGGTCATGCTGGGGGTTCCTTCCGGTTCGTTGGATCGGACAGGGACGGCGCCCGGGCGGCGGATGCTTGGCGGTATCGGAGCCGCCCGGGGGCCGGTCAGCGTCGCTTCATCTCCGAGGCGAGCAGCGAGCGCAGGACGACGGCGCAGACGGCGACCGAGGCGCCGGTGATGGCGACCGCCAGGAGCATGGAGACCAGGACGGCGCCGACGACCAGGACCACGGCGGTGCCGCCACCGACGAGGGCGAGAGCGGTTCCAGGGGTCAGCTGCACCGTCGGCCGTACGGGCGCCGGAGCCGGGGCCACCGGAGCGGGCGGCGGGGTCTGGGCGGCCGGGACGATGGTGGTCGGCTCGACCACGACAGGCGGTGTGACCTGGCCGGTCGGCGTGGGCATGGTCGGGATCTTCGGACGGAACATCAGCGGTTCTCCCTTCCGGGGACGGTTACTTGACGAAGGTGTCGATGGCGGGGGCCAGGACGCTGTCGGCGAGGAGGAAGCCGCCGAGCAGCAGGACGGCGATGAGCCAGGCGGGCGGGCGGATGAGCTTGACGCCGAGGTAGCCGACGACGAGCAGCGCGAGCCAGAGCGGTACTTCCATGGCGGTAGGCCTCCTAGCGGACCCGGCAGCGGTGGGTGCGGGCGGCGAGCTGGGCGGCGGACTGGCTGGAGTAGTCGGAGGACCAGCCGCAGCGGTCGGCGGTGCACACGGCGGCGTACTTGGTGCGGCCGTTGCGGTCGCGGTGGGTGCCGATCTGCACGGGTCCGATGCGCATCACGGAGTGGAAGTGGTCGCGGGCGGGCATCAGTCGGTCTCCTCTCGGGACGGGGCCGGGTTGGGGAAGGCGGCGCGGATACCGTCGGCGGTGGCCGGGTCGGTGGTGCGGCGGGCGGCTTCCTCGGCGAGCAGGTGCGCGAGGTAGGGCCGGTTCGCGGCGGTCATCTCGCGGGCGGCGTCGAGGTGTTCGGCGGCGGTCAGGTCGGCCGGGTCACTGGTCATGGCGTGTCTCCCGTCGATGTCAGGTGAGTTGGGCGGCGATGGCGTCGGCGAGCTGGGGCGGGACGCCGAGGCGGGCGCGCAGGGTGTCGGTGTCGATCGGCGTACCGGTGCGGGCGTGGTGGTCGTCGGCGACCTTGCGGGCGTGGTCGACCAGCGCGGCCGGGACCGACGAGGCCGGGGCGGGCTCGGCGGCCGGGAGGGCCGGGGTGTCGTCGGCTGCCGGGACCGGCGCAGGCTCAGGTTCGGTTTCGGTGACCGGCTCGGGGTTCGGCTCGGTGGCTGGGGCTGCGGGTGCCGGCGGTTCCGGCACCTGCTCTGTGGCGGAGTGGGCAAGGAGGGTGCCGCCCATGAAGGCCAGGGCGGGCCAGGCGGCGACGAGGATGCGCAGCCAGGCCGGGACGTCGGTCAGGTCGAGGAGTCCGGCGGTGGCGACGTTGGCGCCGAGGGAGGCGACCAGGGCGATCACGAACCAGCACCAGGCCAGCCGGGACGGCCCGTCGGAGCGGAGCCGCCGCCAGGCAGCGACCAGGAGCAGGTCGACGCTGATCGGGTAGGCCCAGGCTTTCCAGCCGTCCTGTCCGGCAGCGGCGGCCAGGTCGTGGAGGTGGGCGAAGGACAGCGCCCCGGCGATGACGGCCTGGACCAGGACGGCGTCGATACGGAGAGCGGGGCGGGCCATCACGGCTCCTTCCTGTGAGTGGCATGGCGGGGGTAGGGACCTGGCGCGAAGCGGTCACGCCGACCGATGAAGTGGGGAAGGTCAGGCGGTGGCGGGGGCTGTCTTGGACAGCGGCACCCGGGCCGAGGGCAGCGCGGCGACCGCGGGCCGGAACGGGGCCAGGGCGGGCACGTCGGGGGTGCGGTCGGCGTACTTGTTGCAGGTGTTCACGGCCTGGCGCAGCGAGGTGTGCGGGGCCCGGATGCGGTGCCAGCCACCGGTCGAGTCCCCGGCAATGGCCAGCCCGCGTGTCTCGGCGGGTATCTGGATGGCGGCCAGGACGGCGTCCGGGGAGATGTCGCCGAAGGCCATGTTGGCGGAGGTTTCGTCGTTGACGCGGTGGGCGGTGCGGCCGGTGAGCTGGGCGCGGAGCATGGTGATGCCCTTGCCGAGTTCGGAGCCGAAACGCTGCCCGCAGATCTCCAGGTAGATCCCGGCCGCGCGGCCGAGCTGAGCGAGGCGAACCAGGGCGGTGATGATCCGGTCCCGGCGCTTCTCCTCCTCCTTGCTGGCGAACAGGGCGAGTTCGGCGACCTCGTCGACCAAGACCACGACCGGTACGGGGCGGATGTCTTCGGGCAGGTCCCAGATGTCGGCGGCGATCTCCGCATCCGGCACGGCGACACTGATGCGCTGCTCGGCCCGGATCAGTTGGTAGACCTCTTCCATGTGGGACACCAGCGCTTCGAGCAGTTCCAGGGCGGTGTCGGGGTTGTCGGCGAGGGCGGAGAAGCGGCGGGCGAGGGGGAACAGTTCGACGCCTTGCTTGCAGTCGATGCCGACCAGGGCGACGTCCATCGGGGCGAGACCGGCGACCAGGTTGCGCTGGTAGACGGACTTGCCGGACTCCGTGGCCCCGAGGGTCAGGCCATGGGGAACGGCGCGATAGTCGCGATAGTGCACCGAGCCGTCCTCCCGCAGCGCGACAGGAACCCGCATCGGGCGCGTGTCGGTCTTGGCAGGCATCTGGACCTGCTTGAGCACGTCATAGCCGGTCATCCGCACCTCAACGACACCGGAGCGCACCTCTCGGGAGTTCACGCCGTACATCCCGAAGGAGTGCCGCAGCCGGTCCGTCGCGGACGCCACGTCGAAGGCGTCCTGTCCGGGACGGAGCTTGAGCCGCAGGACGAGACCGGTGCGGGTCGGGCGCAGACGCAGGATGCGCGGCGCGCGGGACTCCGGCACCGGCCGGTTGGCCACCCGGGCCAGCGCCAGCCGCCAGCGCGAGGGGGGAACCGTCAGCCCGCAGGCCTCCATGACCGAGGAGTACCGGACCAGTACCCGCACCGTGGCGAGGACGACGCCGAAGGCCAGCCAGTACCAGGCGGGGCGCCGCCACCGCAGAAGACCCGCAGCGACGACGACCACAACCACAGCGACCATGAACCAGGTCATGATCAGGCCGCCTCGGATGCCGAGCCGGTGGCGGCCAGCGAGGTGACGGCGACCGCGCGGAAGGCGATGCCGTGCCGCTTCTGCCCGTTGAACTCGTTCTCCCACGGCCGGGCGATCAGACCCGTCAGGGCCACCGGGGTGCCCATGGCCAGGTCACTGGAAATACCGGGCTCCGGGACGGCGACGGAGAGGATCTCGACTTCGTCGTTGGCGGCGAACATCACGTCGACGGTCATCAGCTTGACGCCGTCGGCGTCGGTGGCGATCTCGCCGGTACGACGGTCACGCACCTTGGGCTGCGGAGCCTTAGCGACCATCACAGTCGCGGTGGACGTGTCTACGGGAATCTGACGCATGATGGAACTCCCTTGAGAGGGGTGGGAGCGGCGTACTTGCTTGGCGGTGGGTCGCCGCTCCTGTGAACGTGGATGGAATGCCGCAGCAAAGCCGCGGAGCACTTCGCGCACCAACTGGTGCGCACCAGAAGGTTGCATCTGGTGCGCACCAGATGTCAAGCGCTGTCGCGGGCCCGGCACCTCAACTCGCCTGACTGCGACGGTTCCAGGAAAGCGCGCCAGGCAACGTCCCGGTAGACAACAGGGGTTAACACCCGACCGGTTAACCCCTCCCTACCTGCCCTGATGTGAGGCATCCTGCTGTTACGGCTCAACAACCCCAGGAGGAACGGCAGTAGCGCATGAGTGGACTCAGGGCAGCACGAACGGCACGGACCTGGTCGCAAGAGCATCTGGTGCGGGAGATCGAGCGCCATGCACGTCAGCACATGCTCACCGTCGCCTCAACCGCGAGTTTGCGAGTGTACGTCTCGGAATGGGAGAACGGCCGACGAACGATCTCCAGCTACTACGCCAAGATCCTCCGTGCCCTCCTCGGCCTCACCGACGTCGAACTCGGAGGCGGAGCGCAGCCGCCGGCACCCGCGACGGCGGACGGCTACGACGAGCTGATAGACCGGATCGACGAGGCGCGGAACGTCAGCCTGACCATGGTGAAGACGTTCATGGACCAGACTGAACTGCTCCGCACCATCGACCGCCAGATGGGCGCCGCAAGCCTGGTCGACCAGATGACAGCCCACCTGACGCGGCTGGAAGACGCCCTCACCTTCGCCGTACTCCCGGAGACCCGACGCCCGGTCGCCCTGGCCCTGACCGGTGCGGCAACCCTCGCAGCCTGGCAGGCCCTTGACGTCGGAGCCGTCGAACGAGCCTGGCGTCACTACGAGCTGGGCAAGCGCGCCGCCCAAGAGGCCGAGGAACCGATGTACCTCGCCCACGCCACCGCCGAGCAGGCATACGTGCTCTGCGACGCCGGGCGCCCCGAAATGGCGGTGCACCTGGTTCGAGAAGCACAACGTCTCGGAGGACCGGGCATGTCCCCTCGCCTCAAGGCGTGGCTGCACGCAGCCGAAGCGGAAATCTGCGCCCGAGCTGGGCTCCAAGAAGACTGCCGACGGGCCCTCGACCATGCGATACGTCACCTGCCCGCAGGAGATGAAGCCCGCGATCCGGACATGCTGAGCATCTTCCTGAACGAAGGCCACCTCACCAGGTGGCGCGGCAACGCACTCGCTCTCATCGGCGACGGCGAAGCCGTGGACAACCTGTATGCCGCACTGGAGACGACCGACCCCACGTTCGTCAGAGCGTCGGCGGGACTCCACTGCGACTTGGCCCAAGCCCACCTGGCCCGCGGGGAGCACGACCAAGCCCGAAAGCACCTGCGGCAAGCCCGGCTCATGGCGAGCCGGACCAAGTCAGTACGTCACAGGCGCCGGATAGAGCAGCTCACGCAGCGCTTGTAGGCGAGGCGCCGGACCCTCGTGAAGCGAGCACATGGAGAAGGGCGACCAACGTGCCGGACCCCATCAGCTCGCCACGAACCATCAGGCCCGGAATGTCAGACAGCGGCACCCAGGCGATATGCCCCGCCTCTTCCAGGTCGGTCGGCTCCCCCACGAGCTTCGCTCCCTCACCGACGAAGATGTCGTGAGGCGAGTCGACCATGCCGACCATGGGCTGGTAAGTGACCACGTGCTCCAGGGCGTTCGGCCGCCACCCGGTCTCTTCCTCGACCTCACGCAGGGCCGTCTGAAGAGGGTCTTCCCCCTGGTCGACGATGCCACCCGGCAGCTCCCAGCCGAAGGCATCAGGGACGAAGCGGTACCGCCACATCATGAGCACACGGTCTTGGTCGTCGATGACGGCAGCGATGGCCACATGGTGAAGCTTGACCACATGGTGCTCGAAGCGGTCGACGCCGGGCGGCTCGACATCGACGAGGCTCAGCTTCACCCACCGGTTGTCATACAGCGTCCGCTCACCGTGGATCTGCCATGGCTCGACATCCGCCGGCGCTTCTGTGGTCACGGATCGATCCGGCACTCGGTACGAACTACGGCCGTGTACCTCGACGACGCCCTCGGCAACCAGCTTGGCCAGCACTTGACGCAGGGCCGTGCGGCCGATCTCCAGGCCCTCCGACAGGGTCCGTTCGGACGGAAGCTTGGAGCCCGGCGAGTACCTGCCCTCAGCGATCCACTCACGAATCGTGCGGTAGACCCGCTCCGACTTCGGTCCCATCCGGCGAGCACGCTCCTGTCGTCCTGCTATGTCGGCCAGCACAACTGTAGCCGGGACCTACTCACGTGAGTAGGTGAGCGTCAGCGCCCATGAGTCAGTACTGATCAGTCCAGCGCGGTAAGAGTTTCCCTACGTTCATCAAGCCCCGGCTGCGCTCCGCTCCGCCGGGCGCGCTTCCCGGCTCCGCTCCGGGCGCCGCTCCTGCCTTCGGCCCGCTCCGCCCGGGCTGCGCCGACGCGCGCCCACATGTGAAACAGGCCGGGCCATGAGTCGAGAACCGCGAAGCGCGGCAAACGCTCAAAGCATGCCTCCGGCGGGGGCGCTCAGGCTCCGAGATGGAGGAGGCGCCGCTTGCGAGTGCCGGCCGGAGTAGTGGCGTGCGCGGGGAGCTCCCATCCCGCCTGCCATCGACCCAGGCAGAGCCGAGCAGACGCGGCCCATGGCGTCCAGGTCGTTCGTACAGTGGCGCGCTCCACCTGGACGCCATGAACCACGCCCGCTCCACGGTGTGTGGGTCGACGGCAGACGGGATGGGAGCTGGGGTGAGTGGTGGGCGGATGCGGGACGGCATCCCGCTACCTTGCCATCTTGAGCTGGTCGACCAGGTGTTTCAGTTCTTCCTCCGTAAGTTGGAACTGGTCAGGGTTCCAAACCACTTTGTAGTGAGGCTCAAGCTCGGCTATCGCCTGGCGCATCCCGTAGGTCGCCTCGAAGAATCGTTCCACGCGTCGAGTCAGAAGCTGATCCGCAAACTCCTGCGCATATGTGCTGTCACCGATATGACTGCGATCAACATGACTGGGGGCCGTGTACGCGTACAAGACAGCTTTGACCGCAGTAATGGCCCGATCGAAGGCCTGGTGCCGTTCGTGACGGCGATCAAACCGAGCCTTAGCCCAAGGCGCCAGAAATCCGCCGCTCATGCCACCAATAAGAGCCGCTACCAATGTCGCCAACCAGCTCATCATCTCAACTCCCCCATTCCAAGACTTCGGCGAGCGTATCGAGAACCACCGACACCGTCTGCTGACGCTGTGCCCCAGCCGTGCCCAACCAGGCGGGAGACGGCAGCGAACACCGGGAAGCCAGACGAGCCAGACAAGCCGACGGCGCCGACCAAATGCCCAGGCCAGGAGCCATCACCTACTCACACGCGAGGGCGGTGGGGTTGGGATCCACGGCGACGTCGCTGCTACGGCGGTTCCCAAGATCATCGACTGGGCTCGTCCGACGCCCTTGCTACTAAAAGTGCGAACTGGAGTCTGTAGCGTAGGCGCATACCGCTACAGGATGGGGGCGACTTTGAAGGACACAGTCACCGAGGTAGTTACAGCCTTTTCGCCCGTTGTGATTGCGCTGATTACTGGGTTCTTCGGGGCTCGTCTGGGACGTCGTACAAGGTCAGACAAGATTATGGAGCGACTGAAGGCTGAGATCGAAGCCTCGGAAGCACTGCCTGCCGGGTCAGCAGCCAAGGAGGCGCTACTGATTCAACTCGACGCCACAGCAAAAAAGTACGCGGAGACGTGCAAGCACGAGGACACGTTCCGTCGAGACTCGTTTTCCGTAATTCTGGGGCTAATTCTCGGTGGAGTGGGCATCGCCCTCGGGAGTTGGGCGGCCCTTGCCGGGGGTTCTAACCTGTGGTGGTGGGTGCTCGCCATTCCACTGATTGTCTTCGGTGTGCCTGGCTTCTTCTACGAGATGGCAGGCGGGAAGAGTAGGGAGGTGCCCGCGACGGATCCGACGAGGTCAGGCGGCACGAGTGCCTAATTTCGATGTTAGACGAGCCGCGCATCCGTTTGAACAGTCGAGATCCCGTGTCGGGCAGAGGGACCCTATGTCGAGGCTGCCCAGCCGCGCTGAAACCAACTAGCTCGCACACTAGCAAACTATGTCGAGCGGCTCCGCAGGCTAATCGTTCTCCGGGTCAATGATCCTCACTGGCTCGTTCCTTGCGGCGACTGTGCCGTCGTGATCGGATACGTCGATAAGGAGGCGGAATAGCCAGATCAATCGCACCGCACGAAGAAGCCCTAAAAAGAGCAGGAATTCTACCATCCACCCCTGCCAGCCGATCGTTTTCCCCGTATCGCCTAGCATGGTCGCCAAACAACCGGCAGATACTGCGGTCATCGACGTCAGGATGCTCACCCAGTTTCGACGAAGACTCTCACCAAAGCGTTCCCGTAGGAATGTCATTCGCCGACCGGAACTTGTCGCATACTGGCTAATTGCAGCGGTTCCGAAACCGCCGACAATCGCCGCCACAGACGCAACTGTCGCATAAACGCTCATGCGTTGATCAACGGAGTGGTCAGTAAGAATGTGGCTGCGCTGCCATAAGCCGAGCACCACTACACAAACTGCTGCGCCTATCCAATCGGTGGAGGGGTGTTCGCTCCACCGATTGTGAGCTCTCCGAGTTAGTTGAACCCCGCTGACCATCACTGCCCCCTTCGGCTAGTGAGAGCCTAAGGCACGGGTCTGACAGCGTCGCGGAGCTCGGCCTCGTGGGCCGCAGCAACGTCGAGGACCGCATGCACAGCGGCCTCATACCAGGGAGCTTGCCCTTCGCTCCGACGCAGGAACACCGGCTTCTGCGCAGTGATGTGGTCAGATACGAAGTTGATTTGGTCCTCTATGAGTGATCCATCTGAAGCCGACAGAGTCACATGCGCAATTGCTCTGTCTACTGCTCCATCAGGCCCAACCAAGCTGCCGAAGTCTGAGATGAAATGTTGAACATCCTCACGCAGCCGCCGTTCTCCGCGCGAGCGGGATGTGTCACGCCCGAATCCGCGCCGCTTGGGGATCTTCATTGCTAGCGTGATTAACGCATCAGGGTTGCGCTTGTGCGCCTGCCGTGAGAAATCCCCGAGACCTTCTGCGTCTGAAGGGAACATCATCTGCCCGGGCCGGAGTCGCATTTCGAAAAGGTTGACCGCCTCGGCGTTGTTCAATTTCTCCCACGCCTTTTTCCCCACCAAGGGCATGACGGCCAAGTCTTCGTTGACCACATTCATGGCATTTAGCCAGCGCTGTAAGGCTGTTGGTCGAGGGGCGGAAGCGCTTCCTTGAATTACACCGATCACGTTACCGAATGGCAGGAAGCAGATGATCGTGGTGTCGACCACGCTGCGGTTTCCGTCGAGCCTCAAGTCAGAGATGTGATTGTGTTCCCAGTCGATCTGTTGGATATCACCATCCCGAAGCCTCGCGAGTACGAGGTGTTGGCGCCCCTGCACCGATATGGGGTCACCAACGTACACATCGGCGCCATGCGTGTATCGACGCTGACGCATCTCGATCCGTCCAAGATTTCTTAGAACTCTCGGCCAATCGAGGTGCTCAAACCTGGGGTCTCCCGCTTCTTTGGGCCTGACGATCTCATAGAAAGCGACGGTCTTCTTGCGCCCCGTGTTCCCCAACTGAAGCCACCCCCAGAAGAATCGGCGTTCCGGTGAGACAGTATGGCCCCGCAGCAGTCCGCTTGCCAGCAAAAGGAGAGATCGTCCGTCCTTTGGGCGACCGGGCGGAACGTAGAACGCCTGTCTCCAGCGAGCACGGGCGGTGACTCTGGCTGACCTACCCCAGTCCCGCGCAGCCACGGAGTCTCTCAAGGCGATGTGATGCCTGGAATGCGTGCTGCCGTTGCACATCGCACGCCGCACGAAAACAGGGAGCCCGGACCGTTCCGAGGCTCCCTGCCGCACTATCAATCGCTGTTGTTCAGTTCCTTCAGGGAGGTCCAGCGCGGACCGGTCCCCGTCCACGGCTGTTTGCTACGCGCAATACGTCTCGTAAGGCGCTGGTCAACTGGGCGGTGAGAAGGTGCAACTCCTCCAAGTCTTCGGTCTCGTCGTCGAGTACCTGACGCGAGTGCTCCAGCAGTTGAGACGCCATGCCGAGTTGGAACGCCTCGATGTGGTCCGCCAGGCGGGAGACGTAACCGCCTTGGTCATCGGTGCTCAAGTAGCACGGTTTGCCATCCGGCCCCGCCCACGGGAGAAGCCTCAGTTCGTCCTGTGCCGTCATCCCTGCGTGAGCCTCTCGGTGATCTGGGCGTTCGGTGCCGGCGTGCCGGTGGGCCCAGACTGACCAGGCGCCGAGTGACACAGACAGTCGCAGGCCTCGTAGATCAAGGGCAGGTCGACCGGCGCCGATTCCGGGGAGGACTCCGCGCAGGCGTGGTGCGTGCCGATCCGGCAGGCAGTCGAGCGGTACGAGGTGTCCGTGCCAAGAGTCTGTCGCTGCGAGGGCATCAGTGGACCCCCAGGAGAGCCGACCAGGTGTCGGTCGGCAGCTGGGGAGCGATGACAACCGTCGGGTGCCGTCGCACGCGTTCTTCGTGAGCCAGAACGTACGGGCGGACAAGTGCGGTGTCCTCACCCCGGAGCGGATGCCAGTGACCCGCTCCGTCGAGAGCGGGGTCCAGGACGACCGTCGACTCGTCAGCGGATGCAGCAGAAGCGGAAACACGTGTCGGCCGAGACGGCCGTAAGGGGCGGCGGTGCCTGCCCCTTGGGAAGTACCGCACTCTGGTGAGCGAGGCGGCACGGCGGATACGGTTGAGCACGCTGGTCAGCTCCTATCGCTGATGGCCCGGTCCCCCGGCATCGCCCGTTGTGGGGACCGCTTTGCGTACGACCGCCCAGAGGGTGCGGTCGTTCAGGCTGGTGGCGAGGAGTCCGAACCTGTCGGCCTCAGCCACAGCCTTCAGAACCTCCCGCCATAAGTCGGCGGGGAGTGATTCAGGCACCTCCGCCTCGACCGAGGTATGCCGGTCGTGCTCCTCCAAACGCGCAGGAAGCCCGAGGGCGGACAGTCGGGCAGCGATGGCTGCCGCGCGGACTCCCGAAGCGGGCACAGGGCAGCCTCCGTTAACCGGCGATCACTTTGAGTGAAGCTAGTTAACTAGATTAGAGCTAGTGGACTAGATTTTCCATATGTCTGAGCAGCCACCCTACCTCCGCATCGCCGACGAACTCCGGCGGCGGATCGCGGAGCACGTGTGGGAGCCGGGGGACCGCCTGCCGTCGCGCGCTCAGATCGGCCAGGAGTACGGCGTGGGCGAGAACGTGGTCCGTCGGGCGCAGGAGCTGCTGATCTCGCAGGGCGTGCTGGAAGGCCGCGCCGGATCGGGGACCTACGTCGCCGAGCCCCGGCAACGGGTACGTATCGTCCGGTCGTCCGCGCGCGAGCAGCCCGAGAAGTCGCCGTTCCGTGCAGATATGAAGGCCCTGGGCAAGCAAGGCGACTGGGAGAGCAGGACCGACGCCAAAGTGCCGGCCCCGGCCGACATCGCCGCCCGACTCGGAATCGTCGAGGGTGACCTGTGCGTCCGAACCACGTACGAGTTCCTCGCCGACGGCAGGCCGGTGCAGCTGTCGACGAGTTGGGAGCCGTACGACCTCACCGCGGGCACGCTCGTCGTTCTTCCTGAGGGAGGCCCGCACGCCGGGGCCGGTGTCGTGAACCGCCTGGCCGCGATCGGCGTCACTGTGAGCCACGCCGTGGAGCAGCCCGAGCCACGACAGGCGACCGCCGAAGAGGCCTCACTTCTGGGCATCCAGAAGGCCGCGCTCGTCACGCACATCCGGCGGACGTACTACAGCGACGACGGGCGCCCCGTCGAGACAGCGGACATCGTCGTGCCCGCCGCTCACTGCGAGATCGTCTACGAGATCCCGATCAACCGATAGGCGCAAGCGCTCAGCTGCGGCGCGACCATCCCCGGCGGTGAGCAGCCGGAACCCGAAGGACCCTGAGTGTCTAACTGCGTGACAACGCCCGCGAACAGCGGCGGACGACCGCGCACACCTGCGGACCATCGCAGCAGATGAGAGGCCCATCGGTCCAAGGCCAGCCGCACGCCCAAGTTGCTTCGGGACGAAGAGGTCGTGGGTTCAAATCCCGCCACCCCGACAGAGAAACACCAGGTCAAGGGCCTGATCCGCATCGCGGGTCAGGCCCTTCCTGCATCTCCGGTGATCGTTTGGGAGAAACCTGGGAGAAGATCTTCGTGCGTCGCCACTGCTCGACAGCTCCGGGCATCAAGAAGGGCTTCAGTACAACCCGCCTCGGGGAGGTTCTGGCCAAGGCCGACATCGAGTACGTCCACCGGCGTGGCCCGGGGGAATCCCAATGACATCCGGACACCGTTCCGGGAGGGATGCCTCGCCGAAGTCAGGGCAGAGTTCCGCAGTTATGGACAGGGTTCGATCTTGTCCATTGTCCGCATGAACTGCTCCGTGTCCGTGGCCCGTTCACCGGCCTCGGCGTCCCAGTCGCTACGTGGCACCACGCCGGGTGGTGTCGTGTCAGGTCAGCGTCTGGGCTGCGTAGAGAGCGCCAAGTGTTCACGAACAGCAGGAGCAGCCCGAGCCGCCGATTTGGGGCTAGCGGTTGTCGAGGACGCCGGGGGTGTCGTGCACGACCACGCTTTGCTGCAGTGGGATGCGTCCCATGTTGATGTCGTGCATGGGTGATGTCTGATCGCCGATGCCGAAGGCGATTCCGAAGAGCAGCTTGAGCTCGTCGTCTACGCCGAGGGATTTGCGGACTGTGTCGGCGTAGACGCCGAGGACGGCCTGTGGGATGCCGCGGTATCCGCGTGCGGTCAGCGAGAGCAGGAAGTTCTGGGCGTACATGCCGATGTCTCCGGCTGTTCGCACTCCGTCGCCGAGCACCGGCATGAAGAGGAGGGCGACGTGGGGCGCTCCGTAGAACCTCAGGTTCTCGCGGATGACCTCTGTCCTGCCCTCCCGGTCCGAGCGTTCGACGCCACGGGCTCCGTAGACGATGGCCGCGTGCTGGTGCGACCGTTCCCGGTAGATGCCTTCGCCGTAGTCGGAGGTGAAGTCGGGGGAGGTCTGGTCTTCCTCGTACGCTTTGAGGAGCTCATTGCTCAATGTGTCCCGTGCCGCGCCGGAGATGATGTGGACGTGCCACGGCTGGGTGTTGCTGTTCGAGGGGGCTGTCTGCGCGTCTTCCAGAATGCCGCGGATGTCCATGGCGGGCAGCGGAGTGGGCAGGAACTGCCGGGGGGAGTGCCGGGTCCGCACGAGATCGGTGAAGAACGAGGCGGTGGCGGGCAAAGCGGATCCCTTTCGAGAGTGTTCAGTTGCGTTGTTGCGGCATCGCCGTACACGTATCGCCGGGTGGCGCTTTGCGCTTGTCAGCCGAGCGACGGTGAGCGGGCAGCAGCCGGATCAGCTGGGTGACCTGGCTGGTGAGGCGGGGGTGACGTCGAGTGCCTGGGCCAGCAGGGCTCGCGAGTGCGACCGGGCTTCGGGGTCCGCGATGATGTCCTGAACCATGACTTCCTCGACGCCGGTGGCCTTGGTCATCTGCTCCAGCTGATCCCGTACGGTCTGCGGGCTGCCGGCGAGCTGGCGGGGCCAGCGGCCGTCTGTGATGACGGTGGGGGTGTCCTTCTGGTCCTGGCTGAGTTCCCGGTCGGCTTCCTCGACCGTGGGAACCTGCGCCGCGCTCCCTTGCCGGGCCAGGCGTGCCATCAGGGCGGTCCTGGACCAGTTCAGCCGCCGCGCCTCGGCGTCGGTGTCGGCGACCACGGCGCTGACGGAGAGGATGCCGCGACCGCCGGCCAGACCATTGGCCCGCGGGCGCGGAGAACGCGCCGTGGCGCAGCAGAGCGCGACTGGCGCCGTCAGGGTTGTGTGTAGGGCTCGTTGAAGGTGGTGGAGGCGGTGGCGACCAGGCCGATCCGCTCGGTCTCGCGGGCTATCCGGTGAGGACGAGGAGCGGGTCGATGGGGTGGTGCGGGGTCTGGTCTTCGAGGTCCACGTCCAGGACCGGGGTGTCCGCGATGAACAGCAGCTGGATCTTGCCGCGCTCGGCGGCCTGGGCGTAGCGCACGAACTGGTCCATGTCGGTGTAGCTGGACAGGTTCGCGCCGGGCAGCCGCCATGCGCCGGGCTCGGCTCCGTAGCCGCTGGTGAACTGCATGGCCAGAAGCATCTGGCGGCTGCTCGCCATGATCGTTCCTCCTGCAAATGCCCGGGCAGGGGTGGGGTCAGTTCTCGTAGCGGGCGATGATGCGGCCGACGACCCCGCCCTTGCGTAGGCGCTCCAGGCCGTCGGGGATCTCGTCCGGGGTGATCCGGTTGATCGGCGGGTTGAGGTCGCCGCCGCGCATCAGGGCGTACAGCTCGGTGAGGTCCTGCTGGGTGCCCGAGAGCGAGCCGAGGATCTGCAGCTGCTTGAAGACGATCGTCTTGGTGTCGACCGTGGACTGCGTACGCCCCAGGCCGACCTGTACGAGCGTCCCGGACGCGGCGAGCGTCTCGACCGCCTGGGCGGTGGTGGTGCCGAACCCCGCGTAGTCCACGATCAGTTGCAGGTCCTTGTCCGTGAACTCGGTGATCGATTCGGCGACGCCGGCCAGGCCGATCTCGTCGGCGAGCAGCCGGGTTGCCGGGTTGACGTCGGCCGCGTACACCTGTGCGCCCAGCAGCACGGCGATGCGCGCGCCGATGTAGCCGAGCCCGCCGAGTCCGATCACCCCGATCCGCATGCCGGCCTGGGCGCCGCCACGGGTGACCATCGCGTGATACGAGGTGAGGCCGGCGTCGGTGGCCATCGCGCCCCTCTCGAAGGAGAGCTCATTCGGCAGCCGTACGAGGTTGGCGTCGGTGGCGCGGACCTTGGGCCCGTAGCCGCCGTCCCAGGCGCCGTAGCCGATGGCGTCGCCGTCGGGCATCAGCGGTGCAAGGCCGACGCGGTCGCCGACCCTCCAGTGGCCCATGCCCGGGACCACCTCGCTGATGACGCCCGCATTCCCATGGCCGAGGGTCATCGGTAGGCGCGGGAACGACGCCATCCACTCCGGGTCGTCGAGTGCGCTCACATCGGAGTGGCACAGGCCGGCGGCCTTGATGTCGACGACGACCTCGCCCGGCCCGGCGTGCGGCACTTCCACTTCTTCGAGGACCAGAGGTTTGCCGGTGCCGTTGAATCGCCAGGACTGCATGATTCTCACGTTCCTTTTGTGCAGCAGCGGAGGGGATGTCGGCAGGAGGGCGCGGGTGGTTCAGCGGTGGGCGGCGCGGTTCATCTCCACGACGTCCTCATGGGTGGGCGCGTCGCCGAGGGCCGTGAAACGCTCGAACATGGAGTCGCGGACGGCCGCGTCCTTGACGCGGTCGGCCCTGGCCAGGGCCGGACCGAGCTCGTCGAGGGTCAGCTCGGTGCAGTAGGCGGGGCCCATGGGCTGCTGGCGCCAGGAGTCGGCGAGCACACCGGCGTCGTACGGGTCGAAGCCGGTGTCGTCGACGAGCTGCATGGCGACCTTGCGCGCCTCGTCGGAGTCGGCCGCCACAGGGATGGCGATCCGTCCGGGCTTGCCCGCCGGCAGCCCCTTGGAACGCTGGGTCTCGGCCAGGGCCGCGTTCCACGCCTTGACCAGGGGGCGGCCCAGCTTCTCGGCGTTGCGGACGGTCTCCACCTGCCCGTTGTCGACCTCCTCGATGCGGCCGTTGAGGTGCGGGTAGTAGTTCGAGGTGTCGATGACCACCGTCTCGGCCGGAACGTCGGCGAACAGATCGGCCAGCTCGGGGACCCGGTCGAAGGGGATCGACAGGATGACGACATCGCGCTCCTGAACGGCGGCGTTCAGGACAACGGGGCGGGCACCGGCCTCCACGACCTCGCTCGGCACGGCCTCGGGGCCGCGGGCGTCCGCGACCTGTACGTCGTGACCGGCCACGGCGAGCTTGCGGGCGAGGTTGCCGCCGATCGCACCAGCACCTATAACAGTGATTTTCATGAATTGTCCCTTGGAAGGTTGCACTGCCCTCAGGGCAGCGTGAGGTGATGACGGTGCGGCAACGGACGCCGAATCGTCGGTGCTAAAGAAGGCGGGCTGCGGCCTTACGCCTGGCCGTAGCCGTTCGCGGTCAGGACGCGGAGCCGGTCCAGCGAGTCCTCGTCGACGGCGCCGGTACCCTTGAGCCAGGCCACGGAGATGGCCGCGAGGAACAGGTCGTACCCCTTCACCGACGCGCGCACATGCCCCGTCCGCTGAGCGGCCTGTACGTACTCCTCGGTGGCGGTGATGACCGTGTCACAGGGGAGCGTGAGCGGGTTGTCCGGATCCTGCGCCCTGGCCGCGGCCATGAGCGGCTCCGGCAGTCCACTGAACGCGCTGAAGTACTCCTCCAGCGCACGCAGCCACTGCTCCAGCGCCTTGTAGGTGTCGCCGAGCTGCGTGATCTCCGCCTGGCGGGCCACCAACTCCTCGGAGCGCGTCTGCAGAACGGCCGCCAGCAGCGCTTCCCGGGTGGGAAAGTGCCGGTACAAGGTGCCGGGCCCGACGCCCGCCTCCTTGGCCACCGCCTCCAGGGACGTACCGACCCCGTATTTCAGGAAGTGACGCTGCGCCGCGTCCAGGAGGGCCGCACGGTTGCGCTGGACATCCGCACGGGGCTTGCGCCCCTGCTGGGTACCGGCACTCATACGCCCTCCTCGCTCTTCCATAATACGGAGGCTGCCTCCGCACTGCTTCCACAGTAAAGCGGAGGCACCGTCCGGTCAAATGGCGTCCCTCCCGCGCCCCTCTCCGTGCCCCGTCCGGGGGTAGCTCACGACGCGCCTCGGCGAGCATCGGCTGAATCGGAGGTGTCAGGGCCACACCGTCACATCTCCGCCGTAAGGCCCTCGCGCGCTCGCTGAGCCCTGCCCTCGCACGGGCCCAGTTCAGGAGGATGGCGGCGAGGTGCGCCGGTGCCAGCCTTGAAGGGGGATGACGGTGGCGCCGGTGCGCAGGGCCTCGTTCTCGATGGCGAGTTGGCGGATGGCCTCCTCGTAGAGGGTGAGGGTGCGGCGTAACTCGGTCTTCTCCTTCCGCAGTCGGGCTAGATTCGCCTCCCGCCGCTCGTCCGGCTCGGAGGATTGCGCCTGGGCCGTGGTTGGGGTGGTCGCAGGAACGTGGGGCCGGAAGTAGGTGTCGATCAGGTCTGCGTAGTGGCGGTGGAAGGTGGCGTGGGGGATGCCGAGGCGCCGCTCGATGGCGGTGACGGTCGGGCGGTGTCCTCTGGTGGCTGCCTCTTCGAGGACGGTGTCGATGGCGGCTTTGACGGTGTCGGCGTCGGGCAGGGCACGTTTCACTCGGCGGGCTCCGGGGCGTGGCGAGCGAGGAACGCGGCCGTTTCACGGTGCTGTTCCTCCGGGCGATGGCGGACATAGGGAGCGAGGCGGTCGCGGTTGGCCAGGGCCTCCTCCAGCTTGGTCAGGTGGCCGTTCAACGCCTGGCGATTGGCAGGCGTGAGGGCGGTGTTTCGGCAGGCCAGGGGCTGGCAGTCGGCCAGGACGGGCTGGCCGGCGCCGGGGTCGTTCGACGTGCGGCACAGGGCGCGGTCGGGGTTGTAGACGCAGGTGCCGAAGGTCCCCAGGTACACGTGCGGGTCGTGGCGGGCCACGATGCGGCGCAGGCGGGCTTCGTCAGTGACGACCTGGCCGTCGAAGACGGTGTGCCGGGCGAATTCGGCGAGCCGGGCTTCGGCCTCGGCCCCGGCCGGCCCAGCCAGCGTCGGTCGGTCTTCGTCGGCACCCAGCTCGGCGAGCAACTGGCCACGGGCGAGGGCTTGCTCGGCTTCGACCTCATCGCGGAAGCCGGAGTCGCTGGTGCCGGCGTAGCCCTCGAACATGCGAATCTGCCGTCCCCGTCCCCCACGGCCCCCGCAACCAGCCTTTCGAACTGGCTCAGCAAGTCCTGACGGACCTCGGCTTGGTCGGACCGCGGCCACCACACTGCGAGCAGTAGCCCGTGGTGACGCGAGCGATGGGCATTGATGGGCCGCCGAAGCGGTGAGGGACCTGAGGGTCTCAGCTGGTCACGCCATCGTTGCAGGTTCCCGGAGGACGCCGGCTTTCGCTGAGATGTCGCGCAGGAGCGCGTCCCGCAGGGTGTGCAGCGTCGCGATCTTGGCGATCAGGAGTCGCGCCGCGGTGTGCAGGGGATCGGCCATCGCGTGGAAATCGGTGCGCGTGAACCGGTCCGGCCAGGTGACCTCCAGGCGCTTGAGGGCGCGGGCCGAGATTTCCCGCCCGTTCTGGCCCTGCGCCAGCCGCGCGATGTCGCTGCTCCTGCTCCTGAGTTCGTGGAGCAGCCACCAACCGTCTTCGTCCTCAGCAGGTCGTACGGCCACGACGCCTCTGAGTGGTGTTGCCGGTCGGCTCGGCACAGCGATGTGTGCACCGTCGGAGCGGGTGCTCAGCATCAAGGTGCCGGGAGGATGTGCCTCGCCGTCGTTCGCCGGACTGCTCAGACGGAACCTCTGGACATGGGGCACGGGGAGGTCGTAGAGATCTTTAGGGGCGACTGCATCGGTTACGTCGGTGGTGGGTTCTGTGGGCAACGGGGGAATCGAGCGTTCGGAACCTTTGCCCGTCTCCGACTTGGCGACTTTCGCGAGGGGCCGTGCCTCCCACGGCGGAATCGTCGCCGCCCAGTCGTCATGGAGGGCGTCGACCAGTTCCACCGCCTTGCGGGCGGTTTCCTGGTAGAGGGCGGTCATCTCGTCGATGAGGCCGAAGGCTCGGTGGTACGCGTTGATGACGTCTGGCGGAGGCAGTGGAAACAGCATGCGGTGGAGGGTGTCGAGGCTGATGGTGGGCTCGACATGTGCCGTCACGTCCTCGTCGATACGAGCCTTCGCCGTCGGTGTCTGCAGCCAGATACGCAGCCACCGCACTATGTGCGGTTCAGCGCGGATGATGCCGATCGACCTGGTCGCTGTACATCCCGCGTGCTCGGCGGTGACCAGCGCGGAATCGCCCACCCGTCGGACGAGTACGACGGCCAGGTCGCCCTCTCTGAGGATTGCCCGGCTAGGCGGGGATTCGCCGGGCCGGCACTCATCGGCCCTGGGCGAGAGGATCCTGCCGCCCTGGACGAACGTCGAGCTGACGACTCCTGCCGTCTGAGCGGCAGCCGCTTCGTCGAGGAAACCGGAAGTGGTGTAAATACGCCCGTGGACCCGCTCATGGTTGATGGAGGTCGTCTGCCAAGCCGCATTACCCGAGTAGGCCTGGTCGGCATTGGCTTCCATCACATCTCCTCCAAGGCGTCCAGCAATTGGAGCTCCAGGGCGCGCATCTGCTGGAACTGATCGGTTAGTTCGAGCTTGAGCTGCTCGACCCGGCTCCGTGTGTCCCGCTCTGGGCCAGGAGGCTCCATGACGTACGAGGTCGGCATCAGACTGGACTCGCGGTCGGCGATCTCCCTGGTGGAGCAGCTTCGGGACCAGCCGACGGCGTCGTCGTACGGCGAGGCCGCAGCACCGTTCTCGGAGAGGCCACGCCAGGCCGCCAAGGTGGCCAGGACCGCTGTCGTGTTCGTCTCGCCCAGCCTCCGCGCTCTCGACTTCGGGACCGGTTCGAAAGCTCGCCGCGCGTTGATGAACAGCACCTGCCGACGGCGGTCCCGGGCACCCCAGCCGGGGCGAGCGCTCTTGTCCTTGTTGAGCACCCACAGACAGGCGGGGGCTTTGGAGTGACCGAACACGCGAGGTGGCAGAGCGATCACGCATTCGACGAGATCGTCACGCAGGAGGCGCTCGCGAAGCCTTCGGGTGACGGGCTGTCTGCTGTTGGCCACGCTGTCGGCCATCAGGAAGACGGCACGTCCGGCCGGAGCCAGCGCGTGCGCGATGTGCTGAATCCACGCGGAGTTGGCGGATCCTTTGGACGGAGACTCCTCCGGCCACCTGGGATCGACCGGGATCGGGGAAGGCGACCGGCGGACGTCCCGCTCCGTCTTGTCCTCGGGTGCCCAGTCGCGCTGGTTGAAGGGGAGGTTGGCCAGGATGATGTCGTGGGGCTCCGGTTCGGGATCCGCGAGGCTGTCCCCGGGCGGGAAGACGTGAGCCGTGATCCCACGTACCGCGAAGTTCATGCGGGCCACCTGTGAGGTATGGGCGTGCTGCTCCTTTCCCTGCAAAGACATGGTCGGGTCCAGCCCGACGTTTTCGCGGACGTAGCGGTGGCTCTCGACGAGCAGTCCTCCTGAACCGCAGACCGGGTCCAGCACTCTGTGCCTGTCACGGGGGACGGCCGCACCAACCATGAGACGCGCCATGTCATCCGGCGTGAAGTAGCGGCTGCCCTCAGCCTGGTCCGCCGAGAGGTCACGGAGGCACTGGTCGAGCAGGGGCCCGACCCGCTGGATGGAACCGATGGCCTGGACGAGAGCGTGCAGGTGTCCTTCGGAACCAGGGGGCGGAACGGGCATCAGGCTCCTCGTGCCCGCGTCAGAACCCTGTTCGTCGGTTGCGGGAAGCCAGTGGCTCAGACACTTGCTCACGGCAGCGCGGACTCCCGAGCCGCGCCCTGCCGGCTGCCCCATCAACCACGCCCATGTCGGTACGCCGGTGCCGGGCTCGGCGTGCGCCTTCCTGCTCAGGTACAGCAACCCTAGAACGAGGCGGGTCGCGTCGTGAGCGTTCATCAGCCGCGAGAGATGCATGCGGTGTCGGCGCACCTTCGCGAGAACCTCGTCGAGCGAGGAGGCACTCCCGGCCTGCACGTGTCCTCCAAGGGCACTCATGTCGCTCACGAGCCCACCACCCCCAGGGCCCCCATGACCACCATAAGGAGCGTCAAGGAGCCGGCGAAGGTCAATGCTCCAGTCTTGAAGGCCGCCGTGGGACGCCCTCCCTCGACAACGGTCACGACGCTGCCGACAAGAGCGGCGACAAGCGCCGCGAGGACCGCGGTGATCACGTACATCAGCCTCAACTGCACGACTTGGTTCCTTCCTGAGGTCGGGGGATCTCCCAGCGGACGAGTGAGCCGGTGATCCCTGGCTTCAGGAAGGACAGTAGAAGGCGAAGGCCACGCACCGCTGGGTGCACGCCGTTTGGGGTTTCTCTAGACGCGCGCCCGAGGTTCGAGCACTTTCGTCGAGTGCACGTCGTTTGGGATTTGAGACAGCGAGTCGACGTAAGGGGGCATCTGGGCCCTCAACTCACGCCCCGAACAGGCAGACGAAGAGCCTTGACCCGGATCAGTGGACGCTCTGCGCAGGGATGGGGCCCAGGGCACCTCGCCGATGCCGTTCCGTGATCACCAAGACGGCCGTAGTGCACCCGAAGGGCGATGGCGACAAGAAGTACAAGGACGAGGTGACGCGGTCCGACGCAGGGTCGGAGATTACCGATCAACTGTCACGCCGGGGCGGGCTCGGGTAGCACGAGCCCCGGGGCCTGTGTCGATACCGTCGAGCAGCAGGGAACACGCAGTGGCTGGCGCACATCCGCTTGAAGGACGCTCCGTGAGGTCCGTCGCCTTCGCCTCACCAACGGCGCTCTGGTCGACAACGCGCCCTGAGCACCTTTCACGAGATGGCACCCTGGCAATGCCGACCTGTTGTTCACTGGGATCGAACAAAGTGCTTTGCCGTAGAACCACATTGGGGGGCCAATGAAACCACGAAGCGCGGCCGCAACCGGCAGAGACTTCCCGTACACCTCAAGTACAACGTGCTATATCGAGGTCCACGGGGATGGGACCGTGACGCACGGGGACCAGCGCGCCGCCTACGAGCGCGCGGTCGCCGGAGAGTCCCGGCTGTTCGCCGTCTGGCCCGGCCAGTGGTCGAGCGACCTCTTCGAGATCGACGACCTGGACGAGTTCGCCAAGGCACTTGGGATCAAGCATGACGAAGAGCGAACGGGCCTGAAGGACCACATCCACAAGGTCGAATGGATCAAGGACCCGTACGGCAACGACAACCCTCGCAGCCAGTACCTCGACATCGACGTCACCCTCACCTGCGGCTGCTCCATCAACGACCGCCGTGCCTTCGCCGCGCAGATGAAGGAGCAGCAGGGCTGGGTCATCGCGACGAGCGGTGGCTGGTCGAAGAGCGGCAGGCCGGGCGGGCCGACGACCTACTCCCTGCGCGCGCGCCGCAAGAGCCTCACCTGATACGCAAACTTGCCGCGGCAACCGCACCACTCTGCGCCCAGTGCGCAGGAAGAAATCTGGGAGATGATCTTCCAACAGAGGCCCACCGAAGCCATGCGAGCCCGCCCCACAGCAAGCCTCTGACCAGCACCGATACTGATCTCCGCCGATCACGAGCCCATTCGAACCTCATTCGGGACGAAGAGGTCGTGGGTTCAAATCCCGCCACCCCGACAGTTTGAGAACACATCAGGGACCTGATCCGCAGTGCGGGTCGGGTCCCTGTGTGGTTTTCGGGGTTCAGGGGCCGGGGTTCCTCCGGAGGGCGAGGAGTGTGCGTAGGCGCGGGGTGCCGAGGGCGATGGTTGTGCCGACTGCCAGTACGAAGGCGCCGAGCAGCAGGAAGTACGTCGCCGGCGACAGCACCGTCGTCAGCCGGAACAGCTGGCCTCCCACGACCACTCCCACCGCGCCGAACAGGCCGTTCACCGCGAGCAGGCGGCTGGTGCTGCCGGGTGGGGCCACCGCCGCGGCGAGTGCCAGGCCCGCCGGGGCGAGTGCGATCTCGCCGCAGGAGTACAGCAGGTAGACCAGCAGCAGCCAGTGCGGGCCGACCGGGCCGTGCTCGGCGAGCGTGGCCGCGACCGCCATCAGCAGAAAGCTGGAGCCTGCCGCGATCAGCGCGCCCGCGAACTTGACCGGCACGTCCACCCGCGGCGCCCGTACCCAGAGCCGGGCGAAGAGCGGGGCGACCAGCAGGACGAAGAGCGGGTGCACCGACTGGAACCAACTCGCGGGGACCTCGAAACCGAGCACATCCCGGTCGGTGTGACGCTCGGCGAAGAGGCTGAGCACCGAACCGCTCTGCGCGAAGATCATCCAGAAGGCGGCCGACGCCGCCATCAGCGCGGTGAAGCCGGTCAGCCGGCGCCTGTGGCCCGTGCCCGGCGCGTGGGCCAGGCGGAGTGACCTCAGGTACCAGAACGGGAGGGTGATGGTCGTCAGGCCGAGGGCGGCGAGCACCACGGGAAGAGGCAGCAGTCCGCGGGACACCGGCAGCACCACCAGCGCGCCCACCGACCCCGTGACCCACGCGGCGCGCCGGAGCATCGCGAGGGCCTCGGGGCGCGGCACCGGGCGGGGCGGACGCGCGCCGACGTCCCCGTACCGGCGCAGGCCCAGGGCGAACTGGATCAGTCCCGCCGTCATGCCGACGGCGGCCGCCGCGAAGCCGAGGTGCCAGGCGACGCGCTCGGCGAGCAGCCCGGTGACCACGGGGGCGATGAGCGCGCTGACCTGGATGCACATGTAGAAGAGCGAGAAGGCCGCCTCGCGGCGGCCCTCCCCGTCCCCGCTGACCCCCGCGACCATCGCCGCCATGGCCGGCTTGACCAGGCCCGTCCCCCCGACGACCAGCAGCAGACCGGCGTAGAGCGTGCCCGTCACCGGAACCGCCAGTACCGCGTGGCCGCAGGTGATCAGCACACCGCCGAGCAGCACGGCCCGGCGCGCACCCAGCACCCGGTCGGCGAGCCAGCCGCCGGGCAGGCCGGCCATGAAGCAGAGCGACATGTACGCCGCGAAGATCGCGGTGGCCGGCTGCGGCGCCATGCCCATGCCGCCGCGCGCCTCGGAAGCGGTCAGGTAGAGGACCAGGATCGCCGCCATGCCGAAGAAGCTGAACCGCTCCCACAGGTCGACCGCGAGCAGTGTGCCGAAGCCGGGCCTGTGGTCACCGGCCCGCGGAGGTGCGGAGCCCGCGGTGGCCGGCGGGGAGTCCTGTGGGGTGAGGGACGTGTCCACCGGAGGTCACCGAGCCGGTTTGAGTGCCACTCCGGCCAGCATCGCGAGCGCCGGGTCGGGGGTGTCGGCCGGTTCGGGGCGCCACAGCGGGGCCCGGACCACACCGGGCGTCACAAGCTCGAAGTCCTCGAACAGCGCGGCAAGTTCCCGGTTGTCGCGCCAGATCACCTGGCTCACCGCGCCCCGGTACTGCTCGGCCGCCTCCGGCGCCGTCCTCGGGACCTCCTCCGCGCCGGCGTGCGAGATCACCAGGGCGCTGCCGGGTGCCAGCCGCTCGGTGTACCGGCGCACCAGAGCGAGCGGATCGTCGCCGTCCGGGACGAAGTGCAGTACGGCGGCGAGGATCAGCGCGACCGGCCGGTCGAAGTCGATCAGCCGACGGGTGTCCTCCGCCTCCAGGATCTCCCGGGACTTGTACAGGTCGCCCTGGAAGACGGCCGCCCGAGGTTCGTCGGCGAGCAGCGCCCGACCGTGCGCGACGGCCACCGGGTCGATGTCGACGTAAACGACCCTGCTGTCCGGGTGGGCGGCGAGGGCCACGTCGTGCACGTTGCCCTCGGCCGGGATGCCGGAGCCGATGTCGAGGAACTGCCGTATGCCGAGCGCGGACAGCTCGCGTACCGCGCGGCGCAGGAAGGCGCGGTTTGCCTTGAGGGTGGCCGGGAGGTCCGGGTTGCCGGCCGCGACCTTGCGGGCGAGTTCCCGGTCCGCCGGGAAGTTGTGGGTGCCGCCGATCCAGTGGTCGTAGACCCGGGCGATGCTCGGGGTGTCGATGTCGACCTCGGGCGGGGCCCAGGTGGGGCGTTCGGTGGTGCGGGGTGCGGGTCCGGTGTCCTGACGTTCCACGGGTGTCTCCTCCAGTAGGGGCGGGGCGGGGTCGGCGGTCACGCCGTGAACACCGGGAGTTCTTCGAGGCCGCGCATCATCAGGCTGCTGCGCCAGCTCAGTTCGTCCGGGTCCGCGGCGAGCCGCAGCCCGGGAAGGCGCGCGAACAGACGGCTGAGGACGATCCGGCCCTCCAGCCGGGCGAGCGGGGCGCCCAGGCAGTGGTGGATGCCATGGCCGAAGGCGACCGAGCCGGAGTGGGCGCGGGTGATGTCCAGGCGGTCCGGGTCGGGGTAGCGGTCCGGGTCCCGGCCGGCGGCGCCGATCGAGATGGTCACGAACTCGCCCTCGGGGATGGTGACGGAGCCGACCTCGACGGGTTCGGTGGTGAAGCGCCAGGTGGCGTTGGTGACCGGGCCGTCGTAGCGGAGGAACTCCTCCACGGCCCCGGGCCACAGCGACTCGTCCGCCGCGAGCTGCTCGCGCACCTCGGGGTGGGTGAGCAGGGCCAGGGCGCCGTTGCCGATGAGGTTGACCGTGGTCTCGTGGCCGGCCACCAGCAGCAGGAACGCCATGGAGATCAGCTCGTCGGACGACAGCTGGTCGCCGGCGTCCCGGGCGTGCACCAGGTCGGTGAGCATGTCGTCGGCCGGCTCGTTCCGCTTGGCCTCGATCAGCTCCGTCAGGTACGTGATCATCGACGCGCTGGCCTCGCGTACCTCGTCGGTGCCCGCGCCGGAGACGAGCAGGTTGGACCAGCGGCGGAACGCGGCCCGGTCGTCCGGGGGGACGCCGAGCAGCCAGCAGATGACCGTGAACGGCACGGGGAAGGCCAGGGCCTCCATGAGGTCCAGCCGCTCGTGCCGGGCCATGGCGTCCAGCAGTTCGTCGGTGAGTTCGGTGATGCGCGGCCGCAGGGACTCGACCCGTCGCGCGGTGAAGGCCCGGCCGACGAGCCGGCGCAGCCGGGTGTGGTCCGGCGGGTCGCTGTCCAGCATGTGCACGCTGAGGACGTGCGGGAACTGGCTGCGCTCCCCCGACTCCGCGAGGAACTCCCGCTGCTTGTCGGGATCGACGAAGTTCCGCGGAATGAGGTCCCGGCCGACCCGCATGTCCTTGCTCAGCCGGGGATCGGCCAGCAGTGCCCGGGCGTGCTCGTGTCCGGTGACCAGCCAGGTGCGCAGGCCATTGGGTGTCATGACGGGCACGGCGGGCGCGGTGCGCCGCAGGCCGGCCAGCGCCTCGTGCGGGTTCTGGTGGAAGGCGGGGGTGAACAGGTCGGCGGGCGGGGCTGCTTGCGGGGCGTCCGTGCGTGCCATGCTCAGACTCCTTCCTTGACGTCGGCGGTGGGGGTGGCGGCCCGGCCCTCCGGGTAGCTGGCGAGCTCCCGGTAGATCTCGAAGGGCCGGTCCCGGCCGGTGTCGCGCAGCGGACGCAGCGGTGCGGTCTGGTCCTTGTGGGCGGAGCCGCTCTCCCAGGCGGTGAACGCCTCCCAGTCGGACCAGCGGCTGACCACGACGTAGGAGCGCGGGTCGCCGAGGGCGTGCAACAGCTTGTTGCCGAGCAGGCCGGCGGTGCCCGCCATCCGGCGGCTGGCCTCGTGGTACGCGGGCAGCACCAGGTCCGGTTCGTCGCTCAGGTGGTAGAGCACCACCTCGATGGCGCCGCCGGTCACGACGCGGCGCCGGCCAGGGCGGCGACGACGTGCATGGTCGTCATGGAGCCGCCGCTGCGGTAGGGGTGCAGTTTCTGGCGGTGCTCCAGATGGCGGTCGCTGGTCTCGAACTCGCGGAACAGCGGTTCGTCCACCCAGTCGCTGACGATGTAGTAGATGCCGTCCTCCTCGGCGCTGCGGGACAGCCACTGGCCGAGGTTGGCGGGGTGGGTGGTGACCGAGTCGCCGACCTCCAGCCACACCTTCTCGAACTCGTGCTCCATGCCGGACTTGATCTGCATGCGCAGCATGACCCGGAAGACCTTCTCGGTGGGCTCGGGCATGTCAGATCCCCCCGTCGACGTTGAGGGTCTCGCCGGTGATGTACGCGGCGGCGTCGGAGAGCAGGAACAGCACCGGTCCGGCGAGTTCCTCGACGGTGCCGAGGCGGGCCAGGGCGGTCTTCTGGGAGTAGGTGGCGCGCAGTCCGGCGGCGCGCTCGGCGGGCATGTCGGCGAAGGCCTCGGTCTCGATGACGCCGGGGGCCACCACGTTGACCCGGATGCCCTTCGGGCCGAGTTCCTTCGCGAGGGAACGGGTCAGCCCGATCATGGCGGCCTTCGCGGCGGTGTAGTGGGCGCGCAGTGGTATGCCCGCGGCGGCTCCGCGCGAGCCGATGTTGACGACCGAGGAGCCGGTGCCGAGCAGCGGCAGCGCCTGGTGAATGATCCGGTAGGCCGCGGTGAGGTTGGTGTCGAGGATGCGCGACCACTCGTCGGCCGGCAGTTCCCCGAACGGGATGTGGCTGATCACGCCCGCGTTGTTGACCACGCCGTCGAGGCGACCGAAGCGGTCCTTGGCCTCGCCGACGAGGCGGTCGGCCTCGGCGGTGTCACCGACGTCCGCGCGGATCACGTGGTGGTCGCCGGCGGTCTCCTTCAGCGCGGCGGTCAGGCTGTCGACGGCCTCGCTCTCCTGCCGGTAGCAGGTGAGGACGTCGGCGCCCGCCCGGGCCGCGGCGAGGACGATGCCCCGCCCGATGCCCCGGGTGCCGCCGGTGATGAGCAGTTTCCTGCCGTGCAGTGCGAGTTCCATGGGGATTCCCTTCATGGCTGGGGCCGCGGCTCAGACGCAGCCGTCGACGTGGATGTTCTGGCCGGTGACGTAGCCGGCGTGGTCGCTGATGAGGAACAGCACGGTCCGGGCGATGTCGTCGACGGTGCCGAGCCGGCCGAGCGCGGTGAAGGAGGCGAAGGTGGCGCGCTGGCGCTCGGCCTCCTCGGGGGGCAGTTCGTCGAGCGCCTCGGTGGCGATGCGGCCGGGTGAGACGGTGTTGACGCGGATGCCGCGCGGTCCGAGTTCCCGGGCCAGCGAGCGGGTCATGCCGACCAGTGCGGACTTGACGGCGGTGTAGTGGACGCCGCCCGCCATGCCGATGAAGGCGACCGTGGAGCCGATGTTGACCACCGAGGATCCGGCGGAGAGCAGCGGCAGGGTGCGCCGGGTGACCAGGTGGGTGGCCGTGAGGTTGCCCTGGAGGGTGTCGGCCCACTCGGTGGGTCCGAGGTCGGTGTACGGCTGGGGGCGGAACGTCCCGGCGTTGTTGACGACCGCGTCCAGTCCGCCGGGGCTCGCCTCGCACGCGGCGGCCAGCCGGTCCACGTCCGTCGCGTCGGCGGCGTCGGCCCGCAGCACCTGGTGCTTGCCGGGGGTGCCGGCGAGTTCCTCCTCCAACGTGGCGACGGCCTCGCCGGGGGTGCGGTAGCAGGTGACGACGTCGGCTCCGGCCCGGGCCGCGGCGAGGACGATGCCCCTGCCGATGCCGCGGCTGCCGCCCGTCACCAGGATGCGCTTGCCCTGGAGTTGCCGGCCGGCCCGGGCCGCGGTCTCCACCTTGGCCTTGATCAGCCGCATCTGGACGGCGGTGTTGCGGTTGAGCCGGGCGGTCATCCCGGCGTCGTCGATCGGGGCGTCGGGCTTCATCGCGAAGTCCTGGATCCAGCGCATCCGTACGCCGCCAGGCACCTCCTCGTACTCCCAGCGGATGTTCATGTGCGCGAACGGGCCGGTCTCGACCCGGCGGGCGACGACGGTGCGGGTGGCCGGGTCGGGGGTGCGCTCGGAGACCCAGCTCCAGACCGTGCCGTTCTCGTCCGGGTGCAGGGCGAGGCGGAAGGTGACGGTGTCGCCGTCCCGGCCGAGGATCTCGGCGGAGGCGTACTCGTTGAACAGCCGCGGCCAGGCGGCCACGTCGTTGGTCATCGTCCACACCAGGTCCATCGGTGCCTCGACGACGATCGCGTTGTCGGTGTGTCCTGCCATCAGACGCGGGCCTCCGTAAGCCGGGCGTGGACATAGGTCAGGGCCTCGCGCGGGGTCTGGGTGTGCGAGAGGTCGCCGTCGGGGATCTGGATGCCGTACTCGCGCTCGATGCGGTTGACGAGTTCCAGCAGGGCCAGGGAGTCGTAGCCGAGGTCGGCGAACGAGGTGTCGGCGAAGTGCTCGCCGTCCAGGTCGGTCTGCTCGTCGACCCCGCCGCTCGCGCGCAGGATCCGCCGGATGTCGTCGAGGGTGAACTCCGCCATGGGGAGCCGCCTTTCGTACGTCGTGGATGGTGGGCCGGTCACTTGCCGGGGGCGCCGCGGTCGCCCGCGCCGAGGACCAGGGCGGAGGTGAAGCCGCCGTGCCCGCGGGCCAGGACCAGGGCGGTGCGCGGGTCGGTCTGGCGGGGGCGGTCGAGGACGAGGTCGATCTCGCAGCCGGGGGCCGGGCGGCCGAGCCCCGCGGTGTGCGGGACGACACCGGCGCTCAGGGCGAGCAGCGCGGTCGCCACGTCCAGGGCGGCGCCGCCCGCGTAGAGGCGCCCGGTGAGGGTCTTCGGCGCGGTCACCGGCACGCCGCCGGGCCCGAAGACCTCGGTGATCGCGCGGGCCTCGGCGAGGTCCTCGGCGGGGGTGCCGGAGGCGTCGGCGAAGACCACGTCGACGTCGCCCGGGGCGAGCCCTGCGTCGGCGAGGGCCCGCCGCACGACGGACACCAGCACGGAGTGGCCCGTGGTGGTGCCGTCCGCGGTGGGGTCGAAACCGGCCGCGTAGCCGAGGAGTTCGCCGTACGCCGGGACCCCGCGGGCGTGTGCCCCCTCGGCGTTCTCGACGACGAGGATGGCACCGCCCTCCCCCGGGACGAAGCCGGAGGCGGCCGCGTCGAAGGGCAGGTAGGCGCGGGCGGGATCGTCCTCGGTGGACAGCCGGCCGGTGGACAGCTGCGCCACCAGGCCGTACGGGCACAGCGAGGCGTCGGTGCCACCGCTGAGCACGAGCCGGGAGCCGGTGTCCAGCAGCCGCCGGGACTGGCCGAGGGCATCGAGACCGCCGGCCTGCTCGCCGCAGATGACCCCACAGGGGCCGCGCATGCCGTGCCGGATGGAGACCTGGCCGGTGGTGGCCGCGTAGAACCAGGCGATGGACTGGTACGCCCCGACCCAGGAGGACCCCTTCTGGTAGAGGTTCTCCATCTCGTGCTGTCCGAACTCGGTGCCGCCCGAGGAGCTGGCGGTCACCACCGCCATCTCGTACTCCGGCAGGGTCGCCGGGTCGGCGGCGGCGTCCGCGAGGGCGTCCTCGGCGGCGGCCAGCGCGAAGTGGGTGAAGCGGTCGGTCTGCGGGACGAGCCGTCCCGGCACCTGTTCACCGGCGTGGAATCCGGGGACCTCGCCCGCCACCCGGACGGGGTAGCCGGTCGGGTCGAAGCGGGTGATGCGGCCGAGGCCGCTCTTCCCCGAGAGCACCGACTCCCAGTGCCGGACGGCTCCGATCCCGGTGGGCGCGACCACGCCGAGCCCGGTGACCACGGACCGGCCGCGCCGGCCGGGGCTGATGCCGGAGGCGCTCATGCCGCCTCCCCGTGCGCGAGGTGGGGCCGGCCCAGGACCATCGCCGTCTGGAAGCCGCCGAAGCCGCTGCCGACGCTGAGCACCCGGTCCATACGGTGCTCGCGGGCCGTCACCGGCACGTAGTCGAGGTCGCACTCGGGGTCGGGCGTGGACAGGTTGGCCGTCGGCGGGACGACCTGGTGGCGCAGGGCGAGAGCGCAGGCGGCGATCTCCAGGGAGCCGATGGCGCCGAGCGAGTGCCCGATCATCGACTTGATGGAGCTGACCGGCACCTCGTGGGCCCGCTGTCCCAGGCTGCGCTTGAACGCGGCGGTCTCGTGCCGGTCGTTCTGCTTCGTGCCCGAGCCGTGGGCGTTGATGTAGTCGATGGCGCCCGGGTCGAGCCGCGCCCGGTGCAGGGCGACCCGGACGGCCTCCGCCATCTCCCGGCCGTCGGGCTTGAGTCCGGTCATGTGGAAGGCGTTGCTGCGGCCCGCGAAACCGAGGATCTCGGCGTACACGGTGGCGCCGCGGCGTCTGGCCGACTCCAGCTCCTCTATCACCATGACGGCGGAGCCCTCGCCCAGGACGAAGCCGTCGCGCTGCCCGTCGAAGGGCCGGGAGGCGTGTTCGGGATCGTCGTTGTTGGCGGTGGTGGCCTTGATGGCGTCGAAGCAGGCGGAGGTGATCGGCGACAGCGGGGCGTCGGTGGCGCCGGCGAGCACGATGTCGGCGCTGCCCTCCTCGATCAGCTGGACGCCGTGTCCGATGGCGTCCAGTCCCGAGGTGCAGCCGGTGGAGATCAGCGCGACCGGCCCCTCGGCTCCCGCCTGGCGGGCCACCTCGACGGCGAGGGTGCTGGGCACCATGTAGCCGTAGAGGTGGGGGACGCCGTAGCTGTGGTCGACCAGCCAGTCGCGTCCGCCGTCGGAGAGGACCGCGTACTCCTCCTCCAGGCCCATGGTGCAGCCGACGGCGCTGCCGATGCTGATGCCGACCCGCTCCGGGTCGGTGCCGGGCAGCTCGACTCCGCTGTCCGCGACGGCCTCACGGGCGGCGACGACCGCGAACTGACCGGCCCGGTCCATCCGGCGGGCCTCCTGGGGGGTGAGCCCCGCGGCGAGCGGATCGAAGTCGCACTCGGCGGCGACCTGGGAGCGGAAGCCGGCCGGGTCGAACAGGCTGATGCGGCGGGTGGCGGTGCGTCCGGCGGTGAGCAGGTCCCAGTAGGCGTCCCGCCCGATCCCGCCGGGCGCGACGGCCCCCACCCCGGTGATCACCGCGCGTCGGTGTCCGGCTGTCATCGGGCCGCACCCACATCCGGGTTGCCCGCGGACGCGTCGAGCGGCTGCTCGGTGTCGATGTGGCCCAGTTCGGGGCGGGGCGCGAGCGGGGAGAGGTGGAAGACCGCCTCGGCCGGCACGGACCCGGTGTTCACCAGGCGGTGGCGCACCCCGATGGACACCAGCAGCGAGTCGCCGGGGCCGAGCGCCACCGGGGTGCCGCCGTCCAGCGTCATCTCCAGCCGGCCCTGGACGACGTGCAGGAACTCCTCGGAGTACGGGTGGAGGTGCTCGGTGACGTGATGTCCGGGGGCCAGCCGCAGCACGCCGCCGAAGCCCGAGGTGCAGCCCACGGTCTTGGGGCTGAGGGTGACGCGGATGTCGCCGCCGCGCTTGGTGTTGGCGGCGACCTCGTCCGCGGCGACCTTGGGGGTGGCGGGGGCGCTCATCGGGCACCGCCCAGGTTCGCCGAGCGCGGCGCGCTGGTCTGCGGGCCGTCCTGGGGTGTCCAGGAGTAGAAGGGGACGGCCATGGCGTCCTTGGGCTCGCGCCAGTCGGGGTCGTACGGCGAGATGAACTGGCCGAGCCGGGTGTTGATCTCCTCGTAGAGCGGGTGGCTGCGCGCCTTGTACAGGTTCGGCGCGATGTCCTGGTCGGCTTCCACCAAGTGGAAGTACAGGTTGTGGAACGCGAACAGCGTCCGCCTCGACACCCCCACCAGATGGGGCAGTTCGGTGCTGTCCGAATCGGCGAAGACCTGCGCGACGCCCTCGGCGTCGGCGAGGTCCATCCTCGCCACGATCAGCGTTCGGTGCACGATGTCCTCCCGGCTTGTCGGTTCTGTGTTCACCCTGGTCGGCGGGGGTCGAGACGCTCTCGAAGGCGCCTGGAGAACCGCTGACGGACCCGGTGCAGCGCACGGGGGCAGCACGACGGCCCGCCGCACCCGGGGTGCGGCGGGCCGTGGACGGGCCGGGCTAGCGGCGGACGTCGGCCTTCATCAGGGTGACGCCGGTGCCGGCGACGACACCGGCGCCGACCATCCGGCCGTTCGGTACGTCGCCCGCGGGCGTGCCCCGCGACAGGAGGATCAGGGCCTGCCGGGTGAGCCGGGGCACGGAGTACAGGAGCTCGGCGTCCGGTGTCAGGTGCTCCTGGACGAGGTGGACGTCGACGAGGTATTCGAGGAGCGTCTCGGCGTCTCCGCTGCCGGGACGCAGCCGTGTCACCACCTCGTCGAGGCTCCAGCGGGGGCGCTCGCGCTGGAGCAGCAGGCGCAGCAACTCCCGTGAGCGGGCGGGCAGATGCCGGTGGCTCGCGGCCACGGTGGTCATCAGCGACTGGGTACCGGCGGGCAGTTCGAGCAGCATCCGGTGGTTGCCGCGCAGCCGCGACGCCAGCCGGGCCGCCGACCAGCCGGGCCGCGCGGTGAGCCGGCCGGCCACGGCCCTGATCGCCAGGGGCAGCCCCTCGCACAGCCCTATCAGCTCCTGCACCGCCCCGGGGTCCTCCTGCCGGGAGCGCTCCCCGGCGACCCGGTCGTAGAGCTGGAGGGACTCCTCCGGGGACAGGGCCGGGAGCACGATCTTGCGGCCGGTGGACAGGCTGTGCGCGCGGTAGCGGTTGGTGGCGATCACCGCGCAGCCGGAGCCGCCCGGCAGGACGGCGCGGATCTGGGAGGCGGTGAGGGCGTCGTCGACCACGACCAGCACCCGGCGGTCGGCGGTCCAGGTGCGGAAGAGCCTGCTGAGCTCGCCGAGCCCGCTGGGCTGCTTCTCGCGCTGGATGCCGCAGGCGGTGAGGCAGGCCGAGAGCACGTCCGCGAGTTGCTGGGAGCCCTCGCCGACGGCGGACAGGTCGATGAAGAGCTGTCCGTCCGGGAAGCGCGGGCGCAGCCGGTGCGCGGCACGCACGGCGAAGGCGCTCTTCCCGACCCCGGGCGGGCCGTGCACCTCCACCACGCGCATGCCGGTGCTGGGCCGGTCCGCGCCGAGGAAGGTCTCCAGCTGGTCGAGTTCGCGTTCCCGCCCGACGAAGTCACCGACGTCGGCGGGGAGCTGGGCCGGCCCCGGCACGAGCCGGCGTCCGCCCGACACGGTCTCGGCCTTGGCCGGGGCGGGCCCTCGGAGGTGGCCGCGGTCCGCGAGCACCTCCTGGTGGAGCCGCTGGAGCTGCACGGAGGGTTCCAGGCCGAGTTCCTCGACGAGATGGCTGCGCAGGGTGCGGAAGGTGTTGAGGGCGTCCGGGCGGCGGCCGCAGCGGTGCAGGGCCCGCATCAGTTGGCCGGCGAACGCCTCGTGGGTGGGGTGGGCCCGGAAGGCCTCCGACAGTTCGTCCAGGACGGTGTGGTGACGGCCGAGTTGGAGCTCCAGGGAGAAACGTTGCTCCAGGACGCTCTTACGGCGTTCCTCCAACTGGGTCGACCAGGCCGACAGCCGGCGTCCGGTGCTGACGTCGACCAGGGCTCCGCCCTGCCACAGGGAAAGGGCCGCCTTGAGGGTGCGGGCCGCCTCTTCCTCCCCCGCGCCGGTGCGGAGTTGTGCCATGCCCTGTTCTATGAGCTGGTCGAACCGGTAGGCGTCCACCGACTGCTTGTCGTCCAGGCGCAGTTCATAGCCGCCGACCCTGGTCAGGATTGCGGGGCAGCCGTGCGGTGGACGGGAGCCGAAAGCCGCGCCGTGCTGGCCGGTGGCCAGCAGCAGTCTGCGGCGCAGTTGATAAATGTAGGTTTGCAAGGTGGTCAGCGCGCTGAGCGGCGGGTGGTCCTCCCACAGCTCCTCGCACAGCTGGTCCACACTGACCAGCGAGTTGGCATTGAGCACCAGCAGGGCCAGCACCTGACGCAGTTTGGGGGCGGACGGTGTGACGTCCTCCCCGTTCCTGCGTATTCGCATGGAGCCCAGCAGACCGATCTCTATCACTGCATTCCCCCTGAGTGAGCCGCCTGTGTGGGTGGCGGCCATCGGTTATTCACCTTCCTGCGTCACTTATTTTTGGGCGAAACATCATTCGCTCGAAGGGGCGGAAAAATTGCCTCCCCTTTACTCGGGAATTACGTTTCGCCGAAAAAGAAGTTGAAACCAGCAATAACCCTGCGAGCACCCGGCGATGCGAGTCGAAACCGAATGCCGCATTCCCATTCTCTATCTCGTCCGCATCCTATGCTTCGCACACATGGATGACAAGGAGCACATTTCTGCGCGGGCGGTGGCCTCCGGCACTCTCACACCCGCAGCTCGACCCCGTACTCCGAGAGCCACGTGTTCAGCTGAAGCACCATCTCCATGCTCGCCCGTTCCACCCACGCGAAGGCACCGCTGGGAGCAGCCGCCGCACCAAGGGCCACCCGGGTCGCCTCGGCGTCCAGCAGCGGGGCGACCGGCGCCGTGCGGTCCGCGGCCACGTCCTCGAAGCGGTGGCGCACGAACTCGCCGTACGCCGCCTCCTGCACGGTCGGATAGGCGCTCTTGGGCCGGTTGAGCACCCGCTCCGGCAGCAGATCGGCGACCGCGGCCCGCAGCAGGCTCTTCTCCTGGCCGTTCACGCGCTTCAACTCGGCCGGGACGTTGTAGACGTACTCCACCAGCGCCCGGTCGCAGAACGGCGGGCGCAGTTGCACCCCGTGCGCCATGCTCATCCGGTCGGCCCGGTCCAGATGGGTCGGGGCCCACCGGGTCAGCGCCAGATACGTGACCTCGCGCGCCCTGCGCTCGGCAGGACTCTCGCCGGCCACCTGCGGGACCTCGGTGAGCGCGTCGCGGTAGTGCTGGTCGGCGTAGTCCATGAAGTCCAGCTCCTTGCGGAGCGTACGGTCCACCAGCGAGCAGCCGAGACCGCCCGCGGCGGCGTCGTGCCCGCGCTCGAAGGAGACCCACGGGAAGGTCGTGGAGTTGCTGTGGCCCGGGTCGTACGCCCAGAAGTAGCCGTTGAACACCTCGTCCGCGGTCTCCCCGGAGAGCACCGCGGTGATCCCCGCGCCGCGCAGCGCCTCGAAGAACAGCAGCAGCGAGACGTCCATGTCACCGAGCGGCGAGGGCGCGTCCTGGCTGCGCAGAGCGGCGGCGTGCGTCCCCGGATCGGCGAGCGCCGCCGTGTCCAGCAGGATCTCGGTGTGCTCGGTCCCGATGTGCTCGGCGGCGAGAGCCGCGTAGGGGGCGTCGGGGGTGGCGCGCATGGTCGGGTGCGGCTCGAAGTTCTCCGCGTAGCCGGAGAAGTTCACCGAGAACGACCGGAGGCCGGCCCCCTCGGCCCGCCGCCGGTGGGCCGCGAGCGCGGTCAGCGCGCTGGAGTCGATCCCGCCGGAGAGCATCGCGCCGACCGGCACGTCCGCACGCAGATGCGTGGCGACCGCCTCCGACAGCAGCCGGCGCACGGTGGCGACGGTGGTCTCCAGGCTGTCGGTGTGCGGGCGGGCGGGCAGCGACCAGTAGCGGCGGTGGCCGGTGCCCGGCGCCCGCACGGTCATCGTGTGGCCGGGCAGCACCTCGCGCGTGCCCCGGAACACCCCGGTGCCCGGCTTGCGGCTGTGCGCGAACAGCTCCCGCAGCCCGTCGGCGTCGACCACCGGCCGGACCGCCGGATGGGCCAGCAGCGCCTTGGGCTCGGAGCCGAAGACCACACCGGACGGCGTCAGGAAGTAGCACAGCGGCTTCACCCCCAACCGGTCGCGGACCAGCAGCAGTTCCTGCCGCCGCACGTCCCACACGGCCAGCGCGAACAGGCCCTCCAGCCGCTCGGGGAACGCGGCACCCCACTCCAGGTAGGCGTGCAGCGCCACCTCCGCGTCACCGTCCCCGGTGAACCGGTGCCCCTTCGCCGCCAGTTCGCGGCGCAGCTCCACCGCGTTGGTGACGCTCCCGTCCAGGGTCAGCACGGCCACCGGGCTCCCGGCCTCCGACTCCACGATGGCCGGCTGCCCCGCGTGCTCGGAGCCGATCAGGGAGAGCCGCCGGTGGGCCAGTGCGGCATGGCCCTCGATCCACTCACCGAAGCCGTCCGGGCCGCGGTGCGCGAGCGCCGCCGCCATCGCCCGTACGGTGGGGGCCTCCGGTGTCAGGTCCCGTTCGAAGTCCACCCAGCCGGCGATTCCGCTCATCGTGGCGTCCTTTCGCTCTCTGCGTCTGATGGGGGTGCGCTGTTCTCCGCCGGGGCGTGGGTGACGAGGGTGACCTCCACCAGGGAGAGCCCGTGCCGGCCGACCGCCTCCCGGAACTCGGCGAGTGCGGGCGTCCCCGCACCGCGCACCGCCAGTCCGAGCCGGCGCGGGGCCTCCTCCCCGTAGCGGCGGTACAGCTCCAGATAGCCGCGCGCGCTGCGCTCCGCGTCGTCGACCAGCGTGAACCGCACCGGCCGCCGCTGTCCGCGCCAGGTCAGCTCGCCCGGCGAGCCGCCCGCGAAGTTGTACCGCCAGCCGCTGCCGGTCGCCACCACCAGCGCGCCACCGAGGGTGTGCACCCCGGCGGGCACGGTGTACGGCCGCCCGCTGCGCCGGCCGCTGAAGTGCAGCAGCGCGAGCCGCTCGGCCACCGGGCCGGGCGCGGGACGGGACAGCAGCTCCCGCATCCGGGCATCGGCCGCCGCTCGCTCCGGGCCCTCCGGCAGTTCGCGTACGACGACGGGGCTCATGACAGCACCACCGCAGCGGCGGTCAGCGCGCAGCCCGCGATCGCGAGGCCGGTGCGCACCAGATGCCAGTCCCGCCAGGCCGGGCGCGGGTCCCGCCAGCCAGGGCCCAGGTCCTCGGGCCGGGTCCGCTTGACCCGCCGGTTGATCGGCACGTTCCGGGTCTGCGACACCACGGCCACCCCCGCCATGCAGACCGCGGCGGCCGCGAACAGCACCCGGGGGCCCTCCGACGCCCGTATCGCGAGCCCTACGTCCACGGCCGTGGAGCCGGTGACGATGAACGGCATGATCCGGTCGTAGCGCTTGCCGAGCAGGATGTGCGTGGACACGTACCGCTCCGGGGTCATCGCGATCAGCGCGGGCATCACGCTCACCGCGACCGCGAAGAGCACCCCCGCCACCAGGCCGGTGCCCGTGAGCACCAGCACACTCAAAGCCTCCACCACCGCTTCCGTCCTCCTTCGAGCCGTGTACTTCGGGCCTGGTCCGAAACTGTCAGCCGGTCCTCGCACGGCACTCGAATCCGACTGGGAGCGCGTCGCTCCGCACCGGTTCCGCTCGCCCGCGCCGCGAGCCCGGTTCGAGGCGTCGGGTGTTGCATCGGCCCCCCGAAACCGAACGCAATCCACACCCTTCGAGGAGCCGGTATGGCGGACGAGACGACCGAAGTACTCATCGTGGGCGGCAGCATGGTGGGGCTCGCCCAGGCCCTGTTCCTCGCCCGGCAGGGCATCCGGCCGGTGCTGGTGGAACGGCACGCCGAGATCTCGGCGCACCCCCGGGCGCAGGCCGCGAGCCCGCGGACCATGGAGCTGCTGCGCGCGCTCGGCCTGGAGGACGCGGTACGGGCACGGGAGAACCCGCACGCCCAGTACGGCGACATCCTCCAGGCCGAGTCCCTCACCGGGGCGGAACTCGGGCGGTTCGACGGGCCGTTCCGCTTCGACCGGCACGAGGTCGGCACCACCGGCTGGACACTGATCGGGCAGGACCGCCTCGAACCGGTGCTGCGGGAGCGGGCCGAGGAACTCGGCGCGGACATCCGGTTCGCCACGGAGATGACGGAGTTCACCCAGGACGCGGACGGCGTCACGGCCGTCCTGCGCGACCTGGGCGACGGCTCGGAGCGGACCGTACGGGCGCGGTACCTGGTCGCGGCCGACGGCTCACGGGCGCCGATCCGCACCTCGCTCGGCATCGGCCATCACGGGCAGGGCGTGTTCGGCCGGCAGATGAACATCGTCTTCCACGCCGACCTCGACCCCTACGTGGCGGGGCGCACCTTCTTCCTCTGCTTCGTCAGCAACCCGGCCGTCAAGGGCGTGCTCGGCAAGCTCGGCGGCGCGGACTCCGACCGCTGGGTGCTCGCGCCGAGCCTGCCGCCCGGGGCCGACCACCGCGTCTACGGCACCGAGGACTGCGTGGAGCTGGTCCGGGCCGCGGTGGGCGTGCCCGATCTGCCGGTCACGGTGGAGTCCGCGACGAGCTGGGAGATCGCCGCCTGGGTCGCGGACCGCTTCCGCTCCGGACGCGTGCTGCTGGCCGGCGACAGCGCCCACGTCATGCCGCCCACCGGGGGCTTCGGCGGCAACATGGGCATCCAGGACGCGCACAACCTGGCCTGGAAGCTCGCGCGGGTGCTGCGCGGACAGGCGGGCCCCGGCCTGCTGGACACCTACGAGCAGGAGCGGGCCCCGGTCGCCGAGTTCACCGTCGACCAGGGCGTCATCCGCTACCTCCAGCGCAGCGGCCTCGACGAGGCGGCCGCGGCCCGGCACCGGCCCGAGACCACGGTGCTGTTCGGCCACGTGTACCGGTCGGACGCCGTCCTCCGCGAGGCCGGGGACGACGACACCGCCGTGATCGAGGACCCGACGACGCCCACCGGCCGCCCCGGCACCCGCGCTCCCCACCTCCCCCTGGTCCGCCAGGGCAAGGACGTCGCCCTCCACGACCTCCTCGACGGCGACTTCTGGCTCCTCGCCGGCCCCGGCGGCATCGCCTGGCAGGAGCCGGCGGCCGCGCTCGGCCTGTCCTTCCACCGGGTGGGCGCCGAGGAGTCCCCCGCGGTCGTCGAACGGTTCCTCGCCCGCTACGGCGTCGAGGAGACCGGTGCGGTGCTGCTCCGGCCGGACGGGTTCATCGCGTGGCGTGCCGGTCGGGCGGAGGGTGATGCCGGCGGGTCGCTGCCGGCGGTGCTCGACGCGGTGTTGCGGCGTGCGTGAGCGTTCGGCTCGTGGGTGTCCGGGCGGCCGCGGCGTCGGCGTGGCGTGTCGCGCGGTCCCCCGCACCCCTTGACGCACGCTGCGCGTGCACAGGACGGCCGCGGTGCTCCGGGAAGGAGCACCGCGGCCGCTTCATGGGGCGCGCGGCGCGCCCATGCGGGCGCGTCGCGCCTAGACCCGGTCCAGCACCCCCCGCAGCGCGTCGATCGCCGCCTGGTCGACGGGCCCGCTGCGCCCCGCGGTCGTACGCCACCCCACGAACCCGTCGGGCCGTACCAGAACCGCGCCCCCGGCCAGCAGCCCGTACCGCCGCCGGAAGGACCCGTCCTGGTCCCACAGCCGCGTCCCGCGTCCGATCCGTACGACCTTCAGCGCGACACCCAACCGCTCGGCCTCCCGCTCCACCGCCCCGGTCCACCGTCCCGCCGCCTCGTCGACCAGCAGCGTGAATCCGTCGCCGTACAGGTCGATGACCGAAACCGGTCCTTCCGGCCCGTCGAGTTGGAGGTGCGGTGCCCGCGCCCCGGGCCGCGCCGAGGGGTGCGCGGGGTCCTCGACGATGGCGTCCGGCGCCCCCTCCTCCGCGGCGAAGGCCCCGGAGCGGTAGCAGTACCCGAACGTCATGGTCGTCTCGTCCAGCAGCTCCGCGGCGACGTCCTGGTACTGCTTGCCCTCCCGCACCGCGAACCGCAGCATCGCCTGCCGGACGGTCTCCTCGGCCACCGGCCGCCGCTCGGCGTCGTAGCTCTCCAGGAGTCCGGGACCCGCCGTGCCGGAGAGCACCAGGGCCAACTTCCAGGCCAGGTTGTACGCGTCCTGGATACCGGTGCTGGCGCCGAACGCCCCGGTCGGCGGCATCACATGGGCGGCGTCCCCGGCGACGAACACCCGGCGGGTCGCGAAGGTGTCCGCCACCCTCGCGGAGATGTCCCACGCGGGCATGTCCGCCGACTCGATCTTCAGCGGCAGGTCGGGCACCCCGACCGCGGCGCGCACCAGGGCGGTGCAGCGCTCCTCGGTGAAGTCCTCGGCGCGCTGGCCCTGTTCGGGGAAGAAGGAGACGTTGATGACCCAGCGGCGGTCGTTGTCGATGGGGATGACCGTGCCGCGCACCTCGGGGTTGTTGACGTACGCCGCGATGATCCGGCGGCCGCGCAGCGCCTGAGTCAGGTCGGCCTCGAAGAAGAAGCTGACGAGGTTGGTGATGGTGCCCCGGCCGTGTGCGCCGATGCCCAGCATCTCGCGCAGCGGGCTGCGGCTGCCGTCCGCCGCGATCACGTAGCGGGCGTGGATCTGCGAACTCTCGCCGGTGGACAGGTCTGTGGTGTGGGCCAGCACCCCCTCCGCGTCCTCCTGAAGCCCGTCGACCCGGGTGGAGAAGCGGACGTCCGCCCCGGCCTCGACGGCCCGCTCCCGCAGGATCGGCTCCAGCTGGTTCTGGTCGATCAGCGTCCACTGGGTGGGGCTGATCCGGCCGATGTCCTCCGGTGAGGCGCTGGGCATCCGTACGCGTTCCTTGCCGGCCAGGCTCTCGACGTGCACCAGGTCGGTGTTGCCGGAGATGGGGGAACGCCCTGCTCGTACCCGCTCCTCCATGCCGACCGCGCGGTACAGCTCCATCGTCCGCGGGTTGATGGCACGGGCCTTGGGGTGGATGGAGGTGTCGGGATGGCGCTCCACCAGGGTGGCGGCGATGCCGTGGTGGGCGAGGAAGACGGCCGCGGACAGTCCGGTCAGCCCGCCCCCGACGATGAGCACAGGGGTCCGGTGCTGCTTCATGCTGCCTCCTTGTGGGCGGTGACCAGGGTGTGGGTGCCGAGCAGGGGTTGTGCGTCGCCGTCGGTGAAGCCGGCCCCGCGCAGCCAGGCCCGGCAGTCCGCCACCCGGTACTCCGAGCCGTCGGGGCTGACCAGCCGCATGTGCAGGCTGCTGAGCAGCCGCTCCGGGTCGCTGCGGTCGTCGTCGATCATCCGGTCGTAGACGAGGACCGTGCCGCCGGGCCGCACCGCGTCGAAGACCCGGCCGAGCAGCTCGCGCCGGCGGGCGGTGTCGAAGCCGTGCAGGATGTGGCCGAGGACGACGACGTCGGCCGGCGGGATCGGGTCGGTGAAGAAGTCGCCGCCGGCGAAGACGACCTTGTCGGTCAGGCCCAGGCCCGAGATGTGCTCGGTGAACAGCGGCCGTGTCCGCTCCAGGTCGAAGCAGGTCGCCCGCAGATGCGGGTGCGCCCGCACCAGCACGGCCGCGAGGTTGCCGCGGGCGCCGCCGAGGTCGACGAACGAGGAGTGGCGGTCCCAGTCGGTGCGCCGGGCGAGTTCGGCGCCCATCCGGTCGCTGTACGCGTCGAGTCCGGCGAGGAACCGCTTCATCTTGGCGGGGTCCTGGTGCCGGTCGCCGACGAAGCCGCCCTTGTCCGGGTCGAGGTGCTGGGGCTCGCCGGAGCGCATCGCCTCGGTGAGCCGGCCCCAGGTGCCGTAGAGGGTCTCGTTGGTGAGCTCGACGAAGCCGCCGAGGTATGACGAGGAGTCCGGCACCAGATAGGCCTGCGCCAGCGGGGAGTTGCGGTAGCTGCCCTCCGTCCGCTCCAGCATCCCGAGCCCGACCAGCGCATCCAAGAAGTCCGGGACCATCCGGTGGTGGGTGCCGGTGCGTCGTGCCAGCTCCGCGGCGTCGGCGGGACTTTCGGCCAGCGCGCCGAACACGCCGAGGGTGACGGCGCTGTGCAGCACCTTGGCGGCGCAGTCGGCAATGGTCAGCCGGATGAGTGGTCCGGGGTCGACCGCCGGAGCCGCCTGCGGGTCTTCGGTCGTTGTCACACGAGCCTCCTGGTCTGCCTCTGCCTGTTCTTCGGCCTGCGTCGTACGGCTGTGCAGTGCCGACGATGGTCGCGAGCCGTCGATTCGGGCTCGAAGGGCGCTGAAGGGCGGGCCGGGGCGTGAGCGGGCGGCCGGGCGGACGCGCACGAGCCGCCGTCCCGTGCGGGACGGCGGCTCGCAGCGCGGTGGGTGCGGTGGGTCAGCTCTCCTCGACGGCCGCCTCTCCGCCCTGGTGGTCCTCGCCGCGCAGCGGGAGGTTCTTCATCGTCAGGGCGGCCACCAGTCCTAGAAGGAGGACCGGTACGGCGGTGAGGAACACGGGGGTGAGAGCGGCTGCGTACGACTGCTCGACGGCGTGGCGCACGGGCCCGGTGAGCCGGTCCAGCGTCTCGGTCGAGGACAGCGCGTCGTGGTCGATGCCGCGCAGCGCGCCCGGGGGCGTCCGGTCGGCGATCTCCTCGGTCAGCCGGTTGTAGAAGATCGAGGCGAACAGGGAGATGCCCACGGTGGTGCCCAGCTGCCGGGCGAAGGACACGGTGGCGTGGACCGCGCCGATGTCGTCGCGGGGGGCGGTGTTCTGCGCGGCCATGGTGAGCACCTGCATGTTCAGCCCGGCGGCGACGCCGAAGACCAGCATGTAGGCGATGACCACAACACGGGGTGTCCCGGTGTCCATGGTGGCCAGCAGCAGCGCCCCCGCTGTGCCGACGGCCATGCTGAGCACGGGGTACCACTTGTAACGCCCGGTCTTGGTGATCGCCGCGCCGCTGACGACGGAGGAGGCGACCAAGCCGAACATCATGGGCAGCAGCACCACTCCGGACATGGTCGGGCTGGCGCCGGTGACCACCTGGATGTAGATCGCCAGGAAGTTGACCGAGCCGAGGAAGACGATGCCCGCAGCGACGCTCACCAGCACGCTGACGCTGAAGGTGGAGTCGCGGAAGAGGTGCAGCGGGATGACGGGTTCGGTGGTCCGGCGCTCGGCGGCGACGAACGCGACGGCGAGCAGCACGGCCGCCGCGCCGAGTCCGAGGATCCGCCAGTCCAGCCATGCGTACTTCACTCCGCCCCAGCTCGCGGCCAGGGTGAGCGCGACGATTGCGGCGCTGAGCAGGACGAAGCCGGTGTAGTCGATGTGCGCGGGGCGCTCGACGCGGGGCAGGTGCAGGCAGGTGGAGACCAGCACCAGGATCACGATGCCGACGGGCAGGTTGATCAGGAAGACCCAGTGCCAGCTCAGCAGGTCGGTGAGAGCACCGCCGACGGCGGGCCCGGCCAGCGCCGCGAGGGCGAAGACGATGCCGAAGAGGTTGAAGTACTTGGCGGCCTCGCGCGGGTTGAACAGCTCGCCGATGATGGCGAGCACGGAGACGAAGAGGCCGCCGGCGCCGATGCCCTGCACGGTGCGGAACAGGATGAGCTGGTCCATGGACTGGGCGGCGCCGCTCAGCGCGGACCCGGCCAGGAACACCGCGACGGCGATCAGGAAGATCTTCTTCCGGCCGAAGAGGTCGCCGAGCTTGCCGTAGACGGGCGTGGTGACGCTGGCGGAGATGATGTACGCGGTCGTCACCCAGGCGAAGACGTCGAGGCCGCCGAGGTCCCCGACGATGCGGGGCAGCGCGGTGGCCACGATCTGCGAGTCCAGCATGGCCAGGAAGACGGCCAGCAGGCAGGCGGTGATGACGGGACGGATCCGGGTCTGGGGTGGGGAACCGACGGCGGTGAGCGGGCCGTCTGCCCCTGTGGTCCGGGAGGGCACGGGAATGGGCCTTTCAGGCTGGAGTGGGTGCCATCCCCGTCCCGCCGGCCGTGGTCGGCCGGCGTCGGCTGCGGTGTGGGGTCCGTCAGGGGATTGCTGTGGGCTGCGCCGTACGGCACGAGTGCCTCTCGTGCCGTACGGCGAGTGGCCGCTCTCGAACGGGGGATGGTCGTGACCGGCCACGTCGGTCGGGAGACGGTGGGTCGTCGCCGGTCCCGCGTCAGGGAACGAGGACGACCTTGCCGAGCTGGGCCCGGGCCTCCATGAGTTCGTGCGCCTTGACGGCCTCGTCGAGACCGAGCCGCTCGTGGACGACCGGGCGCACCTTGCCGGTGGCGATCATGTCGAGCAGGTCGCGCTGTCCCGCGGCGATCGCCTCGGGCTTGTTGTAGAGCATGGCGTACAGGGCGAAGCCGGCCACGGTCTTCATCCGGCTGAGCATCAGCGGATGGATGGGCTGGATGTCGCCGCTGGCCGAGCCGTAGAAGACCAGCCGGCCGAACTGGGCGGTCAGGGCGATGGACTTGGTGAGGATGTCGCCGCCGACGGTCTCCAGGACGACGTCCACGCCCCGGCCGTCGGTCGCCGCCCGGACCTGGTCGTCCCAGTCGTCGTCGGTGTAGTTGACGGTGACGTCGGCACCGAGGTCACGGACGAAGTCCAGCTTGGCCTGTGTACTGGCGGTGGCGATGACCTTGCCCGCGCCCATCGCCTTGGCGATCTGCACGGCGAGGTGGCCGACGCCCCCGGAGGCGGCGTCGATCAGGATCGACTCCCCCACTCTGAGCTGGCCGGCCTCCTTGATGGCGTGGTAGGCCGTCTGGGCGGGGCTGGGCAGCAGGGTGGCCTCGGCCGCGTCCATCGTGTCCGGGATGGTGATGGCCCAGGCGGCGTCGGCGGTCACGTAGTCGGCGTAGGCGCTGTGGTCGACGTCGACGACGACGCGGTCCCCGGCGCTCAGGTTGGTGACGCCCTCGCCGACTGCCTCGACGACGCCGGCGACATCGCCGCCGGGGGCGCCGGGCAGCGTGGCGTGGCCGCCGATCGGGATGCCCTGGCGGCGTTGGACCTCGGCGAACGTGACGCCGACGGCCTCGGAGCGGATCAGCACTTCGCCCGGTCCGGGCTGCGGCTTCTCCGCCTCTTCGACACGCAGCACCGAGGGGGCGCCGTGCTCGTAGTGGCGGACGATTCGCATGGTGTTCTCCCAACTAGGAGGTGTTGTCGAGCCGCGGATGGTTCTCGCGCGGCTCCGCCCAGGGATCCGGGTTACATGGTGTGAGGCAATTACATGTCTTCATGCATGCACTTGTCAACCGCACATCAGTGGTTGAATGCATGACATGAGGGGGTGTCAGGGAACGAGGACCACACGGCCGAGCTGGGAGCGCGACTCCATCAGCTCGTGCGCGGCCGCCGCGTCCTTCAGCGGCAGCTCGGCGTGGACGACCGGCCGGACCGTGCCGGAGCTCACCATGTCGAGCAGCTCTCGGGCGCCCGCGGCCATGGCGTCCGGCTTGGCGCTCATCACGCCCCACATGCTGAAGCCCATGACGATGCGGTTGTCGAAGATGTCGGCGACGTCGATGGCCGGCAGCTCGCCGCCCGCCGCGCCGTAGACCACCGTCCGCCCGAACGGGGCGGTGAGGTTCACGGACTTGGTGAGGATGTCACCGCCGACGGTCTCCAGGGCCACGTCCACGCCCCGGCCGTCGGTCGCGGCCCGCACCTTCTCGTCCCAGCCGTCCTCGCCGTAGTCGACGGTGACGTCGGCGCCGAGCGAGGCGGCGAAGGACAGCTTCTCCGCTCCGCGGGCGGCGGCGATGATCTGGCCCGCGCCGAGCGCCTTGGCCATCTGGACCAGCAGATGCCCGATGCCACCCGCGGCGGCGGTGATCAGTACGGTCTCACCGGGCTGGAGCTTCGCGGCCGTGACGATCACGTGGTAGGCGGTCTGGCCCGGGATGGGCAGCGAGGTGGCCTGGCCGGGATCGATCCCCTCGGGGACGGTGAACAGCCAGTCGGCCTGGGTGACGACGTACTCGGCGTACCCGTCGGCGGCGACACCGGTGACCACCCGGTCACCGACCTTCACCTGGTCGACGCCCTCGCCGAGCCGCTCGACGACGCCCGCGACGTCACCGCCCGGCGAGCCGGGAAGCGTGGCGGGACCGCCGACGGGGATGCCCTGACGGCGCTGGCACTCGGCGAAGTTGACCCCGACGGCCTCGGCGCGGATCAGCACCTGGCCGGGGCCGGGGACAGGAATGTCGGCCTCTTCGAGCTGAAGCACCGAAGGGGCACCGAACTCGTGGTGTCGGACGATACGCATGGACGTACTCCTCTTTCTCTTTCATTCGCTTGCGTGCACACCGGGGTTGCTCCCGCATGCACGGCGGGGGTTCGGGGGGGGAACGGGCCGGGTCAGGCCCGCGTGAGTTCGACGAGCGAGCGCACCGGTCCCAGGTCGACGACGCGGCGCAGTGCGAGCCCGGCACCGGCGGCCAGTTCGCGCAGCTGCTCGGTGGTGCGCATCCGCCCGCCCAGGTAGATGAGCATCCGCAGGTCCAGATCCGTCTGGTCGGTCTGCACGTCGAGCAGGCCTTCGAGGACCATGACCCGGCCGCCCGGACGAACGGCTTCGGCGCAGCGCCGGAGAATCTCGGCCGCCCGGTCGTCGGGCCAGTTGAGCAGGACGTTGGACAGCAGGTACACGTCGCCGTCGGCGGGCAGCGGATCGAAGAAGCTGCCGACCACCGCACGGCAGCGCTCCTGGAGTCCGGCGTCCGCGAAGTCCCGCTCGGCCGCGGCGGCGGGCGCCTCCAGGTCGAGCAGCGTGCCCCGCGCGCCCGGGGTGGCGTCGACCACGGCCGCGAGCAGGTCACCGCTTCCGCCACCCACGTCGACGACGTGCCGTACGGACTGCCAGTGGCCCTGGGCCAGCAGCTCGGGGACGACCCAGCGCATACTCGCCGCCATCCGCCGGGCGAAGGCCTCGGCGAGCGCGCCGTCCGACTCGACGTCCGTCCAGAACTCCTGCCCGTACAGGGCGGAGTAGACGGGTTCGCCGGAGCGCACGGCATCGAGCAGGCGGAACACCGCCGCCTCGCCCCGGCCGGTGGGGCCGTCCAGGCGGAGCCAGTCACGGCCCGACTGGGGGAGGTCGTCGCGCAACAGGGCGCCGAGGTCCGTCGGTTCGTAGGCCCCGTCGGGGAGCCGGCGGTAGATCCCGGCGTTCACCAGGTGACCGAGGAGACGGCCCAGGGCGATCGCGTCCACGTCCGCCTCGCGGGCCAGCGTCTCGACCGTGACCGCTCCGGCGGCCATGTGGTCCGAGAGTCCGAGGGTGGCGGCCACTCTGATGGCCATGGGGGTGATCAGGTCGCTCTTCTCCAGTAACTCCTGCGACCAGGGGGGATTGCTCACGTCGTCCTCTCACGTGCACAAGCGGTGTGGGGGGTTGGAGTAGCTGTCGTGCCGGCCGGAGGGGCGTGCCCCTCCGGCCCTCGCCGGTCCTGCGTCAGTCGGTGCCGAACCAGGTGGTGACGGCCGCGGTCAGCGATTCGCGCAGCTCCGCCTCCGGCATGTCCCGGTCCGCGGCCCAGGCGACATAGCCGTCGGGGCGGACCAGCAGACCGGCCAGCTGCGGCTCCTCGGCGCACTCGGCCCGGACGTGCTGGAGCCGGCCGGCCCAGGAGGCGCCCGCGGCCCACTTCTCGTGGACCTGCCCGATCTGCCCGTCGCCGGTCAGGTCGAGCAGCAGACCGGTGCCGCGCTTCAGGTACTTGGGGAGCGGCCTGACGCCGTCCTCGGTCCTCAGTTCCAGGTCGCGGGCGAAGTCGCCGAGCAGCCGGTGTTCGGGACCGTCGATCGCGTAGCGGACGGTGACGCCGCTGAGCATCTCGGCGAGGTGCCGGTTCACCTGCTCCTTGCGCATGAGGTCGGTGAAGAGCTCGCGCAGCGGGGTGACGTAGGGGTCCGGGTTCATCAGCGCGATCTGCGCGCGGGTGTTGGCCAGCACCTTGCGGGCCGGCGCCTGGCGTTCGCGGTCGTAGCTGTCGAGCAGGTCCTCGGGAGCCCAGCCGTGCACCTCGGCGGCGAGCTTCCAGCCGAGGTTGAAGGCGTCCTGGAGACCGAGGTTGACGCCCTGCCCGCCGACGGGGAAGTGGGTGTGGGCGGCATCGCCCGCGATCAGCAGCCGGCCCTCGCGGTAGCGGTCCGCCTGGCAGGCGGAGTCGGTGAAGACGGAGAGCCAGCGCGGCGAGTGCGCACCGAGGTCGTCGCCCCAGATCTCGCGCAGGCTGGCGGTCAGCTCCTCCAGGGTGAGTTCCGCCCCGGGCTCGCGGTCGGCCTCGAAGTCGAAGGTGGAGACCCGGTGGTAGGTGTCGTCCAGCGGCACGCAGAACAGCAGGCCGCGTTCGGTGCGCTCCATGCCCATGGGGGCGTTCTCTCGGTCGGCGAGGATCACGTCGCCGAGCCGGGCAGTGACCCGGCCGCCGGTGCCGGGGAAGTCGATGCCGGCCTCCCGGCGGACCAGGCTGCGACCGCCGTCGCAGCCCACGGCGTACCGGGCGCGCAGGGTGTAGGTGCCGTCGGGGCCGGCGACCTCGGCCTCGACGCCGTCGGCGTCCTGGCGTATCGCGGTGACCTCGTGACCGCGTCGGATCTCGGCGCCGAACTCGGCGGCACGCTCCTCCAGCAGTCGCTCGGTCCTGGTCTGCTCGGAGAGCAGGGCGTAGCCGTGCGCGCTGTCGAGGGTGGAGAAGTCGACCCACTCGTCGAGGCCCGCGAAGTGGCCGTTGTTCCAGGACCGGGCTCCCTCGCGGAACCGCTTGAGCAGGCCGCGCCGGTCGAGGGATTCCAGGGAGCGGGCATGCAGCCCGAAGGCCTTGGAGTGCGGGGTGCGCTCGGGCAGCCGTTCGAGTACGACCGCCCGGACGCGGGAGATCCGGAGCTCCGCGGCGAGCAGCATGCCGACGGGACCGCCGCCGACGATCAGCACGTCGAAGTCGACGTCGGTGTCGTAGGTGATCTCGAAGTCGCGTTCGGACTGCTCGGGTGGCACGGACTGGGACATGGGGTTCCCCCTCGGTGGATGTGTGCGTCGAAAGTGCGCGAGAGTTGTGGCGATATATGTTCGCTCACAGGTATATGCTTTATGTCATGCAGTCGATTGAGAGCATACAGATGCTCGTCTGCCGTAATCAACTCGCTTAGAATGCGGACATGGACACTTCGACTCAGCCCCCGCCCCGGGCAGCGGATCTGCTCGACGCCGTCGGCCCCGCCTTCTCCCGGCTGCGGCGTGCGCAGGCGCTGAACGTGGAGAAGCAGGTGTCCCGCAAGGACTTCACCAGGACGCTGGTCCTCAACATCGTCCAGGACGGGCCCGACCAGGAGGGTCAGGAGATCACCGTCGGTGTCGTGGGCGAGCGGCTCGCCGTCGACCCCTCCGTGGCCAGCCGGATGGTCTCCGACTGCATCTCCGCCGGCTATCTGATCCGTGCGGCCTCGCAGCGCGACGGCCGCCGTACGATCCTGCAGCTCACCCCGGAGGGGCACGAGACGCTCGCCCGCTTCCGGCGCCACCAGCGTGCGGCCTTCGAGCGCATCACTCAGGACTGGCCGGAGGAGGAGCGGCTCGAATTCGCCCGCCTGCTCATCAAGTACGTCGACTCCGTAGGCGAGTTGCAGCACGAGTCGGGTTCTGCCTGACCCTGTGCCCTGGCCGGGTGGGCGGCCCGGCGCTCCGCACGGCAGAGGCCCGCGGCGGCGGCCGCCACGGACCTCGGCCCGCTACTTCCCGCCCGTGCGGGACTCTCGCGCGAGGACACTCCGCAGCACCGCTGCCAGCACCGCGCTCTCCTCGCCTCCCGGGTCGGCGCCCGGCGACCGCCACGCGACGACACCGTCCGGCCTGACCAGGACAGCCCCTTCCGGGCGCAGACCGCCGTAGCGCTCGGACCAGTCGCCGTCCGGGTCGGCCAGGGTGCCCGCCCCGGCGTCCGTACCCGGCACCACCCGGCGGGCGGTGATCTTCAGGCCCAGTCCGGCGGAGGCGGAGACGGCCGCCGAGATCCACTCACGGCCGTGCTCTCCGGTCAGCAGGACGAAGTCCCGCCCGAAGAGGTCGAGCGTGGACACCGTTTCACCGCCCCGCAGCAGCTCCACATACGGCGCCCGGGTGCCCGGCGCCCCGCGCAGTTCCCGCGGATCGGAGGCGACCGGGAGATCCGCGCCGTCCGGCTCCCCCACCACCGCCGTGGAGCGGTACGCCTGCCCCGACGTCACCGTCACCGCGTCCGCGACGGCGGCCTGCTGCTCCGGGGTGGCGGTGCCGGAACGCAGTGCGAGCTGGAGGGATCCCTGCTCGGCCGTGTAGACCGCCACGGGCCGCCGCTCGGCGTCGTACGTCTCCACGAGGCCGGGCCCTGCGACGCCCGCGGCCACCAGGGCGAGCTTCCAGGCGAGGTTGTGGGCGTCGGCGATACCGGTGTTGGCGCCGTAGCCCCCCGTGGGCGGGACCACGTGAGCCGCGTCCCCGGCGAGCAGCACCCTGCCGTGCACGAAGCTCTCGGCCACCTGCTCCGCCATGTCCCAGGGGAAGCGCGAGCGGATCGTCACCTCGACCCCCGGCGCTCCCACCGCGGCCCCCACCAGCTCGGCGCAGCGGTCGTCGGTGAAGTCCTCCAGGCTCTCGCCGTCCTCGGGCCGGTACCCGACGATGAGCGTGCCCCCGGTCAAGGTGTCGTCATGCACGAGAATGCCCGTGACCTGGGGGTTCTTCACATGGACCACGCTGTAGCGGCGGTCCCCCAGCACCGGGCGCAGATCCGCGCCGAACGCGATGCTCACATGGCGGGACAGCACCCCGCGCCCCTGCCGGGGCACCTTCAGCGCCTCCCGGACGGTGCTGCGCGGCCCGTCGCAGGCCACCAGGTAGGAGCTGCGGAAGGTACGGGTGCCGCCGGTGCCGTCGTCGAGGACGGCGGTGACCCCCTCCGGGTCCTCCGCGAAGGACACCAGTTCCGTGCCGAACCGGAGGTCGGCCCCGAGCTCCACCGCACGGTCCCGCAGCAGCGGCTCCAGCCGGTCCTGCGGCAGCAGAAGCAGCCGGGACGGCGTGAGGTCGCCCAGATCGTCATCGCCCTCCAGCTCCTCCTTGCTGAACAGCACCTCGCCGGCCAGCGAGGTCACCCCGGCACGGGTGCGATGCGTGGCGAACCCGGACGCCTCCCGCACGGCGGCGTCCTCGACCCCGGCCTGCCGCAGCAGTTCGCCGGTCCGGGGGTAGTACCCGACGGCCCTCGGATGGACGGACGTGCCCGGATGGCGCTCCACCAGAGTGCAGCGGACCCCGTGCCGGGCGAGGAACACGGCGGTGGACAGGCCGACGAGGCTGCCGCCGACGATCAGTACGGGTGCGCTGCCGGAAGGGCCGGAAGGTTCGGAAGCGGAGGTCATCGCGGGGTCCCTCTCTCGGATGTCGGCTTTCGGAACGGCGTCGGTCCTGCTCACGGGGTCGGCAGCCCGGCCCGCCCCAGGGCCAGGTAGTCCACGACCTCCCAGTGCTCGGCGACCTTCCCGCGTTCGATCCGGAACTGGTCGCAGGTGCGCATCTCCAGAGGCAGCCCGGAGGGCCCGCCTCCGCTCCACGCGCCGGTGAGCGTGCCGGTCCAGGTGACGAAGACCATCACCCGGTCGTCGGCGGCGACGATGTGGTCCACGGTGGTGACCAGGTCGGGGAAGGCGGCGATGTTGTCGGCGAAGAACGCCTTGAACGCGTCGAGCCCGTCCGGCACCGCGTCCGTACGCATGTTGTGGTGCCGGTAGTCCTGGTGGTAGTAGCGCTCGGCCAGCTCCAGCCGGTGCTCGCTGAAGACGTCGCGGTACGCGCCGAGCACCAGCTCCGCGTTGGCCCGCTCGGTGTCGCTGTGCGGGCCGTGCAGACCCGGGGCAGCCGGCTGACCGCTCCGGTCCGGTCCGCCGTCCACACCGTGCCCGACGAGCACGTCGCGGTCCACCACGCTCCAGTGCTCGGCGACCCTACCGTCCCGCAGGCGGTACAACTCAGCGGTATGCAACCGGAGTTCGGTACCCGAGCGGGAGCGTCCGGTCCAGGTCGCGAAGAGCATCACCCGGTCGTTGCCGGCCACCAGGTGGTCGATGTCGGCGCGCAGCGCCGGGAACGTACGGTCCGATGTCCGCCAGTCGCCCGGGTCGTGCTCGACGCAGTCGGCATGGAAGAAGCGACCCGCCTCCTCGAAGCGGCGCTCACGATAGAGCGTCCCGTACAGCTCGCGGATCAGCTCGGCGTTGCGCGTGCGCTGCCTGGCGGGGATCACGGTGGTCATGGGTTCCTCTCGGCTCGGCTCTTGATCGGGGGTCGGGGGTCGGGCACCGGGGATCGGGCACCGGGGAAACGGATGCGGGACCGGATCGGGGCGGGGCCGGCCGCTCAGGCCTTGAGCGCGTACGTCGACCAGTACGAGTCGGCCTCGAAGCCGAGCTTCCGGTTGAGCGCGACCACAGCGGTGTCGGCGGTGTCGTTGAAGACCTGGATCAGCGCGAGCCGGTTGTTCTCCCGGGCGGCCCCGAGCAGCAGTTCGCCCTTCAGCCAGGTGGCGAGACCACGCCGCCGGTGCTTGGGCAGCACCAGCGTCTCGCCGACGTCCGCCATCGGGCTGTTGCGCACGAACAAGGTGGCGTACGCGACGATCGACGTACCGTGCTCGGGCAGTGCCGCCACCACGTGGGGCACATGCCCGGCCCGCTCCGCCTCGGCCTCCCGCGCCCGTACGTCGTCGGCGGAGGGACGCCGGATCCTGGCCTGGCCGTTGACCCGCTCCTCCAGGGCGCTCCAGGCCCGGGCGTAGGACTCCACCAGGTCGTCGGGGCAGGGCCCCTGCCACGCCACCAGCCGGTAACCGGGCACCGGCCGGGTTGCGGCCGCCTCCAGCGCCGCGCGAGCGGGCCCGGCCGGGCGGAGCCGATGGCGCACGCTCTCGCCGATGAGGTCGGCTCCGAGCTCCGCCGCGAACCGCTCGCCGCCCGCCGCCCGGGGAGCGTCGGCCAGCAGCAGCTCCCGCCCGCGCTCCCGCAGCGCCACCAGCCCCGCAGCCACCAGCGCCCGCCCGGCACCGCGTCGCCGGAACCCCGGGAAAACCCACAGCGAACCGTGTCCCGGCCCGCTCGGATCTCCCAGATCGAGCCCCAGCTTCAGCACACCGGCCGGGGTGCCGCCGTCGTACGCGGCCAGCACGATCCGTTCCGTCCCGTGCCGCCGCTGGAACAGCCGCGCCAGCAGGGCCTCCGTCACCGGTGGATCACCGGGCAGTTCCAGGCTCATGGTGTCCCGGAATCCGGGAAGCAACGCGGCAATGGTCGCCGGCTCATCGCCGTCGAGGCTACGAATCTCCATGCCCCACACGGTGGCCCGGGCCTCTCGAAACATCGTCGAGGACAACTCGACACCGCGCGCGTGCGCCGGCCAGGAACGGGGGCGGAAAGAGGAGGCGGGAACGGGGCGGGCCCCGCCGCGCTCCGGGGTTCCCGGAGAGCGGCGGGGCCGTACCGTGAGCGGACGCCGGCCGGACCCGTCAGGCGCCGCCCGTCACGCGGAGCGTCTCGCCGTTGGTGTTGCCGTTGGCGGCCGAGCCCAGGAAGGTGATGGCCCGGGCCACGTCCTCGGGCGCGGACATCCGGCCCGACGGCAAGGTCTTGCCCTTCTCCTCCAAAAAGCCCGGGGGCACGTGCGCCCGCACGGTCTCGGTGCTGGTCTGGCCCGGCACGACCATGTTGACCAGGATCCCGTCGGGCCCCAGCTCCCAGGCCAGGCTGCGCATCAGCCCGAAGAGCGCGGACTTGCCCGCGCCGTAGGCCCCCGCCCCGGCCTTGCCGGTGTCCGCCAGGCCCGCGCCGAGCAGCACGATCCGGCCCCACGGCCGTCCGCGCATCCACGGCAGGACCGCCTGCAGCGTGTGGAACACGGCGTCGACGGACGTACGCAGCACCTCCTGCCACTGCTTGGCCGGCACGTCCTCGAAGCGCGGCACCGGCTGCCCGGGCCGCGGGATCGCCTCGCTCCAGACCACCGCGTTGGCCACCAACACGTCGATGCCGCCCCACTCCTCGGCGACCCGCCCCACGGCGTCCCGTATGCACCGCTCGTCCGCGAGGTCGTAGCGCACCACCAGCGCAGTCCCGCCCGCCTCGGTCACCAGCCGGGCCGTCTCCCGGGCCCCGTCCTCATTGCTGTGGTACGTGATCGCGACCTTGGCCCCCTCCTCCCCGTACGCCACGGCCGTCGCCCGGCCGATGCCCGAGGAGGCGCCGGTGACCAGTACGACCTTGTTCCGCAGATCCGTCCTCATGACTCCACCTCGGTCGTCGGGGCACGGCCGATGCTCTGCGCGTGCCGGAAGAAGTCCTCGGGGTCGTAGGCCCGCTTCACGGCGCGCAGCCGGAACCGGTTCGCGCCGAAGTACTCCGTCTCCCAGTCCCCGCCCACCCGCGAGCTGGGGAAGTTGATGTACGAGCCGCAAGCGAGCGGCGTGAGTGCCTCGGCGGCACGGTCCGCCAGCGCGGTCAGCCGCGCCGGCGCCGCCGGGTCCGCCTCCGCCTCACGGCAGGCGAACTGATAGCCGATCAGGAACCGGGCGTCCCGGTGCGCGTAGGCGGTGGCGCTGACCGGCACCCGGTTCGCCGCTCCGCCCAGCGCGATGCACAGCAGATAGCGCTCCTGGCCCACCGCGTCGAGTGCGGGATCCCAGGCATCGAGCAGTGCCGCCGATTCCGCCCGGGTCGCGGACCGGCCGGTGAGCCGGTAGCTCTGCCGGGTGTACGGGTGGCGGTGCCCCTCGGCCTCGGGCCCGGTTCCCGTACGACGGCACTGGGACACCGACTTCGAGCCGCACAGCGCCTCGTGCATCACCTCGGCATACCCGCCCCGCGCGGCGACGGTCCTGCTCAGCGGCTTGCACCCGGCCCGCTCCGCCAGTTCGTCCAGACCCTCGTGCAGGGCCTCGTCCGGACCCAGGTGCGCCCCCCAGACCCGGACCACGGGGCGCCCGCCGGGCCCGAACATGCCCGGCAGCACGACCAGAGAGGTGCCGAGCTCGTCGGGGCCGTCCACGGCCCACTCCTGCCAGGCCGTCAGCACCTCCACAGCGTCGTCGTACGCCCACAGCGTCTCGAAGCCGGTCATGGCGGGCGCGTCGATCGACCGCACCTCGAACTCCGTGACCACCCCGAAGGTGCCGCCGCCCCCGCCGCGCGAGGCCCAGTACAGATCGGGTTCCTCGGTGGGCGAGCAGCGGACGGCCCTGCCGTCCGCGAGCACGACGCGCGCGGCCGCGACCCGGTCGCTGCCCAGCCCGAACCTGCGCGTCTGCCAGCCGATCCCGCCGCCGGTCAGAAATCCGCCCGCGGCGACCGTGGGAAACGTCCCGGTGACGATCTGCCGCCCCTGGGACCGCAGGGCGTCCAGCGCGTCCAGGGACTGGACGCCCGCCCCCAGCCGCACCACGGGCCCCTCGGCGACGGCGTGGTTCATCCGGGACAGGTCGACGACCAGCCCCTCACCGGTCGACCAGCCGTTGAAGCTGTGTCCGCCGCCCCGGACGTGCAGCCGCACCCCCTGCTCCCGGGCGTGCCGCACGCACAGCGCGACATCCCGCTCGGAGGCGCAGTACGCGACGGCCGACGGCTCGATCGTGTCGTACTCGGTGTTCTGCAGCTGCCGGGCCAGAGCGAAGCCCGTCTCGTCCGGCAGAACCAGGTCCCCGTCGAGCCGGTCCCGCAGCGCCGCCGCCCGCATCAGTCGTCGATGCCGAACTTGCCGGCGGTCACCTTGGACCCCGCGTGCCCGCGCAGCTTGGTGCCCTGCGGGTCGAAGAACTCGGCACCGCCGTTGCCCTGCCACTCCGTGTCCGAGACGAACTCGCCCGACACCCGGACATGTGCCTCCCCCACGTGGTTGCCCTCGGGGTCGGCCGCCAGGATGTGGAAGCCGTACTCGAAGCTGTGCGGGCCCGTGGAGCGCCAGGTGCCCAGGCCGATGTTCTTCGTGTTGAGCTGGGTGGAGACGACCGTGCCGTCCGCCGAGAAGCAGACGAGTCCGGGGACCGCCTTGCCGTCGTCGTCCAGCTGCGTGGTCCAGGTGCCGACCAGCCGCGCGTCGCTCATGACAGATCTCCTCGATTCTCTCTGGGAACTGGGGGGTGGGGATGTCCCGGCCAGGCTTCCGGCCCGCTCTCAAGACCCGCTCGAAACGTCCTGTAGCTCGGCGGCTCCTGCGGCGGCCGGCTGACCGCGGGCCCGAACTCCGGATGCCAGAGCGCTGCCACGTGCACCGATCCGAGGGCCACCAGCGCGCGGTACGCCGGCAGCAGGAGGTAGCGAACCAGCCCTCGCCACAGGGCGCGCGAGGCGGTGCCGCGGGGTGGGACGGGGTTCTTGTCGGGGTGTCCCTCGGGCAGGAACTCCGGGTCGAACGGACGAGGGGACACGGCACTCCTAGAGGATGGCTGCGCGGATTCGTCAGGCGGGGCGTTTCCGTCGGGCGGCGCGGATCCCTCGGGCGCCGCGCATCCGTCAGGCGGCGCGGACGGCCATTTCCACGCCGCCGTCGAAGGGAAGGGGGAGCGACACATAGCCGCTGCCGGAGAACCGGACGTGGGCGATGAATTCCGCGCACAGCGCCCGCACGTCCCGTACGCCGTGGGCCACCACCACCGCGCCCGGCAGCATCCTGGGTTCCACCAGCTTCAGCAGCGGCAGGAAGGACTCCGGCGGGCCGCCGAGCAGCAGCAGGTCGACCGGTCCGGGGACGGTCGCCAGCGACCGCTCGGGACGGCCCTCCCGGACCTCCGCGTACCGTCCGAGTCCGGCCTTCTCGACCGCCGCCGCGGCGGCCTCGGCCCGTACGGTCTCCGGCTCGCAGCAGATGACCCGGCCGTGCCCGTTCTCGCTCACCGCGGCCGCGAGCCTCGCGGTGAACGACTCGTACGGACAGCCGATCTGGAGCACGGTGAGGGGACCGGCCGCCAGCACCAACTGCTGGAGGAGGGTTCCGGTGGCGGCTTCGAAGGATGGAACGGCGGAGCATTCGGCCGAAGAGCCGGTGCAGGAAACGGCATTGGGCATGCGGAACTCCCCGTCACGAGTTTCGAGACGTTCGCGGTCTCTCCGCCGAGAGTTACAGACGCCGCTCCCCTGGGCGACGGCCCTGGATGCCTTCGCGAGCGAGACTCCAGCCGCGCTCCAAACCGGGCGGTCTAGGAGAGCAGCCCCGCCAGCGTCCCCGCAAGGGTCAAGGCGAGGAACGCCGCTCCCCACGCCATCGCCTGACGTATGCGGCGGCGCTTCGCGCAGGTCGTGCGGGTGAGCAGCTGGGGCGGGGTGTCGGCCGTGGTGGCCGGCTGGGGCTTGGTCGCGAGGCTCAGGAGGACCAGGGACGGGGCGCAGGCCGCGCAGCCCGTCCAGAGGAGGAGCTGGGGGATCGTGGCGTACTGGGTGGGGGTGATGACGCCCACGGTGATCGCGGTGAGGAGGGCGGCCAGGGCCGCGCCCAGGGTGGCCAGGGTCAGGTTGGCCCGGTGGTCGGCCTTCGCCAGTTCCTCGCGGGCCGCTTCGGGCAGGAGCGGCCGGTCGAATTCCGCGGTGTGGCCGCCTCGGAGTGTGGTCATGGGTGCCCCTCGCTGATCAGCGGTTCCCTGCGGGTACCCCAACGGGGCCGTGCCATACCGCAGTTCAGGTGTTCCACGTCTCGTCGTACGGGTCGTGCGGAGTGGGGACCGGTCTCGCGGTCGTCACCTCCAGGTAGGGGATCGGGCCGTCGTTGACCGGGTCCTTCGTGCGGCGGGGTGTGTAGGTGCCGGTGATCTCCAGCCATGTGTCCGGGCGCAGGACGGGAGGGACGTTGCCCGTCAGGGCGATCTTGACCGGCTGGGCGTCCGCCGCACAGCAGTTGAGGCCCATGCGGACCAGGTAGGGGGCGCCCTTGCGGTCCAGGGTGACGAAACCGGTGATCTTCAGCTCGCGGTCGCGGAGGGCGCGGCCGTCGTCGTAGATCGCGCGGCCGGCGTAGTCGGCCACGGCGAGGCGGAGGGGGGCGTCGCCGGTGGGGAGGGCCGGGAAGCCGAAGGGCTTGGTCAGGGCCGTGCCGGTGTGGGCCGCGCTGTAGGAGCCCAGGGCCGGCGGGGCGACCAGGATCAGGGCGAGGACCGGGAGCGTGAGGAGCCAGGAGACGCGGGGTTCTCGGTGGTGGTCGTGGGTGGGGGTGCCTCGCTCGTGCGTGGCGGTGCCGCGGCGGTCGTACCAGAGGGTTGCCGCCGCCGTGACGATCAGGACGGCGCCCGCCAGGAGGACCAGGGGGCGCAGGCCCTCCTTGACGTAGCGCAGGTAGAGGTCGGTCGTGCCCGCGTGCAGGAGGGTCGCGCCGAGCAGGAAGAGGAGGGCCGTCTGGGCCAGGCGGTTCACAGCAGGACCGTTCCGGTCAGGGCCGATACGACCACGGCCAGGGCGAAGGTCGCGGGGGCGAAGCGCAGGGCGAAGGCGCGGCCGAAGGTGCCCGCCTGCATCGCGAAGAGCTTCAGGTCGATCATCGGGCCGACGACCAGGAACGTCAGACGGGCCGTCAGCGAGAACTGGGTCAGGGACGCCGCCACGAACGCGTCCGCCTCCGAGCAGATGGAGAGCAGGACGGCCAGGGCCGCGAGGAACAGGACCGACAGCACGGGGTTGCCCGCAGCGAGGCTCAGCCACTGCGCCGGGACCACCGCCTTCAGGGTCGCCGCGGCCATCGCGCCGATCACCAGGAAGCCGCCCGCGTGCGTCACGTCGTGGCGGACCGAGCCCCAGAAGGCCGCGCCCTTGCTCTGTCCCTCGTACGACGCGCGGGCCGGGGGACGCAGCCAGTCCGTGCGGCCGAGGCGGTGCCAGAGCCAGCCCATCGAGCAGGCCACGAGCAGACTGGCGACGAAACGGGCCAGGACCATCTCGGGGTTGCCGGGGAACGCCACGGCCGTCGCCGTCAGCACGATGGGGTTGATGGCGGGCGCCGAGAGGAGGAAGGCCAGAGCCGCCGCCGGTGTGACGCCGCGGCGGACCAGGGCGCCGGCCACCGGCACCGACGCGCACTCGCAGCCGGGCAGTACCGCGCCCGCCGCGCCCGCGACCGGGACCGCCAGCGCCGGGTGCTTCGGCAGGGCCCGGGCGAAGAACGACGGCGGCACGAACACCGCGATCGCCGCCGACAGCAGCACACCGAGCACCAGGAACGGCAGCGCCTGGACCATGACCGCGACGAAGACCGTCATCCAGCTCTGCATCACCGGTGCGGCCAGGGCCCCGCGGAGCGGGTCCTGGAACATCACCGCCGTCAGCAGCAAAAGGGTCAGCAGGAGCGGGGAGTTGAGGTGCCGGGCCTCCGCATCCCTGCCGCCGTCCGTCGCGGTGTCCGCAGGCCTGGCATCCCCGCTGTGGGCGTCCCCGCGCTCGGCTTGCCCAGGATCGGCGCCGTCCTGCGGGACGGTCTTCGTGATGGCCACGGGCCCGGTACCTCCGGTGGTGCGCGAGGGCATTGCCCCATTCCCTCCCCTTGCGTACGGACAGCGACGGCCGGGTGTTCACGCCCCGCGGTCCCCTTCTGGAACCGGCCGTCCCGGTGAGGCAGTCTTCTCCCCGTGGGGAGCGTTCCGAACCAAGGTCAGCCGAGTGATCCGGCCACGCACATGATCGTGTGCGGTGACGACGGGCTCGCGCACCGGCTGGCCGCCGAACTCCGCGGTGTCTACGCCGAGCAGGTCACGCTCGTCGTACCGCCCTCCGGGAGGCGGGTGCGCCGGCCTGTGGCCGGGCGGGCCCGGGCCGCTTCGGCGGCGCTGCTCGACCGGGTGGTGAGCGCGGCCGCCGGCCGGGCGGGGACGGGCGGTGCCGAACCGGCCCCGAACGACCAGGTCGTCGAGGCCGCCGAGGTCACCGACGCCGTGCTCACCGAGGTGGGCGCCGACCGGGCGGCGGCGCTCGCCCTCGTCTACGACGACGACGAGACCAACATCCGCGCCGCGCTCACCGCCCGCCGCTTCAACCCCCGCCTCCGCCTCGTACTGCGGCTGTACAACCGGCGGTTGGGGCAGCACATCGAGGAACTGCTCGACCAGACCGCGGCCGTGGCCTCCGGGGACGGGCAGGGCGCGGGCCTCGACGCGTCGACGACGGTGCTGTCCGATGCCGACACGGCCGCGCCCGCACTGGCCGCCACCGCCCTCGTCGGCACCAGCAAGGTCGTCCAGACGGAAGGACTCGTGCTGCGTGCGGTGGAACGGCAGCCGCCGCGGCCGGGCGAGGTCGCCGACCCGGGACTGTGCACCCTGGCGCTGCTGTCCGCGACGAGCAACGACCCGGCCGGCGCGGACGGTTCCGAGGGCAGCGGGGAGCACGGGCCGCAGTTGCTGCCGGACGAGGCGGCGGTGGCGGCGGCGACCGGGCGCGGCACCGTCGTCCTGGAGCAGGTGTCGTACTCCGGGCCGTCCCTGCCCCCCGGGCGGGGTGGTGTGCCGCCGTTCGCCTCGCTGTTCTCGCGGCGGCTGCGGTGGTCGCTGGCCGGGCTGGTGGCCTGTGTGCTGGCGCTCGCCGTCGGGTTGATGATCGTGACCGACGAGCACCCGCTGTATGCCACGTACGTGACGCTGCTCGATCTGTTCGGCATCAACGATCCCGCCTTCCACGACTCGACCGCGCGCCAAGTGCTGCAACTGCTGTCCGGGCTGGTCGGGTTGTTGCTGCTGCCGGTGCTGCTGGCCGCGGTGCTGGAGGCACTCGGCACGTTCCGCAGCGCCTCGGCGCTGCGCAAGCCGCCGCGGGGGCTCGGCGGTCATGTGGTGCTGCTCGGGCTCGGCAAGATCGGGACGCGGGTGCTGACGCGGCTGCGGGAGCTGCACATCCCCGTGGTGTGCGTGGAGTCCGACCCGGATGCCCGCGGGATGGCCACGGCACGGCGGCTGCGGGTGCCGGTGGTGCTCGGGGACGTCACGCAGGAGGGCGTGCTGGAGGCCGCGAAGATCCACCGAGCGCACGCGCTGCTGGCGCTGACCAGCGCGGACACGACGAACCTGGAGGCGTCGCTGTACGCACGCTCCGTGCGGCCCGATCTGCGGGTCGTGCTGCGGCTGTACGACGACGACTTCGCGACGGCCGTGTACCGCACGCTGCGGGCCGCGCATCCCTTCGCCCTCACCCGGAGCCGGAGTGTGTCGCATCTGGCCGCGCCCGCGTTCGCCGGGGCGATGATGGGTCGGCAGATCCTGGGCGCGATCCCGGTGGAGCGGCGGGTGCTGCTGTTCGCGGAGGTGGACGTGGCCGGGCATCCGCAGCTGGAGGGGCGGACGGTCGGGGAGGCGTTCCGAGCCGGGGCCTGGCGGGTCCTGGCGCTCAACACGTCACCTCCCGGTGGACGTCGGGGAGAGGCCGAGCTCCCGGGTGAGGAGCGGGTACCGGCGTCGGGACTGGTGTGGGATCTGCCTCCTACGTACGTGCTGGGGCCCGGGGACCGGGTGGTGCTGGCGGCCACTCGACGAGGGCTCGCGGAGCTGCTGGGGCGGAGGCGGCGGGAGCGGTCGGGAGCGTAACGGGACGCCCGAACGCCCCCGAGGACGCGAAACACCCGAAGGGGCCGGCACGAAACGCCCGCAGGGGCCGGCGCGAAACACCCGCAGGGGCCGAACGCCCCATGGGCGCGAAGCCTCCCAAGGGGCGCTGGGAACTGCGCGATCGGACACACCCCGCCCGCAGCCGCCGGACCACCCCCGCCTCCTGCACTACTGGGCGCCCGGCACCCCCTTGAGGTGCCTCTCCGCGAACTCCAGCTCCAGCCGCACCTGCTTGATCCGCTCGTCCACCACCAGCGACCCGTGCCCGGCGTCGTAGCGGTACACCTCGTGGACCGCGCCTCGGGCCTCCAGGCGCTTGACGTAGTTCTCGATCTGCCGGATCGGGCAACGGGGGTCGTTGACGCCGGCCGAGATGTAGACCGGGGCCTTGACCCGGTCTACGTAGGTGAGGGGGGACGAGGCCTCGAAGCGGTCGGGGACCTCCTCCGGCGTGCCGCCCAGGAGCGTGCGGTCCATCGCCTTCAGCGCTTCCATCTCGTCGTGGTACGCCGTGACGTAGTCGGCGACGGGCACCGCCGCGATGCCCAGGGTCCACGCGTCGGGCTGGACGCCGAGGCCGAGCAGGGTGAGATAGCCGCCCCAGGAGCCGCCGGTGAGGATCAGGCGCTCGGGATCGGCGAGGCCGGAGGTGACGGCCCACTCGCGGACCGCGGCGATGTCCTCCAGCTCGATGAGACCGACACGGTGCTTCAGGGCGTCCGTCCAGGCCCGGCCGTAACCCGTGGAACCGCGGTAGTTGACACGGATCACCGCGTAGCCGTGGTCGACCCAGGCCGCGGGGCCCGCCGCGAAGGAGTCGCTGTCGTGCCAGGTGGGGCCGCCGTGGATGTCGAAGACCGTGGGGAACGGGCCCGTTGCGCCCTGCGGCTTCTGGACGAGGGCGTGGATGCGGCCTCCGGGGCCCTCCACCCACACGTCCTCCACCGGCACCGAGCCGGGCGACTTCATGCCGGGCGGGTCGAGCACGACACCGCCGGTCGTGGAGCGCACCGCCGACGGCTCGGCCGACGAGGACCACAGGAACTCCACGCTGCCGTCGGGCCGGGCCGTCGCTCCGGACACCGTGCCCTTCGGGGTCGGGATCTCCGAGAGGGTGCGGCCGGCCAGGTCGTAGCGGAACAGCTCGCTGCGGGCCTCGAAGCTGTGCGCGATGAGCAGGCCGCTGCCGTCCGGGTACCACTCGGCGCTGACGTCGCCCGGCAGCTCCAGCGCCAGGTCCGTCTCCTCGCCGGTGGCCACGTCCCACACCAGGGGCTCCCAGCGGCCGCGGCGCTGGTGGCCGATGAGCAGACGCGTGTCACCGTCGACGGGAGCGAAGCCGAGGACCTCCAGGCCCAGCTCCCGGGTACCGCCCTCGGTGTCGTCGAGGTCGGCGACCGCGGTGCCGTCGGGGCGCAGGACGCGCAGCGCGGAGTGCATCGCGTCGCCGTGCTCGGTGTGCTCGACGGCGATGAGCGAACCGTCGTGGGAGAGGTCGCCGACGCCGGCCGATTCGCGGTGGCGGTAGATCTGCACCGGTTCCTCGCCGGTGCGCACCAGGTGGATGGTCGTGCCGTCCTCGTCCGTGGAGCGGCCCACGACCGCCGTGCGCCCGTCACGGCCGAGGGCGAGGCCGGCCGGGTAGGAGGCCTCCAGGCCCTCGGCGGCCGGTTCGTCCGCGCCGCCCGCGAAGGGCTGGCGGCGCCACACGCCGAACTCGTCGCCGTCCTTGTCGTCGAACCACCAGATCCACGCGCCGTCCGGGGACAGCACGCCGTCCGTCGTGCCGTTCGGCCGGTCCGTCACCTGGCGCTGCTCGCCCGTCGACCGGTCCCAGGCGTACAGCTCGTACGTCCCGGTCGCGTTCGAGACGAACAGGGAGCGGTCCGGCGCGTCCTCCGCCCAGTCGGGCAGGGACACCCGGGGCGCCCGAAAGCGCTTCTCCCAGTCCGGCATCCGCTCCTGCCGTCCCGCCTGTACCGCTTGCTCGTGCTGGTCCCGCGCGGCGGACCCGTTGCTCTCAGTCATGGCCCCATACTGCCCGCCCCGGCCGACAATTCGCTGGCGAGGTCCCCAGCCTGTGGATAACCTCCACCGGTCCCCCCTCCGAGCAGGTCAGGAGTCGCACTCTTGTACTCCCCCACACCGGCCGACTGGAACGAGGCCAACCGCGCCCACTGGGATGAGCGGGTGCCGCTGCACGTGGCCGGTGATTTCTACGATCTGGACGCCTTCCGGGCCGGTCAGGACCCGCTGCGCGACTTCGAGCTCGCCGAGGTCGGCGACGTCGGCAACCGCTCTCTGCTGCACCTTCAGTGCCACATCGGCCTCGACACGCTGTCCTGGGCCCGGCACGGCGCCGCCCGCGTCGTCGGTCTCGACTTCTCCGAACCCGCCGTCGACCTGGCCCGCGGGCTGGCACGCGACCTCGGCCTCGGCCCGGACCGGGCGGCGTTCGTCGCGGCGGACGTGTACGACGCGGCGGCCGCGGTGCCGGACCCGTCGTACGACATCGTGTACACCGGCGTCGGCGCGCTGTGCTGGCTGCCCGACATCGGGCGCTGGGCGGAGACCGTCGCGGCGCTCGTGGCCCCGGGCGGATTCCTCTACCTCTTGGAGTTCCACCCGCTCACCGACGTCCTCGACGACGAGACCGGTTCGCGGATCACGCACGACTACTTCGCCCGGGACGCCTGGGTCGAGGAGAGCGCGGGGTCGTACGCGGCCGAGGGCGCCGAGTTCACGCACGGCCGGCGGGTCGAGTGGCAGCATCCGGTCGGCGAGGTCGTCTCGGCGCTCGCGGCGGCCGGGCTGCGGATCGAGTTCCTGCACGAGCACGACGTGTCGCTGTTCCGGCGGTTCGGGAGCTTCGAGCAGCGGGACGGCTACTTCCGCTTTCCGGCGGGCCGGCCGCGGATACCGCTGATGTACTCGATCCGAGCCCGCAAGGACTGAGCCCACTGAGCCCACTGAGCCCTGACCGGGGTGTTCGCGCAGGTCAGGGCCGATTGTCAGTGGAGGCGTGCAGACTTTTGGGCATGACCGATCTGCGCAAGGCCGTCGAGAGGTTCTGGGCCGCCGCCGAGGCCCGGGACTGGGCCGCGTTCGCCGATACCCTGTCCGAGGACGTCGTCTACACCCTGCCCCAGACGCGTGAGCTGATCAGCGGCCGGGAGCGGTATGTCCGGTTCAACCGCGAGTATCCGGGCGACTGGCACCTGAGAGTCGAGCGCGTCGTCGCCGAGCCCGGACAGGTCGTCACCTGGACCCACTTCACCGTGGGGCCGGAGGAGATGGACGCCATCTCCTTCTTCACCGGGGACGGAGCGGGCCGGATATCCGTGATCACCGACTTCTGGCCCGAGCCGTACGAGCCCCCGGTGGGCCGGGAGCACCTGGCCGAGCGGTACTGAGCGGCCGGCGTCCGGAACCGCCCGCCGCCCCCGCCCCGTTGCCGACCCCGCAGCCTGTCCCTGCCCGGCACCCCCGTACCGTGGGGGTGTGTACCGGTTTCTGCTGACGCCCCGATGGTGGGGGATCAACGTCTTCGTGCTGCTGTCCATCCCCTTCTGCATTTTCATGGGGTCCTGGCAGCTGGGCCGGTTCGAGGACCGGGTGCAGGACCATCGCACCGCGACCGAGCAGGTCACCGAGGCCAAGAGCGAGGCGCCCCGTCCCCTCAAGGACATGCTGCCGGTGACCAAGGCCACGTCCGGCAAGCTGGTCACCGCGAGCGGGCGGTACGCCAAGCAGCTCCTGGTGCCCGGGCGCGAGCTCGACGGCAGGCAGGGCTTCTACGTGCTGGCCCTGCTGCGGACCGGCTCGGGCGAGGCGCTGCCGGTGGTGCGGGGTTGGCTGCCCGGGACCGCTGGGACGGCACGGGTTCCCGTCCCGCCGGCCGGTGAGGTCACCGTCACCGGGGCGCTACAGGCGTCGGAGACACCGGGGGACAACGGCGTCAGTGCGCAGGGCGGGCTGCCGGCCGGGCAGACGGCGGCGATCAGCGCGGCGTCCCTGGTGAACCTGGTGCCGTACGACGTGTACGACGCGTGGGTCACACTGTCGAAGGGTGACGCGGGGATGAAGGCGGTGCCGGCCGCCGCGCCGCCGGACTCGGGGCTGGACCTCAAGGCCTTCCAGAACCTGGGCTACACCGCCGAGTGGTTCGCCTTCGTCGGGTTCGTGATCTTCATGTGGTTCCGGCTGCTGCGGCGCGAGGTGGAGTCCGTGCGGGATGCGGAGCTGGGGCTGGTGACGGGTGAGGAGCCCGTCGCCGTGGACGCCGCCGTGAAGTGAGGGGCGTCCGCGCCGGGCCGGGTGGCCCGCAGCCCCGGAGGGGCTGCGCCCTCGCCTACGCCCCTGCCAGCACGCCCGTCCAGTACACCGTGCCCGCGCACGCGTTGGACACCGTCACCGAGGTGGCGCCCGAGCCCGTGCCCGGCGTGTAGGTCACCGCCACGCTGCCGTCGACCGTGCCGTCCTCCCTGGCCAGCTGCGGGGCCGCGCCCGTGTCGCCGCCGGTGGAGGTGCCGGCCGTGGTCGCCGGGTCCTCCGTCGGGGTCGGATCGGGGCTGGGGTCCGGACCGCCGACGCTGCCGCCGGGGGTGGGGCAGGTCTCGGAGGGGACCCACGCGAACTTCACGTCGTAGCCGATGCCCGGCTGAAGCACCAGCTGGGCGGCCTCCAGCGACGGGTCGGGCAGCAGCCCTGCCGCCGCGTCGCCCGCGGTGTGGCGGGCCGAGCCGACCTTGCTCATGTCGGCGGCGCCCTGCGGCAGCGCGCTCACCGAGCCGGGGCCGGTGACCGTGCAGGCCGCGCCGGAGACGTTGGTGACGCGGAAGGAGCCGGAGACCGCGCCCGTGGAGTCGGGGGCGCCCGCGCTTCCGGAGGCGGGGCCCAGCTGGGCCGCGGTGCACGCCTGGATACCGGCGGCGGCGGTGGAGGAAGGGTCGGTACCGCCCTGGGACGCGCCGGTGGAGGCGCCGGACCCCTTGCCCTCGTCCTTCTCCTTCTTCTCGCCCTTCTCCTTGCTCTCGGTCTTGCCGGAGGAGCCGCCCGCGGTGCTCTCGCCGCCGTCCGGGCCCTTCCCCTCGCCCGAGCCGCCTTGCGTCTCGGAGGCGTGGCCGATGGCGGACGGGTTGGCGTCGGAGCCGGTGGCGTTGGAGACGTGCACCAGGGCGGGGATGGCGGTGCCGATGAAGAGCGCGGCGGCGGCCATGCCGACGACGGCCTGCCGCTTGCGGGTCCGCCGCTGGGGCACCGCCTTGCGCAGGTACTCCAGGGTGCCGTCGCGCGGCTCCACCTCCTGCACCACCTGGTGCAGCATCGTGCGCAGGTCCAGCTCGTCCGAGTCGAACCCGTCGGGGCTCTGGTCGTCGGGGCCGTGGTTCACAGTTCCGTTCCCAGCGTGCGATTGCTTCGGATCTTGCCCGTGCAGCCGTGACGGCGTCCGCCACTCGTCGAGGCGCTCGGCGGGCTCGGGGCCCTCGCGCCCGTTGCCGCCCGTGCCGTTGCGGTCACTCATGCCGGCGCCTCCATGGCGATCCGGAGCGCCGCGATGCCGCGCGAGCCGTACGCCTTGACCGAGCCCAGCGATATGCCGAGGGTCTCGGCGACCTGCGCCTCGGTCATGTCCGCGAAGTAGCGCAGCACCAGCACCTCGCGCTGGCGGCGCTGCAGCCCCTTCATCGCCTTGATGAGCGAGTCGCGCTCCAGCTGGTCGTAGGCACCTTCCTCGGCGCTGGCCATGTCGGGCATGGGCTTCGACAGCAGCTTCAGGCCGAGTATGCGGCGGCGCAGCGCGGAACGCGAGAGGTTGACGACGGTCTGGCGCAGGTACGCCAGCGTCTTCTCGGGGTCGCGGACCCGCTTGCGGGCGGAGTGGACACGGATGAAGGCCTCCTGGACTACGTCCTCGCAGGAGGCGGTGTCGTCGAGGAGGAGGGCGGCGAGACCCAGCAGCGAGCGGTAGTGCGCGCGGTAGGTCTCGGTGAGGTGGTCGACGGAGGTGCCGGCCGCTACGCCGTCCTCTGCGCCGTCACGCTGACTGGGTATGCGGGCCGGCCGCGCTGCGGGCACGGGCGCGATCACCGGCATGCCACCGGGCGTACCGGCCATGCGGGGTCGTAGAGCCGCCGGACGGGGCGGTCGAAGGACCGTGCCGCGTGCCGCGCTGAAGTCGAGTACCTCTGCCACGCCTGTTGGACACGCTGACCCCTGTCAGGGTTGTACGTGCCGGGCATCACTTTCACGCCGACCGTCGCCGACGGTCTACCCGCGTCAGGCAGCACAACCGATAGTGCATCAAATGCCCTCATGCGTCCCGCTCTTCCCCTATGTCCAAATGTGAACGGACGTCCCCACGCCCGGTTCCAGGCGTCCCCACGCCTGATGAAGCGCTCCCACGACCGAAGGGCGACCGCAAAGACGCTCCCCGCCCTCCGCACGGTTGCGGAGGACGGGGAGGTAAATCCTCTGATGCCGAAGCGCCATGGACAAGTGGTCCGGACCATCGACCGGCTCACATGTCGTGCACAGATCCTACAAACCGCCTATGACATCGGCCGGGGTGTTTTGACGCGGCGAAACTTCACGAAAACCGATCGGTGACCGGCCGGGGCAGCTCGGCGGCGACCAGCTCGGCGATCTGCGCGGTGTTGAGCGCGGAGCCCTTGCGGAGATTGTCCCCGCAGACGAACAGTTCGAGCGCCGTCGGGTCGTCCAGCGCCCGACGGACCCGCCCGACCCACGTCGGGTCGGTGCCGACCACGTCGGCCGGCGTCGGGAACTCCCCCGCGGCCGGGTTGTCGAACAGCACGACACCGGGCGCCGTGGCGAGGATCTCGCGGGCCTTGTCGACGGTGACCTCGCCCTCGAAGCGGGCGTGCACGGTCAGGGAGTGCGTGGTGATCACCGGCACCCGGACACAGGTGACGGCCACGGGGAGGCCCGGCAGGCCGAGGATCTTGCGGGACTCGTCCCGTACCTTCAGCTCCTCCGACGACCAGCCGTCCTCGCACGCCGAACCCGTCCAGGGCACGACGTTCAGCGCGACCGGCTCCGGGAACGGCCCGGTGTGGTCCCCGACGGCCCGCCGTACGTCGCCGGGGTTGGTCCCCAGCTCCGTGCCGGCGACCAGGGACAGCTGCTGCCGCAGCGTCGCCACGCCCTCGCGCCCGGCGCCGCTGACGGCCTGGTACGAGGAGGCGACCAGCTCGCGCAGCCCGAACTCGGCGTGCAGCGCGCCCAGGGCCACGATCATGGAGAGCGTCGTGCAGCTGGGGTTGGCGATGATCCCGCGCGGGCGCATCCGCACGGCGTGCGGGTTGACCTCGGGCACGACGAGCGGCACGTCCGGGTCCATCCGGAACACGCCGGAGTTGTCGACCACCACCGCGCCCTTGGCCGCGGCGATGGGCGCCCACCGCCCGGCGACCTCGTCGGGGACGTCGAACATGGCGACGTCGACCCCGTCGAAGGCCTCCTCCGTGAGCGCGAGGACCTCGGTCTCCTCGCCGCGCACGGTCAGCTTGCGGCCCGCCGAGCGCGGGGAGGCGATCAGCCGGATCTCGCCCCAGACGTCCGCCCGCTGGGACAGGATCCGGAGCATGACCGTGCCGACGGCTCCGGTCGCCCCCACCACGGCAAGCGTCGGACGCCCGGACCGTACGGTCCGGGCGTCCTGTCGGAGATCGGCCATCAGCGGCCGGTGCCCCCGTAGACGACGGCCTCGTCGCTGTCGGAGTCGAGCCCGAACGCGGAGTGCACCGCACGGACGGCCTCGGGCACGTCGTCGGCGCGGGTGACGACCGAGATGCGGATCTCGGAGGTCGAGATCAGCTCGATGTTCACGCCCGCGTCGGACAGGGCCGTGAAGAAGTCGGCCGTGACACCCGGGTTGGTCTTCATGCCGGCGCCGACCAGGGAGATCTTGCCGATCTGGTCGTCGTAGCGCAGCGAGTCGAAGCCGATGCCGGCCTTGTTCTTCTCCAGCGCGTCGATGGCCTTGCGGCCCTCGGTCTTCGGCAGCGTGAAGGAGATGTCCGTCAGGCCCGTGGAGGCGGCGGACACGTTCTGCACGACCATGTCGATGTTGATCTCGGCGTCGGCGATCGTGCGGAAGATCGAGGCCGCCTCGCCCGGCTTGTCCGGCACGCCGACGACCGTGACCTTGGCCTCGGAGGTGTCGTGCGCGACACCGGAGATGAGAGCCTGCTCCACCTGCTTTTCCCCTTGCTTGATCGGCTCGCTGCTGACCCAGGTCCCCTGGAGTCCGCTGAAGCTGGACCGGACGTGGATCGGGATGTTGTACCGGCGGGCGTACTCCACACAGCGGTGGAGCAGCACCTTCGACCCGGACGCCGCCAGTTCGAGCATGTCCTCGAAGGAGATCCAGTCGATCTTCCGGGCCTTCTTCACCACGCGCGGGTCGGCGGTGAACACGCCGTCGACGTCGGTGTAGATCTCGCACACGTCGGCGTCGAGGGCGGCCGCGAGAGCCACCGCCGTGGTGTCGGAGCCGCCGCGGCCGAGGGTGGTGATGTCCTTGGTGTCCTGGGAGACGCCCTGGAAACCGGCCACGATCGCGATGTTGCCCTCGTCCACCGAGGTCTTGATCCGGCCCGGCGTGACGTCGATGATCCGGGCCTTGTTGTGGACCGAGTCGGTGATGACACCCGCCTGGCTGCCGGTGAACGACTGGGCCTCGTGGCCCAGCTTTTTGATCGCCATGGCCAGCAGGGCCATGGAGATCCGCTCTCCGGCGGTCAGCAGCATGTCGAGCTCGCGCCCGGCAGGCATCGGGGAAACCTGCTCGGCGAGATCGATCAGCTCGTCCGTCGTGTCGCCCATCGCGGAAACCACGGCAACCACCTGGTTGCCGTTCTGCTTCGCTTCCACGATCCGCTTGGCGACGCGCTTGATGCCCTCGGCATCGGCTACGGAGGAGCCTCCGTACTTCTGCACGACAAGGCCCACGTGCGCTCCTCGCTCAATCCGTCTCTATCCGCTCATACGCATTCGTACCGCGGTCGGCTCAGTCTAACGAGCGTCCGAAAAACCCCTCCGCGATATCGCATGGTGAGATCTCGGGCCGCCCGTCCAGAGTCGCTCATGCCCATCTGGGCACCGGCCACTCGGGAAAGTGCCCGGCGTCACAATCGCACGAGCCTCGGTCCCGGTCACACAACTTTCAAGCACTAGGGTTCGGCTGTGCGCGTACTCCTGGTGGAAGACGATGAACCGGTCGCCGAGTCCCTGCGCCGTGGCCTCAGGCGCTACGGCTTCGAGGTCGAGTGGGTCACCACGGGCGGGGCGGCCCTCGCACACGAGGGTCCCTACGACGTCGTCCTGCTCGACCTCGGCCTGCCGGACACCGACGGCCTCGACGTCTGCAAGGCGCTGCGCGAGCGCGGCGACGTCCCGATCATCGTGATCAGCGCCCGCAGCGACGAGACGGACCGGGTGGTCGGCCTGGAGCTGGGCGCGGACGACTACGTCTCCAAGCCGTTCGGCGTCCGGGAGGTCATCGCCCGGATAAGGGCCGTCATGCGCCGCACGCGGCCCCAGCCCCCCGCGGGCACGCCCGACGCCGGCCCCGACCGCTACGGCACCCGCCTGACGATCGACCGCAAGGCCGCCCGGGTGCGCCTGGACGGCGAGGAGGTCGCCCTCGCGCCCAAGGAGTACGACCTGCTGGCCTTCCTCACCGAGGAGCCCGGGGCGCTGATGTCGCGCGAGCAGATCATGGAAGCCGTCTGGGACGCGAACTGGTTCGGCCCGACGAAGACGCTGGACGTGCACGTGGCGGCGCTGCGGCGCAAGCTCGCGGGCGCGATCGCCATCGAGGCGGTGCGCGGGGTCGGCTTCCGGCTGGAGATCGCGAAGGACACCGGCGGGGACGGCACCGCCTCATGATCCGCCAGCTCGTCCGCAGCTACGTCCTGCTCGTCGCGGTCGCCATCGCGCTGTTCACCGTGCCGGTGGCGTTCACGCTCACGGACCAGCTGCGGGACGACACCAGGTCGTCCGTCCTGCGCGAGGCCGACGCCATGGCCCTGCTGCTGGGCGACGGCCGGGCCGCCTCCTGCCGGGCGCTGGAGGAGATGGCCAAGGCCTACGACGACGAGATCCAGGTGACCCGCACCGCGAGCTGCCCGGCGGACCTGCCGCGGCCGACGGCGGACACCGCCCTGGCCAGGGCGTTGAAGGAGGGCGGGTCCACGACCGACTGGGGCTCCTCCTTCATCTGGGGCCCGGAACTGCAGATCACGGTGCCGGCCCGCGCGGCCGGCACGGACCGGGTCGTCGGCGCCGTGCGCATCCTGTACTCGACCGACGAGATGACCAGCCGGCTGTGGCAGATCTGGGGCTTCCGGGCGGTCCTCGCCGTGCTCGTCCTCGGAGTGGCCGCCCTGCTCGGCGTCGCGGTGGCCCGGCGCCTCACCCGGCCGCTGCGCCAGCTCAACGACATGGCCAGCAAGTTCAGCGACGGCGATCTGACGGCCCGCTCCCCCGTGACGGGCCCGCCCGAGACCCAGACCCTGGCGCGCACCCTCAACCAGGGCGCCGAACGCCTGGACACCCTGATCGCGGCCCAGCGCATCTTCGTCGCGGACGCCTCCCACCAACTGCGCACCCCGCTCACGGCGTTGCGGCTGTCCCTGGACAACATCGCGGACGGCGTCGACGACGAGTTCGTCCGGGAGGACGTGGAGCAGGCCACGGCGGAGGTCGTGCGGATGAGCCGGCTGGTCAGCGGGCTGCTGGTGCTGGCCCGGGCCGAGGCGAAGGTGACGGCGGCCGAGCCGCTCCCGCTGATGGACATCGTGCGGGAGCGGCTCGCCGTGTGGAGGCCGGCCGCCGACGAGCGCGGAGTCACCATCGCGCTCAGGGGGAGTACCGACGGCCGGCCGTCTGTGCTGGCCAGCTCCGGTCATCTGGACCAGATGCTGGACAACGTGCTCTCGAACGCCCTGGAGGTCTCGCCCGACGGCGGGACGATCACCGTGCGGGTGGAGCCCCGGGGCGATGTGGTGGGGGTGTCGGTCCTGGACGAGGGGCCCGGCATGTCGGACGCCGAGAAGTCCCGTGCCTTCGACCGTTTCTGGCGCGGCCAGGGCCTGACCGGGAAGTCCGGCTCCGGCCTCGGTCTCGCCGTCGTCAGGCAACTGGCGACGGACGACGGCGGGACCGTGGCGCTGACGGACGCTCCCGGCGGCGGCCTGTGCGTGACGATCACGCTACGGGCGTCCCACCGGAGCGGCGGCTGACCCGGCTCAGCCCTGCGGCATCTTCGAGGAGTGGTGGTTCACGATCAGCCACTTCCCGTTCGGCTGCTTCTCGTAGGCGTAGGTGTAGCGGGCCTTGACGGTGCTCTTCGCGCCCGTGTCGTGGTCGGTGAGCTCGAAGGCGTACACGCCGGTGTCGATGACGGTGTCGCGGTCGAGGACGTTGACGACGGACTCGATCTTCGTGCCCTGCGGCTTGTTCTGCAGGAAGTGCTCGAAGTAGTCGACGATGCCGGCTCTGTCCGTGCGGACCTGGTTGGAGACCGTCGGCAGCAGGACCGCGTCCTTCGCGTACAGGTCGGCGACCTTCTTCGGGTCGCCGGTCTGCAGCGCGGCGTTCCACTGGTCGAACAGCGCGAGCACCTGCGTCCTGGTCACCGGCTTGGCGTGCTTGCCGCCCTTGCTCGCGGGGGCTGCTCCGGCGACCCCGGCACCGAGGGCGAAGGTGCCCGCGGCCAGGACTGCGGTGGCAGTGGCGGCTGCGGCTATGCGCCGGCGGGCGGGGCGACGGTCCATGACATCTCCGTGGGATCGAGGGGAGTCGGCTTGCCTCCGCGTTCTCCGCGGTGGAAGTGACTCCAGCCTCGCGTTTCACCGGTTAGGGGCCGTACAGCGCGCGTCCAGGGCCCGTACAAGGAGCCGCCAAATCACGCTGCGTGACCGGGGTTCGGGCGCTACCGTCTGGGCATGGAGATATTGCGCTACGTGGCGTTCAGCAGCGATCCCCGGGGCGGCAACCCTGCCGGGGTGGTGCTCGACGCGAGCGGTGCCGACGACGCGGCGATGCTGGCGACGGCGGCCGAAGTGGGCTATTCCGAGACCGCGTTCGTACGGGACGCGTGCGACGGCTCCCTGGACGTCCGGTACTTCAGCCCGCTCGCCGAGGTGCCGTTCTGCGGCCACGCCACGATCGCCACCGCCGTCGCCCACGCGGAGCGGCACGGCACCGGGCGGCTGCTGCTGCGCACCGCGGCGGGCCTGGTCACCGTCACCACGGACCGGGCGGCGGACGGCACCCTCGTGGCCACCCTGGTGAGCGTCGCCCCGCGCACGGTCCCCCTCGACGAGGCCGACTTCGCCGAACTGCTGGCGATCCTCGGCTGGTCCGCCGGGGACCTGGACCCGGCCCTGCCGCCCCGGGTGGCCTTCGCTGGCGCCTGGCACCCGGTGATCGCCGCCGCGACCCGGGACCGGCTGGCGGACCTGGACTACGACATGCCCGCGCTCACCGCCCTCATGGCCCGCAGGGACTGGACCACGATCGACCTCGTCTGGCGCGAGTCCCCCACCGTCTTCCACGCCCGCAACCCGTTCCCGCCCGGCGGCGTGACCGAGGACCCGGCGACCGGGGCGGCGGCGGCCGCGTTCGGCGGCTACCTCAGGGAACTCGAACTCGTCCCGGTACCCGCCACCCTGACGATCCACCAGGGAGCGGACATGGGCCGCCCGAGCACGATCACGGTGACGGTGCCGGCGGACCCGGCCGGCGGAATCGGCGTCACCGGCACGGCCGTTCGGATCTGACCGGCTACTTCGCCGGGCGCAGCCCCAAGGGCTCCGCGATCTCCTCGACCATCACGCGGCCCGCCTCGATCTCCAGGGTGTCGTCGCCCATGGCCTGGTCCGTGTCCAGGCCGTCGAGTTCGGCGAGGGGCTGGTTGAGGCGGACGTGGGCGAGGACCGACTGGAGGGCCCGCAGGCTCGCCGAGGCGGTGGAGCCCCAGTTGGAGAAGTAGGAGAACTGCCACCACCACAGGGCCTCCGTGGTGCGGCCCGCCCGGTAGTGGGCCATGCCGTGGCGCAGGTCCGTGATGACGTCCGTGAGGTCGTCGGAGATGCGGGCCGGGACCGGGGCCTTGCGGGGCTCGTAGGGGTCGAAGACCTCGGAGTAGACGTCGATCGGGTCCAGCAGGCGGGCCAGGTTCTCGCGGAGCTCGTCGACGTCCGGCTCGGGGCCCGAGTCGGGTTCGTAGCGCTCGTCGGGCACGATGTCCTCGTGCGCGCCGAGCCGGCCGCCGGCCAGGAGGAGTTGGGAGACCTCCAGGAGGAGGAAGGGCACGGCCGATTCCGGCTCGTCGCCCTTGGCGACCTCCGTGACGGCGACCAGGAAGCTCTCGATCTGGTCCGCGATCTGGACCGCGAAATCGTCCGGGTTCTGGTCGGTCGCGTGCAGCGTGGCGTCAGACATCTAGGAGTCGTCTCCCCTCGAAGGCGCGGCCGAGGGTGACCTCGTCCGCGTATTCCAGGTCCCCACCCACCGGGAGGCCGCTGGCCAGGCGGGTGACCTTCAGGCCCATGGGCTTGATCATGCGGGCGAGGTACGTCGCCGTCGCCTCGCCCTCCAGGTTCGGGTCCGTGGCCAGGATCAGCTCGGTGACCGTCCCGTCCGCCAGGCGGGCCAGGAGCTCCCTGATGCGCAGGTCGTCGGGGCCCACCCCGTCGATCGGGCTGATCGCGCCGCCCAGGACGTGGTAGCGGCCGCGGAACTCACGCGTGCGCTCGATCGCCACGACGTCCTTCGGCTCCTCGACCACGCAGATGACGGCCGGGTCGCGGCGGGTGTCGCGGCAGATGTTGCACAGCTCCTCCTGCGCGACGTTGCCGCAGGTCGCGCAGAAGCGGACCTTCGCCTTGACCTCCATCAGGGCCTGCGCGAGGCGCCGTACGTCGGTCGGCTCGGCCTGGAGGATGTGGAAGGCGATCCGCTGGGCGCTCTTCGGACCGACGCCGGGCAGCCGCCCCAGCTCGTCGATCAGGTCCTGGACCACGCCTTCGTACAACGGACTGCCCTTCCTGGGTCTTCGGGGTCGGTACGCACCGTCCCGTACGTACCGTAGTTGTCTGCCGCCTCTGTGAGGAAGGCGGTGAGCCGGGTCAGAACGGCAGGCCGGGGATGCCGCCGCCGCCCAGACCCTGTGCGAGCGGGCCCAGCTTCTGCTGCTGGAGCGTCTGCGCGTTCTCGTTGGCCGCCTGGACGGCCGCCACGACCAGGTCGGCGAGGGTCTCGGTGTCCTCGGGATCCACCGCCTTCGGGTCGATCTTCAGGGCGCGCAGTTCTCCGGCGCCGGTGACGGTGGCCGTCACCAGACCGCCGCCCGCCTGCCCGTCGACCTCCGTCTGCGCCAGTTCCTCCTGCGCCTGTGCCAGGTCCTGTTGCATCTTCTGGGCCTGCTGGAGCAGCTGCTGCATATTGGGCTGGCCACCACCGGGGATCACGATCAGCTCCTTGCTCGGTACGGGTTTTCCCGTTCGGCACGAGCCTACGTGGTCGGGGCTGCCGTCGCCCCAGCACTCTTTCGAGTGAGTCCCGCTCGCGCCCTATACCCGATCAAGGAATACTTCCGGGCGGAAAAGAGGCGAAAGCTACGTCTTCGCCACCCATTGGGGGGTAGGAAGGGTCGGGCGCGTTCCGGAGGCGGGTTTTCGTCCATCGCGCAGCGTGATCGGTGAGTGAACCGTACGTGGTCATTCGTGGTCAGTGAGGAGTGCCGGGTGGGTCAGCCGGAGATGCAGCCCGAGGGGCCGCCTCAGGACGGGCGGGGCGAGCAGGCTGCGGCCGGGCTGCGGCCGGGCGATCTGACGGGGCGGGTCTTCCCGCTCGGGGACTGGGGCGAGCCGGCGGTCCGGCTGGACGAGCTGTACCGGTGGGTGGAGCGCGGGGCGCTGCGGACGGCGGCCTGGTATCTCGCCGACCGGGTGTGGAAGCGGCGGTGCGCGCGGGTGCTGCGCTGCGGGACCGCGGCCGGGGCGGTCACCGGGGTGGCGCTTCCCCTGCTGGACCTGACCGGGGTCGCGGGCGGGGTCGCCCCGTGGGGGTGTCTGGCGCTGCTGGCGGGGGCGGCCTGCATGGCCGTCGACCGGTACTTCGGGGTGACGTCGGGGTGGATGCGGGACGTGGCCACCGCGCAGGCCGTGCAGCGGCGACTTCAGGCGTTGCAGTTCGACTGGGCGGCGGAGAGCGTGCGGGAGGTGCTCGGCCCGGCGGAGGGCACGGCCGGCGAGGCCGCCGAGCGGTGCCTCGGGGTGCTGCGGAGGTTCTCCGAGGACATGACGGAACTGGTGCGGGTGGAGACCGCCGACTGGATGGGCGAGTTCCGGTCGGGGTGTGCCGCGCCGGCGGGGCTCCAGACGGTCGTCTTCCCGGGTCCGGGCCGCGGACCCGAGCCAGGGGTGAACGGACGGTTCCCGGTGCCGCCGCACGGCGGGACCCGGCCGAACATGCCGCGCCAGCGCCCGCCGGAGCCGCGGTGAGGGGCCTCAGCCCCCGCCGTCCTGGGCGCACAGGGTGAGCCCTTCCGGGGTCCAGCACGGTAGGTGGCCGTGGGTGCGGATGACGTCCTGGCCGTTGCCGCGGGCCAGGTACGTGAGGAAGCTGGAGGCCAGGGAGTCGGCCGGGGGGCGGCCGTAGGTGTAGGCGTACTCGATCTCGCGGTAGGGGTATGCGCTCGTGCCGTGTTCGATGGCGTCGACGGAGGGCGGGTCGCCGTCCAGGCGCAGCGCGTGCAGGCCCTTCGCCCGGGCGGCGAGGTTCAGTTCGCTGTAGCCGACGGCGCCGGGGAGACCGGCGACCGTCGCCAGGACCTGCTCGGTCGAGTCGAGTTCGCAGCGCAGGACGGTCGCCGTGGGGTCATCCTTGTGGGCGCAGTCGACGGAGGAGTTGGCGATCTCGCCCCGGCCCAGAACCCGGCGCTGGAAGACCTGTCTTGTCCCGGAGTTGGCGTCCCGGCTCACGAGGCGCACGGGCAGGTCGGGGCCGCCGAGCTGCCGCCAGTTGCGGATCTCGCCCCGGTACAGGCGCCGGACGTCGTCGGTGGACAGGTTCGTCAGCCTCACGTCGTCGTTGACCACGAGCGCGAAGACGGACACCGCCACCCGGTTCTCGCGCAGGTCGGGCAGACCGGCCGGCTTGGGGCCGTCCGAGAGGGCCACGACCGGCGGGGAGCCCGCGGAGTCCCGTTTCGCCCGGTCACCGGCGGCCGTGAGCTCGCGGATCCCCGCCGTCGAGCCGTGGGCGTCCACGTCGATGACGGGGTCGCCGCCGCAGTCCCGCTCGTACTTGGCGGCCACCTCGCGCAGGACCGGCGCGAACGCGGTGGAGCCGGTGAGGGTAAGGGTGCCGCTCGCGCAGCCGATCGGGGGCGGGGTGTCGTCCTGGGCGACGACGATCGCCGCCAGGGTGACCACGCTCGCCGTGAGCGCGATGGTGATCAGCCGCGCGGCCCTGCTGAACAGGGGCGGTTTCTCGTCCGGCGTGGCACTGCGGTTGGGGTGCACCTCGCCGTCGCGCAATCCGCCGACCAGCCGGATCTCGTCCCCGACGTCACCGCCGGAGAGGAGGACGAGCAGCTTGAAGTGGTCGCCGCGGTTGAGCGGGACGCGCGGGATGCGCAGCGTGTTGCCGTCGTAGGCGAAACCGCGTGCGGCGGTGAAGTGGTCCATGAGGTGGTCGGTGTCCGACGGCTGGGTGACCGAGACACCGCGGACGGTACGGCCGGCGAACACCGCGGTCAGACCGTGGACTTCGGGGCCGGTGTAGTCGTCGCGGTCGATGCCCTGCGAGCCGTCGTTCTCGATGCGCAGCAGGACCAGGGTCGCGTCGGACATGCCGGGATCCTCGTCGAACAGGCCGAGGCGGCGGTTGGCGCGGCCCGAGCGCACGTCGTCGCCGACGGGGTTGTCCATCTGCACCCGGTAGCCGACCCGTTTGCGGCGCGGCACCCGGCGTTCGTACCAGACCATCACGCCCGAGGCGATGATGCCGAGGAGGGCCGTCGCCACGGCCACGAGGTTCTCCGCGCTCAACCACTCCACCGTGGGTGCCCCCGCCGCCGCCCGGACGATTCGATCGTCCGGTCACCGTACGGCCGTGCGAGCGCCCAGCCGGTTGTCGTCGGCCGGAATTCGCCGGACGTTCAACCGCCAGGTGGCCGAGAGCAGTCGGTCACTGCCTCGTGTACGTCAGCCGCTCCCCGCTGCTGGTGTTCACGCGCTCCAGGGTGCCGTCCGGCAGGAGGGTCACCTCGGTGGCCGCGCCCGGGGTGCAGGCGGTGCGGGGCTGTCCGACCTTCACGGTGGACGGGCCGATGCTCAGCGCGCCGCCGGTGCCGGGTTCAGCGGTGAGCCGCCCCTCGAACACGCAGTGGTAGGTGCCGCCGTCCTTGGTCGGGCCGTCGGCCACGAGGGACAGGACCGTGTCGCCCGGTTCGCCCTGCTGGAGGGTGAGCGAACGGCTGTGCTCGCCCTCGGCGTTGTCGATGGTCGTGGTCCAGGTGCCGAGGTACCCGGCCGGGATCGTGCCGCCCGCCGGGGAGGGGGAGGTGCCCTGCTGCGAGGTCGTAGGGGACGGACCCGGAGTGGTCGGGGACGTGCCCGTGCTCTGCGTGGGGCCGGGGCGGTCGTCGGCCCGGTCGTCGCCGCCGCCCTGCATCAGCGCGTACACCGACCCGCCCGCGGCGAGCGCGACGACCAGGGCGATCACGACGAGCAGCGCGGTGGAACGGCCGTCTCTTCCCCGCTGCGGCTGCGGGGGGCCGTAGGGCGGGGTCGTGCCGTAGGGCGGCGGGCCGTAGGGCGGGGTGGAGCCGAGGCCGCCGTAGGCGGGGTGGGGCTGGGGGTGCTGCTGGGGGTAGCCGTACGCGGGGTGCGGGGGCGGGGGCGCCTGCACCTGCGGATGGGGCGGGACGCCGGCGGCCGGGAGCCGCCGTGGCGCCGGGGGTGCGCCCTGGCCCGCCACCATGGTGGGCAGATGGTTGACCGGCCCGCCCTCGCCGGGCAGGCCCGGCGGGGGCGGGCCCGGGGTCGCGGCGGGCGCCGCCGCGGGGGCCGGGGGCAGCGCGGGGCGCGGTGACGCCTCGTCGGCGGCGGGGGCGTGTTCGGGGGTGGGGCCGGGGCCGGGGTTCTCGCCGGGGCCGGAGCCCCGCCGGCCGGCGGGCGGCCCGGGAGGGTCGGCTCCCTCGGCGGAACCGGCTCCCTGCGGATCCTCCGTCTCCAGCAGCCGCACCGCGTGCCGACCCAGTTGCGCCACCAGCGCGCTCGGCAGCCAGGGGTCGAGGGCGCGGCCGTCCGCGACGGTGTCGTCCGCGCCCGTGCGTTCCAGGACGCGGTCGAGGGAGGGCCGGGCGGCGGGGTCCTTGCGCAGGCAGTCCCGGACCAGGTCGGCGATGCCCTCGGGGACGCCGTCCAGGTCCGGTTCCTCCTGGGCGATGCGGAACATCAGGGCGTGCACGCCGCTGTTGGCGGTGCCGAAGGGCAGGGCGCCGGTCGCGGCGTAGGCGAGGACCGAGCCGAGGCAGAAGACGTCGCACGCCGGGGTGATGCGGTCGCCCCGCACCTGCTCGGGCGCCATGAAGCCGGGCGATCCGACGAGCGCGCCGGTACGGGTGAGCCCGCCGTCCGTCACGGTCTCCAGGGCGCGGGCGATACCGAAGTCGATGACGCGCGGGCCGTCGATGGTGACCAGCACGTTGGACGGCTTGAGGTCGCGGTGGACGATGCCGGCGGCGTGGATGTCCTTGAGCGCGTGCGCGAGCCCGGCCGCGAGGATGCGGACCGTGCGCTCGGGCAGGGCGCCGTGGTCGTGCCCGACGACCTGCTGCAGGCTCGGCCCGGCGACGTACCCGGTGGCGACCCACGGCACGGCGGCCTCGGTGTCGGCGTCAAGCACCGGCGCCGTCCAGTACCCGCCGACCCGCCGCGCGGCCTGCACCTCCTGCCGGAACCGCTCCCGGAACTCCTCCTGCGCGGCCAGTTCCTCGCGCACGAGTTTCACGGCGACCGTACGGCCCCGCTCCGAGCGGGCCAGATAGACGTGCCCCATACCCCCCGCACCGAGCCGCGCCAGCAGCCGGTACGAACCGATCTGCTGCGGATCCCCGGGCCCCAGCTTCTCCATCGCTCAGCCGCCTTCCCCCCACACGCGAGCAACAGACCGAGAATAGTGGGGGGCCGGGGCGGGGTGGCCCGGGCGACGTCTACGGTTCGGTAACAGGCGGACCTGCCTGTTCGAGCACCTTCGACAGCCGTTCGAGGACGCGGACCGCCTCCGCCAGTTCCGCCTCCCCGAACTCCTCCGCCAGCCGGTCCGCGAACGCCGCGTGTCCGGGGTCGATCCGGGCGATCGCCGCCCGCCCCTGCGCGGTCGGTGCGAGGAGCTTGGCCCTGCGGTGCGCCGGGTTCGGCCGGTACTCCGCGAGCCCCTGCTCCACCAGCAGGTCGGCGATGCGCTGCACGCTCTGCCGCGTGATGCCCATGGCGCGGGCGATGCCGGAGACGGGCAGCGGCTCCCCGAGGACCGCGCCGAGCACCTGCCACCAGGCGGCGGTGAGTCCGGCGGGCCGGGCCAGTTCCTCCGCGACGGCGAGGTACTGGCCGTTGAGCCGGAACACCCCGAGGGCGCTGCGGCTGAGGAGGTCCTGACGCTCGCGGCTCACAGCGCGCCGGCCTTCTCCAGCACCGCGTACGCCGCCGCGTCGGAGTCGTGGAAGAGCCGGTACCAGGCGTCCAGTACCTCACCCTCGTAGACCCCGAGCAGCCGGAGGATCTCCCGGGCGAAGGCGACGGGCTCGGTCGGGCCCGCGGTGACCAGGGCGCCGTCGGTGACGGCGTCGGCCTCGACGTAGCGTCCGCCGCCCGCGTAGCCGGTCGCGGCCAGGTAGAAGGAGACGGCGCTGGTGTGGTCGCGGTCGTCGAGCAGGCCCTCCCGGGCGAGTCCGGCGGTGGCTCCGCAGATCGCGGCGACCGGGACGCCCGCGTCCAGGAAGGCCCGGGCCGTGCGGGCGAAGGGGGCCAGGTCGCCGGATCCCGCCGCGGTAGCGGCTGATGTCACATTCCAGAGGTCGGCGCCCGGGAGGATCAGCAGCGCGCTGTCCTCGGGTCGCAGGTCGTCCAGGGCCAGGTCGGGCTGGATGCGCAGTCCGCCGATGCTCCGCACCGGGGCCGTGGTCGGGCCGACGGTCCGGATCTCGTGGCCGGCGCGGGCGAGGTGGGCGGTGGCGTGGCCGGTCTCCCAGTCGGCGAGCGTGTCGTAGACGGCGAGATGGACGGGCTTGCCGGGGCGGCCGGTGGTGGCGTTCATGACTCCTCCTCGGTCCTGCACTGCTTATGACAGTATCCTGTCAGTACGACAGAAGACTGTCAATGAGTTTCCCCGGCGTCTGGACAACCTGTCGGCGGAAGACCTCCGACGCCCGACAGGCCGCCGCTTTCACCGCCGTCTCCCCCGCACCTACGCTCGCCCGCATGACCCCTCAGCCGAACCCCGAAGCCGGTGCCGCCGTCAAGGCCGCCGACCGTGACCACGTGTTCCACTCCTGGTCAGCTCAGGAGCTCATCGATCCGCTCGCCGTCGCCGGTGCCGAGGGGTCGTACTTCTGGGACTACGACGGCCGGCGCTACCTCGACTTCTCCAGCGGGCTCGTCTACACGAACATCGGCTACCAGCACCCGAAGGTCGTCGCCGCGATCCAGGAGCAGGCCGCGAAAATGACGACCTTCGCGCCCGCCTTCGCCGTCGAGGCCCGGTCGGAGGCGGCCCGGCTGATCGCCGAGCGGACCCCGGGCGACCTGGACAAGATCTTCTTCACCAACGGCGGCGCCGACGCCGTCGAGCACGCCGTCCGGATGGCCCGTCTGCACACGGGCCGCCCGAAGGTGCTCTCGGCGTACCGCTCGTACCACGGCGGCACCCAGCAGGCCGTGAACCTCACCGGCGACCCGCGTCGCTGGGCCTCCGACAGCGGCACGGCCGGGGTCGTGCACTTCTGGGCGCCCTACCTCTACCGCTCCCGCTTCTACGCCGAGACCGAGGAGCAGGAGTGCGCCCGGGCGCTGGAGCACCTGGAGACGACGATCGCCTTCGAGGGGCCCTCGACCGTCGCGGCGATCATCCTGGAGACCATCCCGGGCACGGCCGGGATCATGGTCCCGCCGCCCGGCTACCTCGCCGGGGTGCGGGAGATCTGCGACAAGCACGGGATCGTCTTCGTGCTGGACGAGGTCATGGCCGGGTTCGGGCGGACCGGTGAGTGGTTCGCAGCGGACCTGTTCGACGTCACGCCGGACCTGCTGACCTTCGCCAAGGGCGTGAACAGCGGGTACGTGCCGCTGGGCGGGGTCGCGATCTCCGGTGCCATAGCCGAGACGTTCGGGAAGCGCCCCTACCCCGGCGGTCTGACGTACTCCGGGCACCCGCTGGCGTGCGCCGCCGCGGTGGCGACGATCAACGTCATGGCCCAGGAGGGCGTCGTCGAGAACGCGGCCCGGCTGGGCGCCGACGTCGTCGGGCCGGAGCTGCGCGCGCTCGCCGAGCGGCACCCGAGCGTCGGCGAGGTGCGCGGCACCGGCATGTTCTGGGCGCTGGAACTGGTCCGCGACCGCGAGACGCGGGAGCCGCTGGTGCCGTACAACGCGGCCGGTGAGGCAGGCGCCCCCATGGCCGCCTTCGCCGCCGCGGCGAAGAAGGGCGGGCTGTGGCCCTTCGTGAACATGAACCGGACGCATGTCGTGCCGCCCTGCAACATCAGCGAGGCGGAGCTCAAGGAGGGCCTCGCCGTGCTGGACGCCGCACTGTCGGTGGCGGACGAGTACACCGGGTAAACACCTGTAAACCCGTCAGTAACCGACATCCTCGCGTCCCGTTCGAACGCGTAAGGTGGCGTGCTCGTAGACATACATATACGCGCACGCCACCCGAACGCGACGAGGGAGACGCCCTGACCATGCCCGCCAGCACCGGCAACGGCGCCGTGACGCGCAGCACCCTGCGGCAGCAGATAGCCGAAGCGCTCCGTGACGAAGTGCTGGCCGGACGGCTCCAGCCGGGGCAGGAGTTCACGGTCAAGGAGATCGCCGAACAGTACGGGGTGTCCGCGACGCCGGTGCGCGAGGCGCTCGTCGACCTGTCCGCGCAGGGGCTCCTCGAAGCCGACCAGCACCGCGGCTTCCGGGTCCGCGAGTACTCGGTCGACGACTTCCGCGGCATGATCGAGGCCCGCGGGCTGGTCATCGAGGGCATGTTCCTCGCGCTGAACGAGGGGCGGCCCAATGCGGTGCGGCCCGATGACCCCCGGGCCGCCGCCGTCGTCGCCGGGGTCCGCAGGCGCGGCGAGGAGGCGCAGCGGGCCGCCGCGGCCGGTGACCTCACCGTGCTCATCGGCTACGACCTGCGCTTCTGGCGCGAGCTCGGCGCCTGCTTCGGCAACCCCTACCTGGCCGACTTCCTGCACCGGCTGCGCGTCCAGACCTGGGTCTGCGCGGTGCAGCACCTGCGCCGGCTCACCGATCTGCGCGGTGAGCTGTGGGCCGGTCACACGCAGCTGGTGGACGCCCTGATCGTCCGCGACAACGAGGCCGCCCGGGCGATCATCGCCGCGTACAACACGCACTCGCTCAGCCTGATCGAGCGGCTCGCCTCCGGATGATCCGCGTCGCCGCTGTCCGTGTGGGTATGGGACATGCACGGCGGGAGCCGTGACCGCGGCGCACCGCTACCCTTCTTGACCACCGTGCTACCCGACCGCGCTGAGCGAGGAGCCTTCTTTGGCCTGTGACCTGTGGCTGGTACCGCTCGTGGACGTGTTGTGCCACACGCCGGACAACCCCTTCGCCGAGGAACTCGCGCAATACAACAAGGTGCTCGCCGAGGCCGGTCTGCCGCCGGTGCCGGTGTACCAGTACATGCCGGGCCTGTCCGGCGAGGTCGCCCCGGTCGCGGGCTTCGACTACGACGCGCTGCACTTCCTGCGCCGCGCCTATCTGCTCCAGGTGTGCGGCCTTCCGGTGACGCCCGTGGACGAACTGGGCGGTGACTACGAGCAGTTGCTGGAGATGTTCGAGTCGACGGCCCAGCAGTCGCACCTGGTCTGGCACTACGACCACGCGGGCGCCTACGTCCCCGTCGACTTCCCCAGTCCGCTCGCCGACGACGATCTCCTCGCGGGCGGCGGCCCGCTGGGCTCCTCGCACGCCCTGCTGCGGGAACTGGAGACGGTCGCCCCGGGCATCGGTATCGACCCGGCCAACCCGCCGGCCGCTCCCCAGCCGCCGCTCGCCCCGACGGAGCTGGAGGAACCCGCCGTCCCCGCCCCGTACGACCCGAGCCCGTTCGCCCGTGAGCGGCACGTCTGGCTGGGGCTGCACGCGGCCGTGACCCGCAGTCTCGCCCAGGGGTCGATGATCGTCTTCAGCTGAAAGGTCAGGCCAGCTGGGACAGGCCCTTCTGGAGGTCGTCGCCGTTCATGATCGGGAAGACCTCGACGTCGGCGTTGAGGTCGGTGAAGAACGGTTCGAGCAGGGGCGGGAGCTGGGCGCTCTCCTGCATGTCGAAGACCATGAAACAGGTTCTGCGGCCCCCGCAGGGCCCGTAGTAGGCCGCCTCCGGCTTCAGCTTCTCCAGGGCCTCCTGCATGATCTGCGGCATCTTGCCGCCCCGGATGGCGTCGTTGCCCTTGTCGGTGTCCAGCGTCGCCTTGAGCATCACGCGCATAGCACTCACTTCTTCCGTCTCGGGGTGGTGGTGGCTGAGGTGGTGGCTGCTGCGAATCGCAGGCTCAGACTATGGCCGGACAGGACGGTTATGCCCCTTGAGTGCTCCATCGGGAGCAGACAGCGAAACGCCCCGGCGACCGCGGGGGTCGCCGGGGCGTGGCGCGCGTGCCGTCCGGTGGGGCTACAGGAACGAGTTGATCTCGATCGTCTCGTCCCGGCCCGGGCCCACGCCGATCGCGGAGATCGGGGCGCCGGACATCTCCTCCAGCGCCTTCACGTACGCCTGGGCGTTCTTCGGCAGGTCACCGAAGGTCTTCGCCTTGGAGATGTCCTCGTTCCAGCCGGGGAGCATCTCGTAGACCGGCTTGGCGTGGTGGAAGTCGGTCTGGGAGTACGGGAGCTCCTCGACGCGCTTGCCGTCGATCTCGTAGGCGACACAGACCGGGATCTGCTCCCAGCCGGTGAGGACGTCGAGCTTGGTGAGGAAGAAGTCGGTCAGGCCGTTCACGCGGGTCGCGTAGCGGGCGATGACCGCGTCGAACCAGCCGCAGCGGCGGTCACGGCCGGTGGTGACACCGCGCTCGCCGCCGATGCGGCGCAGCGCCTCGCCGTCCTCGTCGAACAGTTCCGTCGGGAACGGGCCGGCGCCGACGCGGGTCGTGTACGCCTTGAGGATGCCGATGACCCGGCTGATCTTCGTCGGGCCCACGCCGGCGCCGGTGCAGGCGCCGCCCGCGGTCGGGTTCGACGAGGTGACGAAGGGGTAGGTGCCGTGGTCGATGTCGAGCAGCGTGCCCTGGCCGCCCTCGAACAGGACGACCTTGTCCTCCTCCAGCGCCTGGTTGAGGACCAGGACGGTGTCGGAGACGTACGGCGCGAGCTTGTCGGCGTAGCCCAGCAGCTCCTCGACCACCTGCTCCACGGCGATCGCGCGCCGGTTGTAGAGCTTGGTGAGGACCTGGTTCTTGACGTCGAGGGCCGCCTCGACCTTCTGCGTGAGGATCGACTCGTCGTACAGGTCCTGCACGCGGATGCCGACACGGTTGATCTTGTCGGCGTAGGTCGGGCCGATGCCGCGGCCGGTCGTGCCGATCTTCCGCTTGCCGAGGAAGCGCTCGGTCACCTTGTCCACCGTCACGTTGTACGGGGTGATGATGTGCGCGTTTCCGCTGAGGAGGAGCTTGGACGTGTCGACGCCACGCTCGTTCAGACCGCTCAGCTCGGAGAGCAGGACCGACGGGTCGACGACGACGCCGTTTCCGATGACCGGCGTACAGCCGGGAGACAGGATTCCGGAAGGGAGGAGGTGCAGTGCGTACTTCTGGTCACCCACGACCACCGTGTGGCCGGCGTTGTTGCCGCCCTGGTAGCGCACTACATAGTCCACGGAGCCACCGAGAAGGTCGGTGGCCTTTCCCTTGCCTTCGTCACCCCACTGAGCACCGAGCAGCACAAGTGCGGGCACGCGCGTACACCCCTTCCGGGCGGGGCATGTCCATGGTCGAGGGTGAACGCGGAGAATATGCAGCCGCGTGCACCGCGACCGCCGTTGGTCGCCAACCGTCGGACCGGATGCCCCGGAATAGACGAAGCCCCTGGCGCAATAGCGCAAGGGGCTCTTGCACAAAGATGCTACCCGAGGAAGCGAGGCATGGCCGAGGTGGCGACTTCCGCGACGTCCGAGCAGCTGTTGGTGGTGGTCGACCCGGTCGCCCGTAGGTCCGACGGCGAGTCCGTCAGGATCGCGAAAGACGTGCTCGGAGCGGGTGCGGGCATGAAGCTGTGCCTGCCGGACGGGCCGGAGGAGTTCGCCAGGGCGCTGGCCCGGCGGGGCTCGCGGCGGCCGGTGGTGGTGGGCGACGACCGGGCGCTGATCCGGGCGGTGGCGCTGCTGCACCGGCACCGGGAGCTGGCCGGATGCGCACTGTCGGTGGTGCCGGTCGGGGGCGCGCTGTCCCTGGCCCGGTCGCTGGGGGTGCCGACGGGGCCGGTGGCGGCGGCGCGGGCGGTGCTCGACGGGGTCGAGCGGCGCATGGACCTGATGGTCGACGACAGCGACGGGGTGGTGCTCGGCGCGCTGCGGATACCCCCGCTGCGGCCCTCGCAGGCGGCCGGGGCGGGCCCGGAGGCCGCGCCGGATCCGGACGACGTGCCGGGCCGCCCGTGGCTGCGGACCTGCCAGTCCCTGGTGCGGACGCTGGTTCCGCCGGGGCGCCCGTCCCGGCCGGCCGCGGCGCCCGAGCCGGGGCCGTCCCGGCTGCGGGTCGAGGTGGACGGGGAGACCCTCGTCGACCTGCACCAGCCGGTGGAGGCGGTGTCGGTGTCACCGGTCGCGTCGGGCGTCGCGTCGGTGGAGGTCAGACCCGTGTCGGTGGGCGCGGAGGCCTCGCCGCTGCTGGCGCGGGGCCGGACGGTGACGGTGTCCGGGGCGCACTTCCGCTACCGCGCGGACACGGTGGTGTCGGGGCCGGTGCGGACCCGGACGTGGGTGGTGCAGGAGGGGGCGTGGGGGCTGACGGTGCCGGCGGGCAGTGAGCCGGCAGGTTCGTGATCCTTGCCGCGTACGGGGCTCACACCGGCCCGAACGTCTTGTCGCGGTGCACCCGCCAGCGCTCCATCAGCGCGGCGAGTTCGACCTCCACGAACTCGAAGAAGGCGAGGGTCTCCGACATCCGGCGGCCGGCCGGGGTGTCGGCGCCGAGGCTGGCGACGCCCTCGCGCAGGGCGACCTCCCACCGCTTGAGGACGGCGTCGCGGTTGGTGAGGGCCTCGTACCACTGGTCGCCGCGCACCCGGTACCGCTCCCGGCGCGAGCCCGGCTCCCGCTCGCGCGAGACCATGTGCGTCTGGGCCAGGTAGCGCACCGCCCCGGACACCGCGGCGGGGCTGATCCGCAGCTGCTCCCCCAGCTCGGCGGAGGTCATCGAGCCCGCGTCGGAGGAGAGCAGCGCGGCGAAGACCCGGGCGGGCATCCGCGCCATCCCCGCCTCGACCAGCTGCGCCGCGAAGGACTCCACGAACCTCGACACGGCCTCCGCGTCCCGGCCGGTCCCGGCTGATTCCGTCATGAGGCCCATCCTATCCGCGGTTCACACGATTCTTTAACTTCACAAATTTCTGAAAGAAGCGTACGTTCTGAAGCATGACGAAGGCCATCACCGTCTCCGGACTGCACAAGTCCTTCGGGCGGACGCACGCTCTCGACGGGCTCGACCTGGAGGTCGCCGCCGGTGAGGTCCACGGCTTCCTCGGCCCCAACGGCGCCGGGAAGTCCACCACGATCCGGGTCCTGCTCGGTCTGCTGCGCGCCGACTCGGGCGCCGCGCAGGTGCTCGGTCGCGACCCCTGGGCGGACGCGGTGGAGGTGCACCGGCGGATCGCCTACGTCCCCGGCGACGTGACGCTGTGGCGCAACCTCTCCGGCGGCGAGGTCATCGACCTCTACGGCCGGCTGCGCGGCGGACTGGACTCCCGGCGCCGCGCGGAGCTGATCGAGCGCTTCGAACTCGACCCCACGAAGAAGGGCCGCACGTACTCCAAGGGGAACCGGCAGAAGGTCGCCCTGGTCGCCGCGTTCGCCTCGGACGTCGACCTGCTGATCCTGGACGAGCCGACCTCGGGCCTGGATCCGCTGATGGAGGAGGTCTTCCGGCGCTGCGTCGAGGAGGAGCGCGACCGGGGCCGCACGGTCCTGCTCTCCTCCCACATCCTCAGCGAGGTCGAGGAGCTGTGCGACCGGGTGAGCATCATCCGGGGCGGCCGTACGGTCGAGAGCGGTTCACTCGCCGACCTGCGCCATCTGACCCGCACCAGCGTCGTCGCCGAACTCGCCGGGCCGCCCGACGGGTTGTCGGCACTGCCCGGCGTGCACGACCTAGACATACGGGGGCGCCGCGTCCGCCTCCAGGTCGACACCGACCGGCTGGACGGCGTCCTGCGGTCGCTGAGCGAGTCGGGCGTGCGGTCGCTGACGTCGACACCGCCCACGCTGGAGGAACTCTTCCTGCGGCACTACCAGGACGAGGCGGCGGGCCGATGACGGCCTTCGCGGTACGGCACGGCGGCTCGCGCCAACTCGCCGGTACCGGCACCCTGCTGCGCTTCGCCCTGCGCCGCGACCGGCTGATGATCCCCGTCTGGATCGCGGTCAACGCGCTGATGGTCCTGTCCATGCCGGGCACCCTGGAAGGCCTCTACGGCACCCCGGCCGAACGCGCCGGCCTGGTCCGGCAGATGGAGACCAACTCCTCGCTGCGCGCGATGGTCGGCCCGGTCTTCGGCGACTCGCTGGGCGCCCTGACGGCCTGGCGCGTCGGCATCTACGCCGGTGCCCTGGCAGCCGTGCTGAGCCTGCTGGTCGTCGTACGGCACACCCGGGACGAGGAGGAGAGCGGCCGTCAGGAACTGGTCGCGTCCGGGACGGTGGGCCGCCGGGCCTCGCTGACGGCGGCCCTGCTGGCGGCGGCCGTCGCGAACGCGGTGCTCGCGCTGCTGGTGACGGCGGGCCTGGCCGGACAGGGCGGGGCCGGGGCCCTGGCGCTGGGGCTCGGGATCGCCGGGGTCGGGATGGTCTTCGCCACGGCGGCGGCGATCGTCGCGCAGCTGACCGAGAGCGCACGGCTGGCACGCGGCCTGACGGCGGCGGTGCTCGGGACGGCGTTCGTCCTGCGCGCTGCGGGCGACTCGGCGACCGACGACGGCTCCTCGGCACTGACGTGGGTGTCTCCGCTGGGCTGGCTGGAGAACCTGCGGCCCTATGCCGGCGAGCGCTGGTGGGTGCTCGCGCTCCTCGCCGGGGCGGTCGTCCTCCAGGGGGCGGTCGCCTACGCCCTGGCCGGCCGCCGGGACCTCGGCATGAGCTTCCTGCCGACCCGGCCGGGCCCCGCGTCCGGCCGGCTGGGCACCGCGAGCGCCCTGGCCTGGCGGTTGCAGCGGGGCGGCCTGCTGGGCTGGAGCATCGGCTTCCTCCTCGCCGGGGTCGTCTACGGCGGCATGACCGAGGGCGCGGCCGACCTGGTCGGCGACAACGACAACGCCCGGCGGATCGTCGAGCGGATGGGCGGGCAGTCCGGCCTGACGGACGCGTTCCTGGCGTCCATGATCGGCATGCTGGGCCTGGTCGCGGCGCTCTGGATCGTGGCGTCGGTGCTGCGCCTGCACGGCGAGGAGACCTCGGGCCGGGCGGAACCGGTGCTGGCGAACGCGGTGGGGCGACTGCGCTGGGCCGCCGGGCACCTGGTGATCGCCTTCGGCGGTGCCGCCTTGATCATGCTGCTGGCCGGACTGGGCTTCGCCGTCGGCTACGGCAGGCAGACCGGGCCGGTCCTGGCCGCGTTCCTGGTGCAGCTCCCGGCGGTGTGGGTGGTCGGCGGGGTGGCGGTGCTGCTGCACGGCGTCCTGCCCCGGGCGGCCGTCGCGGCCTGGGGTGTCGCCGGGGCGGTGCTGCTGATCGGCTGGGTCGGCCCGGCGCTGGATGTGCCGCGGGCGGTGCTGGACGTCTCGCCGTTCGGGCATCTGCCGAAGCTGCCGGGCGGCTCCATGGAGTGGGGGCCGGTGGCGGTGCTGACCGGGGTGGCGGTGGTACTGGTGGCCGGGGGGCTCGCAGGGTTGCGGAGGCGGGACATGTCCACGTGATCAGTCGACGTACTGCTTGAGCTTCTCGGTGTCCAGTTCGATGCCGAGGGGCTCAGGGATCAGCAGGGCGACCCCGAAAGGTGCCGTGCGGCAGTTGCCGTATCCGACGCCCGGGTCCGGATCGCTGTAGAGCTTGACGGCGCAGGCATCCCGATCGACCAGCAGATAGAACGGAATGCCGGCGGCGCCGTAGGCGACGGGCTTCTCCTGGCGGTCGCGCCGGTCGGTGTCGGAGTCGTACGACGTGACTTCGAGAACCAGGAGCACCCCGCTCGGGTCAGCCCATTCCCCGTGCCCCGCGAAGTGTTCCTCGGGCACGAGCACGGCGTCGGGGCGGGCCCGGCCATCGCGGTACTTCTCCACGCGCAGGCCCTGCCCTTGGTAGAGGTCGAGGTCGGGCCTGTATTGCATGCAGCGCCGCAGCAACCACGTGACGATGGTGTTGTGGTCCCCGTCGGCCACCCTCTTGACCCCGATCCGTCCGTTGATGAACTCCAACCTGACGGCGTCGTCGGTCTCCTTGGCCGCGAAGGCGGCGATCCTCTCGAACTCCTCGACCGACATCTGGGGCGTCTGCAAGCCGCGCTCTGCCATAAGCGTCATGGTGCACCGCCTTTCAGGTTGTGGCCAGTGTGGCGAGGCTCGGACGACAGCGGGTCGATACGCCTTCCTGATCATCCGAACGGGTGATCACCCCACCTCGACAGTCAGACACTCCAAGCCTCTGATCACGAAGTTCGGCTTCCGAGCAGGCTCCGCGGCCAGTCGCAGCGTCGGGGCCCGCTCCAGCAACGCCCCCATCGACGCCGCCAGCTCGATACGGGCCAGGGGAGCGCCGATGCAGTAGTGGATGCCGGCGCTGAAGGAGATGTGGGGGTTGTCCGCGCGGGTGAGGTCGAGGGCGGACGGGTTCCGGAACACCGCCGGGTCGTGGTTGGCGGAGCCGAAGAGCATGGCGATCTCCGCGCCGCGCGGGATCGTCGTGCCGTCGATCTCGATCTCGTCCAGGACCCAGCGTTCGAACAGCTGGAGCGGGGTGTCGTAGCGCATCAGCTCCTCGATCGCGGAGGGGACGAGCGTGTGGTCCGCGCGCAGCGCCTCCAGCTGGGACGGGTTGCGGAACAGGGCGTACCAGCCGTTGACCGTGGCGTTCACCGTGGCCTCGTGGCCGGCGTTGAGCAGCAGGACGCAGGTGGAGATCATCTCCTGCTCGGTGAGCCGGTCGCCCTCGTCGTGGGCTGCGATGAGCCCCGAGATGAGGTCCTCGCCGGGTTCCTTGCGGCGGGCCGCGATCAGCTCGCGCAGGTAGTCGGAGAACTCGACCGACGCCCGGACCGCCTTCGCCGCCGTGTCCTCGGACGGCTTCAGCTCGTACATCCCGCAGATGTCCGCCGACCAGGGGCGCAGCGGGGCCCGGTCGGACTCCGGGATGCCGAGCATCTCGGCGATCACCGCGACGGGGAGGGGTTCGGCGACGTCCTTCAGCAGGTCGCCGCCGCCTTTCGCGACCAGCGCGGACACCAGTTCGTCGGCCAGGCCCCGCACGTACGGCTTCAGCCGCTCCACCGTGCGGGGCGTGAACGCCTTCGACACCAGACGGCGGATCCGGGTGTGGTCCGGCGGCTCCAGGTCGAGCATCCCGTGGTCGTTGAGCGTGTGGAACGGCTCGTGCTCCGGCGGGGGCGCCGTGCGGCCGAACTCCTCGTGTGAGAACCGGTGCTGGTACGTCCGGCCGAGGCGCCGGTCGCGCAGCAGTGCCGAGACGTCCGCGTGGTGCGGGACGAGCCACTGGTTCGTGGGCTCGAACCAGTGCACGCGGCCCCGGGCGCGCAGCTCGGCGTAGACGGGGTACGGGTCGGTGAGGAACGCCGGGTCCCACGGGTCGAATGCAGCCATGCCGGGACGCTAGCCCCACACCCCCTCCCCTGACCAGGGATGTTCCTACACACGGGTCGGAACGGTCCGGCGAGAGGGAGATCGTCGGGCCGGGCCTGCCGCCGGCGGGCTAGCCGGGCGTCACCAGCCGCGCCTCGTACGCGAACACCGCCGCCTGCGTCCGGTCCCTGAGGCCCAGCTTCACCAGGATCCGGCTGACATGCGTCTTGATCGTGGACTCGGCGACGACCAGCCGCCCCGCGATCTCCGAGTTCGACAGGCCCTGCGCGATGAGGACCAGCACCTCCGTCTCCCGCTCGGTGAGGTCACCGTGGGCCGCGTGGGCGGAGGGCATGAGGTGCGGCTTCTCGGAGAGCTTGGAGAACTCGGTGATCAGGCGCCTGGTCACCGAGGGGGCCAGGAGCGCCTCCCCGGAGGCCACGACCTTCACTCCGTCGGCCAGCTGCCGGGCCGAGGCGTCCTTGAGGAGGAAGCCGGAGGCACCCGCGCGCAGCGCCTGGTACACGTACTCGTCGAGGTCGAAGGTGGTGAGCACCAGCACCTTCGCCGCGCCGTCGGCGGCCACGATCTCGCGGGTCGCCTCGATGCCGTTCAGCTCGGGCATGCGGATGTCCATCAGCACCACGTCCGGGGCGAGCTCGCGGACCTTGGTGACGGCCTCCCGGCCGTTCACCGCCTCCCCGACGACCTCGATGTCCGGCATCGCGTTCAGCAGGACCGAGAACCCCTCGCGCACCATCATCTGGTCGTCGGCGATCAGGACGCGGATGGTCATACGTCACCCTCGTCCGGCAGGGCGACCGGCAGGAACACCGCCACCTCGTAACCTCCGTCGTCCGTGCCGCCCGCCGTCATCTCGCCGTTCAGCATCGACACCCGCTCCCGCATGCCCGTGATGCCGTGCCCGGCGCCGGGCGAGGGCTTGATCAGGCTCGGGTTGGGTGGCGGGCCGTTGACGACGCGCAGGCCCAGGCCGCCGAGAACGTACCCGATCTCGACGCGGGCCGTCGCGCCCGGCGCGTGCCGCAGGGTGTTGCTCAGGGCCTCCTGCACGATGCGGTACGCCGACAGCTCCACGCCCTGCGGCAGCTCCCGCACCGCTCCGGTCACCACCTTCTCGACACCGAGCCCGGCCTCCCGGACATTGGCCAGCAGCCCCTCCAGGTCGGCGAGGGTGGGCTGCGGGGCGTCCGGGGCCTCGTAGTCCTCGGCGCGGACGACGCCCAGCACGCGGCGCAGTTCGGTCAGGGCCGCCACCGCGTTCTCCCGGATCGTGGCGAACGCCTTCTCCAGCTCCGGCGGCGGGTTCTCCACCCGGTAGGGCGCGGCCTCCGCCTGGATGGCGACCACCGACATGTGGTGGGCCACCACGTCGTGCAGCTCGCGGGCGATCGTGGTGCGCTCCTCCAGGAGGGTGCGGCGGGAGCGCTCGTGCGCGGTGACGGTCTGCTGGGCGGTGACCTCCTGCTCGGCGTGGCGCCGGATGTGCCACACGGTGACGCAGAGCAGGACCAGGGCCGATATGACCAGCATGGGGCCGGAGTTGGTGCCGTACTCGTAGTAGGTCGGGCCGATGCCGGTGTCCGCGAGGAGGGCGTACAGCGCGGTCAGCGCCCACATCCAGGCGGCCGTGCGCGGCCGGGTGCGTATCGCCACGACCGTCAGCACGGTCAGGTGGCAGGCGAAGCTGCCGGCCGCCCAAGGCCATTCGCCCCAGCGGCTGCCGAGCACGGCGGCGAGCGGCGTGGAGACCATGGACGCCCAGAACGCGCCGACCGGCCGCACCATGGTCAGGAGCACGGGAATCGCGCAGAGCGGACCGAGCAGCAGGGCCGGACCGCCGGAGTCGACCGAGGCCAGGGCCAGGGTGATCAGGGCCGCCGCGGTGATCACGGCGTGCGGGAGCCACTGCGCGTACTCCCGCAGCCGACCCGGCAACCGCCGGACGAGCCGCCCGTCCATGTGCCGGCCCGGCATCGGCCGGTAGGCGAACGCGTCGTGGATCAGGTCCTGCCGCAGCCCGCGCAGCGCGTCCACCGCCAGCCGGTACTCCGGGCTGCGCGATGCCGCCCCGTCCCCCGGTGGCGTGGTCTGTATGCGAGTCGTCTCGGTCACGTACAGAACGGTATGCGGCCCCCCGGCCCCGGTCGTCCCCTTGGAGAGGGGTTCCTCGGCGTCCCTCTCAGGTACTACGGGGCCCCGTCGGCCACCCCTCAGTACCCCGACGGCCGCACCAGCCCCGACTCGTAGGCGAACACCGCCGCCTGCGTGCGGTCCCTGAGGCCCAGCTTCACCAGGATCCGGCCCACGTGGGTCTTCACCGTCTGCTCGGCCACGTACAGGTGCCGGGCGATCTCCGCGTTCGACAGACCCTGCGCGATCAGCGCGAGCACCTCCGTCTCCCGCTCGGTCAGGTCGCCGACGCGTTCCCTGAGCGGGGAGCGGGGCTTGCCGTCGAGCCGGGAGAACTCGGCGATCAGCTTGCGGGTGATGACCGGGGCGAGCAGCGCTTCCCCGGCCGCGACCACCCGGACCGCCTCGGCGAGCTGCTCCGACGACGCGTCCTTCAGCAGGAACCCGGAGGCCCCTGCGCGCAGCGCGTCGTACACGTACTCGTCGAGGTCGAAGGTGGTGAGCACCAGCACCCGCATGTCCGGGTGCGCGGCGGTGATGTGCCGGGTGGCCTCGATGCCGCCGATCCCGGGCATGCGGATGTCCATCAGGACGACGTCCGGGGCGAGCTCCGCGGCTAGGGCGACGCCGCTCTCCCCGTTCTTCGCGTCGCCGACGACCTCTAGGTCGGGCTGTATGCCGAGCAGCACGGTGAAGCCCTGCCGGACCATCGCCTGGTCGTCGACGATGAGAACCCGGATGGGTTTGCCGGTGCCGCTCGTCATGAGGTCCCTTTCCTGCGGGCCGTGGGGTGGTCGGTGCCGGGGGCGTCCGCGGGCGGGGTGTCCGGGAGGAAGGCGGTGACCTTGAAGCCGTCCCAGTGCCACAGGTGCGCCGTCATGGTGCCGCCGAGCATCGCGACCCGCTCCCGCATGCCGAGCAGCCCGTGGCCCGCCCCCGTCGACGGCGGTGGCGGTCCGGTCGGTCGGCCGTTGACGATCTCCACCTCCAGGCCGTCCGGCTCGTAGGTGAGACGGACCGTGATCCGCGCGCCGGGCGCGTGCCGCAGGGCGTTGCTCAGCGCCTCCTGCACGATCCGGTACGCCGACAGCTCCACGCCGGGCGGCAGCGGGCGCCGCTCGCCCTGGATGTCGGTGACGACCTCGCGTCCGGCCGCCCGGGTGTTCTCCACCAGCGCGTCGAGCCGGTCGAGCGTGGGCTGCGGGGCGTGCGGTGTCGTCTCGTAGCCCGCGTCGGCGAACGGCTCCCCCGGCCCGGAGTGCTCCGAGCGCAGCACGCCCAGCACGCGGCGCAGTTCGATCAGTGCCTCCAGCGCGTTCTGCCGTATGCCCGCGAGGTTCTCCCTGAGCTCGTCGGGCGGGTTCTCCACGAGGTGCGGGGCGACCTGTGCCTGGATGGAGATGACCGACATGTGGTGGGCCACCACGTCGTGCAGTTCCCGCGCGATGCGGCTGCGCTCCTCCAGCAGGGTGCGCCGGGTGCGTTCCTCGGCGGTCAGCGTGGTCTGCTCGACGAGTTGGGCTCGGGCCTCGCGGCGGCCGTGCAGGGCGGTTCCGAGGAGCACGACGACGGCGAACAGGGTGACCGCGAGTACCCCGGTGGACGCATAGTTGGCCGCGCCCAGCAGCCCTTGGACGACATAGGTGAGGAGCACGGTCAGCGCGAGCGCCTCGACGGATACCCGGGTCCGCACCCGCAGGGCGAGCAGCAGCAGCACCGCCATGTGTCCGATGATCCCGGCCGACGTCCAGGGCCAGGTGAAGTCGGGGGCACCGCCGGCCAGCAAATGGCGGCGCACTTCGAGCGCGCCCAGCAGCATGGCCACCGTCGAGAGCCACCACGCCGGTAGGGGCCGCCACAGCGCGAGCACCATGGCACCGCCCTGCGCCAGCCCGAGCGGGAAGGCGATCTGCGGGCCCACCCCGCCGTTGTCGACGAGCTGCCCCACCGCGCCGAGGGTGACACCGAACGCGGCCAGGCACACCAGGCCGTGCGGCAGCCAGCGCAGCCACTTGGAAGGCGGCATCGGATCTGCCCGGAGGGTCCACAGGTCGTCACGCAGCACCCGCAGCCAGCCCCTGACGCGCGCCCGCAGCGCGCGGCCCACCCCCGTGTCCGTCACACGGCCCAGCCTAGACATGGCGCGCCTTCGCCGCTGCGCCCCGGCCGGACGGACGGTGCGCCCGCACCACCCGCGACCTGCGGCCCCGGCCGCCGCCTCGCTCGAAAGAGCGGAAGGCGGCCCAGCAGGCCGCGAGGGCCAGTGCGAACACGGGCAGCCACAGCAGCCGGAGCCCGACCCAGCCGAGGCCGTCGGGCCGCGTGTGCAGACCCGGGAGCCTGCCTGCGAGGAGGCCGGTGGCGGTCGTGGCCATCAGGGCCGTCTGGTGCCAGAGGAAAACGGTCATCACGGAGAGGTTGACGAGCGCCACCGCCGCCCACGCCACGGGACGGCGCATCGCCCGCCGCAGCCGCTCGCGCAGCAGCAGGGCAAGGCCGCACTGGGCCAGGCCGAACGTGACGACGGCCAGCGTCGGCGGATCCAGGTTGGACACGCCCTCGCCCGGGACGCCGACCATGGCCGCGGGGTAGCCCGCCCACGCCACGAGCGCCGCGGTCGCCGCCGCCCCGGCACCCAGCAGGACCCAGCCCGCACGCCGGCGCTCCAGTTCGCCGCGGGTCCAGGCCGCGCCCAGCGTGTAGGGCACCGCCCAGGCGGCCGCCACGTTCACCCAGCCCAGCCAGGAGGGGCCGCCGAGGCCGAAGCGCAGCAGGTCCACGTGCAGCACGACGGCCAGCGGCCAGAGCGGGTTGAGCCGGGCGAGCAGCGGGGTCGCCGCCGTCAGGCCCGCGAACACCACGAGGAACCACAGGGGGGACAGGGCCAGCTTCACCAGCGTGCGCACCGTGCCGTACTCGGTGCCCGACAGCAGCAGCGCGACGGCGGCGACCGTCCACAGGGTGAGGACGGCGGCGACCGGCTTGAACAGCCGGGACAGCCGGGACGTCAGCCACTGGTGGTACGGGATCCCCCGGTCCCGGGCCGAGGCATGGCTGCGGGTGGCGACATGGCCCCCGACCAGGAAGAACACGGCGAGTGTCTGGAACATCCAGGAGACGGGCGTCAGCCAGGGCATGTGCTGCAGCGGGCTCGCCGTGCGCAGGGCGCGGCCGTCGGAGACCAGGGCCGTGACCAGCCAGTGCCCGAGGACGACGCCGAGGACGGCGGCGGCCCGCAGGGCGTCCACGGCCCGGTCCCGGCCGGGCGGGGTGGCCGCGCCGATGCGGCCGGCGCCCCGTCGCACTCCCTGCCGCAGGGCGCGTACGCCGATGTCAGTCATGGGTCACCGCCTTGGTCTCGCCGAGGACGATCCGGGCCAGGTTGGTCAGGGAGGCCGAGCCGGGCCTGAAGTAGTCGCTGTGGCCGCCGTCGCCCGCCGTGAAGACCCGGGCGCCGAAGGCCGGGGAGACGGGGTCGGTGCCGAAGCCGACCGTGGTGCCGAACAGGTCCAGGTCGACGTGCGGGACGTTCCCCACCCAGTCGTCACCGCCCCGGGCCGCCCAGACGCGGGCGCGGGTGTGCAGGCCGGCAGCGGTGCCGGCACCGGTGCCCGGGCTGCCGACGAGCGCGATGTCGTCGACGGCGAGCCCGGCGGCGGCACGGCCGCAGACCACCGAGCCGTACGAGTGGCACAGCAGGGAGATGCGCGGTCCGGTGCCCGCTATGGCACGCAGGTCGGCCACGAGCGCGCGCAGGTGCGGTGCCGCCTGCTCGGCCCTGCCGGTCGTCGTGACGGTCGTGCTGACCGTGCCCGGCGTCTCGTAGCCCAGCCAGGCCACGACCGCGGTGCGCGTGCCGGCCGGGGCCTGCCGGTCGAGCTGCCGGTACAAGGCGGCGGCCGCCGCGTGGAACCGGCCGTAGGTGTCGAGGCTCGTGTCGGATCCGGGGACCAGGACGGCGATGCGGTCGGCGCGGGCGAGGTCGCCGAGGACCTCCGTCACCCGGCCGGAGCCGCGGCCGTCGAACCGCAGGAGGTGCCGGGCCGGGCCGGCCAGACGACGGTCCGTCGCGGCACGGTCGCGATCGTGGTGGACGGCGGCCGTACGGGCCGCCTCGGCGGCGTTGGCCCGGTTGGCCGCGTACGCCTCGGCGAGCGTCGACGCGCTGAGAGGGGCGAGGTCGGCGGGGGCCGGTGCGGGGGTCTGCGGTCGTACGGCCCCGGAAAGGGGGACGACCACCGCACCGGTGATGAGGGCGGCGAGCGCGGCTCGGCGCCATCGGCCGGCGCGGCGCCTGCCGCCGTCACAGCGGTACTGCGGTGCGGACCCCATGGTCGTCCCCCTCCAGCGCACCCGGCCATCGGGTCTGCATGGAAGGGAAGTTACGGAGCGGGACACCTCGTCCGCGTCCCACCCGGGAACTCACCTGCGGCGTAGCTCTCAGGTACTACGGGTATGCCCCGGGACCCCTCTTAAGGGGCTGCTCTCCGGGGTCCCCTTGGGCTTTCCAGAGTCCAGCGCCCCTGGGGCAGCTCTCCAGTGGCCAGCGCCCGGGGCAGCTCTCCAGAGGCCGCGCCCCAGAGGCCGCGCTCCATGGGCAGCCCCCATGGGCTACCGGGCCACCGGGCCCCTCACCAGGCCAGCTGCGCGATCTCCTCCACCACCACCGCGCACGCGTCGGCCGCCGGGTCGATGAGCGGGAAGTGGCCCACGTCCTCCAGCAGCGTCACCCCCACCATCTCCCCGGCCTTCGCCGCCGCCTCCGCGTACGACTCGGCGACCGCCTGCGGCACGTCGAGGTCCGCGCGGCCCTGCACGAGGGTGGTGGCGATGCCCGTGGGCAGCAGCAGCGCCGGGTCCGCGTACGGCTGCCGCTCGGCGAAGTGCTCGTCCCCGCCGAGGAGTTGACGCGCGGCGCCACCGCACACGTCCAGCTTGTCGGCGATCGCCAGGTCCGCGATCGGGGCGAGGGCGACGACGCCGCGCAGCGTCACCGGACTGCCGCTGCGCCAGGGCGAGTCCGCCGGCAGGACGTGCCGGGCGGCACCCCACAGCGCGAGGTGCCCGCCCGCCGAGTGGCCCGTGAGGACCGTACGGCGCGGGTCGGCCTGCGGCAGCAACTCCCGTACCAGCGCGGGCAGGGCGTCCAGCGCCGCCGCGACGTCGTCGAAGGTGTCGGGCCAGCGGCCCGCGAGGGAGTCGGTGTCGCCGCCGCGCCGGTACTCGACGCCGGCCACGGCGAACCCCCGGCGGGCGAGGAACTCCGCGAACGGGCTGATATGACGCCGGTCGTAGGGCGCCCGCCAGGCGCCGCCGTGCAGCACGACGACGACCGGGGCCGGTCCGGGGCCGCCGGCCCGGCGCGGTGCGAAGAAGTCGATCACCTGGTCGGGATGGTCGCCGTAGGCCGCGGTGGCGTCGGGGTCGACGGGCGCGTGGGAGAAGGCCGACTTCTCCTCGGCAGCGGCCCGTGCTGCTGCGACGTCGTCCGTCATGCTCCAACCTTCCAGCGATGAACCGTACGCGGCGGACCAGTTGAGGGGGTCAGCCGTTGGCCGGGACGGTACCAGGCGCGTGACATGCGCGGACATGCAGATGTCACGCTCGGTGAAGACGGGACGGACACCGCGGGGCCGGGACAAGCACAGGGCCGTCCCGGCCCCGCCGCCGCTCAGGCCAGAGTCTGCGCCAGCACCCGCGCCGCCCGCTCCACGTCGGCGAACCCGACGTACAGCGGCGTGAAGCCGAAGCGCAGCACGTCCGGGGCCCGGAAGTCACCGACCACACCCCGATCGATCAGCCGCTTCATCACGTCACCGGCGTCGTCGCAGCGCAGCGCGATCTGGCTGCCCCGCTCCCCGTGCGCCACCGGCGTCACGCACTCGACCCGGCCCTCGGGCACGTACGCCGCCACGCACTCCAGGAAGAAGTCCGTCAGCGCGAGGGACTTGGCCCGCACCGCCTCGACCGTCACCCCGTCCCACACCTCAAGGGCCGCCTCCAGGGCGAGCATGGAGAGGATGTCGGGCGTGCCGACCCGGCCGCGCAGGGCGCCGGGGGCGGCCTCGAAGTCGCTCCGCATCCCGAACGGCTCGACGTGCGAGTTCCAGCCCGGCAGCGGCGAGTCGAAGCGGTCCTGCACCTCCCGCCGCACATACAGGTACGCCGGTGAACCGGGCCCGCCGTTCAGGTACTTGTAGGTGCAGCCGACCGCGAGGTCCACACCGTGCTCGTCCAGCCCGACCGGCAGGGCGCCCGCGCTGTGGCACAGGTCCCAGACGGCGACCGCGCCCGCCGCGCGCACGGCGGCCGTCAGACCGGGCAGGTCGTGCAGGCGCCCGGTGCGGTAGTCGACGTGGTTGAGGAGGACCGCGGCGGTGCGGTCCCCCAGTGCGCCCGGGACGTCCGCCGGTGCCACGGGCCGCAGGGTGCAGCCGGTCATGCGGGCGGCGGACTCGGCGATGTACCCGTCGGTGGGGAAGGTCGTCGCGTCGACGAGCAGCTCGTCACGGCCCTCCCCGGCCATCCGCACCGCGCCCACGAGTGCCTTGAGGACGTTGACGCTGGTGGAGTCGCCCACGACGATCTGCCCGGGCGCCGCCCCGACCAGCGGGGCGATCCGGTCACCGATCCGCTCGGGCGCCGTCCACCAGCCGCTCTCCTCCCAGGACCGGATGCGCAGCTCGCCCCACTGGCGGCGTACGACGTCCTCGACCCGCCCGGGGACGACGGCCGGCAGCGCTCCGAGCGAGTTGCCGTCGAGGTAGACCACGTCGTCGAGGACGAACTCGGCGCGCTTGTCGGCCAGTTCGTCGACGGCGTCCAGCTTCTGCGCGCGCTCCGCCGGCTCAGACATAGGACCGCGCCGTCCACAGCTCGGGGAACACGTTCTTCTGCGCGCGCTTCTCCAGCCAGGCCACCCCGGCGGAGCCGCCCGTGCCGGTCTTGGCCCCCATCGCACGGCGGGTGGCGACCAGGTGGTCGTTGCGCCAGCGCCACACCAGCTCGGCGACGTCGCTCAGCGCCTCGCCCAGCCGGGCGACCTCGTCGCTCTCGTCGCCCGAGTAGACGGCCGTCCAGGCGGCCTCCACCTCCGGCGACGGCTCGTAGCGCTTCGAGACGTCGCGCCGCAGCACGGCCTCCGGGATGTCGTGCCCGCGCCGCGCCAGCAGCCGCACGACCTCGTCGTACAGGCTCGGCTCGTGCAGCGCCTTCTCCAGCTCGGCGTGCACGCGCGGTGCGCCCCGGTGCGGGACGAGCATCGACGCGGACTTGTCGCCGAGCAGGAACTCCATGCGGCGGTACATCGCCGACTGGAAGCCCGATCCCTCGCCGAGGGCGCTGCGGTACGAGTTGAACTGGGCCGGCGTGAGCTGGGCGAGCGGCTTCCAGGAGTGGTTGAGCGCCTCCAGCTCGCGGACGGACCTCTTGAGCGCGTGGACGGCGGTCGGGATGTCGTCACCCCGGAGCGCGCCCGCGGCCGTCTCCCACTCGTGGACGATGACGGTGAACCACAGCTCCATCACCTGGGTCGTGACCAGGAAGACCATCTCTCCGGGATCGTCGGAGAGGGTGTGCTGGAGGTGGGTGAGTACGTCCGCCTTGACGTAGTCCTCGTACGGCGTCGTGCCGTGGAAGTCGAGATGCGGGGTCTCGGGCTCGTGAGCCTCGTGGGACATCGCTGTCTCCTGCGTATAACTCCGGGTAGCGGTCCGCCCCTGCCGAATCCGACACGGGGGCCCCGGTCCCCGAGGGCATCTTGCGCAATCGTCCCCCGAAACCGCAAGGCCCGCCTTTCGGGGACGGGCCTCGCGTGCACGGACCGTGCGTCAGCCCAGGACCTGCGCCGCCGTCGGCGAGGAGTCCTTCAGGAACTGGGAGCAGCGCTCGTACTCCTCCTGCTCGCCGATCGCCTGCGCGGCGCGGGCGAGGGCGTGCAGGGCCCGCAGGAAGCCGCGGTTCGGCTCGTGCTCCCACGGCACCGGGCCGTGGCCCTTCCAGCCGCTGCGGCGCAGCGCGTCCAGACCGCGGTGGTAGCCCGTGCGCGCGTACGCGTAGGACTCCACGGCGGCGCCCCGCTCGAACGCCTCGTCGGCGAGCTGCGCCCAGGCGAGCGAGGAGGTGGGGTGCGCACCGGCGACCTCGGCGGGCGCGGCACCCGAGGCGAGCATTTCCCGCGGCCCGGGGTCGTCGGGGAGGTGGGTCGGGGGCGGGCCCCCGAGAAGGTTCTCGTGAATGGACATGCCCCAAGTCTGCGCCATCCCAGTCGGCCGCGGGCACCGGTCCCGCCGAGGAGCGGCCCGCGCACCGGCACCCCGACTCACCCCAACCGCTTCCGCACCGGCTCCCCCTCCAGCGGCGGCGCCGTCACACCGCCGTGCCGCAGGCACTCCGGCCGCATGCAGCCCGGCGACAGCCCGCACACCGGCACCCCGGCCTACCCCAACCGCTCCCGCACCGGCTCCCCCTCCAGCGGCGGCGCCGTCACACCGCCGTGCCGCAGGCACTCCGGCCGCTTGCAGTCCGGCGGCGGTCTGCGCACCACCGCGGCCGCGATCAACGCCCCCACCACCAGCGCCCCCGCGCACCAGCCCATCGCCTTGTCGAACGCCGTGTCGAAGGCGGCCGGCTCCTGGTACGCCTCCTCCCCCATGCCGGTCAGCAGCGGCAGCGCCGCCACCGCCATCAGGCCCGCCGCCCGGGCCGCCGCGTTGTTGATGCCGCTGGCCAGTCCCGCCCGCACCACGCTCACCGAGCCCAGCACCGTGGCCGTCAGCGGCGCCACCAGCGTGACCATGCCCAGCCCGAGCACCAGCAGCGCCGGCAGCACATCGGCCGCGTACGACGCCCCCGGCCCCACCCGCAGCATCAGCAGCATCCCGGCCGCGCACAGCAGCGGTCCCACCGTCAGCGGGATCCGCGGCCCGATCCGGTCGGCCAGTTCCCCGGAGCGCGCCGACAGCAGCAGCATCAGCACGGTCGTCGGCAGCAGTGCCGTACCGGCGGCGAGAGCGGAGTAGCCCACGACGACCTGGAGCTGGAGCGCGGCGAGGAAGAAGAACCCGCCGAGGGCCGCGTACACGCACAGCGTGACGAGGTTGACGGCCGTGAACTGCCGGGACGCGAAGATGTCCGGCGGCATCATCGGATCGGGCCGGCGCCGTTCGACGACCACGAACGCGACGGCCGCGGCCAGCCCCGCCACCGCCGAGACGGCCACCACCGCACCGCCCCCGCCGGCCTCGATCAGGGCGTACGTCACCAGCGCGAGCGCCAACGCCCCCAGCACGGCCCCGAGCACGTCGAACCGCCCGTGCGCCCCTTGGTCCCCCGACTCGGGAACATGCCGCAGCGCGACCGGCACGCACACCAGGGCCACCGGCACGTTCAGCAGGAACACCCACCGCCAGCCCGGCCCGTCCACCAGCCAGCCGCCGACGAACGGCCCGACCGCCGCCCCGATTCCGCCGAAGCCGGACCACAGGCCCACCGCCCGCCCCCGGTCGTCTGGGTGGAAGGACGCCTGGATCAGCGCCAGTGATCCGGGGGTCAGGAGCGCGCCGCCGATCCCCTGAAGGGCCCGGGCGGCGATCAGCACGCCCGCGTTCGGCGCGATCCCGCACAGCAGCGACGCCACCGCGAACCACACCACGCCGACGACGAACACCTTCCGCCGCCCGAAGCGGTCCCCGAGCGCCCCGCCCAGCAGGATCAGCCCGGCCAGCGTGACCATGTAGGCGTTGACGGTCCACTGCAGGGCGGACAGGTTCGCGTCGAGGTCGCGGCCGATGCGGGGCAGGGCGACATTGACGACGGTCGAGTCCAGCATCGCCATGCTGGAGCCGAGGACGGTGGTGAGCAGGACCCACTTGCCCTGCGGTGAGGCCAACCGGACATCGGGCATGCAGGGAGCATACGGAAGAGCCCGGCACCTCAGGAGGTGCCGGGCTCCACGTGAGCGAACCGGATGGGAGCCGGTGCCTACGGAGACTTACTTGATCTTCGTACCCGTGGACCGCAGGTTGCCGCAGGCCTCGACGACGCGCGCGGACATGGAGGCCTCGGCCAGCTTGCCCCAGGTGCGCGGGTCGTAGGTCTTCTTGTTGCCGACCTCGCCGTCGACCTTCAGGACGCCGTCGTAGTTGCGGAACATGTGGTCCGCGACCGGGCGCGTGAACGCGTACTGCGTGTCGGTGTCGATGTTCATCTTCACGACGCCGTTCTCCAGCGCGGTGCGGATCTCCGCCTCCGTGGAGCCGGAGCCGCCGTGGAAGACGAAGTCGAACGGGGAGCCCTTGCCGAACTTGGCGGCGACGCCCTCGTTCAGCTCCTTCAGCAGCTCGGGACGCAGGACGACGTTGCCCGGCTTGTACACGCCGTGCACGTTGCCGAAGGACGCGGCGAGCAGGTAGCGGCCCTTCTCGCCCAGGCCGAGGGCCTCGGCGGTGCGGATCGCGTCGTCGACCGTGGTGTAGAGGGAGTCGTTGATCTCGTGGGTGACGCCGTCCTCCTCGCCACCGGTCGGCGTGATCTCCACTTCGAGGATGATCTTCGCGGCGCGGGCCTGCTCCAGCAGCTCCTGCGCGATGGAGAGGTTGTCGGCGAGGGTCTCGGCGGAGCCGTCCCACATGTGCGACTGGAACAGCGGGGCCAGACCGGCGTCGACACGCTTCTTCGACAGGGCCAGCAGCGGGCGTACGTACCCGTCGAGCTTGTCCTTGGGGCAGTGGTCGGTGTGCAGCGCGATGTTCACCGGGTACTTCTCGGCGACGATGTGCGCGAACTCGGCCAGGGCGACCGCGCCGGTGACCATGTCCTTGCTGTACTGACCGCCCAGGAACTCGGCGCCACCCGTGGAGATCTGGACGATGCCGTCGCTCTCCGCCTCAGCGAAACCGCGCAGGGCCGCGTGCAGGGTCTGGGTGGAGGTCACGTTGATGGCCGGGTAGGCGAACTTTCCTGCCTTCGCCCGGTCCAGCATCTCGTTGTAGACCTCGGGAGTTGCGATGGGCATGCGTCCGCTCCTTGTATCTGCGGGTTGACGTACTGCTGTGTCTAACGGCCCTGACCTAGACCTTGGGGTGCGACGTCATCGTCGGCCCCATCTTTCCAGACTTGGCCGGAAGGTCCAGGCCACGTCCACGCCCTGGTCGGTCCCCGGTCAGTCGAGGCCCAGCTCGTCCTTGGAGAAGGCGAAGAGGTACGGCACCCCGGCGCCCTCCTGGATCTTCTCCGCGGCGCCGGTCGCCCGGTCGACGATGGTCGCGACGGCGACGACCTCGGCACCGGCCTCGCGCACGGCCTCGACGGCGGTGAGCGGGGAGCCGCCGGTGGTGGAGGTGTCCTCGACGACGAGCACCCGGCGGCCCGCGATGTCCGGGCCCTCGACGCGCCGCTGCAGCCCGTGCGCCTTGGCGGCCTTGCGCACGACGAACGCGTCCAGGCGCTTCCCGCGCGCGGCGGCCGCGTGCAGCATGGCGGCGGCGACCGGGTCGGCACCCATGGTCAGGCCGCCGACGGCGTCGAAGTCCAGCTCGGCGGTCAGGTCCAGCAGCACCTGGCCGACCAGCGGGGCGGCCTCGCCGTCGAGCGTGATGCGCCTCAGGTCGACGTAGTAGTCGGCCTCCAGACCCGACGACAGGGTCACCTTGCCGTGCACCACGGCCTTGTCCTTGATCTGCTGCAGCAGCGCGCCGCGAGTGTCCGTCATGCCGCCCAGCTTAAGGGTCCTTCTGATGGATCTCCGCGGCGTCGCGACGCCCGGCACGCACGCTCGCCGCACGGTCAGAAGGACCCTAGGCGGCGCCAGCTCCAGGTCGTGGAGGCCTCCAGCGGCTCCAGGGGCGTGACCAGGTGCGGCAGGGTGTTGAGCCCGTTGGGCGGGCCGGTCTGCGGCTCCACGCACACGGCTTCCCGCTGCTCGTCGTAGACGACGGCCCACTCCTCGCGGCTGGTCACCTTCAGCTCCAGCTGACCGGGCCAGGTGAGCGTGGCCTCGACGCCGCCGGGCATGCCGAAGCAGTCGTCCCAGGGGCCCGGCTTCGGGTCGATCCGGTTCCCGGTGGGCAGGTGGTCGTCGCCGCGCTCCTCCTGCCAGGCGGGGTCGAAGGCGAGCTGCACGTCCTCGCCGCCGAGGTTCCGGTTGAACCAGGGGTGCCAGCCGATCTGCGCCGGGAAGGACGACTCGTACGTCTCGACGGACATGCTCAGCGTCAGCGCGTCCTCGGTGAGCGCGATGATCTGGGTGACACGGCCCGGGTGGGGCCAGGGGTCGACGAGCTCGTAGGTGAGGACCGCCTCGTCCGTGCTCGTGCGGGCCGTGCGCCACGCGTGGTCGCGGACGGTGCCGTGGATGGCGTGCGGCGGGGCGTTGAGGGGCATCTGCCGCACCTCGGCGCCGTCCAGGAACCGTCCGTCCCGGATCCGGCCGCACCACGGCACCATCGGGAAGCATCCGAAGCGCTCCCCCTGCCGGAGCAGCTCCACTCCGCCGATCCGCAGCCCTCCGACCCGGCCGCCGTTGCCCGGCTGCACGGTCACCTCCGCGTCACCCGCGGTCAGCGTGATGTCTTCGTCACTCACGGGACGACCCTACTGGGGTGATCAAGAGGGCCTCACCGGTTGCGGGGTGGTTCGGCCATGTCCGCCCGGTCCGCCCGCGGGGTGCGGCTCAGCGGCGTCGGCGCAGGGCCCGGACCGCCACGATGGCCGACGCCACCGCGAGCGCCGCCGCGGGCGCCGCCCAGCGCAGCGGGGCGGTGGGCGACACGGTCTGGGGTGCGGGCACCGGCGCGTACCGCCCGCGCGGCGGGGCGTGGTCGACCTCCTCGGCGCTGCGTCCGATCATGGTCCGCCGCGCGTGCGCCGCCTCGGCGATGCCCTCCTCGCCCCCTTCGCCCTCTTCATCCTCCTCGTGCTCTTCGTCCGCGTGTCCGAAGGAGGAGGCCGGGCGGTCGGAACCGAAGGCGGAGGGGCGCGCGGGGGGAGGGGGCTCCTCGGTGAGACCGGGGTCGGCAGGGGTCCGCTCCTCGGCTCCGGCCCCAGCACGCTCGCCGTCCGTGCCGTCCGCGTCCTTCGCGTCATGGGTGGCCGCCGTGGCCAGGTGCTCCGCGAAACGGTTCAGCAGCCGGGTGACGGCGCCCTCCACCGTCTCCGCGGGAAGGTCCTTGATCCGTCCGTCGGCGGACGCCGTGCCGTCGTACGTGACGGTGCAGCCGTCCTCCGCATCCCGCAGGGCGATCCGCAGGGTGAGTGCGACCGAGCCGCTGCCGCGCGACTCCTCCGCCTCGCCCTCGACGACGTAGGTGCCGTCGTCCCGCCGGGAGACCCGTACGGCACCGCGGTAGGTGACGGAGTGGCTGCCGACCCGGATCTTCAGCCGCCCGGCGACGGGCTCGGCGCCGGCGTCCTGCTGGAGCCCGGGAACAGCCCGGGCGACCCGCGCGGGGTCGTCCAGCACCTCTCTCAGCCGCTCCGCCGGAACCGGAACGAACACCTCGTGCTCCATGTCGACGGACTCTACCCAGCACAGCCCGAAACGCACCCCCGCCTGAGGGATTCACCCCCGATCCACCCCCGCCAGGCGTATCCTCGCGCCCCGCCCGGCGGTTCGGGCCCCTCAGTACCGCGGATGCACCAGCGTCGACGCCGACAGCCCCGCGATCCGCGTACCGCGCGCCGCCCGCTCGCCCGCGGCGAGGGACGCCTCCGTCAGGACACCGGGCCGCGGCCCGTCCGGGTCGAGCCCCAGCCGCGGGTCCGTGCGGGCGGCCAGGACGAAACGCCAGTCCCGGGGCGCCCGGGAACGGTCGGCGGGGGCGCGGTCGGGTCCGGCGTCGGAAGCGGTGCGGCGGCCGCCCGTGCCGTACGGGGCGGTGCGCAGGCCGGCCGCACGCAGGGTCGCCTCGACGGTCCAGTGGACCCGGGGGCCGGACGCGACCGGGCCGGTGTGCACCACGAGCCGGCCGCCGGGGGCGAGCACGCGCCGGGCCAGGCCGTAGAACTCCTGCGAGTACAGCTTCGTGCTCGCCGTGATGCGCGGATCCGGCAGGTCCGAGACGACCACGTCGTAGGCCGCCGGGGTCGCGCCGCGCAGCCGGCCGAAGGCGTCCTCGGTCCTCACGTGGACCCGCGGGTCGCCGAACGCGTGCTCATTGAGTGCGGACAGGGCCGGGTCGGTGCGGGCCAGCCGGACCACCTCGGCGTCGAGTTCGACGACGTCGACCCGTTCGACTCCCGGGTGGCGCAGCACCTCGCGGGCGGCGAGGCCGTCCCCGCCGCCGAGGATCAGCACGCGCGCGTGCGGCCCGTTCATCGCGGGGTGGACGAGGGCCTCGTGGTAGCGCAGCTCGTCACGCTCGCTGACGCGCAGCCGGCCGTCGAGGAACAGGGCGAGGGGCCGCCCGTGCGTGCCGCCGGTGAGGACGACCTCCTGGACCCCGGTGCGGAGCGCCACGCGGACGTCCCCGCCGTAGACCGCCTGCCGCGCGGCCCGTTCGAAGTCGTCGACGAGGACGGCGGCCGTGGCGAGGATCGTGAGGACGAGGGCGTTGCCGAGCAGCAGCAGCCACCGGGCGCGCCGGGTCAGGTCCCGGCGGAACAGGCCGAGCACCAGCGCGCCGCCGACGACCGCGTTGACCGCGCCGGTGAGCAGGGCCCCGGTCAACTGGCCGAGGAACGGCAGCAGGAGGAAGGGGAAGGCGAGGCCGCCGACGAGGGCGCCGACGTAGTCGGCGGCGGACAGGTCGGCCACCGCGCCGCCCGCGTCCTGGCGGCGGATGCGCTGGATCAGCTCCATCAGCAGCGGGACCTCGGCGCCGATGAGCAGCCCGGTGGCGAGGGAGAAGGCGACCAGCAGACAGCGCGGCCCGTTGGCCCACATCCCGCCCCAGTCGCCGGTCCAGGCGAACACCGCGTACAGGGCCATCGCGCTGCACCCGCCGACGAGCGCGAGGGCGGCCTCGACGGCGCCGAAGCCGGCCGCGGCGAGCGGGCGCAGCCGCTTCGCGCCGAGGGAGCCGATGCCCATCGCGAAGACCATGACGGACAGCACGACGGACGCCTGGGTGACGGAGTCGCCCATCAAGTACGAGGCCAGTGCGACGAGTTCGAGCTCGTACACGAGTCCGCAGGCCGCGCAGACGAACACGCCCGCGAGGACCAGGAACCGTCCGGTGCCGGGCCGGACGGGCAGTCGCGCCGGGCCGATGGAGTCACCCGGGGCGCTCCGGGGCGGCGGGCAACCGGGCGGGGCGGGCGCGTGCGGCTCGATCACGCTGCGACGTTACGTCACGCCTCGACTGCGGTTCGTCACCCACACGTGTGGTGCTGGTTTACAGAGGCCGGATATCCGTACGAGATCCGGATCGCCGTATACGGATCGCCGCACGCGGTTCGACGGGCCGGGCAGCGGTCGGCCGGGATCAGCCGACGGAGACCGCCGCCGGAACGCGCACCCCCACCTTCGTGCGGGTCGCCACCAACTGCCCGTCCTGCGGGTAGGCGTGCCAGGTGCGCCACCGCACCTGCCCCTCGTGGTGCTGGGCGAGCAGGGCCGTGAAGGCGTACGGGCTGCCGGGGAAGACGCCGACGAGGCCGTGCGGATGGTCGGAGACGAGGGCCAGCAACTCCTGGGCGCGGCCCGCGAAGGAGCCGGGCGAGAGGACCTCGACCCGGGCCGCGAACTCGTACTCCCAGTCGCCCACGCGCTTGGCGACGCCGAGCGGAAGCGGGGTGCTGCTGCCCGCGATGCACGCCACCGTCTCCGAGCAGCTGCCCCGCTCTTCCTCCAGCAGGACTTGATGGGACGCGCCGAGGAGTCGCAACTGCAGTCTGGTGTCCGCGAGTTCGAGGTCGAGCACGGCCAGTGCGGGGAGTGGCTCGCGCCCCAGGGCCCACGCGAGATCGGCCGCGCGCGTGTCGGTGTAGGAGGTGTTCAGGGTCGTGAGCATGGATCGGCTCCGCAAGCACACAAGGAGAGGGAGATGGGTCCGCTGCGCCCCGGTCGCACCGGGGGATGTCGGCCCGGGTCAAACCGGTCGGCCGGTTTCAGAAGGTCCGCAGAACGTCCGAGGGGCTGCGTCGGTGACTTAGGGAATCATGAACGGTGGCTCCATCACAGCGTTTTTACCCAAGTTCGTAGGGTTTCCACCCCTCAGAGGGCTCCACAGCTCAACTGTTCAACTGCGGCGCGCGCCGGTGCCGGGGATGGCGTGCGCCGGTGCGCCGTGCCGCACGCCCAGGAGCCGGGCCGCACGGGGAGCCCGCGATTCCGGCCGCCACTCGAAATCGCCCTTTTCCGGGAGCAGTTGCGCGGGCAACGCCCGAACCCCGGTCCACGAGAAGCAAGTTGTCCGACAGGCATGGAATGCGGCCCGGATGCGCCCGAAGCCGCCCGACGGCCGTTCGAGCAGCGGTCCGTCCGGGCACCCCGGACAACACGACGCGGGGCCCGCTCAGGTGCGGACCCCGCGTTCGGTGATACGGCTCCTCGCCGTGAGGAAGGCCGACGTCAGTCAGCTGCCTCCGCCGCCGCAGCCACCGCCCCCACCCCCGCAGGACGACCCGCCGCCGCAGGAGTGCCCCCCGCTGTCTCCGCCGCCGGAGGAGCCGGAGTCTCCCCCGCCGACCCACCAGCTGCCGCTGCTGCCGCTGTCATTGCTGCTCGAACCGCCGGTGGACGCCCATGCCCCGCGACGCGTCGTCCGCCGGGTGCCGCCCCTGCGGGCCTGGGAGACGAGCGCCCCGATCAGTACGACTCCGACCACCGCCAGGATGATGCCTACGATCATGGCGTCACCCTCCTTTCGTTCCCCCGAAGCGGCCCCCCGTGGGCGCCTCGCTCTTGCGTGAGGCGGTGATGCCCGGCCCCGGATCGGGCCAACACAAAGTTGAGGAACTCCAGAGCTTCGGCGCAGGATGACCGGCATGACCTCCAGCGCGCGCCCCCTCCTGAACCGCCGGCTCGCCGAGTTCGGGACGACGATCTTCGCCGAGATGTCCGCCCTTGCCTTGAGCACCGGCGCCATCAACCTCGGGCAGGGCTTCCCCGACACCGACGGCCCCGAGGAGATCCGGGAGGCCGCCGTACGGGCCCTGCGGGACGGCCGCGGCAACCAGTACCCGCCGGGCCCCGGCGTCCCCGAGCTGCGGACCGCGGTCACCGCCCACCAGCAGCGCCGCTACGGACTGTCCTACGACCCCGACACGGAGGTCCTGGTCACCGCGGGCGCCACGGAGGCCATCGCCGCCGCCCTGCTGGCGCTGCTGGAGCCCGGGGACGAGGTGATCGCCTTCGAGCCCTACTACGACTCCTACGCGGCGTGCATCGCGATGGCGGGCGGACGCCGGGTGCCGGTCACCCTGCGGGCGCACGAGGACGAGGGCCGGTTCCGGCTCGACCTCGACGAGCTGCGCGACGCCGTCACGGACCGCACCCGGCTGCTGCTGATCAACACCCCGCACAACCCGACCGGCACGGTCCTCACGCGCGCGGAGCTGGCCGCGATCGCCGAGCTGGCCGTGGAACGCGATCTGCTGGTGGTGACGGACGAGGTGTACGAGCACCTGGTCTTCGACGACGCCGAGCACGTACCCCTGGCGACGTTCCCCGGGATGCGCGAGCGGACGGTGACCATCTCCAGCAGCGGCAAGACGTTCTCGTTCACCGGCTGGAAGGTCGGCTGGGTGACGGGGGCCCCGGAGCTGGTCACGGCCGTGCGCTCGGCGAAGCAGTACCTGACGTACGTCTCGGCGGGCCCGTTCCAGTACGCGGTGGCCGAGGCCCTCTCGCTGCCCGAGTCGTACTTCACCGGCTTCCACGCCGACATGCTGACCAAGCGGGACCTGCTGGCGGCGGGCCTGGCGGAGGCGGGCTTCCGCGTCTACCGCCCCTCGGGCACGTACTTCATCACCACCGACATCCGCCCCCTCGGCGAGAGCGACGGCTTCGCCTTCTGCCGCGGCCTGCCGGAACGCGCCGGCGTCGTCGCCATCCCCAACGCGGTCTTCTACGACCACCGCGAGGAGGGCGCCCCCTTCGTACGGTTCGCGTTCTGCAAGCGGACAGAGGTACTTCAGGAGGCCGTGAAGCGTCTGAAGGCGTAGCTCGGGTCGGTTCCGCGCCACCGTCGCGCGGGAGTCGCCGGCTGCCGTGGTGTCCCGTCCGAAGCGCATCGGCCCGCCGCATGATCGGATGACAGGTTCTTCAAAGGTTCTTCATCACCTCCGGCCTACGGTCGGGAGGCCTGCCGCGCCCGCGGTCGGCCGCGACAGGAGGCGGGAGAACCGATGAGGACGAACCGGGTGCTGATGGCCGTGGTGACGGCGTCGGTCATGGCGATCACCCTGGCCGGCTGCGGGGGCGAGGGCGACACCCCGAAGGTCCCGACTGCGGGCGGCGACAGGGCATCCGGCAGGACGACCGCGCCGAGTGGCGGCGACGACGTGGCCGCGTACGTGAACGCCCAGCGCGAGTGGGTGACATGTCTGCGGGAGAACGGGGTCGACGCCCCCGACCCGGACGCCAAGGGGGAGGTCGACTTCGGCAACAACGCGGCGCTGAAGAAGAACACGAAGTTCCTGGACGCTTCCGAGAAGTGCGCCTCGCTCAAGGCGGCCGTCCCCGAGGGCCTTGAGAACGCCAATCAGCCCACGCTCAGCCCCGAGCAGATCAAGGTCAAGCGTGACTACGCCGACTGCATGCAGAAGAACGGCGCCCCCGACTTTCCCGATCCCGGGCCCGAGGGGACCGCGCAGGGCTCCGAATGGAACCAGACGTCGGCGGGAGCCAAGCGTGCCACGCGTGTCTGCGCTCCGATCATCGGTGACCCGGCGGACCAGCCCGCGGGCAAGGGCTGACGATGGCGGAGACGGTTGTGCAGACCGATCACGAGCACGGGGCGGCTCCCGCGCCGCCGCCGCGCGGTCGGCGCGGACGGCGTACGGTCCTGGTCGCGTCGGCTCTGGTCGTCGTGGCGGCGGTCGCCGTGGTCGGTGCGCTCGGCCTCGGCGGAGGCGGGTCGCAGGAGGGCTCCTCCGCCCCGCCCCGCTCCGGCTCCACCGTCCCGGTCACCCGGACCACGCTGACCGAACGCACCACGGTGGACGGCCAGTTGGGCTACGGCACCGAGATACCGCTGCCCGTCAAGGCGACGGGCACCGTGACCTGGCTGCCCGCGGAGGGCACGACCGTGAAGCGCCGGTTGCGGGCCTGCTGCGCGTCGAGGTCGCGGACGCTGACTCCGCCAGGCGGCTGCCCACGGCCGCGCCCTCGTCCTGTCCCAAAGGCGAGTCCGGCCGAGGGCTGGTCCTGTGGACGTCCTCGCCGAGCGCTGGGAGTCGGTGTCCCGCCGCCCGGTGGGCAAGACCGTGTGGGCGGAGCTGTGTCTCGACGCTCCAACTCCCAGCCGACTTCAGTGTCTCGCTGACGTCACCCCGTCGGTTTGGTGACAGGCCATGAAGTCACACTCTGCCAGGGGCCGCACTGATGGGTGTTCTGTATGCCCTTGCACACGGTGAGGCTGCCGGTGGTCGTGAACGAGTACGACCGCCGCACCTCGACAGGGACACTGCCCGGACCGCACAGCTCTGCCTGCTTGCGTGGAACGCCCGGCACGAGGTCGGCATTGAACTTCGTCCACAGCGAGTAGCAACCCTCGGCGGAGTTCGACAGCTTCCCTTTGATCACCAGGGTCGGAGTGGGGCCTGTCCCTTCGGTCCACCGCTCACCCGAGGCGGAAGCGGTGGCGTACGGGGCCGACCAGGGGACAGGGGCCGACGCTCTGGCGCTCTCTGCGGCGACAGCCGAGGCCGCCGTGCCGAGCAGGATGGCGCTGATGCCCGTGATGGCAGCAGCTCGGATATGTGCACGCATCGTGACCCCTTCTCGATTCACTGGGAATGCGCTGTGCGCAGGTATTCCAGGGCGGTGCGGTCCGTCGCGTCGGGCGAGCCGCTCAGGCGGTGGACCACCGTCCAGCGGCCGTCAGGCACGGCGCCGGCAAAGCAAGACGCCGTGCCTGTCGCTCCGTTGTGCCAGATCAGAGGCAGAGGCCCCGAACGCTGCCATCCGAGGCCGGGTTCCCCGAGCGAACGGTCGAGTACGAGGCCGGTCAGCACACGCGCCAGTGTGCGGGGGCTCGCCCACAGGCCGCCTGCGGGCAGGATGGCTCCCGTCATGGTCCACGGTTTCACCCTGCGGCCGAACCATCCGGTCGGCAGCGAGCTGCTGTGCTGTGGCGGTCGGGCAGTCATGGCCTCTCGCGGCAGGCCGAGCGGGGACAGCACGTGCACGGCTACGAGCTCGTCGTATTCCTGCCCCGTTGCTGCGGTCAGTGCCGCCCCGAGCACCGCGTAGCCGAAGTTGGAGTACTCCTCATGCTCCCCGGCGGGACCATCGGTGAGCCGGTCGAAACCGGCGAGCAGTTGGCGCAGCCGGTCAGTGGTGAAATTCCGGTACGGGTCGAGGCGAGAGGTGCCCGGGGGCAGGCGAGGCAGACCCGAGGTGTGCTCGGCGAGGTGGCGCAGGGTGATGCCGGTTCCTGACGGGACGTCGAGCCATCGTTCAACGGGGTCGTCAACCGTGAGGACACCTTGCTCGGCCAACTGCTGCAGGATGGTTCCGGTGATGACCTTGGTGAAGGAGCCCACCTCTGCGTACTTGTCGGGGTCGTGTTTGCCGGTGACGATCGGAGCGGTGTGGGAGCTGCCGATGATGCAGGTGGGGACGCGGCGCATGGCCCTCACCTCGCGGCTTGGGGAACGGGGACAGGGGCCGGGGCGTCACTTTCCGGTGCGTCCTGGTCGGTGACCGTCGGGATGCTCCCGGGCTGCTTCTGTGTCCAGCGTTCGCGGAGGGTCCGTGCGAGCTTGCGCGCGCGGGACAGCGCGGAGGAGAGGAAGATGAGGTCGCAGGCGATCATGGTCAGGGCGAACGCGGTGAGGCCCATGAACACGCCGATGGACACATGGAACGCGATGGAGGCCGCCGCAGTCCACGGGCGCAAGCTGGGCACCAGGATCCCCATAGGGAAGTACACCAGGAACAAAGTGGTGCTGTAGGTGCCGAGAAAGACGAGTAGGTCGTTGTTGTAGACGAGGTTGGACAAACCTGGCAGCTCGAACTCGGGAACGCGCATGATGTAGAAGAGCGCGGTGCCGTCCTGCCACACGTCTCCCTGCACCTTGTACAGACCACTCACCACGTACACGAGGCACATCTGTACGGCGATCGCCACTACGCCGAGGTTGTGCAGCGGAACACCGAGCGCTCGCACGCTCCCCGGGAGTCGCCCGACGACACGGTCGGCGACTCCGCTCGAGAACGAGAAGTTCTGGTAGCAGTTCGTCAGGAGCAGAAACGGGATCACGAGTTGGGCGAGGTTGTCTCCCCCGTCCAGGAAGGCCGACTGCCGTTCGTAGAGCGACCAGAGGAGGATCCCGTGCGCCGCGAGAACCGCTCTGCCTCCCACTCCTACGGTCACAGCCAGGGCGGCGAGCACGCCGAGGTGGAAGACCGCTTCGAACCAGACTTCGGACGTGCTCCAGGCGTAGAGGCTGAAGCTTCCCTTCTCCTGGATTTGTTCGAGGAAGAGGCGGTGCGGCAGGACCGAATCGGCTCCCGGGCCGAAGAGGTAGCTCCGATCGCCGTAGTGGCTCAGGTAGTACATGAGCCCGACGAAGCCCAGCAGTGCACGGGTTCCTGAAACTCCCAGTGCGGCGACGGGTCGACTGGCAGCTGAGTCAATCGTTTTCTTGATGCTCACTGCAGTTCAACCGCCTTTTTCCACGGCAAGTCGTAAATGTCCAGCGTGCTCTGCGCTTTTGCGTTCTTTCGCTGTGACCACGGAGGAAGTTTCTTGATATACATGCGCGCCTGGACAGCGGTCGGGTCCGTGCCATCCGGGCAGACGTTGTTTATCCGGGTCAGCGCGAAACGAGACAAGGAGCGCTCGGCGTCCATGTGCTGGCTCTTCTCGTAGGGCGTCAGAGGGATGTCACGCTTATCCTTTCCGCCCTTCGCCTCTGAGCCTTCGCTATTCTCCTCTTTCTGCTTCTGGCGGAGACGCCACAACAGGTCATCCGAATCGTTGAGCTGATTGAGCCCGTTGCTCACGAGCCGTACCGTACGAGAGGGGAAGAATCGGTCTTCCTGAGTCTCCTTGATCAAGGGGCCGGTCACATCGTAGTAATCCGTGACCGCACCGTCTGCGCACTTCGCGCGCACAACTATCCCTTGGTCGTCTTTCGTCGGATCAGGAGCGAACAAACTCCAGTTCTGCGTGAAGTACGGCTCCAGATAGCCGCTGATAACTCCATGCAGCTGAATCTTGGCTGGGCTGAGTGGCGCCTGGGAGAACGCCGCGATAGAGAAGTGGGCGCCCAGGAGGGCGGCACCAGCCAGCAGTGCCGCCCTCTGGATGCGCCGATGGCGCATTGTCACCTGTCGAAAACAGTCGCCGCAGCAGAGGCGCCGTCACCCGACACCTTGGCAGGCGGGGCAAACAGGCTGAAGTTGTTGGCAACCTGCCCCGCCTGGTTCGCGAGGGATCCCGCAGCGGCCCGCGCGTGAACGGTGGCCCGAGCGGCAGCACGGCCGGCCGCCGCGGCAGCCCGGCCGGCAGCACGGGCCTGAGGCGCCTTCGGGGCGTCCTCGGTGGTGGCCTGAGCACTCAGGGCCCCGGTCGCCTGCGGCGGCGTGGAGGCCTGAGCGGAACCCTGCATCGACACGGTCAGGAACGTGCCGGCAATGGCCACGCCGATGACGGCAGCGGCATTCTTCTTCTTCATGTTTTCCCCTCTATTGTTTACTGCCTGATCGCCTGAGGGGAGAGCAGCGGTACACCCGAGATGTTGGTCAGACATCAATAGCGGCATGCTTGAAGAAGCTGGTCAGGCATCTTCGACCGCTCGCCCCCCGTGGACGAATCAGCCCTCCGACGAAGTCGGAAGATTCCTCGCGACACGCGCTCCGTATGTCAACCTGTTTTTGCAAGGTGATTCCCGGCGCCCGTCGCGATTCCTGATGATCTTATGGAGATTGACGCAGGCATCTCAAGGAGTGGTCACGTGATGATCATCACAGCGGGCCTGGAATGAGACGTTCCGGAAGTCTCCACCAGGCGGCCGCATCGGTCTGCACCTGTTGTCGCTGTGACATGCCGTCAGGTGCCCGCATAAAGTCGCCGCGGATGACTTTTGCCGTCGGGTGGTTCCAAGTTCCGTCGGCTCTGAGTGGAAAATTTTGGGAGGACGCATGGAACCCGATGCGATTGTGGTTGGAACCGGCCCGAACGGCCTTGCCGCTGCGGTCACTCTCGGGCGGGCGGGCCTCAAGGTCGCCTTGTACGAGGCCCGCACAACCATCGGAGGCGGGCTGCGGACGGAGCCACTCTTCGATGCCGAGATAGAACACGACATCTGTTCCGCCGTTCACCCTATGGCCGTTGTGTCCCCCTTTTTTCGTCAGTTCGACCTGGCGTCCCGGGGGGTGAACATGCTGTATCCATCCATCAGCTACGCTCACCCCCTGAAAAACGGACTCGCCGGCCTTGCTCACCGGGATCTGGAAGCGACCTGCGCCCATCTCGGTCCGGACGGTGAGCGCTGGCGTCGTCTCATGCAGCCGTTGGTCAACCACTCCGAGGAACTGGTCGACTTTGTCCTGTCGGGGCAACGAGGACTCCCCAGGAGCCTTGCCGTCCCAGCGCTCCTGGGTTCCCGCTTGCTTGCCCATGGCACTGCGCTGGCGCCCCACCGCTTCAGTACCGAGGTAGCCCGCTCGCTCCTCACCGGGGTGGCGGCGCACGCGGTCGGCAAACTCCCTTCCCTTGCCTCGGGCGCAGTCGCCATGCTCCTCGGACACCTCGCGCACGCCAGCGGCTGGCCGATCCCCGAGGGAGGCAGCGCTCGCATCGCCGACGCGCTCGCCGACGACATCACCGCCCACGGCGGAACCTTCCACACGGATCACCACGTGACCAGCCTCGATGAACTCCCCCGGGCGAAACTGGTGCTTCTCGACACAAGCCCCAAGACGTTCACGGAGATAGCGGGTGACCTGCTTCCGGCCGGTTACCGGCGAGGCCTGGCACGATTCCGGTACGGGCCGGCAGCGGCCAAGGTGGACTTCCTCGTCTCTGAGCCGATTCCCTGGGCCAACCCTGACGTGGGGCAAGCCGCAACCGTTCATCTGGGGGGAACCCAGGCAGAGATGTTCGAAGCCGAGACGAAGGCTGCCGCCGGCATCCGACCTGAGGAACCGTTCGTTCTGCTGGTCGACCCCGCCTCGGCCGATCCGAGCCGCGCCAAACCGGGGCGACGTCCTGTGTGGGCCTACGCGCACGTCCCCAACGGCGACGCGTGGGACCCGACCGCGATGGTCACGGCGCGCATCGAACGCTACGCGCCCGGATTCGCCGACACGGTGATCCATCGACGCGGGATCAGCGGTGCCGAGTATGAGGCGTACAACCCGAACTATGTGGGCGGGGACATCGGAGCGGGCGCAATGACGCTCCGGCAGTCCGTTATGCGCCCTGTTCCACGTTTCGATCCCTACCGCACACCGCTGACCGGTGTCTACATGTGCTCTGCGTCAACGCCGCCCGGCCCGAGTGTTCACGGTATGTCGGGTTACCTTGCCGCGCTGTCAGCCCTCCGCCGCGAGTTCGGCATCCGCACTCCGCCGCACCTCGGGCCGCGGTGAGTATCCGCCGGGGTCGTGAGCAGGTCTCCCGCTCGCCGACGTCGGCCACCTCGTCCGGCCAGGACACACCCGTCCGGGCCCGCACCCTGGCCGGTCGGTGTGCGGGATTACCCGGCGACCTCGGTCGGCTCGTCCTTGGATTTGTCGGGGTAGATCAAGCGCACGCCACCACCGATCACCAAGAAGCAGCTCAGCAACAGGGCGAAGCGCGCGAACCTCGCACCGCCCTCCCAATCCGCTGAAGGACCCAAGACCAACCAGAACGCGAGACCCATCCCCGCAATCGAAACCGCTACGCCCAGTAACCGACGCACCCCGTGCTCCCCTCTTTACGATCTTCAGTCAGCCGTTCACTCTACTCATCGGAAACATCGGCGCAGAGCAGGGTCCGTCCGACTGCGAAAAGGCAAACGGCGCGTACAGCGCGTACCTGTGCGTACGCGCCGACGCGCCGTGAGGGGCTCGGGTCGGGAGCCTACTCGTCGTCCTCGGGCTTCTCCGCCTCGTTGATCTCCTCTTCGAGACCGAGCTGCTCGATGAGCCACTTGTCGAACTCGATCGCGGCGCGCACCCAGCTGACCGTCGAGGAGACGAAGTGCTCCAGGCTGACACCCATGCCGATCAGCATCTGGGCCTCGCCGATCAGGCGGACCGTGCCGTCGTCGTGGGTGTGGCTGTAGACCTTGGGCCACAGGGTGCGGCGGTTCCAGTCGTCGATCGACTCCAGGATCTGCGGCTTGGCCCCGATCTCGTGGGGCCGGTCGTAGAACGTCCGCACGGAGAAGACCTGCTGGTCTCCCTCTCCCCGGAACATGAAGTAGGTGCGGAACTGCTCCCACGGCGCCGCGAGGTCTCCCTCGTCGTCGACGACGTACTTGAGCTCCATCTGGTCGAGGAGCTGCTTCACGAGGTCCTGATCCGGGACGACGGGGCCGGCCGGGCCGCTGCCGGGCTGCGGCTCGGGCTGGCCCCCGAAGTTCGGAATCGAGGACGGGTCGATGGTCACCGTGAATTTCCCTTCGTACGGATTCCGCCATCCTCCCCCATGCGGGGAGGGGGGTGGCAAGCCCGGACCGGCCCCGTCAGCCCACGGCTGACAGGATCCGGCCGGTCGGCGGAAACACCGGGTACCTCGCCGCAGCCCCGGCGCACCTGTCAGGCGCGCCGGACCTGGTCGGTGTCCGTGCACGGACACCAGTGGGCGAGGCACCGGTCGGACGGCGCGGCGGCCGCGCGGGCCCCGGCGGGGGCGCGGGAGCAGCGGCGGAACGTCGGTCAGCCGTGGATCAGGGTGGTGCCCGCGAGTTCCTGGGTGATGGCGCCCTTGCCGTCTCCCTCGATGTCGTAGACGACCGTGGCGTCCGACGACCACCACAGCTCACCGTCGTAGACGGTGGGCGGGGCGACGCAGGTGTTCTCCGGGGAGTCGTAGGACCACGCGTAGCGCTCATTGATGGCCGTGGTCATGTCACACGTCTTCTTGGTGATGACCTCGTCGTCCGCGGCCTTGCCGAGGCGGGCCTCGATGCGCGTGGTGATCTTGAAGCTGGTGAACCGCTTCGAGTCGTCGATCACCTGGTCGACGCCGAGCTGCCAGTAGACGACCGACTTCCCGGTCATGTTGCCGTTCGACGTGGTGTTCGCGCCGGTGTTCTCCACGTAGTAGGTCGTCTGCGGCTTCTGGCCGGGGAAGACGACGTCGAACTGGGACGAGGCCGTCCAGGCGGCGGCCGGGCCGGCGAACAGCACGCCGAGCGCGACGGCGGACGAGGTGAGACCGGCTGCGGTCAGGAGCTTGCGCATGGGCATTCCTTCTGGCTGGAGTGAGTACACGCGAGGGCCGGGCAGGGCACCGGCCGGGGGCTGGTCACCTGTGCGGAGGAGAACGCCGGCCGGGGAGCATCGGCCGGGGAACGCGGACGCGTTCTCGCCGAGTGCAAGGGGGCGTGAGCGGCCGCCGTTGCGGGCGCGGGCCGCGAGGTGCTCCCTCCCCGTCAGCGGGCAGGCGGCGGCGTGAAGGCGCGCAGGATGACGTGCATGGCTGAATCCCCCCGTGGATGGTCAACGCACCAGGACGGACTGGTCAGGTCCACTTCACTGGCAGCCCGGCCACTTTAGACACACCGGTAACACGCCGACAGAGAGCCGAGAGGACGTGGCCGATAACCGCTTCGGGAGCGGAACCGGCAACTGGAAACGGAAAGTCGTTCGAACAAGGCGGCACGTCGCGGCGGTGCCGTGAAGCGGAAGGACCGCGGCATGCGGGCGGCGCGGCGACTTGGCCGGATACCTCACGTCCGGACGACGGCGTCACGGACGAGGTCCGGGCGAACCGGCGGGAACCATGCCCGGGTACGGGCCCGGGTGCGGACACGGGCGTGGGCGCGGCATACAGCGGAGCCGCACACGGCCCGCCCCGCAGGTGCGGAGCGGGCCGCCGTCAAGCGCGTGCGCGGCCGGTCAGAGGGTCTTGCCGGTCGCCGGGCCCACCAGCAGCCCGTCCTCGAAGCGGTCCACCCGGACCGTGTCCCCGTCCTTGATCTCGCCGGACAGGATCTCCTTGGCGAGCCGGTCGCCGATGGCGGACTGGACGAGCCGCCGCAGCGGCCGGGCGCCGTACGCCGGGTCCATGCCCTCCTCCGCGAGCCACGCCAGCGCCTCGGGCGTGATGTCCAGGGTGAGGCGCCGCTCGGCGAGCCGCTTGGCCAGCCGCTCCAGCTGGAGCTTCGCGATCCGCTCCAGCTCGGGCTTGGTCAGCGCGGCGAAGACGACCAGGTCGTCCAGGCGGTTGAGGAACTCCGGCTTGAAGGAGGTCCGCACCACCTCCAGGACCTGCTCCTTCTTCTCCTCCTCGGTGGTCACCGGGTCGACCAGGTACTGGCTGCCCAGGTTCGACGTCAGGACGAGGATCGTGTTGCGGAAGTCGACCGTACGGCCCTGGCCGTCCGTCAGGCGGCCGTCGTCCAGCACCTGGAGCAGGATGTCGAAGACCTCGGGGTGGGCCTTCTCCACCTCGTCCAGCAGGACGACGGAGTAGGGCCGCCTGCGCACGGCCTCGGTGAGCTGGCCGCCCTCCTCGTAGCCGACGTATCCGGGCGGGGCGCCGACCAGCCGGGCCACGCTGTGCTTCTCGCTGTACTCCGACATGTCGATGCGGACCATCGCCCGCTCGTCGTCGAAGAGGAAGTCGGCGAGGGCCTTGGCCAGTTCGGTCTTGCCGACACCGGTCGGGCCGAGGAAGAGGAAGGAGCCGGTGGGCCGGTCGGGGTCGGAGATCCCGGCGCGGCTGCGGCGTACGGCGTCGGACACCGCGCGCACGGCCTCGGTCTGGCCGATGAGCCGCTTGCCGATCTCGTCCTCCATGCGCAGCAGCTTCTGCGTCTCGCCCTCCAGCAGCCGCCCGGCGGGGATGCCGGTCCAGGAGGCGACGACGTCGGCGATGTCGTCGGCGCCGACCTCCTCCTTGACCATGGTGTCCTTGGCAACCTCCTCCTCCGCCTCGGAGGCGGCCTCCAACTCCTTCTCCAGGGCCGGGATCTCGCCGTAGAGCAGCTTGGAGGCGGTGTCGAAGTCACCGTCGCGCTGGGCCCGTTCGGCCTGGCCGCGGATCTCGTCGAGGCGTTCCTTCAGCTCACCGACGCGGTTGAGGGACTGCTTCTCCTTCTCCCAGCGGGCGGTGAGGCCGCGCAGCTCCTCCTCCTTGTCGGCGAGGTCGCGGCGCAGCTTCTCCAGGCGCTCGCGGGAGGCCGCGTCGGTCTCCTTGCCGATCGCGAGCTCCTCCATCTTCAGCCGGTCGACGGCGCGCTGGAGTTCGTCGATCTCGACGGGCGAGGAGTCGATCTCCATGCGCAGCCGCGAGGCCGCCTCGTCGACGAGGTCGATGGCCTTGTCGGGCAGGAACCGGGAGGTGATGTACCGGTCGGAGAGCGACGCGGCGGCGACGAGCGCGCTGTCGGCGATCTGCACCTTGTGGTGGGCCTCGTAGCGGCCCTTGAGCCCGCGCAGGATCGCGATGGAGTCCTCGACGGTGGGCTCGGCGACCAGCACCTGCTGGAAGCGCCGCTCCAGGGCGGGGTCCTTCTCGATCCGCTCGCGGTATTCGTCGAGGGTCGTGGCGCCGACCATGCGCAACTCGCCGCGGGCCAGCATGGGCTTCAGCATGTTGCCTGCGTCCATGGCGGAGTCGCCGCCCGCGCCGGCTCCGACGACGGTGTGCAGTTCGTCGATGAAGGTGATGATCTGCCCGTCGGAGTCCTTGATCTCGGCGAGGACGGTCTTCAGCCGCTCCTCGAACTCGCCCCGGTACTTCGCCCCGGCGACCATCGCGCCGAGGTCGAGCGCGACGAGCCGCTTGTCCTTCAGTGACTCGGGCACGTCGCCCTTCACGATCCGCTGGGCGAGCCCCTCGACGACGGCGGTCTTGCCGACGCCCGGCTCGCCGATGAGGACGGGGTTGTTCTTCGTACGGCGGGACAGGACCTGCACGACGCGGCGGATCTCCTGGTCCCGGCCGATGACCGGGTCGAGCCTGCCCTCCCGCGCGGCGGCGGTGAAGTCGGTCCCGAACTTCTCCAGGGCCTTGTACTGCCCCTCGGGGTCGGCCGTGGTCACCCGTCGCTGCCCTCGCGTCTTCTGGAAGGCGGCCTGGAGCTTCTTGGCGTCGGCCCCCTGCTGGGACAGCACCTCGCCGGCCGCGCCGCCCTTCGCGGCGAGGGCGATCAGGAGGTGCTCGGTGGAGAGGTACTCGTCCCCCAGGTCCTTGGCGCGGGCCTGCGCGTCGGCGACGACGGCCAGCATCTCGCGGTTGGGCTGGGGCGGCGCGACGGTCGACCCGGTCACGCTCGGCAGCCCGGCGAGCACGCGCTCGGCTCCGGCGCGCACGGCGGCCTGGTCGGCGTCGACCGCGGCGAGCAGGTCGGTGATGTTCTCGTTGTCCTGTCCCTGGAGCAGCGCGAGCAGCAGATGGGCCGGGGTGAGGTCGGGGTGCCCCTCGGTCACGGCCCGGTTGCTGGCAGCGTTGATCGCATCCCGGCTCCGGTTGGTCAGCTCGGCGTCCACGTTCGCGTTCTCCTCCTTGCACTGACCCGAACGGCTTGCACAAAGTTGAGTCTAGTGCACTCAAGGACGGTTCCGGGAGGCTCGGGGGTCTAAGTTCCGGGGCATGGCGACCAAGTACTCCGTCGACCCCGGCGCTCCGGACCCGTCGTATCTCAGCTTCTGGCGGGAGCGGCACCTGTGCACCCTGACGACTCCCCGCCCGGACGGCACTCCGCATCTGGTACCCGTCGGCGTCACATACGATCCCGAGGCCCGTCTGGCTCGGGTGATCACCAATCGGGCGAGCGCGAAGGTGCGGTACGTGCGGGCGGCCGGCGACGAGGGGGCGGCCGTCGCCGTCTGCCAGCTGGAGGGCCGCCGCTGGGCGACGCTGGAGGGCCGGGCCTTCGTCCGCGACGAGCCGGACCGGGTGGCCGAGGCGGAGCGGCGCTACGCGGAGCGCTACGGCAGGACGCCGTCACCGAACCCGGCGCGCGTGGTGATCGAGATCCACCTGACGCGGGCGATGGGGCGAGGTTGAGCGGTGTGAACATCCACACCGGTGATCGACTGGATCCGGCCACCACGGGATGGGGTCGATACCCGGAAATGTCCCCGAAAACTGCAGCGGCGTCACCGTGTTCAGGTCACGGTGACGCCGCTGCGGGGGGAAGCACCTGAGCGATCTGTTACGACGGGGGAATCGCGTCAGGCACTGCGGGGGGTGGCAGAGATGGTCCTCGGGGCAGGGGAGTCGGCCTCCACCTGCTGGTGGTCCCTTTGGTCCAGGTTCACAAAGATCATTCCGTACCGTACGGCGCACCGCACCGGCTGCGGCGCCCCCCGAGGCCGCCGCAGACACCGGTAAGCCCGTACGTCCTCGTCCTCGTCGCGCGTGACGACCACCGGCTCGCCGAACACGGTCACCATCAACGAGTCGCCGCTGTGGGGGATGGCGGTGACCAGGTCGATGAAGTGCCAGCCGGAGCGGTAGGCGGTGGCCATCTCGCGTCGGAAGGAGCGGTCGTCGGGTGGAGTGGTCACGGTCAGCTCCCGGATCCGGCTGCCCCGGAGCTCGGCCAGCTGCTGTTCTCCGCTCCGTGAGTGCTGTTCACGGCGACGGACGGCCAGCTGCTGTTCGCCCGAACCTCGTCCTTCACATCGGAGAAGCCACTCAGCGCACCAAGGGCTACAACGGCGGAGAAGGCGGCGACAAGCACCGAGCGAAGCATTCTGTTACGCATAGTCGGCTTCGTCCTCACTTGAAGGTCCCCTTTTCCCCCGTCGAGTACGACGATGGCTCATTCGGGCACGTCATGGCCACACAATCGATGCATCATGTTCCTGCATGTTCAGGACCCTGGGGGGTGGAGATTTGACATCGAATCGGACTAAGGAGACACATCCCCATGCGATGACCCAGTGGTGCGACGAGGGCGGCCGTCTGTATGCCGCCGCACTGCGCGCCGGACGCATCGCACGCGAGGACGTGGCGCCCGCTCCGTGCCTGATGGAGTTCGCCCTGCTCCACCCCGACCCGGACGACCCGAGCTGGCTGCGGCCGGTGCCCCCCGCGGTCGCCCTGTCCCGGCAGCTCAACCCGCTGGAGCAGGAGATAGCCGACCGCCGGCGCCTGGCGACCGGCCTCGCCGAGACCTTCGAGCCGTTCATGGCCCTCGGCACCCAGCTGGCCGCCACGAGTGACGCCATCACTGTGCTGGAAGGCGGCGAACGAATCAACGCCGCGCTCAACATGGCCACTCTGCAATGCCAGACGGAGATGCTCACCGTCCAGCCCACCGACCGGATGTCCGAACGCAGCCTCCTGCTCGGCCTGGAGCGCGACCGGCCGCTGATCGAACGCGGTGTGCGCATCCGCACCCTGTACCAGCACACCGCCCGCTACAACCCCGAGCAGCTGGCCTACGCCGCCCAGCTCTCCAACGGCAAGGCGGAGTACCGCACCATCGACGAACTCGTCGAGCGCCTGATCATCTGCGACGAGTCCGTCGCCTTCATCCCCGCCCGCGACGATCAGCAAGTCGCCCTGGAACTGCGCCACCCCGGTCTGGTCCGCTACCTCATCAAGCTCTTCGAGTACCTGTGGGACCGGTCGGTTCCGCTCAGCACCGGCACACCGTACGAGACCGCCCGCGACGGCATCACGGAGATCCAGTACTCCATAGCGAAGCTCCTGGTCGAGGGACACGTCGACGAGGCCATCGCCCGGCGCCTCGGCATGAACGTGCGCACCTGCCGGGCCCACATAGCCAAGCTGGCGTCCGCCCTCGGCAGCGGCAGCCGTGCCCAACTGGGGTACCTCATCGCCCAGTCCGGCATCCTGAAGCAGGACGACGAAGGAGCCGCCGGTTGATCTCAGGGGCGGGACTCAGCTCGGGTATCTCATCGGGCGGTCCGGGATCCCTGATCAGGGACGCTGAGGGTCGGGGAGGCGGCCGAGGGGGGCGGGCCGTCGAGGCCGGCCTGGGCGATGCGTACGCCGAGTTGCGTACGGCTCGCCGCCCCCAGCGTCTCCGAGAGACGCGCGATGTGTGCCCGGCACGTCCGGACGCTTATGCCCAGCCGTTCCGCGATGACGGCGTCCTGGTGCCCTTCCGCCAGCAGCGCGGCGATCGACTGCTCCCGGTGGGAGATGCCCTCGATGCCGGTGTCGGGGAGCGGGGCCTTGAGGGGGATGGCGAGACGCCAGAGCCGGTCGAAGACCGTGACGAGGTACTCGACGATCGCCGGATGCCGTAGCTCAAGGGCCATCGTGCGGTCGGTGTTGGCGGGGATGAACGCCACCGTCCGGTCGAAGAGGATCAGCCGGTCGATCACCTCGTCCAGCGTGCGCGCCTCCACCGCGTCGCCCATCAGCTCCAGATAGGTCAGCAGCCCCTGCCCGTGCCGGGCGACATGCGTGTACAGGTCCCGCATCCGCACGCCCCGGCCGCGCAGCGCCAGCGCCCGGTGCAGCCCCTCGGAGAGCTCCGCCTCGCGGCGGATGCCGCCGGGCTGGACCGTGAGCACCTCGGTGGTGCACGCCTGGGTCGCCTCGTCCATCGCGGCCTGGATCCGGGCGAGTCCGTCCAGGACCCGGATCGCGGGGCCCTCAGCCGTCGGCGCGGCCGGCCTCACCTGGCGGCCCAGTCCGGCGTACCACTCGACGGCCGCGACGGCCGAACCCACCCGCCGCTGGCTCGCGCTGACCTCGTCGTGCATCCCGCGCAGCAGCCGGGTCATGACCTCCTGCGGGGAGGTCGGCAAAAGCCAGTCCATGTCGTCGGGGTCCGGGTGCAGCAGGGCGAGTTCCAGCAGGCAGGGCACCGGATCCGCGTCCCGGCGCGGCACCCGGCCGCGCCGTACGGCCCGGGAGTACACGCGGTCCCCGGTCTCGCACAGCCGGTCGGCACCATGGGGATGCTCATCCGCCCCGTGCCCGGCCATCGCCCATCCCACCCCCGGTTTCGCCGTCTTTCCGCAGCGCAACTATGCGCGGACGGGACGTGCTCCGCAACACGGCTCCCCGCGCGGCGGCCACCGGAATCCACCGGTACGCACCGGTATCTCCGGGCCTCGGAGGGTCCTGTCGCGGCAGCCCGGCAGGGGGGTGGGTGAGCCCGGCCCGGTGCGCGCCGGGGGCGCTGCTACTTCAGGCCGATGGCCCGGCACGCCGCCTTGTACTCGGCCGTGCAGATGTCCGACAGCTTGTAGATGTCGTCCGCGACCACCGTGTCCTTGATGTTCTCCTTGGTGAGCGCGACCACGGGCACGAGCTGGGCCGGGATGGCCTTGTGCGTGGGGCTGTCGACCTTGTCGCGGGTGAGGGCGGCGAACTGGATGTCGCGGCCCTGGACCTTGGCGACCGCCATCTCCGCGGCGTTCTCCGCCTCCTGCGGGTAGGACTTGTACACGCTCATGTACTGCTCGCCGCTGATGATCCGCTGCACCGCCGGCAGCTCCGCGTCCTGCCCGGTGATCGGCGGCACCTCGGTCACGCCCGCGGCCTTGAGCGCCTTGAGAATGCCGCCCGCCATGCCGTCGTTGGCGGAGTACACCGCAGCGATGTTGCCCTTGCCGATCTGCCGGATCGCGTCGGCCATGTTGGCCTCGGCGTTCTCCGGCTTCCAGTCCTTGGTGTCGAAGGACTTGGCGATCGCCACCTTGCCGTTCAGCTCGGACATGGCCCCCGCCTTGAACTGCTTGGCGTTCGGGTCCGTCGACGAGCCGTTCATCATGACGATCTTGTCGGAGAGGCTCGCCTTCTCGCCGATGGCCTCCAGCAGGGAGCGGCCCTGGACCTCGCCGACCAGCTCGTTGTCGAAGGAGATGTACGCGTCGATCGGGCCCTCGGCCAGCCGGTCGTAGGCGATGACCGGAATACCGGCCTCCTTCGCCTTCTTCACGCCGCTCGCGATGGCTTTGGAGTCCACGGCGTCCAGCAGGATCACGTCGACCCGGTCGTCGATCATCTGCTGCATCTGGCTCGCCTGCTTGTCCGCGCTCGCCTCGGCGTTGGCGTACTCGACGCGTCCCTTGTCGTTGGTGAGCGACTCGACCTTCGTCTTGATGATCGGGTAGTCGAAGTTCTCGTAGCGCGTGTTGGCCTTCTCCGGCAGCAGCAGACCGACGGTGATGTCGTTGCCCTTCGCCGGGCTCGCGTCGTCACTGCTCCCCGTCGCATTGAGCACGCCGCAGCCGGCGAGCGTGACGGAGATCGTGGCGGCTGCCACGGATATGGCGATACGACGCATGCGGGGCTCACTTCGCGTGTGTTTCGGACGTGGGCGCAGCTTTGGTGCCCATGTGACTGAAAAGCCAACGCGGACGCGCCCTCAGCGTCAAGCGGAACCACTTAACGAGATGACAACACCACGCTCCGCAGCAGTTGTGAAGACTCTGCGGAATCACCTTCAAGTGGCGCGCACCACGCGGTCATCCACGGGAGGCCCAGCGAAACCGGGGCAAGGTGCACCAAACAGACGAAAAGGGCCGGGAGTCAACTCCCGGCCCTTCCCCGTGCGTACGCGCGTCAGTCGGACTGCTGCCGCTTGGGCCGCCACACCACCAGCGCGCTGGTCTGCTGCACCTCCTGGTACGGCACCAGGTCACGGCGGTACGACGCGTGCACCGCCGCCTCGCGCTGGCGCATGGCCGCCGCCGCGCCGTCGAGCGCGTCCTGCATCTCGGCCACCCGGGCCTGGAGCGCGGCGACCTGGTTCTCCAGTTCGATGATGCGCTTGATACCGGCCAGGTTGATGCCCTCGTCCTGCGACAACTGCTGGACGGTGCGCAGCAGTTCGATGTCACGGGCCGAGTAGCGCCGCCCCCGGCCCGCGGTGCGGTCCGGAGAGACCAGGCCCAGGCGGTCGTACTGGCGCAGGGTCTGCGGGTGCAGGCCGGACAGCTGGGCCGCCACCGAGATGACGTAGACCGGGGTCTCCTCGGTCAGTTCATACGGGTTGCGTCGACGACCGTCCATCTGACTCATGCTCCCTTCGCGGCCTGGAACAGATCCGCCCGCGGGTCCTCACCCGCGGTCGCCTCGCGATACGCCTCGAGTGCGTCACGAGCCTTCCCCGCCAGGTCCTTCGGAACACTCACCTCGACGGTGACCAGGAGGTCGCCGCGGGTGCCGTCCTTGCGGACCGCGCCCTTGCCCCGGGCGCGCATGGTGCGGCCGTTGGGCGTGCCGGGGGGCAGCTTCAGCGTGACGGGCGGGCCGCCGAGCGTCGGCACCCGCACCTCGCCGCCGAGGGCCGCCTCGGTGAACGTGACCGGGACGGTGACGGTGAGGTTGTCGTCCTTGCGGCCGAACACCGGGTGGGTGTCGACGTGCACGACGACGTACAGATCGCCCGCCGGGCCGCCGCGCTCGCCCGGCGCGCCCTTGCCGCGCAGCCGGATCCGCTGGCCGTCGCTGACGCCCGCGGGGATGCGCACCTGCATGGTCCGGGAGGACTTGGCCCGGCCGCTGCCCTTGCAGACCTCGCAGGCGTGCTCCGCGATCAGGCCGCGGCCCTTGCAGTCCGGGCAGGGGTCGGTGAGGGAGAAGCCGCCGCCGCTGCCCCGGGCGACCTGCCCGGTGCCGACGCAGGTCGGGCACACGCGGGGTGTGCCGTTCTTGTCGCCGGTGCCGGAACAGGCCTTGCAGGGGGACTGCGACGACATCCGCAGCGGGACGGTCGCGCCCTCGATCGCCTCGGTGAAGCTGAGCGTGACCTCGGACTCGATGTCCTGGCCGCGCCGGGGGTGCGTACGCGTCCCCGGCCCGCCCGCGCCACCGCGGTTGAACAGGCCCCCGAAAACGTCACCGAGTCCGCCGCCGAAGCCGCCGGCTCCCTGGCCGCCGCCCTGGGCGCCGCCTCCGAAGAGGTCGCCCAGGTCGAAGTTGAAGGAGCCGCCCGCGCCGCCCGGCCCCGGGCGGAAGCCGCCGTTGCCGAAGAGGGCGCGCGCGTCGTCGTACTCCTTGCGCTTCTTGGGGTCGCCGAGGATGTCGTTGGCCTCGGAGATCTCCTTGAAGCGCTCCTCCGCCTTGGCGTTGCCCTTGTTGGCGTCCGGATGGAACTCGCGGGCGAGCTTCCGGTAGGCCTTCTTGATCTCGGCCTCGGTGGCGTCCTTGGGGACGCCGAGGACCTTGTAGTAGTCCTTCTCGATGAAGTCCTTGGTGCTCATCCTCGACGCCCCTCCTTCCCTTCGTCTGTGACGTCAGCCCTCGTCCGGGCCACCGCTCTCCTTGTCGTCGGCGTCGGCGGACTCGTCCGCCTTGACCGTCTGCGCCCCCGGCTGGGGTTCGGCCACGGCCACCCGCGCGGGGCGGATGGTGCGCTCGCCGATCCGGTACCCGGGCTGCAGGATCGCGACGCACGTCGTCTCGGTGACGTCCGGTGCGTAGCTGTGCATCAGGGCTTCGTGGATCGTCGGGTCGAAGGGCTCGCCCTCCTTGCCGAACTGCTGCAGGCCCATCTTCGCCGCGGTGCTCTCCAGCGATTCGGCGACGGACTTGAAGCCGCCGACGAGTTCGCCGTGTTCGCGCGCGCGGCCGATGTCGTCGAGCACGGGCAGGAGCTCGGTCAGGAGGTTCGCGATGGCGATCTCCTTGACCGCGATCCGGTCGCGCTCGACCCGGCGGCGGTAGTTCTGGAACTCGGCCTGGAGGCGCTGGAGGTCCGCCGTGCGCTCACCGAGCGCCGTGCGGGCCTGGTCCAGCTGGGCCACCAGGGCCGCGTCCTGGCCCGTGTCCCCGGCCGGGGCCGCCCCCTCCTCCGCGGAGGGGGAGGCGGCCTTCGGCTCGGCGTCTTCGGAGGTGGCGCCGGAAGGGACGTCGGGCTGCTGCTCGTCGAAGCCCGGGGTCTCCTCCGTCACGCGGCACCGTCCTTCCGGTCCTCGTCGACGATCTCGGCGTCGACGACGTCGTCGTCGGCGGACTTGGCACCACCGGCCGCGCCCGCGTCATCGGCGGGACCACCGGCGGCCTGGGCCGCACCCGCGTCCGCGTACATGGCCTGGCCGAGCTTCTGCGAGACGGCCGCGACCTTCTCGGTGGCGGTGCGGATCTCGGCGGAGTCCTCGCCCTTGAGCTTCTCCTTCAGCTCGGCGACGGCTTCCTCGACCTCGGTCTTGATGTCGCCCGGGACCTTGTCCTCGTTGTCCTTGAGGAACTTCTCGGTCTGGTAGACGAGCTGCTCGCCCTGGTTGCGGGACTCGGCGGCCTCGCGGCGCTTGTGGTCCTCCTCCGCGTACTGCTCGGCCTCCTGGCGCATGCGGTCGACCTCGTCCTTCGGCAGCGAGGAGCCGCCGGTGACGGTCATCTTCTGCTCCTTGCCGGTGCCGAGGTCCTTCGCCGTGACGTGCATGATGCCGTTGGCGTCGATGTCGAAGGACACCTCGATCTGCGGGACGCCGCGGGGCGCCGGCGGCAGACCGGTCAGCTCGAACATCCCGAGCTTCTTGTTGTACGCCGCGATCTCGCGCTCGCCCTGGTAGACCTGGATCTGCACGGAGGGCTGGTTGTCCTCGGCGGTGGTGAAGATCTCGGACCGCTTGGTCGGGATCGTCGTGTTCCGCTCGATGAGCTTGGTCATGATGCCGCCCTTGGTCTCGATGCCGAGGGACAGCGGGGTGACGTCGAGGAGCAGGACGTCCTTGACCTCGCCCTTGAGGACACCGGCCTGCAGGGCGGCGCCGATGGCGACGACCTCGTCCGGGTTGACGCCCTTGTTGGCGTCCTTGCCGCCGGTCAGCTCCTTGACGAGCTCGGCGACGGCGGGCATACGGGTCGAGCCGCCGACGAGGACGACGTGGTCGATCTCGCTGATGGAGATGCCGGCGTCCTTGATGACGTTGTGGAACGGCGTCTTGCAGCGCTCCAGGAGGTCCGCGGTCAGCTGCTGGAACTGGGCGCGGGTGAGCTTCTCGTCGAGGTGCAGGGGGCCCTCGGCGGAGGCGGTGATGTAGGGCAGGTTGATCGAGGTCTCGGTGGACGAGGACAGCTCGATCTTCGCCTTCTCGGCGGCCTCGCGCAGACGCTGCAGGGCCATCTTGTCCTTGCCCAGGTCCACGCCGTGGCCGGACTGGAACTGCTGGACGAGGTAGTCGACGACGCGCTGGTCCCAGTCGTCACCACCGAGGTGGTTGTCACCGTTGGTGGCCTTCACCTCGACGACGCCGTCGCCGATCTCCAGCAGCGAGACGTCGAAGGTGCCGCCACCGAGGTCGAAGACCAGGATCGTCTGGTCGTCCTTGTCGAGGCCGTACGCCAGGGCGGCCGCGGTGGGCTCGTTGACGATGCGCAGCACGTTCAGGCCGGCGATCTCACCGGCCTCCTTCGTGGCCTGGCGCTCGGAGTCGTTGAAGTACGCCGGGACGGTGATGACCGCGTCGGTCACCTTCTCGCCCAGGTAGGACTCGGCGTCCCGCTTGAGCTTCTGGAGCACGAAGGCGCTGATCTGCTGCGGGTTGAAGGGCTTCCCGTCCAGCTCGATCTTCCAGTCGGTGCCCATGTGACGCTTCACGGAGCGGATGGTCCGGTCCACGTTCGTGACCGCCTGGCGCTTGGCCACCTCTCCGACGAGCACCTCACCGTTCTTGGCGAAGGCGACGACGGACGGCGTGGTCCTGGCGCCCTCGGCGTTGGTGATGACGGTGGGCTCGCCGCCCTCCAGAACGCTGACGACGGAGTTAGTCGTGCCCAGGTCGATGCCGACCGCACGTGCCATGGTTGATTCCTCCAGCTGACTTGAGTGGAACGGACTCAAGTGTGCACGACGGCCCCCAACCGGTCAACAGAGCTGAGTCGGGCAGGCTCAACTCTTATCCGTTCCTTACACGCAATGGGCTGCTGACCTGCGGCGATACGCTCCGTCGAGGTCCGCGCACAGGGACACGCGAGAGGGCGAACACCACCACGAGTGCCCCTCCCGCCACCCACCACAGGGCACCGGAGCCGATCCGGCCGGCATGCGCGAGTACCCCGACGAGCGCCCCGGACAACGCCCCCGTTCCCAGCAGCAGACTCGCCCCCGGCGCGGTCAGCCCGAGCCGCCGCAGCCGGTGCGCGAGATGATCGGGCCCACTGCGCAACACCCCCCGACCGCCCAGCCGCCGCGCCCCCAGCACGAGCACGGCATCGGCACCCACCAGTGCGGTCAGCGCGAACAGCACCCCCGCGCTCTCCACGACCCCGGACCCGGCCCGGGCGTACACGGCCCCCACGGCGATCACGAACCCCGCGGACAGGGACCCGCAACTGCCCAGCCCCACACGCGCGGGGTGCCAGTTGTGCAGCAGGAACCCGGTCAGGGCGGCGGCCAGCACGCTCATCGCCCCGGCCACCCCGTCCATCCCCACGACGGCCGCACAGGCCGCCACCCCGAAGGCGGCGACGACCCCGGCCGTACCCGCCAGCCCGTCGGCGTGATCGAGCCCCCGCAGCCCGAACGCCACCGCCACCACCCACACGACGGCCAGCAGCCCGGTCCCCACCCCCGTCTCCCCGTACGGCACGACACACGCGGCGGCCACGCCGGTGCCGGCGGCCAGCACCCGGCGCCGCAGCCGCCACACGTCGTCGACGAGCCCGAGCAGGGCGACGGCGCCCGCGGCGGCGAGCACCCCCGGCGTCCCGTCGGCGGGCGGCGCGAGCCCCAGCCATTCCCCGGCCCCCACGACCAGCCCGGTGACGAGCACGACGGCGACGCCCCCGGACAGCGGCACGTCCCGCTGCCGCCGTCGTTCGACCAGCCGCAGCCGCAGGGCGGGGGCCCGCAGGGCGGCCGAGAGCAGGGCGGCGAGGAGGAGGGCGGTGGCGGCGGCGGTGATCCCGTAGAGCACGGATATAAGGTAGGCGAGATTATGACAATTCGGTACGAATAACACGAGGAGATGCCGTCGGGATCGCGACGGGACGGCACCGGATTCGGTCCGGATCCGGTCCGGATCCGGTCCGTTTCTGAGGCAACCCTCAGCGATTCAGATCACTGCCCACCCGGCTACAGTGCGGCGGAGGATGAGGGTAGTCTCAGACGGACTGCATAAGTTACCGCTTAGTAATTTCGGGGAACCCTGCAAAACGACAGGTCACCCGACGAAACCCCTCGCAGGCCCGAGGAGCCCCCATGCAACTCGCCGCGATCATCGTGTCGCTGGTTCTGACCGTGGTCGGCGTCGCGCTGCTCGCACGCGCGATCGGCCAGTTCGTCCGGTACTTCAAGCTGGGCCAGCCGGTCCCCGCCGGTACCCGGACCGACAACCCCTACCAGCGCAGCGTGACCCTGGTGAAGGAGTTCCTCGGCCACACGCGCATGAACCGGTGGGGCATCGTCGGTGTCGCCCACTGGTTCGTCGCCGTCGGCTTCCTGACGCTCCCTCCGACCCTCGCCCAGGCCTTCGGCCAGCTGTTCCAGGCCGACTGGGTGCTGCCGGTCATCGGTGGGTTCCTGCCGTTCGAGCTGTACATCGAGTTCATCGGCGTGATGACGATCCTGGGCATCGCGGTGCTCATCGCGATCCGCCTGCTGAACCTGCCGAGCCGCCCGGGCCGCAAGTCCCGCTTCGCCGGCTCCAAGGCCGGCCAGGCGTACTTCGTCGAGTACGTCATCCTCACCATCGGCCTGGCGATCTACGTCCTGCGGGGCCTGGAGGGCGCGCTCCACCACGTCGACCACTACGAGGCGTCGTACTTCGCGTCGTACCCGCTGGTGCTCGCGTTCAAGGGGCTGAGCGTCTCCGCGCTGCAGAACCTCGTCTACTTCGTCGCGATGATCAAGATCGGCACCTCGTTCGTCTGGATGATCGTGGTGTCGCTCAACACCAACATGGGTGTCGCCTGGCACCGCTTCCTGGCGTTCCCGAACATCTGGTTCAAGCGCGAGGCGAGCGGCGGCACCGCCCTCGGCGCGCTCCAGCCGATGACGTCGGGCGGCAAGCCGATCGACTTCACCGACCCGGGCGACGACGACGTCTTCGGTGTCTCCCAGGTCGAGCAGTACTCCTGGAAGGGCCTGCTGGACTTCTCCACCTGCACCGAGTGCGGCCGCTGCCAGTCGCAGTGCCCCGCCTGGAACACGGGCAAGCCCCTCTCCCCCAAGCTGCTGATCATGTCCCTGCGGGACCACGCGCACGCCAAGGCGCCGTACCTGCTGGCCGGCGGCGGCAAGACGATGGAGGGCGAGGAGAAGGCGTCCGAGGAGGCCCTGAAGGACGTCCCCGCCGCGGCCCTCGCCGAGGCCGAGCGCCCGCTGGTCGGCACCGCCGAGGAGAACGGCGTCATCGACCCGGACGTCCTGTGGTCCTGCACCACCTGCGGCGCCTGCGTCGAGCAGTGCCCGGTGGACATCGAGCACGTCGACCACATCGTCGACATGCGCCGCTACCAGGTGATGATCGAGTCCTCCTTCCCGTCCGAGGCGGGCACGATGCTCAAGAACCTGGAGAAGAAGGGCAACCCCTGGGGCCTGGCGAAGAAGCAGCGCCTGGAGTGGCTCAAGGAGGTCGACTTCGAGGTCCCGGTCGTCGGCAAGGACATCGAGGACCTGTCCGAGGTCGAGTACCTGTACTGGGTCGGCTGTGCCGGCGCCCTGGAGGACCGCGCCAAGAAGACCACCAAGGCCTTCGCGGAGCTGCTGCACATCGCGGGCGTCAAGTTCGCGATCATGGGCGGCGACGAGAAGTGCACCGGTGACTCCGCCCGGCGTCTCGGCAACGAGCCCCTGTTCCAGGAGCTCGGCATGGAGAACGTCATGGCGCTGAACATGGCGTTCGGCGAGGAGATGGACGACGAGGGCAAGGTCGTCGCCGAGTCGGCGAAGCCCAAGTCCGCCAAGAAGATCGTCGCCACCTGCCCGCACTGTCTCAACACGCTCGGCAACGAGTACCCGCAGCTCGGCGGCGACTACGAGGTCATCCACCACACGCAGCTGCTCCAGCACCTCGTCGACGAGGGCAAGCTGATCCCGGTCACGCCGGTCGAGGGCATCATCACGTACCACGACCCGTGCTACCTGGGCCGCCACAACAAGATCTACACGCCGCCGCGCGAGATCATCGCGAGCGTCCCCGGCATCCGCAACGAGGAGATGCACCGCCACAAGGAGCGCGGCTTCTGCTGCGGCGCCGGTGGTGCGCGGATGTGGATGGAGGAGCGGATCGGCAAGCGCATCAACAACGAGCGCGTCGACGAGGCCCTGTCGGTCAACCCCGACATCGTCTCGACGGCCTGCCCGTTCTGCCTGGTCATGCTCACGGACTCCGTCAACGGCAAGAAGAACGACGGCAAGGCGAAGGAGTCCATCCAGGTCGTGGACGTCGCCCAGCTGCTGCTGGACTCGGTGAAGACGCCGGTCCCGGCGGAGGACGCCGACGACGACGGCGACGACGAGCCGCCGGCGGGCACGTCGGACTCGGAGAACGCGCCGGAGCCGGAGCCGGTGAAGTAGGCCGTTCTCGCGGTTCGTTCGCACATGGCGACGCCCCCTGTTCCGAGTCATCGGGCAGGGGGCGTCGGCGTTCACGGGGCGAGCTTGCGGAAGCCGGCGAGCCCCACCGTCCGAAGGCGGGCGGCGGTGCGGACCGCTTCCGTACGCTCCGGGCTCAGCCGGAGGCGGGTCGGCGCTTCGCTCAGAACTTGTGATTAGTGATCATTGCGTTGCCGAAGACGTCATAGACCGAGGCATACCCCTGGTCCGAGTCCTTCCACTCGCCGAACGCCTTCACGATCGCGGTCGCAGCCGCTTGCGGGTCCTCCACCTGGGTCTTCCCGCCCTCGATGTCGGTCGAGAGGTAGGCGTTGCCCGTCTTCTCGTTCCACTCTCCGATGATGCGCTGCACCCGCCCGACCGCTTCCTTCTCCTGCGCGGTTCCATGCGCTTCGACCCAGGAGCGGAACTCCTTGGCGTTCTCCTTCGACTTCGCCTCATTCGGATCAGCGGGAAGCTTTTCCACGACGCCGATCTTGTCGGGCTCCGCGGCACTGTCGGTGCTGCAGGCGGCAGTTCCGGCGATCAAGACAGCGCCGAGCGTGAGAACGGCAGCGGTGTGGGGGGTGCGTTTCACAGAGGTCTCCGTCGCATGCTTGGGCTGGATGCGAATGTCAGAGTACCGGCACCCCTGGAAAGGGGTGCCGGCACTGGCGAGTTGACTGAATCAGAACGTGCCTGAATCAGAACTTGATGGCGTCAGCCTTGTCGTTCCAGCTGCCACCGTAGGTGTAGTCGATGTTGGTGAAATTGGAATACAGGCTGTATCCGGCTCCCAGGAACAGGTGGGGGTCAGGAAGCCCGCTCCGGAAGTCGTACAGTTCGACTCCCCGCTGCGGTCGGTTGATGAAGGCGGACGAGGCCTTGTCCCGGAACGACGGCGAGTACTGGTCGAGGTGACGAGTCCTGGCCGTGTCGTAGGTGGGCCACTGCAGGCGCCTGCCGGAATAGTTCGAGTTCTGCCAGAGGCAGACGTAGCTGCTGGGGCAGTCCTGGTACCTCTGGATGGCCGCTTCCTTCGGGGCCACCATGGTCACGTTCTGCGTCGCCGCCGGCTTGGCCGCCAGCGCCCGCTTCGCTCCGGACCGGGCCTCCGCCGTGGGCGCGTGGGCAGCCAGGAACTTGTTGGCCTCGGTGTCGCTGTCGAAGCACTGCATCGTGCCGTCCTCCGACACCTCGGCGCAGATGTCCGCGCCGTTCCAGTCGGACGCCGGGTCGACCTTCTCGCCCTTGTAGTACATGTCGACCTTGTCGGCGGGGTCCACCGAGGCGTGAACCTTTGCCTCTTCCTCGGGCGTGAGGACGTCCGACACGATCCCGGGCCCCGCGCCCGGTTCGTCGGCAGCCATGGATGGAGCGACGGTGACGCCGGTCAGTGTCACCGACCCGATAGCCGCAATGGTCAGCATGGTGCGTATGCGCACGAAGATCCCCTAGTCTTCCGGTGCACGACAGAATTGGCTTGGGGAGGACACCACAGAGCGCCCGTCCTGGACGGTGGTCGAGCCGCGGTCAATACACGTCATTGAATGCTGCCGCGGCAGCGGAATACCCGACTCTGCGCATCAAGTGGTGAGCCGAGGATTCATCACCGAAGAACGTGAATGATCACCCGGCGGCATTGCCGAATCCAGACACACTGCTTCCCCCCGCTTCTCGATTCCGATCGACGGGGCCACTTGGTCGGAATGCCCCAGTCCGCTTCTGCTCACCTTGTCGCGATAGGGAGCGAAGCGTGAGTGATCGGAATCGAACGGAATGTAGCACAGCGATGGGCGGCACAACACGGAAAAGTTTCGGCCATGAGTGAGCTCGCATCCTCGCTTGCCGGCTCGACGTTTCACCGGCCGCGCCGAGGCCATGAGCGCGCCCCCCCGCCGGCGCGGACGCCTCGCCCCGTAGACCGCCCACGTCTCAGCCGGCGGCTGCGCCGAAGCCGCGCTCCCGACCGAACGCGCCTGCCACCGCTCGGTGTTGACGGCGCCAGGCGGGGCTTCCCTGGTCTGGGCCCACCGAGACCCGGGCGGACCGCGGGTAACCCCTGGAGGTGCGGAGCGGTGGTACAGGGGGGCGCAAACAGGGGCGCACGATATTCGCGACTGCACTCGGCCCGTCACTTCGAGGGCCGCCAACCCGCTCGCCGTTTGTGAAGATCACAAACGCCTACGAGCCCCCCAGGCTGGCAGTTGAGGCGGCGTCAGCCCCTAACCAACCCTGTCCTCGCCGCACTTCACGTATCGAAACAGTAAAGAGGGTTCCGTTCAGCGAATTTTTGTTGAACCATGAAGGTCCACAAATGAGGGGGGTTTGTGAAGATCACCGGTTGCGCTTTGCGCACGGTCGGGCAAGGGGGCCCGGCAGTCCGGTGACGCGGCGGTGGTGCCGTTCCCACGCCGCTTCTCACGCAGTACCACGCCACGGCGCCTGCTTCAGGAACAGGCGGCCGTACTTCAGGGGTGAGGAATCCACATGCACATATGTGTGCTGGGGCAGGGCTATGTCGGCCTGCCTCTGGCCGTGAGGGCCGCCGAGGTCGGGCACACCGTCACCGGCTACGAGCCCGACCGGGCGCGTTGCGAGGCGCTGGCCGCAGGTTCGTCGTACGTCGAGGACATCGGCGACGACCGGCTTCAGGCGGTGCTCGGCTCGGACACGTACTACGCGACCTCCGATCCGCAGGACCTCAAGGGGTTCGACGTCGCGGTCATCACCGTGCCCACGCCGCTCACCGACCGTGCGCCGGACCTGAGTTGCGTACGGGACGCCGGCCGTGTGCTCGCCGGGTGGATCGAGCCGGGCGCCACCGTCGTCCTCGAATCGACGACCCACCCCGGCACCACCCGTGACGTGCTCATCCCGTTGCTGGAGGAGGGCTCCGGCCTCGTCGCCGGGCGGGACTTCCACGTCGGGTTCAGCCCCGAGCGCATCGATCCCGGCAACGCCGACTGGCGGCTGGAGAACACGCCGAAGATCGTCGCCGGGCTGACCGAGGGCTGCCTGGAGCGCGTGAAGGCCTTCTACGACACCGTCACCGACGTCACCGTGCCCGCCTCGGGGCTGGAAGAGGCCGAGCTGGCCAAGGTGTTCGAGAACACCTACCGGCACGTCAACATCGCGCTGGTCAACGAGCTTTCGCGGATGGCCCACACGCTCGGGGTGGACGTCTGGCACACGCTGGAGCTGGCCGCGACCAAGCCCTTCGGGTTCACGAGGTTCCTGCCCGGGCCCGGGGTCGGCGGGCACTGCCTGCCCATCGACCCGGTCTACCTCAGCCACCACGTCAAGGCTCGGCACGGGCAGACGTTCCGGCTCATCGAGCTGGCCCAGGACATCAACGAGAGCCAGCCGGACTATGTGGTGCGGCGACTGCAGGACGCCCTCAGCCGGCGGTTCCGGCGGAGCGTGCACGGGGCGCGGATCCTCGCCCTCGGCGCGACCTACAAGCCGGGCACCTCGGACGCCCGTCAGTCACCGGCCGTCGAAGTCATCGACCGGCTGCGGCAGATGGGCGCGGACGTCACCGTCGCGGATCCCTACGTGGCCGTGGCGGACGGCAGTTGCCGCGAGATCCCCTTCGGGCCGGCGACAGCGACGACAGCGACGACAGTCACTGTCGCCGACTTCGACGCCGTCGTCCTGCTCACCCCGCACGACGAGTTCGACCTCGTCCGGCTCGCCGCCGAGGCGGCCTATGTGCTGGACACGCGCGGCGTCATGGCAGCGGCCCCGCACGTCGAACGTCTCTGAGTCATACGGCGCAGCACGCCCGGCATGACCACGAGTTTCTGTCGGGCGCCCGTACGACCGCCTTTTCACAGCACCAGTCGGGTTGCTTCGCGCTGCCCGAAATCACCGGAAGGAAAGATCGACATGGGTTACGACGACGGAGCGCTCGCCCGAACCGGCGTGGGAGCCATCACCCTGCTCGGCGTCAGCGTCTCGCTCAACTGGATTCTCGCCATAGCGGTGACACTCGTCCTGGCGGGCGCCTTCACCTACCGGGGCGTCACCCGGCACCGGCGAGGACGTGCCTGACATGTCCAACCGTCCGTCCAAGCGGGGCCGCCGCGCCCCGTGGCAGACCTGGGTCTGTGTGGCCGCCGCTCTGGCGGCCACCGCCTGGACCTTCGTCTACCACTTCTACTGGAGCACCCAGCCCTGGGGAACGGCGCTGGTCTTCTACTGCGCCATCACAGCCGTCCTCATCTACTCCCTGGCCGCGGTGGTCAAGGGCCGCAGCTTCACCCACCTCCCGGCTCACGAGGGCCGGGTGCTGGCCATCGTGCCGGCGTACAACGAACCTCCCGAGGCCCTGCACAAGACCGTCTGGGCCCTCATCAACCAGGTGCGACCGCCCGACGCGATCCACGTCGTCGACGACGGCTCCAGGGTCCCGGTGGTCCCGTTCGATCACCCGCTGGTCACATGGCACCGCCAGGACAATGCCGGCAAGCGTGAAGCGCAGGCGAACGTTCTGCGCACGGTAGATCCGTCGACGTACGACCTCATCATGACCGTGGACTCGGACTCGGTCGTCCACCGCATGGGGCTGTGGCACTGCCTGAAAGCCATGTCGGACGTGCGTGTCCAGGCCTGCACCGGCCTGACCCTGGTCTCCAACTACGCCCACAATCTGCTCACCCGGGTGATCGACGTCGAGATCGTCACCTGGTGCCTGGTCACCAGGATGGCCCGCTCCCAGGTCGGCGCGGTCGCCCCCACGTCGGGCATCCTCGCCGTCTACCGCAAGGAACTCGTACTGGACAACCTGGACGACTACGTCACCTCCGGGACGGCGGGGGACGACCGGCGCCTGACGCACTACGCGCTCCAGCGTGGCCAGGTCGTCGCCGTGAACGAGGCCTGGGTCTACAGCAGCATGCCCACCGACCTCAACGAGCTGTTCACGCAGCGCGTGCGGTGGTTCAAGTCGTACTGGCGCTACGTCGGCTGGGAACTCACCAACTTCTCCGCCGCCCCCTTGTTCTTCCGCCTCTACGGTCTGGTCGTCACCGCCACGATGCCGATTCTGTACGCGTGGGTCCTGTTCGTGCTGCCGTACCACACCGAGCACAAGCTTCTGTTCCTTCAGGGCCTCGGCTACTGGCTGATCATGACCTACGCCCAGACCGGCATGTACGCAGCCCTGCGACCCGAGCTCTCGGCGCGCCAGAAGATCGTTGCCTGGCTGTTCCTCACTCCACTCGTCACCCTGCTCAACCTGCTCATCGTCCGGCCGGCCATGTACTGGGCCCTCACTCAGGCACGCACCACCCACTGGGGCACGCGCAAGGTGAGCCTGCCGGCGCCGGTCGCGGAGCACTCTTGATCTCGACCTCCGCCTGGGGGCTCCTCCAGGCACCGAAACGGCTCGACGGCGCCCGGTGACCTTCGGCCGCCGGGTCCTGGAGCACGGACTGGTCGACGTCATCGACCTGCACACCGCCCCCGTGCTGCTCGGCGACAAAATCCGGCTGTCCGAACAACCCCGGGGCGCGCCCGTCCCGCTGGATCTGCTCACCGGGCAGGACCGCAGGGCCGGCCCCGGTCGACCTGCGGTGACCGGCCGACGACCGTCGACCGACCACCACGAAGCCCTGAGCAGCACCGGAAATTAACCGAACTCACGTACAACCCTTACGCCCCACCGCGGGTCTCTTGATCGCCGACCAGCCGTGAACGCCCGGACAACTCCAGGCGAACACGGACAGTCCGGCCCTCCATCGACTTGTGGATGTCCGCCAGGCATCCCCCGCATGCAGCAGGAGACCCCGCATGCAGCAGCACGAGCGCCCCTCCGGGCGCCGGCACGCACCCGCTCACCCGTCCCGGCGCCCCCGTGTGCGGCTCGCCCTGGCGAGCGCCGCCGCGGCCGCGCTGACGGGCACGCTGCTCTCGGCCACGGCCGGCACGGCGACGGCCGCGGACGGCACGCACGCCCCGCGGGCCGACTTCAACGGCGACGGCATCGGCGACGTGGCGTTCTCCGCCTCCGGCGCGTACGTGAGCGGCAAGAAGGACGCCGGGCAGCTCGTCGTCCTGTACGGCACGAAGACCGGCGTGTCCTCCGCGCAGCGGTCCGCCATCAGCCAGAACACCACGGGCAACCCGGGCACGGCCGAGACCGGCGACGCGTTCGGCGCCGACAGCGCCTACGCCGACTTCAACGGCGACGGCTACGACGACCTCGCCGTCTCCTCCCCGCTGGAGGACGTCGGCAGCGACAAGGACGGCGGCGGCGTCGCGGTCCTGTGGGGCTCGGCGCAGGGCATCACCGGCAAGGGCGTCACCATCGCCGACGCGGCTCCCACCCAGCACGACCGCTGGGGCAGGAACCTCGCCGCCGGCGACTTCGACGGCGACGGCAAGGCGGACCTGGCCGTCGGAAACACCTCCAACACCGTCTACGTGCTCAAGGGCGGCATCAGCGCCTCCGGCACCGCGGTCAAGGGCCGGTACGGCGTCAAGGCCCCGGTCCAGGCGTCGGGCGACGGCTCCGGGCCGCTCAACATCACCGCCGGCGACGTCAACGGCGACCGCCGCACCGACCTGGTCGTCGACGGTTTCGAGACCGCCACCGGCCAGTACTGGAACACCAACTACCTTCTCATGGGCACGAGTTCGGGCCTCTCCGCGGCCAACGCCCAGCCGCTGAAGGCCGGTGTCATCACCGGCATCGGCGACGTCAACGGCGACGGTTACGGCGACATCGTCACCGGCATGTACTGGAACAAGGCCGACAACGGAGTGACCTTCCCGGAGGCCGCCGACGGCGGCAAGGTGTGGATCACCTACGGCGCCCCGGACGGCATCGGCTCCACCACCGGCATCTCCCAGAACACCGGCAACGTGCCGGGCAGTTCGGAGAAGGACGACTTCTTCGGCTACGAGCTGGACCTGGGCGACGTCGACGGCGACGGCTACCAGGACATCGTGGTCGGCGTCGCGGGCGAGGACATCGGCTCCGTCACCGACGCCGGACAGCTCGTCGTGCTGTACGGCGCGCCCTCCGGCATCAACACCTCCTCCGGCACCCAGTCGTTCGCGCAGAGCACCGCGGGCGTCCCCGGCTCGGACGAGAAGGACGACATGCTCGGCGCCGACGTGAAGCTCGACGACGTCACCGGCGACGGCCGCGCCGACCTGCTGGCCGGCTCGTACGAGAACACCGGCAACGGCGCGGTCCTCTACCTGCCGTCCGACGGCACGAAGATCACCGCCACCGGTTCGCGCACCGTCTCCCCCAGCGCCTCGGGCGTCTCGACGACGGGCTACCCGAACTTCGGCGCCAACTTCGCCGACTGAGCCACCCCGCACATCCCGGGGCCGGGCCCTCCCGGTCCGGCCCCCTCCCGACCCGGAGCAACGCCTTGCGCAAGCGCACCCTCCTGCTGGCCGCCGCCCTCACGACCGGCCTCCTCTCCGCCACCCCTGCCACCGCCGCCCCCTCCGGCCTCGCCGGGGACTTCAACGGCGACGGATACCGCGACCTCGCGGCCGGTGCCGCCTGCGCCGACGTCGGCACGGCCTCCTGCGCCGGCGCGGTCGTCGTGCTGTACGGCTCGGCGTCCGGTGTCTCGGCCGCCCGCAAGGCCGTCATCACCCAGAACAGCACCGGGGTGCCCGGCACCGCCGAGGCGGGCGACCTCTTCGGCTCCGCCCTGGCCACCGGCGACCTGGACCGGGACGGCTATTCCGACCTCGTCGTCGGCGCCTCCAACGAGAGCGTCGGCGACCGGGACGGCGTCGGCTCCGGCACCGTCCTGTGGGGCGGCAAGTCGGGCCTGGCCGGCGGCAAGGGCCTGCCGCAGCCGTCGACGCTCTCCGAGTACGGCAACTTCTCCCGGGGCATCGCCACCGGCGACTTCGACGGCGACGGCGACACCGACGTCACGCTGACCGGCCAGAGCCACACCCGCATCTACAACGGCCCCTTCACCCGCACCGCCGGCCCGCTGAACAACCTCCGCGTCGGTGAGGTCGGCACCACGTTCGAGGTGATCGCGGGCGACCTCAGCGGCGACGGCGCGGCCGAGCGCGTCTACCCCTTCAACGTGGACGGCGACACCGGCGGCCAGATCAACTACTTCCGCTGGACCGGCACGACGCACAAGATGGCCGAGCTGCCGAACGCCGACGGCTACCCCGGTTCCATCGGCGACATCAACCGCGACGGCTACGGCGACCTCGTCCTCGGCGACAACGCGGACCCGTACGACCTCAAGCCCGGCGGCCACAAGGGCGGCCAGATCACCGTCTGGTACGGCGGCCCGAACGGCCCCGACCCGGCGCAGCAGCCGACCGTCGTCCACCAGGACACCACGGGGGTGCCCGGCGCGGGCGAGGCCGAGGACGGCTTCGGCGGCGCGGTGAGCACGGGCGACATCAACGGCGACGGGTACGCCGACGTCGTGGTCGCCGCCCCGGGCGAGGACATCGGCTCGGCGACGGACGCGGGCTCGGTGACCGTGCTGTTCGGCTCCGCCTCCGGCCTGAAGACGGGCAGCGGCGTGAAGTCGTACACCCAGGACACCGCCGGGGTGCCCGGCTCCGCCGAGAAGGGCGACCGTTTCGGTTCCGCCGTCGGCCTGACCGACGTCACCAAGGACGGCAAGGCCGACCTGGTCATCGGCGTCCACGGCGAGAACAACACCGGCGGCCTGTGGACCCTGCGCGGTTCCGCCACCGGCCTGACCACGAGCGGCGCCCAGGGCATCACGACCACCGCCGTCTCCCTCAAGGGCAGCGTCGGCCTCGGCTCGGCGGTGGCCCAGTGACGCCCCGTCGACTCCCCCGTGAGGCACCCGCAGCCATGCGCACCCGCATCACCACCGCCGTCCTCGCCGCGGCCCTGACCCCGCTCGCCCTCACCCTCTCCGCCCCGGCCGCGCACGCCGTGCCGGCCGCCGCCCCCTACGACTTCAACGGCGACGGCCGTACCGACCTCGCGATCGGCGCGCCGGGCGCCACCGTCGCCGGGCAGGCGAAGGCCGGTGCCGTGTCGGTGGTCTACGGCAGCACCAGCGGACCGAAGAGCTCAACGCGGACCCTGCTGACCCAGAACACCGCCGGCATGCCCGGTGCCGCCGAGGCCGACGACGCCTTCGGCTCCGCCCTCGCCTCCGCCGACCTGAACACCGACGGCTACGCCGACCTGCTGGTCGGCACGCCCGGCGAGGACGGCAGCGACACCAACGACGGCACGGTCACCATCGTCTGGGGCTCGGCGTCCGGCCTGTCCGGCGCCCGCACGCTGTTCAGCTTCTTCAGCACCGACTACGACCGCTACGGCCGGGCCCTGGCCGCGGGCGACTTCGACGGCGACGGGGACGCGGACGTCGCGGTCGGCTCCACCGGCCCGGTCACCCTCTCCCTCGTCAACGGCCCGATCACCAAGACGGGCCCGTCCAACGGCGGTTCGGGCTCAGGCAACGACTGGTGGTCGTCCTCGAACGGCATCACCCACCTCTCCTCCGGCGACGTCACCGGCGACGGCCACCCCCGCGTGGTCCTGCACGGCCGCGCCGCGCACAACGGCGCCGCCACCACCTCCCTCGCCGACATGAAGATCAGCAACTACACCGACTGGCTGCAGAAGCTGCCCGCCGGGTTCGTCTCCGCCGTCGGCGACATCGACGGCGACGGCCACGGCGACATCGCCGTAGGAAACGACCGGGAGGCCTCGGCCGACCCAGAGGGCGCCCTCGGCGGCAAGGTCACCGTCGTCTACGGCGGACCCGACGGCCCCGACAGCGGCCGCGCCCTGCTCGTCCTCACCCAGGACACCGCCGGTGTCCCCGGCGCCGCCGAGCAGGGCGACCGCTTCGGCAGCGGCGTCTCCCTCGGCGACGTCAACGGCGACGGGTACGCCGACCTGGCCGTCGGCACCGCGGGCGAGAACGCCTCCGCCGGTGCCGTCACCGTGCTGTACGGCTCGGCGTCCGGCCTGACCACCAAGGGCGCCACCGCGTACACCCAGAACACCGCCGGGGTGCCCGGCGCCTCCGAGCAGGGCGACCGCTTCGGCGAGCGCGTCACGCTCACCGACCACACCGGCGACCGCCGCGCCGACCTGACCGTCTCCGCGCCGGGCGAGAACGCCGGCGACGGCGCGATCTGGTCCCTGCGCGCCACGGCCACCGGCCCGACGGCCTCCGGCTCGACGAGCTTCGGCCCGGGCACCACGGGCATCTCGACGGCCGGCGCCCCGGCCTACGGCACCGCGCTCAACTCCTGATCACCACCGCTTCCGACCCGACGGGGATCCCGATGCGCAAGCGCACCATCCTCTTGGCCACGGCCCTCACCACCGGCCTGCTCACGGCCCTGCCCGCGACGGCGGCCACGGCCGCACCCGGCACCGGCCCGACCGCCGACTTCAACGGTGACGGCTACGGCGACATCGCCTTCGGCGCCCCGTACGCCAGGGTCGACGGCCAGGGCATGGCCGGCTACGTCGCCGTGGTCTACGGCGGCGCCTCCGGTCTCGACCCGGCCAAGCACACCGTGGTCAGCCAGAACAGCGCCGGTGTGCCCGGCGCCGCCGAGGCCGAGGACACATTCGGCGAGGCGATCGCCCCGGCCGACCTCAACGGCGACGGCTACACCGACCTCGCGGTCGGCTCCCCCGGCGAGGATGCCGGCGACGATGTCGACGGCGGCTCCGTCACGGTCCTGTGGGGCTCGGCGAGCGGCCTGAAGAACGGCACCACGGTGAAGGACCCCGGGGTCTCCGCGCACGACAACTGGGGCAACACGCTGACCGCCGGCGACTTCGACGGCGACGGCAAGGCGGACCTGGCCGCGAGCGCCTACGCGGACCCGTACGTCATCCGCGGCGGCTTCACGACCACCGGCACGACCGGCGCCGTGCAGCGGATCGGAACACCCGAGGCGTCGTACAGCGTCGACGCCATGGCGGCGGGCGACACCAACAACGACGGCAGGTCCGACCTGGTCCTCACCTACCGCGTCCACCTCGACTCGGACGACTCGGGCAGCTGGTCCAAGGGCGCCGCCTACCTCGGCACCGCCACCGGCCTGGACACCTCCCTCCCCCGGCCGCTGAACGGCGGCACCTCCCTCGCCCTCGGCGACATCGACGGCGACGGCCACGACGAGATCGCCATCGGCAACGTCTTCTCGAAGGAGGACGACCACAGCGGTTCGCTCGGCGGCAGGGTCGTCGTGATCCGCGGCTCCGAGGGCGGCCCGGTCAACGGCGACGCACCCATGGCCGAACTCACCCAGGACTCCGCGGGCGTCCCCGGCGCCGACGAGGCCGACGACGCGTTCGGCGGCGCGGTCTCCATCGGCGACGCCGACGCCGACGGCTACGGCGACCTCGCCATCGGCGTCACCTTCGAGGACGTCGGCACCATCGAGGACACCGGCGCCACCATCCTGATGAACGGCTCGGCCTCCGGCGTCTCGCGCACCGGCGCCCGCACCTTCACCCAGGACACCGCGGGCGTCCCGGGCTCGGCCGAGGCCACGGACTACTTCGGCTCCGACATCCTGCTGGCCGACGTCAGCAAGGACGGCCACGCCGAGTTCACCGTCAGCGCCGGTTTCGAGGACGAGGGCATCGGCGCGATCACGGCCCTGCGCGGCTCCGCCACCGGCCCCGTCACCGACGGCGCCCGCACCTTCGGCCCGGGCAGCCTCGGCCAGACCCGCTCGTACGGCGCGTTCGGCGCCAACCTCATCGGCTGACCGGCCAAGGAGACACCATGCGCAGATCCACCGCGACCGCCCTGGTCGCCGCCCTGCTGGCGACCGGCGTCACCCCCGTGCTCCTCACCGGCCCCGCCTCCGCGGCACCGGCCAAGCACTACGACGACTTCAACGGCGACGGCCGCCGCGACCTCGCCTACGGCGGCTACAACGACGTCGACCGCACGGGCGGCACGATCACCGTCGTGTACGGCACCGCCAGCGGGCTCGACACCGCCCACCCGAAGTTCCTCCACCAGGACAGCGCCGGCGTCCCCGGCTCCGGCGAGGAGGACGACCAGTTCGGCGCGTCCCTCGCGAGCGCCGACCTCGACAAGGACGGCTACGCGGACCTCGTCGTCGGCAACCCCACCGAGCACGTGGGCGGCGACGACTACCGCGGCACGGTCACCGTCCTGTGGGGCTCGAAGACCGGCCTGTCCGGCGGCACCAACATCACCCCGCTCGGCGGCGCGGCCGGCCACTTCGGCCGCGACCTGGCCACCGGCGACTTCACCGGCGACGGCTCCCCCGACCTGGCCCTGATCGGCGGCGAGGAGGCGTGGCTGTACCGCGGCCCCTTCACCAAGTCCGGCACCACCGGCAAGGTCAGCAAGATCGACAAGGGGTCCGGCGGCTGGTACTCCTCCGCCCTCGGGGCCGGGAAGGTCGACGGGGACGGCAGGACGGACCTGGTGGTCATCGGCACGGAGATCACCGGCAGCGACATCCGCGAGCGCGCCTGGTACCTGAAGGGCACCTCCTCCGGCCTCGCCTCGGGCGCGTCCAAGACCCTCAGCGACCGGCAGCAGGGCCTCTACCCGAGCCCCGTGATCGGCGACTTCGACAAGAACGGCTACGGCGACATCACCCTCGGCGTCCCCGACAAGGACGACGGCAAGGGCGCGGTCACGATCTGGCGCGGCACGTCGTCGGGCCCGGGCACGTCGGTCACCGTCACCCAGGCCACCTCCGGCGTCTCCGGCAGCCCCGAGGCCGACGACAACTTCGGCTACGCGGTCTCGGCCGCCGACACCAACGGCGACGGCTACGCGGACCTCGCGGTCGGCGTCCCGCACGAGGACGTCGACGGCAAGGAGGACCAGGGCGGCGTCCACGTCTTCCGCGGCGGCTCCGGCGGCCTGAGCGGCGCGCGTTCCTCGTGGATCCCCCAGACGGTGCTCGGCCCGGCCGACTCCCACGCCGCCTTCGGCTACACCCTCCGCCTGCGCGACCTGACCGCCGACGGCAAGGCGGACCTGGCCGTCGGCGCGGCGAGCAACGCGCTGCTCATGCCCGGCACGGGCACGGTCCCGACGAAGACCGGCGCGATCGTCCTGCCGGAGCTCGGCGGCGGACTGCCCGACTGAGCCGGGGCGCGACCCGTACGGCCGAACGTCAGACCGGGGCCTGACCCGTACGGCCGAACCGTCCGGGCCGGGGCGCGGCCCGCACAGCCGAACCGGTCAGCCCCAGGGCGCGGCCCGCACCGCCGAACCGGTCAGCCCCAGGGCGCGGCCCGCACAGCCGAACCGGTCAGCCCCAGGGCGCGGCCCGCACCGCCGAACCGGTCAGCCCCAGGGCGCGGCCCGCACCGCCGAACCGCTCGGCCCGTCCGGCCCGTACGGGCCGGACCCTGACGCCCCACCGACACCCCAAGTCCCCGCCCCTTAAGGGATGTCACAGCTCGGCCGCAAAGCCGGGCCCGGAAGCCCGGGCCCGGCACGCCACCGCCGGGGACCAGGTACGTTCGAAGACGTGGCTGGATTCAGGATCGGACGCGGCCGGAACAACGGCGCTCCTCAGACGCGACCGCACAACCCCCCGAACGGGCAGCAGACGCCGCAGGGACCGCCGTACGGCTCCCCGCCGGCGCCGCAGCCCTACCCGCGGCAGCAGCCGCCGTACGGCAACGGCGGCGGCCCCGCATGGCCGCAGCCGAACGCCGCGCACGGCGGCGGCTACGGCGGCCAGGGCGAGCCGGAGTACTTCGGCGACGGCGCGTACCCGCCCGGCCCGCAGGGCCCGCCCGACCCGTACGCGGCGAACAACCCGGGCCACACCCAGGCCTTCTCGGTCGGCGAGGACCCCTACACCCCGGGTGACACCTACCGCGCCGGCTCGGCGGCCCCGGCACCCGGCCCGGTCGGCCCGCGCCTGCACTGGAAGGACCTGCTCCGGGGGATCGTCCTCGCCCCCAACCAGACCTTCCTGCAGATGCGGGACTACGCGATGTGGGGCCCGGCCCTCATCGTCACGTTCCTCTACGGCCTGCTCGCGGTCTTCGGCTTCGACGGCGCCCGCAAGGATGCGATAAACGCCACACTGTCGAACGCGGTCCCGATCGTCCTGACGACGGCCGTCGCGATGGTGCTCAGCGCCTTCGTCCTGGGTGTGGTCACCCACACCCTGGCCCGCCAGCTCGGCGGCGACGGCGCCTGGCAGCCCACGGTCGGCCTGTCGATGCTGATCATGTCCCTCACGGACGCGCCCCGCCTGGTCTTCGCGATGTTCGCGGGCGGCGACGCGATGTTCGTGCAGCTGCTCGGCTGGGCCACCTGGATCGCGGGCGGCGCCCTGCTGACCCTCATGGTCAGCCGCTCCCACGACCTGCCCTGGCCGAAGGCGCTCGGCGCGTCGGCGATCCAGCTGATCGCACTGCTGTCGATCGTGAAGCTGGGCACGGTCTGAGACTCAGCGGGTACGAGAGAGGGGCTCCCCACGGGGAGCCCCTCTTTTCTGTCTTCTCCTGCTGCTCAGGCGTCGAGCACCTGGCCGGCCCGCCGCACCACGGGCTCTTCGACGCTCCACGGGAAGTTGATCCAGTCGTCGGTCCGCTTCCACACGTACTCGCACTTCACGAGCGACTGGGACTTCTCGTAGACGACGGCGCTGCGCACCTCGGCGACGGTGTCGAGGCAGAAGTCGCGCACCAGCTTGAGCGTCTTGCCGGTGTCGGCGACGTCGTCGGTGATCAGCACCTTCTTCCGCGAGAAGTCGATCACGTTGGGGACGGGGGCGAGCATGACGGGCATCTCGAGGGTCGTCCCCACGCCGGTGTAGAACTCCACGTTCACCAGGTGGATGTTCTTGCAGTCGAGGGCGTAGGCGAGGCCGCCGGCCACGAAGACGCCGCCGCGGGCGATGCTGAGGACTATGTCGGGCTCGTAGCCGTCGTCGGCGATGGCCTGCGCGAGCTCGCGCACGGCGACGCCGAACTTCTCGTAGGTCAGGTTCTCGCGTACGTCACTCATACCTGGGTCCGGTGGAAGTTGAGGAAGGACCGGGAGGCGGTCGGCCCGCGCTGCCCCTGGTACCGGGACCCGTACCGCTCACTGCCGTACGGGAAGTCGGCGGGCGAGCTGAGCTTGAACATGCACAGCTGCCCGATCTTCATGCCCGGCCAGAGCTTGATGGGCAGAGTGGCGAGGTTGGACAGCTCCAGGGTGACGTGCCCGCTGAAGCCGGGGTCGATGAACCCGGCGGTGGAGTGCGTCACCAGTCCCAGGCGCCCCAGAGAGCTCTTGCCCTCCAGCCGGGAGGCGAGGTCGTCGGGCAGGGTGATGACCTCGTAGGTGCTGGCGAGGACGAACTCCCCGGGGTGCAGGATGAACGGCTCGTCCCCCTCCGGCTCCACGAGCCGGGTCAGGTCGGACTGCTCGATGGCGGGGTCGATGTGGGGGTACCGGTGATTCTCGAACACCCGGAAGTAGCGGTCGAGGCGCACGTCGATGCTCGACGGCTGCACCATCGAGTCGTCATAGGGATCGATCCGTACCCGCCCGGCATCGATCTCGGCCCGGATGTCCTTGTCTGAGAGAAGCACGCCCCGAGGATACGCAAGACGCGCGGAGCGACCACAACCGGACGTCTCCGCGCGCCTTGTACCTGTTGCCTTGTGCTTTTGTCCGTTACCGCTATCGCTACCGCTTCTGATAGCTGACGGGCACCACACTCCGGAGCCGCGCACATCGCGGGCACCGAAGCAGCCGCCCGGGGCCGAGCCGCTCGGCCTGCTGCATCGGGAACGAAGCGGTGGTGAACACGTGCCCATCGGCACAACGGACGACGGTGCGCTCCATCAAGTCCAAGAGTCCCTTCCCCAAGAGCCGCGTCTGGCTGCTGCTTGCCTGACGACAAAAGCCACAGTACGGGATCAAAGGGACGGCCCTTCAGGCGGCACTCCGGTCCCGCCCGGGCCCTCTTACGCCCCACCACCGTACGCCCCAACTCCGTTCCCCCGCAGCCGCATCCCATCCCTGAAACGCGCTCAGACCTCGCGGCACCGACGCCGGAGGTCTGACATGAGGTAGAGTGAGCGAGCATTCGACACCGACTCCGTCGGCGTCTTACGCGGGTGTAGTTTAATGGTAGAACATCAGCTTCCCAAGCTGAGAGCGCGAGTTCGATTCTCGTCACCCGCTCCAGAGAGAAACCCCAGGTCAGAGGCTTGGGGTTTTGTTGTTGTCTAGTCAATGTCCTTCAGGTCGGCCCCTGCCGCTTGCGGCGCGGCGCGGCTCCCGTTGTGGACGCGGTGCGGCAAGGATGACGGGTCATGACGATCGTGTTCCGGGTCCCGGCCGGCGGTGCGGAGCGGGTGGGGTTCGCCTACTCGCCGACGATGGAAGCCGTACTGAGTCTCCATGTGCTGGTGGAGCCCAAGCACCACCCCGTCCAGCACGGCTGGGTGCGTGCGATGCGCAAGCTGTCCCCGGCGCTGAAGCGGGAGATCGAGGCGTTCGCCTACGCGGTGCGCTCGTACTTCCCCGAGTTCCTCTTTCCGCAGCCGATCGGTGGACTGACGGACTTCGAAGACGAACTGGCCGGCTTGCGCGGGGCGGATCCGGAGCTGGTCCGCCTGGAGTTCGCCGTCCCCCTGCTCACGCCCTGGCCGGACGGCGGCAAGGGCAGGGATCCGCGCGTGCTGGACGAACCGGAGGTACGCGGCCTGTTGCGGGAGCGAGTCGCACGGGAAAGCGACGAAGCGATGGCCGCGATGCTCCTCGACGATCCCCGCGCGTTGCTCGAACGGTTCCTGAGCATGCTGGAGCGCTACTGGCGGGAGGCGTTCGAGGAGGAATGGGCACGGCTCGAACCCGAACTCGCCGCCGGCGTCAGCGAGGCCGGACACCAGATCGAGCAGCGCGGCTTGTACGGGATGCTCCGTGGCCTGTGGCCGGAGGTGCGCAGCGACCGGCAGGCCGAACGCTTCTGGCTGAAGCGGCCGCACGACCACGAGGTCACCATCGGCCCGGACAACACCCTCGTACTGGCCCCCAGCGCCTATGTGTGGCCGCACGTACGCGTCAACTGCGACGGGCCCTGGCCCCTCGGGCTCGTCTTCCCCCTCTCCTCGATCGTCCGGGAAGCCCGCCCGAGAATTCCCCCCACCCAACTCGTCGGCACCTTGCGGGCGCTCGCCGACGACACCCGGCTGCGCGCCCTCCGGCTGCTCGCCGAACGCCCGCGCAGCACGCAGGAGTTGGCCCCGCTCATCGGCGTCAGCGAGGCCGCCCTGTCCAAACACCTGCGGGTGCTGACGGACGCGGGCCTGCTGGAGCGCCGCCGCGAGGGCTACTACGTCCTGTACCGGCTTGCGTCCGGACAGGTAGCAGGCCTGACCCCCAGCCTGGAAAGTTTCCTGCACGGCGATGGCGAGGCCACTGATTAGCCATCTGCCTAATAAGTGGATCAGACCCCCGACCGGATCCGAAAGTGGCCGCATGTCACTGCTGAAGGACCGCAACTTCCTGCTTCTCTTCGCCGGCCAGGGCATCTCACGCTTCGGCGACGGCCTGTACACCGCCGCGACCGCCTGGCTGGCCTGGTCACTGACGAAGGACCCCACGGCCGTCGCCATGGTCAGCGTCTCCGCCTTCGCGCCCGCGTTCGTGGCCACCTTCGTCGTCGCCTCGTACGCCGACCGCCGCGACCGCCGGAAACTGATGATCGTCACCGACCTGGCCCGGGTCGCCGTGGTGGCCGTGGCTTCGGTCCTGCTCTCCCTCAACCTGCTGAACCTGCCCCTGCTCGTGGCGACCACGGCGTTGCTGGCGCTGATCGGCGCCCCGTTCGCCCCGGCCCGCAACGCCATCGTTCCCCAGATCGTGCCGGACGACCGCCTCCAGCAGGCCAACGGACTGCTGCAAGTCGCCTTCCGAGCCGCCTTCTTCGTCGGCCCGCTCATGCTGGCGCCGCTGCTGGCCTTCGGCTCGCTGCAGTCGGTGCTGGTGGTGAACGGGCTGACCTTCCTGGGCTCGGCGGTCGCCGTGGCAGCCATCCGCGTGACCCGCCCCGCCGCGACCAGCGGGCAGACCGGGCTGTGGTCCGATCTCAGCGCCGGGCTGAGGGCAGTGCGGGCCGCTCCCGATGTACTCGTCGTCATCGTGACCTTCGTGCTCGCCCTCGCCCTGACCAACGGTTTCCTGACCGTCGGGCTGGTCGCGGTCGTGGGACAGGGCGGCCAGTACGGCCTGCTGCTGGGCGTCGCCGGGGTCGCCGAAGTGGTGGGCGCCCTGCTCCTGGCCGGCGTGCGCATCCGCAGACTCGCACTGGCCGCGGTGCTGGCGTGGGCCCTGCTCGGGATCTTCCGGGCTCCGCTGGGAACGGTCACCTCCCATGCTGTGGCGGCCGTTCTCCTGACCGCCACGGGGCTGGCCTCGGCCCTCACGGACATTCCCTTGATCGCACTGGTGCAGCAGCGCATACCGAGCCAACATCTGGCGAAGGCGCTCGGCCTGTGGGAGGCCGGGGTGGCAGGAGCTCTGGCGATCTCCCCCTTCGTGGCCTCGACCGCCATCACCCTCGCCGGAGTCGAGAACGCCTTCCTGTTCTCGGGAGCCGCCGTTGTCGTCCTGGCCGTGACCGCCACGCTCGCCCTCGCTTGCGTCGGCGCACGGCAGCCCGGTCAGGAGCCCTTCGTCACGGCCGAAGGCACGGCAAGCGTCGCGGCGCCGGAAGAGACAGCGGTGATCACGGCCAAACCAGAGTGACTGCGCGGATCATCGCTGTGCGCAGGTCAGCTCAGGACGCTGTCACCGCAGCCTGACAACGAGCATGTCGGGGCCATCATCAAGATGGGGTGGTTTCGTAGGTGGGAGCGGACAACATTTGTCGGCGGTTTCCGGCAGCACTTAGCGATCACTCGGGTCGGAAGCGTCGATGAGAAGTGACAACACCGGAGGCCGCAACTGATCCATGCCGTGTGCCTGATTGAGTTGACCTAGACCCGGACTTGAAGGGCCGGATGGCGGTGGGGAGCTGGCAGTGAAAAGGCGTTGCTCAAACTCACAGACGTCGCGCTGCAAGTCGCCGAGCACACATCGTTCTTCTCGACCTTGATCTGCCTACCAGGTGACCGGAAGTTCATGGACGCCGTAGACCGACATGGCCGACCGCAGTGGCACTTCCTCGGGCGCGACAGTGAGACGTAGTGCCGGGAAGCGGCGAAGCAGTGCGGGGAGGGCGATGCGCATTTCGGCGCGGGCCAGCCGCTGCCCGAGGCACTGGTGGAGGCCGTGACCGAACGCGAGGTGTCCGGCCGTGGAGCGGGTGAGGTCAAGCGCGTCCGGGGCGGCGAAATGGTCAGCGTCCCGGTTCGCCGCGGAAAGTGCGACGGTGACTGACTCGCCAGCCTTGATCAGGCAGCCGTGGAGCTCGATGTCCTCGAGCGCGACGCGGACCACGTGATGGATGATCGTGAGGTAACGCAGCAGCTCCTCGACCACCGCAGGGGCGTCTTCCTCCTTGTCGCGGACCTCGGCTAACTGTGCGGGGTTGGCCAGCAGAGCGAAAGCGCCCAGCGCAAGCATGTTCGTCGTTGTCTCATGCCCGGCGATCAGGAGCAGGAGCGCCAGTCCGGCTCTCTCGTCCGCAGTAAGTCCCTCGTGCGCAGCGAGCCCGCTGAGCACATCTTCCTCTGGCCGGGAACGCTTGTGGCGCAGCAGGTCCCGTAGATATGCCATGAGCTCCCTGACCGCCTCTTGCCGGTGTTCCGCTGTGAGGTCGATGTTCAGGAGCGTGGCGGCGTTCCGCTGGAACCCCTGCCTGTCGGAGTAGGGCACCCCGAGCAGTTCGCCGATCACTTGTGACGGGATCGGCAGCGCGAATGCCTTGAACAAGTCGGCCGAGCCCCCGGCGAGCTCCATCGCGTTCAACTGGTCATTGACGATCGCTTCGATCTCCGGTTCGAGGAGCTTCATCCGGCGCACCGTGAAGTCACCGGTGAGCAACCGCCGATAGTGGTCGTGCTCGGGCGGGTCCATGCGGAGGAAGAATCCCGGCGGCACGGGCGTCCTTGCTGGCTGGGCAACCGGTGAGCGCATGTGGTCCGGGCGGACGCTGAATCGGGGATCTGCCAGGATCGCCCGCGCTGCGGCGAAGCCGGTCACCAACCACCCCTGACCACCGTCGACGTAGGTCATCCGATGGATTGGGCCGAGCCCCTGCCGGCGGCGCAATTCCTCGGGCGGGTCGAAGGGGTTCTGGCGGGCCGTGGGCATGACCATTGCAGGGGATGTGCTCTCCATCGGCCGCTCCTCGGTCGGTACGGACCTCCCGATAAAACAGCACTCGATGCAAAACGTCAATGAATGCAAAATTGCATCACATGCGGTAGAGTGCTGTCGTGACCAGCGACCCAGGGCTGCGCCAGCGGAAGAAGATGCGCACGAGGCAAGCGCTCATCGAAGGCGCCCTGCGATTGTTCGCCGAGAAGGGTTACGACCAGACAACCGTGGCGGAGATCGCGGCCACCGCAGACGTCGCGACACGGACCTTCTTCAGCTACTTCGACAGCAAGGACGACATCGTCTTCTTCGACGACAGGTCGCGGCTGGAGCGCGCGGTCGAGATCATCGGAGGACGGCAGCCCGGCGAACCGGTGGCCGACCTGCTGCGGCGCGTCATCGACCAGAGTGTTTTCGCGGACACGGACTCGGAGTTGGCGCGGAAGATCGGCCCGACTCGGACCCGGCTGATTGCGTCGGTCCCGGCACTTCAGGCGCGCGAATTGCACCTGCTGTTCGACATCCAGCTGCAGCTGACCGAAGCGCTCCACCTGGCTTGCCCCGAGCTGGACCTCGTCGAGGCCGCAGCGGCGGTGGGCTCGCTGGTCGGGGCGATCAAGGTCGTCGTCGCCGCATGCCAAAAGCGGGGCAACCGGCCGGAGCAGACCTACAAAGCCGTTCAAAGGGCCACCGACATCGCGATCGACGGCCTCAACTCGCTCCCCCGCCCGGATTAGCGTGTTCAGCGCAAGCGCACTCGGTCGTGGCACGGGTAGCGGTGAACGCAGTCTCTGGCCGGTTTTTGGGGCTCGGATGGGTCAGCCTGAGACTGCGCTCTGCGCCCGGGCGGCCCGGGTGCTGGCGAGCCGGTAGGAGTCGGTGCCGGTCTCGATGATGTTCCCGCCGAAGGTGAGGCGGTCGACGATGGGCGCGCAAAGCCGCGGATCGGTGAAGGTTTTCGTCCACCCTCCAAACGACTCGTTGGAGGCGATGGCGACGCTGTTCTTCTCCTCCCGCTCCGTCAGCACCTGGAACAGCAGCTCAGCACCCCTGCGGTCCAGCTCCATGTAGCCAAGTTCGTCTATGCAGAGCAGATCGACGCGTCCGTAGCGGGCGATGGTCTTGGTCAGGACCCTCTCGTCCGCCGCCTCGACCAACTCGTTGACCAACTTGGTGGCGAGTGTGTAGCGGACCCGGAAGCCGGCCATGGCGGCCTCGGTGCCGAGCGCGATCAACAGGTGGGACTTGCCAGTGCCCGAGTCGCCGATCAGGCAGAGCGGCAGTCCCTTCTTGACCCACTCGCAGGTCGCCAGGGTGTGAATGACGGCTGCGTCGACGTTCCCGTTGGCCTCGAAGTCGAAGGCCCGCAACGACTTCTCCCGCGGGAACTGCGCCGCCTTGATCCGCCGTTCGGAGCGTCGCCGGGCCCGCTCGTCACACTCGGCCATCAGCAGCTCGGCGAGGAACCCGCGATACGACATCTGGCCACGGGCGGCGGCTTCGGCCAGTTCGGGGAACTGGACCCGGATGGTGGGCAGCAGGAGCGTGCGGCATGCCTGGTCAACGGTGGCGTCGGCGGCCTGTTCGGTCAGTCCGCGATGGCGTTTGAGCGTCACGGCATCTCTCCCTGGATAGCGGGGCGGTCGGCAGGCTGCCGTACTCGCAGCGGCTGGTCGTAGGCTGCGACCGAGGGCAGCGGCCGGGTGTCGGGCGGCAGCTGGGCCAGCCGCCGTTCGGTCGGTGAGGTCACGTTCGTCCGGTCCGGCTCCGCAGGAACAACCGGAGCCGCGACCTCGTCGGCTTCGGCCGCCTTCCGCGCTCCGCCTCCAGGGCGACCGCGTCCGCGGTCAGGCCGCCGGCCCTGAGCGCGGAGGCAAGCCCCGCGACCAGGTGTTCGTGGGAGACGTGGCGGCCCATCAGCAGGACCTAGATCAGGGCCCGGGTGCCGTCCCGCTCGCCGTGGGCAGCCTTCGCCGCCTCCCACCAGGCGTCGTGGACCAGCGTGAACTTCCCCGCGGAACGGGCCTGTTCGAGCGCGGTGGCACCGGGGAACGCGCCGGGCTTGCGGACCAGGGCTTCCAGATAGTGGTCCAGATCCAGCCGGGCCTGCCCCTTGGCGATGAGCCGTTCATGGCGGACGACCTCCTGCTGGCCGTCGTAGACCACCAGCTCGGACGCGTGCAGCATCGCCCGGACCGTCCGGCCGATCAGCCGCACCGGCACCGAGTAGCGGTTGGTGCGGACGCTGATCTGGCTGAAGCGGTCCACCCGCAGGCTGAACAGCCGTCCCGTCTTCGATTCTCGTCACCCGCTCCATACGAAACCCCAGGTCAGCGGCCTGCGGTTTGTGGTGTCCGGGCACGCCGATCCGCGTCGGGGGGGTTGTGCTCAGGCGGGCCGGGTGGAGGCCCGTAGTTCGATCTCGTATCCGCCCTGTGGGGTGGGTTCGGCGGTGAGGGTGCCGTTGAGCAGTTCGGCGCGTTCTCTCAGGCCGATCAGGCCGTGCCGGGCGCTGGGCAGGGCGACGGACGGGCGGGTGGGGGCGGTGTTGGTGACCGTGAGACCGAAGTGCTGCGCGTCATGCCACAGGCGCACCTCTGCGCGGGCGCCCGGGGCGTGCTTGCGGACGTTCGTGAGGGCTTCTTGGACCGTGCGGTAGACGGTGCGTTGGGCGGTTGTGCTGATGCCGGGCGGGAGCTCCCCGGTCAGGGTGGTCTCGATGCCGCTGTTGGCGATCAGCTGCTGGAGGTCGGCGAGGGTGGGCTGGGGGGTGAGTTCGGTTTCCTTGCCGCCGGAGGCGCGCAGCAGGGCGACCATGTGGCGGAGTTCGTCGAGGGTGTTCACGCTCAGGGTGCGGATGGTGCGGGCGGCGTCGCGGGCATCGGGGTCCTTGGCGGCGACCTGCAGGGCTCCGGCCTGTACGGCGATGAGGCTGACCTGGTGGGAGACGACGTCGTGCATCTCGCGGGCCAGTTGGGCGCGTTCGCGGGCGAGGACGGACTGGGCGTACAGGGCGCGTTCGTGTTCGCGGGCCACTTGGACCTCGACGAGTTGGCGGGCCACGTCGCGTCTGGCCTGCACGAGCTGGCCGCACAGGATCGGAGCGAAGGCCATGGCCAGCGTGTAGACGAACTCGATGAGCGTCCAGGTCCGGTCGCCGGAAAACGGGTCGCCGGAAAACGTGTCGGACAGGGGCCAGGCGAGGGTGGTCGCCGCCGCGTTCAGCAGGGCGCTGCCGGCCAGCAGCGGGCGGTTACGGGTGCGCGCGGCCAGTGTGTACAGCGCGGCGATCGGCGCGACTCCCACGTCCATGAACAGCAGCATGGGCAGTGTCAGCAGGAAGACGGCGAGCGGAAAGCGCCTGCGCAGGAGCAGTCCGGCGCTGCCGAGGGCGGCGCAGGCCCACATGAGGGGTGTCGCCTCGTCGTCGAGGTTGATCCAGGCGTCGAGCGCGGCGAGCACGACGAGGCCCGCGTCGACGACCCAAGACGGCACCCGCCGCCACAGTGCCCGACCCGCACTCATCCCGCGTTGCCCCGGGCCGTGTCGGCGCCGTCGACGCCGAGCAGTCCGGCCCGCTCCGCGAGGAGAGCCGCCTGGACGCGGCCGGCGACCCGGAGCTTGGTCAGGATCGAGCTGACGTGGTCCTTGACGGTGCCCGCGCTCAGGTGGATGCGGGTGCCGATGTCGGCGTTGGACAGGCCTTCCGCGATCAGGACGAGGACGTCACGTTCGCGGTCGGTGAGCAGGTTCACGCGCGCCACGTCCGCGTCCTGGGGCGTGTCCGCCCCCGGATGGCCGCGCAGCAGGGCCCGCGAGGCTTTCGGGGACATCACCACCCCGCCCGCGGCCAGGGTGCGTACGAGTTGGGCGAGCTGTTCGGGTTCGGTGTCCTTGAGCAGGAAGCCCGCGGCTCCCGAGCGCAGCGCGGTCAGGATGTACTCGTCGGTGTCGAAGGTGGTCAGCATGGCCACCGTCGGCGGCTCGGGCAGCGTCTGGATCTCCCTCAGGACGGTCAGGCCGTCCACGTCCGGCATGCGGATGTCGAGGAGCACGACGTCCGGATGCTCGCGCCGGATCGCGTCGGCGGCCTGCGCTCCTTCCGCCGTCGCCACGACCTGGATGCCGTCGGAGGCGTTCAGGATCAGCTCGAACCCGGACCGCACCAGCGCCTCGTCGTCCACCACCACTACCCGGATCACCGGCGTTCCGCCTCACACTCGTCTGCTCTGTCCAGCTTCTCGGCGACCAGTACCCCCCCCCCATCGGGGCGTCCACGTTCCCGTACGGTGATCGCTCGCTGTCGACAGTACGTCCGGCCAGGTGCGCGACGGTGCGGCCGCTGGAGACTCCCGCCACCCGGCAGGCTGGTTCCAGCCGTTCGGGGGGAGCGCTCCGGCCCGTCGGCGGGCGGGTGGGCGACGTCCGGCGGATGGTGTCGGCGGTTCTCGTCCGGTGGGATCGGTCCGTGGGCCCGACCGGGTCCGCCGGCCACAGTCGATTTCCGAACCGTTCGAGGATCACCCAGCCATGCCCGAGTTGTACCTTCGTCAGCCTGTCCGTGCTCTGCGCCGCTGTGCGGCGCAGCCCCATGTGCTGTTCGGGGGCGTGTACGGGGCGGTACTGGCCAGCTCCATGGTGGCCGCCCTGACGGAGCAGGGTGAGACGGCTCCCGCCGACCGGTTCAGCAGCGCCCAGTGGCTCCTGATCACGGCCGCCGCATCGGCCTTGGCGCACGGTTACGCACATCTCATCGCCCTGCGCGGCGATCGGACCCATCACGGTGTGCGCGCCGCGATGCGGCTGTTGCTGTCCGAGTGGCCGTTGGTGGTGGCGACGGTGCCGACGGTGGTCCTGCTGCTCGGCGCGGGCTGGGGGTGGTGGCCCTCGGCGGGCATCGAGTACGTGGCCTTCGCCGTGAACGTGGTGCTGCTGTTCGCCTGGGGCCTGCTCGCGGCCCGCGCTGCCGGTCGCACGTGGGGCTCCGCTTTGAAGATCGGCACCGTGGACTCGCTGCTCGGGCTCATGGTCGTGGTGGCCAACGCCCTCATAAAGTAGGGCGGTTGGCCGTCCGGGCCCGCCGGCCGACCGGGGCGGCGCTGTTCCGCCGGTCGGCGGGGTGGTCCCGGCCGGTCGGCGGGGTGGTCACCGAAGCCTGCCGGGTGGTCCGCCTCCTGACGGCACCGAAGGATTCTGTGTATGACACAGATACAGTCGCCGCAGGAGAACTCGCCTCCTCGGCCCCGAACCTCGCCCGAGTCCGCCGTGCGGGCCTCGCCCGGCCCCTCGATGGGACGCCTGATCGGGTTGGATCTCGCCTGCGCGCTGGCGGTGTTCGGCATGTACATCGTGCACATTGCCCCGATGCCGTCAGCCGCGAACAACCTCGGCAGCTGGGTGTACTCCTTGGCGGAGGGGCGCTCGTCGGCCCTGTTCGCCACCCTCGCCGGGTTCTCGCTGATGCTGATCGCCGGCCGCCTTGAGCCGAAGACCGGCCTGGCGGGCCGGCAGGCGAAGGCCCGGATCGCGATCCGCGCCGTGATCCTGCTGGCGATGGGCACCGTGCTGGCGATGGAGTACGGGGACATCATCATCCTCGCCTACTACGGCGTCTACTTCCTCCTCGCGCTGCTCGTGGTGCGACTGAGCGCCAAGACGCTGGCGATCATCGCGGCGGGGATCGCGCTCGTCATGCCGCAGCTCGCGTTCGTTTTGAAGATGTGGCTGAGCGACTCCGTCCAGCAGAGCATCAACGCCTACGACCCGCTCGAGAAGCTCAGCACCGTCGGAGTACTCGATCTGCTGCTCACGGGCCTCTACCCGACGATCACGTGGATGGCGTTCGTGATCGCCGGCATGGCGCTGGCCCGCCTCGATCTGACCGCCGCCACCGTCCAGCGGCGCCTGGCGGCGCTCGGTGCAAGCCTCACCGTAGGCGCCTACGGCCTGGCCACGCTGTTGGGTGGCACGAGCGCGGTGTTGAGCTTCGGGGGAGGCGGAGGGCCGTCCAGCGGCTCCGGAGCGGGGTCCATGGGCAGCGGGTCCGGGGCAGGGTCCATGGGCAGCGGGTCCGGGGCAGGGTCCATGGGCAGCGGGTCCGGCGGGCCCGGGCAGTCGGCCTCGGACCTGCTGGGTGCCGTGTCGCACACCGGCACCACCCTCGACACCATCGGCTGCCTGGGTGTCGCGATCCTCGTGATCGTGGGCGCGACGGTGGCCGTCGACCGTCTGCCGCGACTGCGCCGCCTGGCGAAACCGGTCATCGCAGTGGGCACCATGTCCCTGACCGCCTACGTCGGCCACTTCCTCGCACAGTCCGCGTGGCCCGCTTCCGGCGCCGGCACCACGAAGTCCTGGGTACCCGTGCTCACGTACATCCTGGGGGCGATCGTGTTCGCCGCGATCTGGTCCCGCTTCTTCCGCCGCGGCCCCTTGGAGTACCTGCTCAACGCAGCCACCAAGCCCGCCAAGTACATCCGGTGAGGTCAGGCCGGGGGCCCGCTTCCTGCCCATCCCGGCCTGGTCAGCCGTCCGAGGCCCGCAAGGGGTTCACCCTTGCGGGCCTCGGCTGTGGTCCCTGGCCCACTGATCTCAGCTCCGCTTGGCGCCAACCGGTCGTCCGTGGACGACGTCTGGACAACTCGGGACATGCGTGGGCCCGGTGTCGGTGCGGCCCGGGGGCAAGGACCGGTGCGGGTCAGGACACGGCGGCCGCCGGTGTGGCTGAGAGCTCAAAGTTCAAATGGCGCCCGGCCTCGGACGCGGTGCGGTGGATGACCAGCCGTCCAGGGGAGCTCCACAAGTGAACGCCCCAGCGAACGTGAATCGGCAGTCGGGACACCCGCCGACTCCCGTCCGTGCGCGGCCGGGGGCTGCCCTGTGGGTATCAGGCCGCGAGGGCGTCGGTTCCTGACGGAGGATCTCCAGTGCTCGGCGGTGGGTGCTCCTTGGCCTCCGCTCTGCGTGCGCGCCATCACTCGGTCCTCAGGTTGATGCGCAGCAGGGCGTCGCGGCGCAGGCGTGCGTACTCCCCGAAATCCTCGTGTGCTGCGAACCGTTGGACGGTGTGCCGGGTGTCGGCGGCGCGGTCACCGCCGCCATGATCAGCGCCGTGGGAGCCCGCGGTGGGGAGGGGCGTACCGGGGCGCGGAGTGGGCTGCCGGCCGATGCCGTGCGCATCAGGTCGAGCGGGCGGCCGTCCGGCCTGCTCAGCGGGCCTGCTCGCCCTTGGCCATGAGCACGGGCATGGGGACTCCCGGGTGAGGGACGGACTGGGCGGGCAGCGAACCGCCGCAGCCGGCTGGCTGCCGGCTGCGCGGCGGGGGCAGCCGGTGGATGACGGCCGACGGCACCGGCGAGCCCACAGGTCAGGCCCGTCTCACCCACGGGGGCGTCCCGCCGAGGTCAGGAGCTGCGTCGCCGCGAGCTGCGCGTACAGCTCGTCTTCGGCCACCAGCTCCTCGTGGGTGCCGACCGCGCGGACCTTGCCCGCGTCCAGGACGACGATGCGGTCGGCGTCCGTGACGGTCGACAGGCGATGGGCCACCACCAGCACGGTGGTCTCACGTGCGGTCTCGGCGATGACGTCCCGCAGTGCCAGCTCGTTGACGGCGTCGAGCTGCGAGGTCGCCTCGTCCAGGAGCAGCAGCCGGGGCCTGCGCAGCAGCGCGCGGGCGATCGCGATGCGCTGGCGCTCGCCGCCGGACAGTTTCGTGCCGCGGTGCCCGACCGGGGTGTCCAGGCCGTGCGGGAGACGCTCGACGAGGGCGTCGAGCCTGGTCCGGGTGAGGACCTCGCGAATCTCGTCGTCGGTCGCGCCGGGCGCGGCGAAGACCAGGTTCTCCCGCAGCGTGCCGGCCAGCACCGGCGCGTCCTGCTCGACGTATCCGATGACGGACCGCAGCTCGGACAGCGGCCACTTCGTCACGTCCTTGCCGTCGACCAGGACACGGCCGCCGGTCGCTTCGTAGAACCGCTCGACGAGCGCGAAGACCGTCGACTTGCCCGCGCCCGACGGGCCGACGAACGCCGTCATCCCGCCGCCCGGCACCTCGAAGTCCACCCGCTGGTGGATGTCCGGCAACCCGGTCCCGTAGCGGAAGGACACCTCCTCGAAGCGAACCGACGCCGGACGTGGCCGCAGCGTCTTGGTCGCCGCGGGCCGCGCCGACAGGTGCCGGTCCTGCTTCTCTGTCGCCAGGCGGTCCACCTGCGCGATCCGGGCGATCGCGGCCGCGCCCTCCTGGTACTGGGACGCTGCCTCGACCAGCTTGTACACCGGCTCCATCAGGTAGAAGAGGTACAGCAGGAACGCGATGAGCGTGGACACGGGCATGTCCCCGGACGCAACCCGCGCCCCGCCGACGGCGAGTACCGCGAGGAACGCCAGCTCGACGGCGAGGTCGTCCGCCGAACCCAGCACGGCCTCCCACTTCGCGCTGCGCACGCCGTGGCGCCACGCCCTGCGTGCCGCCGCCTCGACGCGAGCGGCCTCCCGCTCCTCGGCGCCGGACGCCTTCACCGTGCGGAACGCGCCGAAGACCCGCTCCAGGCCCGTGGACATCTCCCCGACAGCCGCCTGCGCACGCTCGGCGGCCTGCCCGATCTTCGGCATCACCAGCGCGGCGGCCACACCGACGACCGCGACGACTCCGAGCGTGACGCCCAGCAGGACGGCATCGAGGAACGCCATCACCACGACCGCCGCGACCAGCGTCACCGCCCCCGTCGCCGCGGAGACCACCGCCTGGGTGCTGACGGCCCGCAACAGCGTGGTGTCGGAGGTCACCCGGGACATCAGATCGCCCGGCTGCATCCGGTCCACCTCCGTGAGGCGCAGCCGCAGCAACCGTCCGATGAGGCTGCGGCGGGCGGCGAGCACCACCGACTCCGCCGTCCGTTCCAGCACATAGGCACCGAACGCCTCGGCCACCATGCTCAGCAGGACCAGAACGGTCATGGCCAGCAGAATGGTGCCGATCGTGCCACCGGACGAGAGCCGGTCGACCAGCGTCTTCGTGGCCAGCGGCTGCAGCAGCCCTCCGGCGGCCCCTACCAGCGCCAACAGCAGACCGAGCGCGACGGCCCACCGGTGCGGACGGACGTACCCGTACAGCGCCTTGAGCGTCTCGCGGGCGCGCAAGGACTCGGCACCCGTCGCCTCTGGGGCGGATGCGGTGTTCACAGGATTCCTTTCCTACGTGGTCGGCCGTGCACCGCGTCAGCGGTTGCGGGCATCGGCCCGCCGGAGGGCCTTGGGGTGCGGAGATCAGGCGTACGACGGTCGGAGAGAGGCCGCCCGTGCAGCAACGCCTCGCGAAGAGATCTGCGATCGCCGGCTCAGTGGACCAGTGAGGCCGCCCGCGACGCGAAGAGGTGCACCCCTGCTTCGTAGAACTCAGGATGGACGACGAACAGGACACCGGCGCCCGCCATCAGCGTCAGGCAGAGAGGTTCCAGCAACCGGCCTCTGCCAGGCTCGACGGCGGTCTCGGGCTCCTTGTCACGAACGTGCTGTGTCATGCCTTCAGCCTGGACGCCCGGCCGCTCGCCGCACATCCGGCGATTGTCGGGTCCTCCCCCGCCGAGTGGCTGGAAAGACCCGCCCGGGGTAGGAGGGGCACATCAACCCTGCATGGCGGCGACCCGTGAGTCCCGCTCGTCGGTCCCCGGGGAGCCGGGGCCGCCGGCAGCCGACGGGGGCTGGCCGGTCAGGGACCGGGCGAGCGGTATCCGTACACCAGCCGGACATAGCCGGAGCTGTCGACGGAGCGTGCGCGGTCCTTCTCGGGGCGGCGGGTGACCGCGTCGGGGAAGGTCCAGGGGACACCCAGGTAGTCGTAGAAGTCCGAGCCCGTGCGCGGACGTGGCGGGGGTGGTGGGTCGCAGGTGAGTGAGCAGCACGTAGCGGAGCTGGTGAGTGGCGATCAGGTTGGCGAGCTGCGGGGCGCTGGGGAAGGGGGTCTTCCCGGTGAATCCCCCCATGACGAGCACGGGTTGGGCCTGAGCGCGCAGCAGACGTTCCGCGGGGTAGGCGGCCTGGGTCGCGAGCAGGTACTTCTCGCCCTTGCGGTGCGCGACGAGGTAGTCCAGCAGGGCGGTGTCGCGGGCGCTGGGCCGGTCGAGCTCGGCCCGGCGGAGAGCGGGCGGGTCGTGGAGGGCCCGGTGGTGGAACTCGCCGACCGGGCCGGCCGTCGGGGACGTGGAAGCGCCCGCGAAGTGCGGGTCGAGGGAGGAGACGGCCCAGCCGGCGGGTACGAGCAGTGTGGCCGCGATTCCGGCGGCCACAGAGCCTTGGACCAGGCGCCGGGAGGCGCGTGACGCGCTGGGCCACAGGCCGAACGCCGCGCACACCGCGAAGATCACGGCGAATACCAGCAGCCGAGAGGCGAACCAGGTCGGCCGGTCGAGTACGAGCGCCCAGGCCACCGTCAGCGCGATCGCCGACGGCAGCCACAGCCGTCGTCGGCCGCCCGCCTCGTACGCGGACCAAAAGAGCGCGAGCCCGCCTCCGGCCAGCGCGGCGATCGCCGGTGCGAGCACAGCCGTGTAGTAGACGTGATTGCCGTTGGAGACGCTGAACACCACGGCATGGACGGTGAGCCAACCGCCCCAGAGGAGGAAACCCGCACGCAGCAGGTCGGTCCGCGGCTCGCGGGCGCGCCAGACCAGAGCCGTGACGACGGCGAGCACGGCGAGCGGCAGGAACCAGGCGATCTGCGGGCCGACGGTGTGGTTGACGAGCATCCCCCAGCCGGTGTTTCCGGTCATACGGCCGGCGGCCGGGACGGCGCCGAACGCGGTGTGTCGTCGCTGAAGCGGCTCAGGCCGTTGTAGCCGAAGACCAGGCTGAAGGGGTTGTTGTTCGACGTGGCGTCGACATACGGGCGGTTGGCCGCGGGTGTCACCCACGCGATCAGCACCCACGAGCAGGAGACGGCCAGCGTGACCGCACCGCTCAGCAGGAGGCGCAGAGCCCTCTGCAACGGCGGGTTGGGCGCGGTGAGTTGATACACCACGGCGAAGACCGGCAGGACGAGTCAGGCCTGCAGCATCTTCGTCTGGAAGGCGAGCCCGACCCAGACGCCACACGTGATCAACGGGAGCAGCCGCCCGGTTTGCACCGCCTTTTGCAGGGCGGCGGCGGCGGCGAACGGCCCGGCCCATGCCCGTACGATCCGGTGCAGCAGCCATACGGTGAGCACGCCCTCGATCACATGGATCTTCGGGCCGCCCACGTGTGCGGCCCGAAGATCCATACGGAGAGGGCATCCGGCCAGAAGGCGCCGGGCACCTTGTCGAGGGTGATCGAACCGCTGGTGTCGAGACCGCCGAAGAAGAAGGCCCGCCAACTGGTGGCCATCGACCGTATCGCCGCGCTGTAGTACGGGTGGATCGCGGCGTGCCCCATGCCCCAGGCGTACAGCAGTGCGGCGACGCCCAGCACCGCGGCCAGCGCCGGGCGTTCCCAGCGCGCCGGAGCTTCCGGCCGGTCGGCGCGGCGGTGCGTTTCCCGGCGGAGGCCATGGGCGCCGGTGCTCCGGGCTGTGGGGATGACGGCCATGGCGAAAGTCCTTGACATCAGGGTTGAGGCGGAACACGCTCGGACTTCTGGTGGTGCACGCCCGAGGCTCAGCGGACGCGATGTGCCAGTTTCGTGGCGTTGTTGAGCAGGTACTCCAGCGGTCCGCGGCGGAAGAAGCGGGACCAGACCGCCGCGAACACGGTGGCCCCGGCGATGAAGCAGAGCAGCAGCCCGAAAGAGGCGGACTGCGGCGGGGTGACCGCTTCGCCGGGCAGGGCCAGGATCACCAGGATGTGGCCCACGTACAGGGTCAGGGACATGGTGCCGACGGCGATGACCGGCGTTGCCAGGCGACGCAGCCACGGCAGTCGGTCCATCGCCGTCGTCGCGCACAGGATCACGGTGATCGCGATCCCGATGCAGCCGACGAGGTCGAATGTGGAAGCGCTGTGCGGCTCGGCCGCCAGCAATCCCCACGCGTCGGGGCCCCACAGCCCACCGCCGACCGGCAGGTCGAAGGACTCTTCTGCCATGCCGGGATCCTTCATGGCACCGCGGTCCTTCAGGACGTCGAAGTCCATCATGCCAGGCATCCCGGCCATCATCTTCTCCGCGCCACCGGTCAACCGGAGCGCCAGCCACGAGACACCGTATCCGAACGCGATCAGCGCGGGACCGACCACGGCCAGCCGCCGCCGCACCGCACCGGAGGCCAGGTCCAGCCGGCCGAGCGCCATACCGGTGACCACAAACGTCATCCAGGTGATCGCCGGGAAGAAGCCGGTGAGCAGGAAGTCGAGCACGCCCACGCCGGAGAGTCGCGCGAGCGGGTCGTACGAGTCGATCGTGTTCACGACCGACTCGCTGAGCAGTGCCCGCAGGGCGTACGCCAGCTGCGGCGTGACGACCGCGAGCGCGACCGCGATGATCGCGAGCGTCCTGGCCCGCAGCCGCACCAGGGGCAGGGCCAGCAGGAAGAACACCGCGTAGAAATTGATGATGACGGCGCCGCCGAAGTCGGTCATCGCCAGCGCGGTGCCCACCACGAGCAGGATCACGGCCCGGATCACGATCCTGGCCTTCGCCTGCCGGCCGGCCAGTCCGGTTTTCGGCTCCAGGCGGCCGGCGATCAGCACCAGCGAGAACCCGGCGAGGGTGGCGAACAGCGCCGAGGCCCGGCCGCTCGCCAGCCAGACGACCCATTCGCCAACGCCGCTTCCGGACGTTGGGAAGGGGTTGAAGGGGCCGGTGTGCACGGCGAACATTCCGAACACGGCCAGTGCACGGGCGAGATCCACCCCGACCAGCCGCGCCGTCGACGAAGGGCGTTCCGTCGCCGTGGGGGGGCTCGGGTGCGGGTAAGGGCTGGGCAGGCGTCTTCTTGGCGTTTTCGATCTCGGTCACCGGGACAACGCTGCCGAGGCGGTGGGCGGTCGACCATCCGCCGGGCTTCGGGAGGTGCCCCGCCGGTCGGCCGACCGACCCCCTCCGACTGGCGGGGGACGGTCTCGGCCGTACATGAACGACTGCGGCCGCCGACCTGGTTGCCGGGATGCCGCGAGTCAGCAGGCTCACCACGACAAGATCATGCCTCCCATGGGGGCGAACCAAGGAGGTCCGAGCCTTTCGGTCGGTGGCTTCACTCTCCGCCCGACAGCGGCAGCCCATCTGTGAAGCGGTGCTCCGAGGGGCCGCCGAAGCCGGCTCCCGGTGGCTGCCACGGCCGACCGACAGGGACTGACGCTTCGTCCACCACGACCGGGGCTTCCCGTGCATCGCCGCCCTGACGGTCCGGGCATCTCACTGGCACGGGAATCCTGTGCACTCGCGAAAGGTCCTCCGGCTGCTTCTCCGAACCGGCCGAGTCAGCCCCAGAGCCCGCTCGCACATGTCTCCTACCCGCCGCTACTCGAAACCGTGCCCACAGCGTGCCCATAAGAGCGGACAACCACGGTGAACAGCGGTGCGGAATCAGCCCTCGAAGCTGCTTCGCAAGCGATGTGTCCCCAGGTCAGAAGCGGTGTCAGCGTTGAAGCGCCGTCGCTTCCCAAGCTGAGAGCGCGAGTTCGATTCTCGTCACCCGCTCCACGAAAACCCCCAGGTCAGCGGCCTGGGGTTGTTTGTTGCCTGGGTCCGGTGGGCGGCTGGCGCATCACAACCGCACCGGTTCTGCGGGCGATTTCCGGCGAACTGCCGGACGGTCCAGGGGAGTTACTACTGTGGCGTAGAGCCGGTGTATGGCGTCGTCGACGCTACAGATGAGGCCGGACTCGGCGTTGCCACGGTCCAGGTCTGCCTGGCTCACGGCGGGACTGGCCGACTGGACCATGTTGCCGGGGACGCGCTCGGCGGCCGTACGGATGCGTTCCAGTACGTCGGGGAGGGCGTCGTCGAGGTCCGGCTGCCGACGTATGACGCTCTGCAGAGCCTCGCCGTCCTCGGAGGGGGAGGGACGGCGAGATCCGGCCCGCCACGCCGGAGCGTTTGCGAGGGAGGCCGGCCAGCCCCGGCTCCGCATGCCCCTGCAGATCCGTCAGCGTGCCACCGAACGAAGGCGGCGTCTTCGCACTACGCCCCCGTCCAGAACGTGTCGGGTGACAAAAGCGGCTCAGGAGACGTCGTGGATGTTGTGCTCGGCCAGGTCGGACGCGTGCCGGGCGATGGCACGGTAGTCGGCATCGTCGTGGAGGACGGCCAAGCCGTGGTGGGCCGCAGTGGCAGCGATCACGAGATCAACCGCCGAGGCACTGCGATGCTCCCCGGCCTGGGCCATACGGTGTTGCACCGCGCCGATCCAGCGCCCCGCGTTCTTCGGCACCGACACGTCGGGGTAGAGATCGGTGAACATCTCCACGATCTCGTCGTACTCGCGTCCGGTCCGGGCGCTGTGAAGAAACTCGGCGCGTTGCACATAGCAGGATGCGATGGCCCCGGCGTCGATCGCGTCGTACCAGGCCGATTGAAGTCTCGCATCGCGGAGCAACCGGACCAGGCCGGACGTGTCGAGCAAGTAGATCACCGGCTGTGCTTCTCCCCCCGGTGCAGGCGCTCGGCGTCCTCGACGGCACCCCACTCACGCGCACGCTCGAAGTGACGGCTTATGCGTGCCGCACGCTCCTGTTGCTCGGCGTAGAAGTGCAGAGCGAGATTGACCGCCTCCTTCTTCGTCCTGACCTTGGCCAGAGCCATGGCGCGTTCCAGGGCGTCATCGTCGATGTCGATCTGGGTCACAGACATGTGGCACCTCCCGCACAATGTTGGTGATGTACATAGAAGAATACGTCACCAACATCGACACGGCCATGTCAGAGTGCCGGACTGCAGTCGCAGCGGACACTCCAGGTCAGCCAGGCAGACAAGCCGACCGATCGGTGCGAAGGGCCGCGCGCGCATATGACTCGATCGCCAGTGGTGTCGTGCCCAGAGCGTGCCCGTAAGAGGGGGCAACCACGGTCAACGGGGGTGTGATCAGGCCCGCACGACGGTGTCGGCACGATGAATCCGCGCAGGTCAACGAACATCCGGCCATGCAAGCCATCGCTTCCCAAGCTGAGAGCGCGAGTTCGATTCTCGTCACCCGCGCCATGAAGAAGGCCCAGGTCAGAGACCTGGGCCCTTTTGCTGTCCGCTGTGATCACTCGCCGCGTGCCAGATGCGTGTCAGAAGGGCGCCGGATCCCCACCACAAGGGTCGCCCACCTGCATCCACAGGCTGGGGACGCAGGTGTGACGCGGACCCGCGGCCAGGTCACCGCGCAGGCACTCGCAAGATCAGATCTCATGGCTCCGCCGCGGGCACTGATGATCTTCGTTCTCATCGTGGTCGCACAGCGCGCGTACGGACCGGGCGAGGCGTCGCACCTGAGCGATCCGGGTGTCTCGGTGAACGGCTCGCACGGATGTGGGAACACCGGGTCGGACGGTGCCGACCAGGGGCAGCGCACCTTTCTCGTTCCGCCAGACAGGAACAGGGTCCGGTCGCGAGCAGGCAGGTACGGCCGTCTGCGGGACAGTAAGGGGCAGCGGGGCGCGGGCTTGGCCGGAATGCGCTGGGATGGCCGACTCACCGCAACCTGCCAGTCAGTTGGGGCCGCCATGAGCGACACGATCACATCCGGGTCGACCGGCAGAGCAGAAGCTGCCAAGGACACCGGCCGCCGGCGCGGCACCACGAGCCGTGCGAGCACCCCCGGGACGGTCGAGGACCGGTTTCAGGGGCTGTTGGAGGCGGCGCCGGACGCGATGGTGATCGTGGACGACAAGGGAACCATCAAACTCGTCAACGCACAGACCGAGGCCCTCTTCGGCTACCGGCGCGACGAACTACTCGGCGGTCCGGTCGAGTTGTTGGTGCCACAGCGGTTCCAGCCCCAGCACACCCGGCACCGGGACGGCTATGCCGGCGCCCGGCAGGTGCGCCCGATGGGGGCCGGGCTCGAACTGCACGGACTGCGCAAGGACGGCAGCGAGTTCCCCGTCGAGATCAGCCTCAGCCCCCTGGAGACCGCTGACGGGCTCCTCGTCTCCGCCGCCGTCCGTGACGTCAGCGAACGCAAGGCCGCCGAGGCGCGTATCACCGAGCTCGCCGCCCTGGTCGAGTCCTCTCAGGACGCGATCCTCGCCAAGACGCTGGACGGCCGCATCACGTACTGGAACACCGCCGCCCAGCGGCTGTACGGCTACACATCCGAGGAAGCGGTCGGGCAGCACGTGTCGTTGCTGGCCACCCCGGAGCGCAAGGACGAGATCACCCAGTTGCTGGAACGGTTGCGGCAGGGCGAGAAGATCGAGCATTTCGAAACGCTGCGGGTCACCAGCACGGGTGCCATGCTCGACGTCGATGTCACGCTGTGGCCGACCCGGGACGCCGCCGGAGCGGTCGTCGGCGCCTGCGCCATCGTCCGTGACGTCAGCGACCGCAAGCGTGCCGAGGCCGAACTCACCGAGTTGTACAGGCAGCAGAAGCACATCGCCCTCACCCTGCAGCGCAGCCTCATGGGCACCCCGCCCGCCATCCCCGGCCTGGCGGCCGCCAGCCGCTACCGGCCCGCGACCCAGGGCGCCGGCGTGGGCGGCGACTGGTTCGATCTGATCCCGCTCGGCGCCGGCCGTGTCGGCATCCTCATCGGCGACGTCATGGGCCGAGGTCTGGAAGCGGCGTCCGTCATGGGCCAGTTGCGCTCCGCCGCCCATGCCCTGGCCAAGACCGGAATGCAGCCCCGACAGCTCATGCAGGCTCTGGACGCGGTCGTCGACGACCTCGATGTCCCGGACCAGTTGGTCACCTGCTGCTACCTGGTCATAGCCCCGGACGCCGGTTCCGTCACCCTGTGCTCCGCCGGCCACTTGCCCACCCTCGTCGCCACCCCCGGCGACGGCGTCGGCCGGCTTCCCGCGCCGGTGAACGCCCCTCTCGGTGTCGGCGACATCCTCTACCAGCAGTCCAGCGCAGCCATCCCACCCGGCGCCGCCCTCGTGCTGTACACCGACGGCCTGGTCGAAACCCCCGGCAGCGACATCGAGTACCAGATCGACAAGCTCACCACCGTCCTCGACGACGCCTTCAAGCTCTCCGGCGGCCTCGAGGAGGCCGCCGACCGCGTACTCGCCGCGCTGCTGCCTGATTCCGACGGCCACGACGACGAGCTCCCCGCCGCCCCGCTGGACATCGCCCGTACAGAACTGCCGGCCACTGCCTCCGCGGTGCCCGCGGGCCGTTCCTTCGTGGTCGAGACCCTCGCCGCCTGGGACTGCGCCCACCGAGCCGACGACGTCAGGCTGCTGGTCTCCGAGGTTCTCACCAACGCCGTCCAGCACGCGGAAGGCCCCGTCGCACTCCACCTGCGCCGCACCGCCACCGAACTCGCCGTCGAGGTGAGCGACCTCAGCCCTCAGCTGCCCCAGCCACGGCTGGCGGCCCAGGACGAGGAATCCGGACGCGGCCTCGTCCTGGTCGACACCCTCGCCGACAGCTGGGGAGTGCGCTCGACACCAGCGAGCTGTTCAGAAGGCCCTTCTCGCATGCACCGAGCACCCGACGACTACCCATTCGAGGCGTCTGCTCGATCACCAAGTCCCAAGAGCATTACGGCAAAAAATGCTTACGCGTCGGGATGTTCCGGCAGGGCGAGCCAGTCCGACCAGGAGATCTCGCGGCCGAGGAAGCGCGGCTGCTCGAACGGCCAGTCGGCGGCGATCCACTGCGGCACCAGCGCGTCGAGGGCTTGCTCGACCTTGCTGCCCACCAGCTCGTCCACCACCCACCAGGAGATCTCGCCGTCGGCGCCGGCCTTCTCCGGTGGGTCGATGTAGACGCAGCCGAGCAGAGCTGTCTCCGCCGCGTCGAACAGCGCGTAGTTGAAGGACTGGTGTGCGGCGATCTCCTTCTCGTGTCGCAACAGGTCGGCCTGGTCGGCCTCGTAGGTCATGGTGGCCGCGGGCCAGCCCCAGGCCGGGCCGAAAATCGTCCACAGCCGCTCGCGCGAACCCATCACAGCCGGATAGTCGAGCGGGGTGTCCGCCTCCCGGATCGGCCGCAGGTGATGACCACCGCCCGGCAGCGGTACCAGTACGGGGTGGACGAAGCCATCGGGAAGCCAGCTCATGGCGCCCGACCGTAGCAGCGCGCGGCCGTCCCCTCCCCCGAACTCCCCGTACCGCCAAGCCCTGCTCTCATGCCGGGCGGGGCCCGCGATCAACCGATCGAGACGCCCGTTCGATCGACGGACTCTGTGATGGGTATGGCGACGGCTTCTAAGCTTTCCCGCCATCCGCACGATCTGGAGGCAGTGCCCCCAGTCGTTGAGACTGTTCGAAGCAATGGGCTTCGAGACGTGGCGTACTCAGGGCTCGCGAGATGACGGTGTGGACGCCGTCGCGGTCCAGCGGGACCCGGTCGGGATCACTGTCTTCGCCATCCAGGCGAAGAGGTCGAAAAAGCAGTGCCCGTTGAGACAGTGCGGGCATTGGCGGGGGTGATGCACGATAAGGCTGCTAGTCGCGGAGTCCTGGTGACGACCTCTTGGTGTGGCAAGGCAAGCGCTGATTGGCCAGGACGATGGCGAGCCGGTCCACCAGCAGCTCCACCCTCAGTTCGGTGTACTCCGGTGGCAGCCGTCCCGACCGGGTCAGGGTCGCCACCCCGTGCAGGGACGCCCAGAACACCTCGGTGAACAGCCCCGGGTCGACGTCGTCCCCGGCGACCTCGCCGAGGCACTCCAGCAGCGCGGCGAAGGCGTCCTTGAGAGGTTCCGGGGTGTCCTCCTGTGCGTACGCCAGACCGCCGTCGAGCTGGAAGATGGCGTCGTAGACCGCCGGGTTGCGTTCGGCGAAGTCGAGGTACGCGCGGGCGAGGGCGGCGACCCGCTCGCGCGGGCCGTCCACGGCGGCGGTCGCGGCCCGCATCACTGCGGCCATCTCTGTGGCGCCCTGGAGGGCGACGGCGCCGATGATCTCGCGCTTGCCGCGGAAGTGGCTGTAGAGCACGGGCTGGCTGTATTCGATGCGTTCGGCGAGCCGGCGGGTGGTGACCGCGTCCCAGCCCTGCTGTTCGGCGAGTTCACGGGCTGTCGCCACGATGAGGCGCTCGCGCTCTGCCCGTTCCCGCTGCTTGCGTTCCTGTACCGACATGAATCGATTCTAGCAGCGCTAGACAATCGAGCGGCAGCAGAGCTAGCGTTGACTCGACATCTAGCGGCGCTAGATCCCAGGAGGGGTCATCATGCTCAACGCACTCGAGGTCGTCACCGTCGTGGTCGTCGGGGTGATGGTGGGGGTGGAGTTCTCCGTCGCCTTCGTCATGAACCGGATCCTCGACGCCCTCCCGGAGGACAGCAGCCAACTCGGCCATGCCCATGGAGGCCGGATGCTCGGCGCCCTGATGCCGGTCTGGTACATCGGCTCACTCGTCCTCGTCGGCGTCTGGGCCGTCGCCGGATGGCATCACGACGGCACCGGTCTCGTCGTCACCGCCGGAGCGCTTCTGATCCTCAGCGTCGTCATGTCGCTCCTGCTGCTCGTCCCGATCAACAACCGGAACAAGACGTGGACCCCCGAGAACCGGCCCGAGGACTGGAAGCAGCAGCTGAACCGCTGGGGGCGCCTCCACTACGTCCGCGTCGCCGTCATCATGGCCGCCTTCGCCTGTCTGGCCGCCTCCCTCACCTGAGGCCGCGCGCCGACAGCGCGCCGATGCGGGGAAAGGTGCCTGCGCCGGCTGCTCCTGCCCCTGACCGAGTGACGTCGGGCCGGCGAGGTCCGCTGCGGATGGCCGGGATCCGGGCGGGACGAAGCAGAAAGCGGAACGGGTGGCCGCCATGTTGCGCGAGCTCGATGGCCCCGAGTGGCTGGAGCGGCCCCGGGCTACGACCGTCGTGAAGCAGGCGCGCTGTTCAGCGGCCGCTGCCCTGGGCTGGGCGATCAACGGCTTCGCCCAGGCCTACCCCGACATGCGCGGCATCAGCGAGGCGAACCTCAACGACGCCGGGCGCAAGGCCCTCGCCGACACGTCGACCATGTGCGTCGGCGAAGCCATCGTCCGCTTCGGCTTCGCGCGGAGCGCGGCGTGGACGAACAGCGGCAAGTCCGTCGCCGAGATCATCGCTGAGGAACCACGCGCCCAGGCCGTCCTCGACAAGCAGCGCATCGGGACGCTCAAACCGGCCGGTCCCGTCCGTGTCGCCACCGGCGTCCAGGACGACATCGTTCCGCACGCCCAGGCCCGCCGACTGGCCGTGGACTGGTGCCGCAAGGGTGGCAACGTCACCTACGCGGCCGTCGACCTGCCCAACCTCGGCGACAGGATCCTCACCAACCACCTCACCCCCCTCATCACCGACCAGACAGCGGCGATCTCCTGGCTCACCGACCGGCTGGAGGGCAAGCCGACCACGTCCAACTGCTGGACGATGCCCTTCCAGCGCTGAGCGAGCCCTCGCGGCCCACAGGGTCGGAGTCCTCGTCGTCCAGAACCGATGGGACTCGCAGACCCAGGGGTCGCGGTTCAGGAGCCGGTGGAGTCCGACGGTGGCCGCGGGCCTCCGAAGCCGTGCTCCGAGAGGTCGAACCAGTTGCCCTCCGGATCCATGGCGCGGTACTCGGCGAAGGGGCGGTCGGTGAAACGTTCAGCCGGCTTCGGCGTACCGGCCGCCAGCAGGGCCTCGGTGGTGGCCGTCGTGTCCTCGATGTGGAATCCGAAGTGGTTGAAGCCGACCGGGGTCTCACCGTCGAGCCGTGAGATTACTTGAGAGTTCACACGTGTCGGCCGGCTTCCGTGAACTGTCGGGAGTTCCCTACGGCTTGATAGGCACTTGCGACCGCGGGGGCGTGCTGTCACCACGCCAACCGGACTGAGCCGAGAAAGCGGAGTGGTGAGTGGGATCCGCCCGGCGGGGCAGGGCGGACCGGACCCGCGGCACACGGCCGGCGACGGCGTCCGCGAGGGTCGCAGCCAGGTCTCCGTCGTCAGTAGTGTGTGGAAATGACGAGAAGCGAGCGACTCGCGGACCAGTTGGACCGGCACTGGCACAAGAACCTGCGGCCGCGGCTGCACGGTCTTGCCGATGAGGAGTACTTCTGGGAGCCGGTGCGCGGCTGCTGGAGCATCCGCCCACGTGGCACGTCGGCCGCACCGGTGTCGGCGGGTTCGGGGCAGTGGACGATGGACTCCGCGTCGCCCGACGCGGTGCCGGCACCGGCGCCGGTGACCACGATCGCCTGGCGGCTGGCGCACATCATCGTCTCGTGCATGGGCTATCGGGTCGGATGGCACTTCGGCGGCCAGGACGTCGACTCCCGGACGTTCGCCTACGCGGGGACCGCCGACGAGGCGCTGAAACAGCTCGACGAGATGTACGGGAGATGGAACGCGGGGGTCCGCGAACTCTCGGACTCAGACCTGGAGAACCCGCCCGCGGTCGGTCCGGAACGGTTTCCCATGGAGGGCATCGTCCTGCACGTCAACAGGGAGCTGATCCATCACGGCGCCGAGATCTCCCTGCTGCGCGACCTCTACCGCTGGCAGGATGGAGCCGTACCGCGCCGAATATGACGTTTCCGGTCACATGCGCCTGGCCCCGGCGCTCCGCCTGATGCACGGCGCCCCGTCCCACCCCTGGCAGCTCACCGAACTCGCGCGCGGCGGCCATGACCGGGGCCGTCTTCGCCCTGCGCTTCAAGGAGGCGGCGGGCGTACCACCGCTGGCCCCATCGCTTTCCAAGCCAAGAGCGCGCAACAGAACCCCAGGTCAGAGACCTGGGGTTTGTCCGTTGGGGGTCGCCGCCGACCGTCGATCGTTGGTCCGCGACTCAGGCGTCCCGCTCGGTGAACAGAGCTTCCACAGGGCAAACAGTGCGGCGCCGTAGGCGGTGAAGACCAGGCCGCCCGTGAGGGGGCCTGGCGGTGTCGGGCCGCCGTCGAGGGGTGTCTCCGAGCTCACCTGCTTGTGCTCGCCGTGCGAGCGCGGCAGCGTTGGGGCTACTGCACGTCCACGAAGTCGCCGGTTGCCGGGACGGCCGGGGTGGTGGTCGTACCTGCGAAGTTCCAGCGCCAGTAGCCGTCTTCGGAGGCGAGGGCCGTGGTCGTCAGGTTGCCGGTGCTGTTGGTGTACACGGTCTTGACCGTGGTGTAGGTCGTGGCACCGGCCTTGCGGAACTGGAGCTTGACCGGCTGGTTGGTGTAGCCCCGGTAGTCGAGCGTGTCCCAGTTGGCGCGGGTGAGCTTGCCGGTGATGGTCAGCGTCTTGCCCTTGGCGATCGGCTCGGGACTCGCGTTGACGGTCAGCTTGGAGTGCCGCTGGAGGCGGGTGGTGGTGTAGGCCCACCGGTCGGTGTAGCTGCCGTCGTTGGCCGACACCTGGGCCTGGACCTTCCAGGTGCCGGCGTCGGCGTTCGTGAGCCACCAGTCCGGTTCGAAGGTGAAGGTCTTCGAGCAGGTCGACGTCGTACTGCTGGAGGCGACACAGTCCGCCGGGGTGGTGTTCTCGTTGGGATCGATGAGGCCTTCGGCGCTGTAGTAGGGGTCGGAGCCGTCCGGGCCCCGCCACAGGTTGAAGTCGGCGTCCCAGATGCCCGACGGGTCGGTGGCGGTGACCGAGACCGTGATCGTCTTGTCGGCCGTGTCGACCACGATGTTCTTGCCGCCGTTGACGACGACGCTGTCGACCTGGATGTCGCCCACGTTGTCGTCCGCGTAGGCACCAGGGACGGCGAAGCCTGCCGCTGCGGCGACGGCGGTGAGGACGGCAAGGGCAGCGCGCTTGCGCATGTGTCTCCTTCACGGAGTGCTGAGGGGAACCGCCGAGCGGGGCAGGGCGGGAGTGAGTTGAGGCCGGTCAGGGTCCGGTGACGGACCTGATCGTGTACGGGTAGGTCTCCTGTTGCCAGATCACCGTGAACAGGGAGCTCGGGCGGGCGTCGACCTGGGGGACCCGGCCGTCCGACGTGAGCGTCCTCGCCGTGCCGAACGTGCCCGAGCGGCTGATCAGGCGGGCAGTGGCCTTCGTGTAGCTGTACGGGGGCGTCGACTTGGGAACGACCGTGTGGAAGACGACCATGCCGTCGCCGTCGTCGTCGAGGGCCAGGTCGGGACGGTCGCCGGGGCCGAGGGTCGTGACGCTGCCGCGGGTGCCGCCCGCGGACAGCCGGCGGCCGAGCAACTCGGTCTTGCCGCTGGTGTAGCGGGTCCACACGATCATCGAGTCGCCGTCGAGGTCCGTCGCGAGGGCGTGGTGGAGGCCCACGTTGTCCGTGGCGGCCGAGATGCGCAGCGGGGCCGACAGGGTGCCGGTGCGGCTCCAGCGCGAGGCCCAGACCTGTGCGACGGAGCCACCGCCGGAGCGGTAGCTGATGACCGCGTCGCCGTCCCGGTCGACACCGGCACGGACCATGCCGAAGCCGCCGTACGACGCGATCGGCGAGGTGAGCACCTTCGTCGGGGAGACGGTCGTCGAGGTGATCCGCTTGGCCACGACGTCCGAGCCGCGCGCCCAGGCGACGACGAACCGGCCGCTCCGGTCGACACCGATGGCCGGCTTCTCTGCCGAGCCGGAGCCGAGGGTGATGGCCGCGCCGAGCGTGCCGTCGAGCCCCAGGCGGCGGGCGACCGCGTACCAGCTCCCGTCGCGGATCTCCGTCCACGCCGCCATCGCGGTGCCGCCCGGTGTCACGGCGACGACCGGGGTGGTCGCGGGCGCCGACGTGGAGAGCTTCTGCAGCGGTCCGACGAGGCTGCCGGAGGCCGCGACCCTCCGCCCCACGACCTGGCTGTCCTGTTGCCAGACCACTGCCGAGTCTCCGGTGTCGTCGGAGGCGGTCTCCGGCCAGGACACCGCGGCGCCGTCGGGTGACAGGGTGCGGATCGCCCCCGTGGTGCCGTTCGCGAACTTCACCCTGGTCTGGACCCGTTGGTAGGAGTACGTCGTCGACAGGTCGCCGGCCGTCCAGGCCAGCAGGGCGTCGCCCTGGCGGTCGACGGAGACCTGGGGCGAGTCGGCGGCAAACCAGCCGGACGCCGACACGTTCCATGCCGACGTCCACGCCGCCTCGGCGTTGACCGCCATCGTCGCGGTGACCGCTGTCCCCGCCACCGCAGCGAGTGAAGCCCCGGCCAGGAGACGACGCTTCAACGAACGCCGATGACGTGCTGCTTGCGGTGCCACTCTGATCCCCCGGTTCACAATGAACATGGCTTGGTCACAGCCGTCACACAAACGGCCGCAACTATCCAGCGCATCTACCGGCTCAGACGTCACCGTTGCCGGGGAGCAGCCCCCGCTCAGACTTCGAGTTGGGTCTCTATTCTCCTCAGCTGGTGGCGGGCCATCGCCAGGTTGGCGCGTCCGGAGTCCAGTACCAGGTAGAGGAAGAGGCCGTTGCCTCCCTGGGACCTGAGCAGTCGGATCAGGTGGTACTGGGTGCCCAGGGTGATGAGGATGTCCTCGATCTCGTCCTGGATGCCGAGGAGTTCCATGGTGCGCAGCTTGGCGCGGACGACGTCGGTGTTGCCGGCGGCCGCCACGTTCAGGTCGAAGCTGTTGCTGCCGCCGACGGTTCCCAGCGCCATTCCACTGGTGTAGTCGACCAGCGCGGCGCCGGTCGCGCCCTCGATCGATGAGAGGGCTTCCTTCAACGCTGTTTCGGTGTTCGCCATGACGTGCTGTTCCCTTCGGGCTGGTGCCGGCCCTGCGTGTCACGGGCCTGTGCTGAGCTGTGGTGCGGCGAGGGGCGTGCGGCTTACGTGGCCGACGCCTCCCCGGTGGCGGCGCGCGGGGCGCGGTCGCCGGTGCCGTCGGCCCGTGGTGAGGGGGCCCTCACGGGCAGTGGGCCGCCGGTGGTGGGGGGTGGTTGTCTGGGCGTGTGGTCGGGCTGCTGGACGGCGGCGCGCAGCAGTTCGCCGATGCGGTTGCCGGAGCGGCGTCCGCGTGGGCACAGGGCGCACCATCGAGGCCCGCCACCCGGGCGGAGACCCCCGGCCGCAGCCGATGGCGGATTCAGTCGTCCGACGTCCGCCCCAGGTGCGGCACCTGCGGTGACTTCGCTGCCTCAGCCTCCGCCTTGGCGTCGCTCACCGCCGCGGCGGCCTGCTTTCCGGCCTCGTCGGCGGCAGCGGCGGCGTCGAGGGAAACCGTCGAGCCCGCGTCGAGCTGCGGGATCCGCGGCTGGTGCGCCGCCTCGTCGGTGTCGGCTGCTTCCTCGGGTTGCGCGGGGCGGGGAGGGCCTGCCGTCGCCTCGTCGCCGAACGCCCGGGTGACGGTCCGGACCGCCTCGGTCAGCTCCCCCGGGATGACCCAGAAGGTGTTGTTGTCGCTCCTGGCCAGGTGCGGGAGCGTCTCCAGGTACTTGTAGGCCAGGATCTTGGGGTCGGCGTTGTTGCGGTGGACGGCCTGGAAGACGAGCTCCACCGCCTTGGCCTCGCCGTCCGCCCGCAGGATCATGGCCTGTTGCGTGCCCTGCGCCTCCAGGATGTCCTTCTGCTTGGTGCCTTCCGCGGTGAGGATCTTGGCTTGCCGCTCCCCTTCGGCGTGCAGGATGGCCGCCCGCTTGTCCCGCTCCGCCCGCATCTGCTTCTCCATCGCCTCCTTGATGGTGTGCGGTGGATCGATGGCCTTGATCTCGACGCGGTTGACGCGGATGCCCCACTTGCCGGTGGCGTCGTCGAGGACGGCGCGCAGCCGGGAGTTGATCTCCTCGCGCGAGGTGAGCGTCTCCTCCAGGTCCATGCTGCCGATGACGTTGCGCAGCGTGGTCACGGTGAGCTGGTCGATCGCCTGGAGGTAGTCGGCGACCTCGTACGCCGCCGCCCGCGGGTCCGTGATCTGGTAGTAGAGGACGGTGTCGATGTTCACCACGAGGTTGTCCTCGGTGATCACCGGCCGGGGGTCGGACGAGTAGACCTGCTCGCGCACGTCGAGTTTGGTGTTGATGCGGTCGGCCACCGGCAGGACCAGGTTCAGGCCGGGCTGGAGCGTCCGGCGGTACCGGCCGAACCGCTCGACGTTGTAGCGGCGGGCCTGCGGGACGATCCGCACGGTGGAGGCCACCAGGAAGACGATGACGAGGGCCGCCACGAGAATGGGGATGACAACTGGGTCCACCGTGCCTCCATTGCTGTGTGTTCAGCCGTTCAGGGAAGGAGCTCGCGGGGGTAGACGATGGCGGTGGCCCCTTCGATCTCCATGACGTCGACCAGCGCTCCCACCGGGATCACATGGGTCTCGTCGAGGGCGCGGGCGGACCATTCCTCGCCGGAGAGTTTGATCAGACCGCGGGTCGCGGTGACTTCCTGCATGACCTCGGCCCGCTTGCCGATCAGCGCGTCGCTGCCGTCGCGGATGAGGGGCTGCTGTGCCATGTGCCGCAGCGCGACGGGACGGACGAGGACGAGGCCGGCCGCCGTCGCCGCCGCCAGGGCCAGGAGCTGGCCGAGCAGGCCGATGCCGACACCGGCGACCACGGCGGCGACCAGCGCGGCGCCCGCCAGCAGCCCGAAGACCAGGGTCAGGGTGAAGAACTCCGCGGCACCCAGCGCCGCGGCAGCGAGCAGCCACAGGAACCACGGCATCGATTCGCCCTTCTTTTGGGGCTTTCTCCACCAAGCTACCGCCCGGACACGCAGGGCAGAACAGACACGGCAGCCGTGGTTCTCGCGCGCCGGGCGGCTCGTCCTGACCGGAGGCGTCCGGTCCCGCCGGCGGGCCGTTCTCCTTCAGTGCGAGATCAGTGCGAGATCAGTGCGAGATCAGTGCGGCTCCGGGGCGCGCGTGGGCGTGGGAGCGGTGCCTTCCTGCTCTCCGGTTGTGGTGTCCTCCGGCGCGGCGTCCTCGGCCGGGGTCCGGGGGGCCGGCAGCCGCGGGACGGGCCTCGGGGTGGTGCGTACGTAGCCGTAGATCACCGAGGTCATGGCCAGGATGAGCAGGGGGCCGGACACCTCGGGGCGTCCGGCCATCTCCGTCGGCAGATAGCGGTACGACACCAGGAGCGCGGTGAAGACCGCGGTGCCGTAGGCGACCAGCAGGATGCCCGGCCGGTCCCAGCCGCGGTCGAGCGAGCGCAGGGCCGCCTCGATGGTGAGGGCGAACACCACACCGGCGATGAGGTCCACGCCGTAGTGATAGCCGAAGCCCAGGGTCGCGGCGAGGGTGACGACCAGCCAGAACGTACCGGCGAAGCGCAGCGCCCGCGGCGCCCTGCGGGTGTGGACGAAGATCGCGACAGCCCACGCGGTGTGCAGGCTGGGCATGCAGTTGCGGGGGGTGATCCCGTCGTACGTCATCGGCTGCGGGGTGCTGACCGGCAGCGGGGTGTGCGGCCACAGGTCGGCCGCCGCCCACTCCACGCCACCGGTGCCGGAGGCGCCCGGGCCGTAGGCGAAGACCGGGCCGACCACCGGGAAGATCATGTAGAAGGCCGGTCCGAGGAGGCCGATCACCAGGAAGGTGCGCACCAGGTGGTGGCTGGGGAAGCGGCGCTCGACCGTGACGTTGCGCAGCTGGTGGAAGGCGACGACGACCGCGGCCACCGCGAGCTGGCCGTAGACCAGTTGGAGGAGATGGCTGCTGTAGGGGTCGGTGGCCTCGACGATCCGGCCGGCCAGCCAGGAGGGGTTGCCCAGCGCGTGGTCGGCGGTCGCCACGTACTGGTCGAGCACCGTCGGGCGGGTCTTCGCCGTGATGAGCAGCCAGGTGTCGCCGACCTTGCGGGCGGCGACCAGCAGCAGGCCCAGTCCGACGCCCTTCAGCAGCAGGAGGCGTTCAGGGCCGGTGCGGCGGGTGACGGCGATGACCGCGGTGCCCAGCATCACCCACAACGCGCCCGTGCCGAAGACGTGGCCGTCCGACATGTCGGCGCCCACCGCCCACCGCACCGGCAGGAGGACGGCGTCGATGCCGAGCGCGGCGCCAACCGCGATGAACCGCTGCCGCCAGGTGAGCACGACCATCATCAGCCCCAGACCGCCGTACAGCGGCCCCGGCTTGGGGGCGAGGACCAGGCCCTTCACCTGGTTGGTGAGCGGCCCCGGTTCGCCGTAGCGGCGTGCGGCGATCTCCAGCGCGATGAGGAATCCGAGCGTGACGACGCCCGCCGTGCCCCACAGCAGCACGCGCCGGCGGCACCCCGCACCCCACGAACTCATGTCGCCTATTCGCGAAAACACCCGCGATGCTCTGGCTTTCAATCTTTTGGCCGATTCTTCCGAATGGCTGGGCAGATGGAGAGCGATGGAGGGACCATCGCGAGTTCGAAAATGTTATCGGAGTGCTGTGGATCGGCTGCCGCGTCGGCCGGCACCCGTGACCTGTCGCGGGATGCCGGTCCCGACCGGCCGGGGCGGCTCCGTCCCCTCACGAACTCACCCGTGTCGCGGTCCGCACCAGGTCCGCGACCGCCCGGGACCGGCTGTGGGGCGGCCAGGCGATCACCGTGGTGACCATCGGCGCGTCCGGCACCGGCACGGCGGCCAGCCCCTCACGCAGTTGGGTCCGGCAGGACTCCGGCGCGATCCAGCAGGCGCGGCCGAGTGCGATCAGCTGGAGGAGCTGGGCGTGGTCGCGGGCCCGGGGGCCGGGGCCGGCCGGGTAGGAGCCGTCGGGGCCGGGCCAGCGGGGCATCGGCAGGTCGGGGAGGCCGGTGACGTCCGCCGTACGGAGACGGGGCCGGCCGGCGAGGGGGTGCCCGGCCGGGAGGATCGCGACCTGGCCCTCCGTGCAGAGCACTTCGGTGTCGAGGCCGGCCGTGGTGTCGAACGGCAGGTGCAGCAGCGCCACGTCGGCCCGGCCGTCGCGCAGCATCGGCCCCTGCTCGCCCATGCCGCACAGGAGCAGATCGACACCGGCCGCGTCGGGTTCGGCGGCGTGGGCGTCGAGCAGTTTCGCCAGCAGCTCGCTGGACGCGCCGGCCTTCGTGACGAGCACCACCCCGGCCTGGCCGGCCGGGGCCTGCGCCGCACGGCGGGTGCGGCGTTCGGCGGCCTCGACCGCTTCGAGCGCCGCCCGGGCCTCCCTCAGGAGCACGGCTCCGGCCTCCGTCAGGGTGACCGCGCGGCTGCTGCGTTCCAGCAGGACCGCCTGCAAACGCCGTTCGAGCCGGCCGATCGCCCGCGACAGCGGGGGCTGCGCGATCCCGAGCCGCCGGGCGGCCCTGCCGAAGTGAAGCTCCTCGGCGACGGCGACGAAGTACCGCAACTCCCTTGTCTCCACGCCGTGATGGTACTGCTGCGAGCTGCTCCGAGCTGGGCCGATACCGGTACGGTATCGCCGCCCACCCGATCGGTGTTGGCCCGCCGCGGCCGGGCGCGGACAGGATCGGCGGCATGAGCGAACAGACGATCGCGCTGGTGACCGGCGCGAACAAGGGCATCGGATACGAGATCGCGGCGGGCCTGGGTGCCCTCGGCTGGAGGGTCGGGGTCGGCGCCCGGGACCGGGAGCGGCGCGAGAGCGCCGTGGCGAAACTGCGGGCGGCCGGTGCCGACGCGTTCGGCGTACCGCTCGACGTGACCGACGACGCGAGCGTGGCCGCGGCCGCCGCACTGGTCGAGGAGAGCGCCGGGCGTCTCGACGTGCTGGTCAACAACGCCGGGATCACCGGCAGTGTGCCGCAGATGCCCACCGAGGTGGACCCCGCGACGGTGCGGACGGTCGTGGAGACCAACGTGATCGGCGTCATCCGCGTCACCAACGCGATGCTGCCGCTGCTGCGCCGCTCGTCGTCGCCGCGGATCGTGAACATGTCCAGCGGCGTGGGCTCACTGACCCGGCAGACCACTCCCGGCATCGACACGGGCCCGATCGCCGCCGCCTACACGCCGTCCAAGACCTTCCTCAACGCCGTCACCGTCCAGTACGCCAAGGAGCTGCGGGACACGGGCATCCTCATCAACGCGGCGTGCCCCGGCTACTGCGCGACCGACCTCAACGACTTCCGCGGGGTCCGCACCCCGGAGCAGGGCGCGGCGGTCGCGATCCGGCTCGCGACGCTGCCCGACGGCGGTCCGAGCGGCGGCTTCTTCGACGACGGGGGCGAGGTGCCGTGGTAGCCCCGCGGGGGCCGCGGACCGGGTTCGTCTTCGGCGGTGCGATGCCGCCGGTTCAGCCGAAGGGGACGGCGTCCGTCGCGGAGGTGTGCCAGTTGGTGACGACCGGCTTGTCGACGGTGATGGTGCCGACCTTCAGGGAGACCGGGTCGGCGTCGTCGTCACCGACGGCGACGATGATGCTGTCCAGCTCCTTGCCGCCGTCGCCGTGGCTGCTCTTGGGGTTGACCCCGGCGTAGGCGGTGGTGGTGCCGCTCAGGGTGATCTGCTCGCCCACGGCCTGCTCCGCGGGGCCCGCCTCGGTGCCGTCGGATCCGAACGCCACGGTCGGCAGCGCGGCGGGCAGGACACAGGTGATTCCCGGCTTGGCTTTCGCGGAGATCAGGATGTAGCCGCCGGCCTGGGTCTCGGACCGGGTGTTCCAGGAGATGTCGTTGGCGCCGCAGCGCTGCCCGACCGGCTCCCGCTTGCCGTTGCCGGTGTCGGCGCCCGAGCCGGCCCCCTCCTCGCTTCCCCGGCCCGTCGCGCCGGAGGCCTTGCCCGCCGCGCCGGAGCCCTTGCCGGCGCCCTGGCCGCCGCCCGCGGCCGACGCGCCGGACGGGGTGGCCGCGTCGCCGGAGGCGGTGGCGGTGGCGGTGGCGGACGAAGAACCCTGCGCGGCACCGGTGTCCGCGGCCTTGTCCGAGTCCTGGCACGCGGTCATCAGCAGTGCCCCGCTCACGAGGGCGATGGAGACGAGGAAGGCCTTGCGACGGTTGCCGGACATGAGATCCCCTTGTTCATCGGCTGGTTGAGACCGTGGTCGGTTCGGTCTCGTGTTTTCTCGATCGCTAGGAGGGCGCTGTGAGCCGGGGGGATCCCGCCGTCGCCGTTCCCGCACAGCGCTGTCACCGATCGGTGACATGTGCACGTAGCCGTGGCCCGGCAGGGCTGAACGGGTGATGTGAGCTTCGTCGCGGCAGCGGCGTTCCGGCGCCCCCGCCGCCGCGCCGCGCATCGGAGGAGGTCACAGGGCTGGTGCGCCAGGGGGCGACAGGAAGAGCCGCGCCCGCGGAGGGCAATATCTGTGCCCACAAAATGAGAAATAGAAGCGGGGCCCGCCGAATATTCCCCGATCGCGGTCCGAAACAGAATTTTCGGATCGCACGGCCTCGAACGCACCGTGCTACTGTCGATCTCAGTTGCAGGTGTGGTTGCCAGAAGGTTCATTTCCTACGGGGTAATCATCACGGCGACACGGAATTCACAGACGGTGAATTCCCGAAACCGCCTCCGAAGGAGAAACAAAATGGCTACCGGAACTGTGAAGTGGTTCAACTCGGAAAAGGGCTTCGGCTTCATCGAGCAGGACGGCGGCGGCGCCGACGTCTTCGCCCACTACTCGAACATCGCCACCCAGGGCTTCCGTGAGCTGCTGGAAGGCCAGAAGGTGTCGTTCGACATCGCGCAGGGCCAGAAGGGCCCGACGGCCGAGAACATCGTGCCCGCCTGACATCGGCGCTCGCGCATATTCGCAGCTGGGGCCCGCACCTGAAGGGGTGCGGGCCCCAGTTCGCTGTTTTTCCCGACGGCCCGGCCCGGCCGCAACGACTTCGGCTCGTCTCGAGATTCTCTGCGCCGCTCCTCTGCTGCGGATTTTCCTTGCCACGTGCCCATCGAGGAAGGTCCCGCATGAAGCGTGCCCACACATCCCGTACCCGTGACCGTTTTTCAGGAGGAGACGGCGCCGGCCGCCGCTCCGGTGGCCCGAGCCGCTCCCGGAACTACGGAAGCCGCCCGGCCCCCCAGGGCGAGTTCGCCCTGCCGAAGACGGTCACACCCCCGCTGCCCGCCGTCGAGTCGTTCGCCGATCTCGCCCTGCCCGCCCGGCTGTTGGCCACCCTCGGCCAGGAAGGCGTGACCGCGCCGTTCCCGATCCAGGCGGCCACCCTGCCGAACACCCTGGCCGGTCGTGACGTCCTGGGCCGCGGCCGCACCGGCTCGGGCAAGACCCTCGCCTTCGGCCTCGCCGTACTGGCCCGGACGGCAGGGCGGCGCGCCGAGCCGCGGCAGCCGCTCGCCCTCGTCCTCGTGCCCACCCGCGAGCTGGCCCAGCAGGTCACCGACGCGCTCACTCCGTACGCCCGGTCCGTGAGCCTGCGGCTCGCCACGGTCGTCGGCGGGATGTCCATCGGCAGGCAGGCCAGCGCGCTGCGCGGAGGGGCCGAGGTGGTCGTCGCCACGCCCGGGCGGCTCAAGGACCTCATCGACCGGGGCGACTGCCGGCTGGACGGCGTGACCGTCACGGTCCTCGACGAGGCCGACCAGATGGCCGACATGGGCTTCATGCCGCAGGTCACCGCCCTGCTCGACCAGGTGCAGCCCGGGGGCCAGCGAATGCTGTTCTCCGCCACGCTGGACCGCAACGTCGACCGGCTGGTCCGCACCTACCTGCACGACCCGGTGGTCCACTCCGTCGACCCCTCCGCGGGCGCGGTCACCACGATGGAGCACCACGTGCTCCATGTGCGCGACGCGGACAAGCACCGGACCACCACCGAGATCGCGGCGCGGGACGGCCGGGTGATCATGTTCCTCGACACCAAGCACGCGGTGGACTCGCTGACGACCCACCTGCTGAAGAGCGGTGTCCGCGCCGCGGCCCTGCACGGCGGCAAGTCACAGCCCCAGCGGACCCGGACCCTGGCCCAGTTCAAGAGCGGCCACGTGACGGTCCTGGTGGCGACCAACGTCGCCGCCCGCGGCATCCACGTCGACAACCTCGACCTCGTCGTCAACGTCGATCCGCCCAGTGACCACAAGGACTACCTGCACCGCGGCGGCCGTACCGCGCGGGCCGGCGAGTCCGGCAGCGTGGTCACGCTGGTGACCCCGGGCCAGCGTCGCGGCATGAGCCGGCTGATGACGTCGGCGGGCATTACTCCCCGGATCGCCCAGGTGGGGTCCGGAGAGGCGGAGCTGAGCCGCATCACCGGTGCCCAGGCCCCTTCCGGTGTCCCGGTCGTCGTCACCGCCCCGCGCCAGGAACGCCCCCGCGGCGCCTCCGCCCCGTCCCGGGGCCGACGGGGCCGCCGCCCCACCGGCCAGGGCCGTCCCGTCGGCCAGAGCCGTCCCACCGGCGAGGCGGCACGCCCGAGGGCGCAGCGGCGGACCGGCTCCGGCTCTGCCGCGTAGCGCGCCCCGCGCCCATCCGCCCCTCCACCTCTCGGCAGGAGACACCCATGACGCCGGTTCTGACGCAGCACCCCGCCACGGCCCACGCGCCCCACATCCGTGACGACATGACGGTCGAGGTGGCGCTGTCGCTCATGGCCGGTGCCCGGGTCGATCACCTCGTCCTCTGCGACGGGGACGACCAGAGCACGGGCGTGATCACCCTCGCCCGGCTCACCGTTCTCCGGGACGCCCCCACCTACACGGACCGGGTCCGCCTCCGGGACGTCCCGGAATGCTGACAGAGAGCTGACACACGGGCGGGTGACCGCCACCGCAGACCAGTGAGGGCCCTGCCGACGCGCGTCGGCAGGGCCCTCACCGCTGTGCCGGGGGCGTGGTCGTCCCTGATCGGAGGCAGCAGGATGACTGCGTCCGACGGAATGCAAAATCTGTCTTTGCCAGAGTAGACATTTGGCCTTCACCGCGGTTAGCCTTCTTCTCGTAGACATGGCCAGAGCAGAACCGAGGAAGGACGGAGGAGCAGACGCCATCAGGATCGCCCGGTCCGGGAAGCTCTCGGTCCGGGTACCGCAAGACCCCGGATTGGATGGTGGTCCCCGGTCACGCAGCCGCGATCCCCGCACCCCTCCCGCAAGCGGGCCGGGTAGCGGAAACAGAAGGTCGGCGCAGCATGAGGGCCGACAGATGGTGTTGAATTTCCTTCGGGGCCCTGGTGCCGTACGGCGCCAGGGCCCCTCGACGCGTTGCACTACGAGGTGACATGGCAGCTGATACTCCGCTCAGCGATCGTCTGGACGACGACGACTACCCCGCCTACACGATGGGCCGGGCCGCCGAGATGCTCGGCACCACCCCTGGCTTCCTGCGTGCCATCGGGGAGGCCCGCCTGATCACTCCGCTGCGCTCGGAGGGCGGGCACCGCCGGTACTCCCGCTACCAGCTGCGGATCGCGGCGCGTGCCCGCGAGCTCGTCGACCGGGGAACCCCGATCGAGGCGGCCTGCCGCATCGTCATCCTGGAGGACCAGCTGGAGGAAGCCCAGCGCATCAACGCGGAGTACCGCCGCGCCGCGCAGAAGTCCTCCGGCGTCCCCGATCGCGGCCCGAGCTGATCGGCTGAACGCCTGATGCGGGTCCCGTCACCCGCGCCATGAGACCCCAGGTCGGCGACCTGGGGTTTGCTGCTGCCCCGGCCCCGTTCGGGGCCCACCCGGGGCGAACCGGCCCCCCGCTCACCAGGTCAACCGTCCCGGACCCTTGACTCATCAAGCGGTAGTGGCGATTCTCGTCGCACACTTTGCGAGGTCATGACAACACGACCGAGCGACCCGACGACCGAGGGACGTGGGCTGTGACCAGTTCCGGACGCCCGTACCGCCGACGCAAGAACCTCACCGTTGTGTCGCTCCTCCTGCTCGTGCTGTCGATCGCGCTCGGCCCCACGCCGAGTGCGGCGGCCGGGACCGACTGGTGGGATCCGGCCGCACGGCCCGCGCCGGACTCCCGGATCAACGTCACGGGCGAACCCTTCACCGGCACGAACGCCCGGGGCGAGGTGCGCGGCTTCGTCGACGCGCACGACCACATCTTCTCCAACGAGGCCTTCGGCGGCCGTCTGATCTGCGGAAAGCCGTTCTCCGAGCAGGGCGTGGCCGACGCGCTCAAGGACTGCCCCGAGCACTACCCCGACGGCTCGCTCGCGATCTTCGACTTCATCACCAACGGCGGCGACGGCAAGCACGACCCGAACGGCTGGCCCACCTTCAAGGACTGGCCCGCGCACGACTCGCTGACCCACCAGCAGAACTACTACGCCTGGATCGAGCGGGCCTGGCGCGGCGGCCAGCGGGTGCTCGTCAACGACCTCGTCACCAACGGCGTGATCTGCTCCGTGTACTTCTTCAAGGACCGCTCCTGCGACGAGATGACGTCCATCCGCCTCCAGGCCAAGCTGACGTACGACATGCAGGCCTTCGTCGACAAGATGCACGGCGGGCCCGGCAAGGGCTGGTTCCGGGTCGTCACCGACAGCGCGCAGGCCCGCAAGGTCATCGAGCAGGGCAAGCTGGCCGTCGTCATGGGCGTGGAGACCTCCGAGCCGTTCGGCTGCAAACAGGTCCTGGACATCGCGCAGTGCAGCAAGGCGGACATCGACAAGGGCCTGGACGAACTGCACGCGCTGGGCGTGCGCAGCATGTTCCTGTGCCACAAGTTCGACAACGCCCTGTGCGGGGTGCGGTTCGACTCGGGCACGCTCGGGACGGCCATCAACGTCGGGCAGTTCCTGTCGACCGGCACCTACTGGAAGACCGAGGCGTGCAAGGGCCCGCAAGCCGACAACCCCATCGGCAACGCGGCGGCGCCCGCGGCCGAGAAGAAGCTCCCGGCGGGCGAGGAGGTTCCGTCGTACAGCGCCGACGCCCGGTGCAACGTGCGAGGCCTCACCGACCTCGGCGAGTACGCCGTCCGCGGCATGATGAAGCGCGGCATGATGCTGGAGATCGACCACATGAGCGTCAAGGCCACCGGCCGGGTGCTCGACATCTTCGAGGCCGAGTCCTACCCGGGCGTGCTCTCCTCGCACAGCTGGATGGACATGGACTGGACCGAGCGGGTCTACGGCCTCGGCGGCTTCATCGCCCAGTACATGCACGGCTCCGAAGGCTTCGTCGCGGAGGCGGAGCGCACCGAGGCGCTGCGCGACAAGTACGGCGTGGGCTACGGCTACGGCACCGACATGAACGGCGTCGGCGGCTGGCCGGGACCGCGCGGGGCGGACGCGCCGAACAAGGTCACCTACCCGTTCAAGAGCGTCGACGGCGGTTCGGTCATCGACCGGCAGACCACCGGCGAGCGCACCTGGGACCTGAACACCGACGGCGCCGCCCACTACGGTCTCGTCCCGGACTGGATCGAGGACATCCGGCGCGTCGGCGGGCAGGACACGGTCGACGACCTGTTCCGGGGCGCCGAGTCCTACCTCGGCACCTGGGCGGCCTCCGAGAACCACGAGGCGGGGGTCGACCTGGCGGCCGGCTCCGCCGCTTCGGCCAGTTCCTCGGAGTGGAGCCTGTTCACGAGCTACAAGCCGCACCGGGCCGTCGACGGCGACCGCGGCACCCGCTGGGCCAGCGACTGGAGCGACGACCAGTGGCTGCAGGTGGATCTCGGCTCCGCCCGGACCGTGGGGCGGGTCACCGTCGACTGGGAGCGCGCGTACGCGAAGTCGTACCGGATCGAGCTCTCCGCGGACGGCACGACCTGGCGGACCGCGTGGTCCACGACCGCCGGTGACGGCGGTCTGGACACCGCGCGCTTCGCCGGCACCCCGGCCCGGTACGTCCGCGTCCACGGCCTGGAACGCGGCACCGGCTGGGGCTACTCCCTCCACGAGGTCGGCGTCCACAGCCGCTGACACCCACGAGAGGGGCTCCATGGCACGGTTGCCGTCCGCCGAGCGGCGGCGACAGCTCACCGAAGCGGCGATCCGGGCGATGGCCCGGGACGGCGTCCCCAGGACGACGACCCGGTCCATCGCCGCGGAGGCGGGCGTCTCGCTGAGCGTCTTCCACTACTGCTTCGACTCCAAGCAGCAGCTGGTCGAGTCCGTCATCACCACCATCACCGGGCACTACGTGACGGTGGTGAAGGAGGCCATCCGGCCCCGGGCCACCCTGGAGGAGACCGTCCGGGCCGGCTTCCAGGCGTACTGGGACCACGTCCGCACCCACCCCGACGAGCACATGCTCACCTACGAGCTCACCCAGTACGCGCTGCGCAGCCCCGGTTTCGAACACCTGGCACGCCGTCAGTACGAGCTGTACGCCGAGACGTACACGGAGCTCATCGACCAGTTGCGCGAGAGCATGGGGCTGCGCCTGCGTGTGCCGGTCCCCGTGCTGGCCCGTTACCTGGCGGCCATGACCGACGGCCTGACGCTCAACTACCTCGTGCTCGGCGACGACGCGGCCTGGACGGGCATCCTCGACACGGTCACCGCGCACGTCGCGGGGCTGGTGCAGGAGAACTGACGGGGAAACCCCCCGAATCGGGTGTCATGGGAACGCCGCAGAGGGGCATTCGAACAAAACAAGTCGAAAGTGAGGAGAGTGCGGCCCGTTCGGTCCGTGCCATCGACAACTGGGAGTTTTCCATGGCGAGTTACGGCGGTTCCTCTGCCGCGTCCTCCGGTTCGCGCACCAACGGCCTGGCGATAGCGAGCCTGTGCTGCGGCATCGTCGGCCTGTTCTTCCTCAACATCGTGCTCGGTCCGCTGGCCATCGTCTTCGGTGCCGTCGCCCGCCGGCAGGCGTCGGTGAAGAACGGCGCGGGGATGGCGAAGGCCGGCATCATCCTCGGCGTCGTCGACGTGGTCCTGTGGCTGGTGCTCCTGGCCATAGCCAGCAGCAACGGCGGCTTCAGCTGGTACGTGGGCGGCTAGTTTCCGTCGCGGTCCTCTTGCGGGCGCGGTACGCGGCGGCCTTGATCTTGTTGCCGCAGGAGTCCATCCCGCACCACTGGCGCCGCATGCCCCGTGAGCGGTCGATGTAGGTGCGGGTGCACTCCGGGTTGTCGCACTCCTTGAGCAGGGGCACGTCCGGGCCGCTCAGGAGCTCGACGGCGTGCCGCGCCACCAGGGAGAGGGCCTCGTCCGGCGTCGCCTGCGTCCAGCGCCCCGACGGGGTGAGCTGGGGTACGGCGGGCGGCGTGCGGGCGGCGTTGTTCACGACGGTCAGCGCCGCCCCGTCGTACTCCTCCCCGAGCCGGCGGGCGGTGACCAGCAGATAGACGGCCTCCCGCACGGCCCTCGCCCGTTCGACGTCGGCCTCCTGGCCCGGGGAGACCGCGTCGACCAGACCGGACTCCACGTACCAGGCGTTCAGCCGGTCCGGCGTCACGAACATCTCGAAGCGCACCGTACGGCGGGCCCGGAGCGTGGCGGCGAAGTCGAGTGCCGGGTTTCCGCAGACGAAGACGTGGTCGAGATTCACGTCACCATTCTGACCGGTGACCACACCCTGGGCAAGTTTCAGAGGTGACCGGCGTCGACGACGGCCTGCACGAAGGCCTCCGGGGCCTCCTGGGGCACGTTGTGTCCGATGCCGGGCAGGGTGCGGTGCTCGTAGGGGCCGGTGAACCTGTCCCGGTACGAGGTGCCGCCGCCCGGAGCAGTGAAGGGGTCCCGCTCGGCGTCGAGCGTGATGGTCGGGACCCCGATCGTGGGGCGGGCGGCGAGCAGCTTCTCCAGTCCGTCGTAGCGGCGCTCCCCGTCGGCGAGGCTCAGCCGCCAGCGGTAGTTGTGGACGACGACGGCCGCGTAGTCGGGGTTGTCGAAGGCCGCCGCGGTGCGCTCGAACGTGGCGTCGTCGAAGTCCCAGGTCGGGGAGACCGTGTCCCAGACGAGCCGGGTCAGGTCGTGGCGCAGCTTCTTGTCCTCCATGGCGAGCCGGCCCCGCTCGGTGGCGAAGTAGTACTGGTACCACCAGGCGAGTTCGGCCTTGGGCGCCAGCGGCTTGAGATTGGCCTCCCGGTCGGTGACGAGGTAGCCGCCCACCGACACCAGCGCCGTGCAGCGTTCGGGCCGGAGCGCGGCGACGATGTCGGCGGTGCGTGAGCCCCAGTCGAAGCCGGCCAGCACGGCCCGGTGGATCTTCAGGGCGTCCATCAGCGCGATCACGTCCATGGCGATCGCCGACTGCTGGGCGTTGCGGAAGGTCCGGCCGGACAGGAAGCGCGTCGTGCCGTGACCCCGCAGGTACGGGACGATCACCCGGTACCCCCGCTCGGCCAGCAGCGGAGCGACGTCGACGTAGCTGTGGATGTCGTACGGCCAGCCGTGCAGGCAGATGACCACGGACCCGTGGGCGGGGCCGAGTTCGGCGTAGCCGACGTCCAGGACACCGGCCTTGACCTGCTGGATCCGCGGAAACGTGGTGTGCGCCCCGGCGCGTGTACCGCGGTGCGCACCGGCGGCGCTCCCCGCGCCGGCCAGCCCTACGGCCGCCGCTCCCGCGCCCACTCCGAGGGCCTTGCCGAAACTACGCCTGTTGATCACTCGGGCCTCCGTGGTGTGACGTGCACCGGCTGGTGCGAGGCCTGACTGTTCCATGCCGGCCATCACCCGTCAAACAGGTGACGCACTATGAGCCAGCACGCATCAATCCCTCTATTGACGGAAGATGAAAAGCACTGTCACCATCTCGTCACCGCTTGAACAAGTGATGAATGGGAGCACAGTCATGGCATTCAGCTACACCGCCGTCGTGAAGGTCGACGGAGAAGGCCGCAACGGCGGCAGCGTGCGGTCCGAGGACGGACTTCTGCGGACCTCGCTGGCCCTACCGAAGGAGCTGGGCGGCGCCGGTGGCGCCACCAACCCCGAGCAGTTGTTCGCGGCGGGCTGGGCGGCCTGCTTCCTGGGGGCCGTGCGCCGCGCCGCCGCCGAGCGGAGGATCAGGCTGACCGGTACCGCTGTCAGCGCCGAGATCACCCTCCACCACGGTGACGACGGTGAGTTCGGCCTGGCCGCCGCGCTGAGCCTCGAACTCGGCGGCGTCGACCAGGAGACGGCCGCGGAACTGGGCGCCGCGGCCCATCGGATCTGCCCCTACTCCAAGGCCACCCGCGGCAACATTCCCGTCACCGTCTCGGCCGTCGCCGGCTGATCGCCCTCCGCGGTGCCGCGTCAGGAGTCGTACGGTCCGTCGCCGGTCGCGGTGTCGGGCCGGGCGTGGCCGGGGGCCAGGCGGCGGTAGGCGGCCCGGGCGTGGACGAGGCGGGCCAGGGCCGTGCCGATGAGGGCGGCGGTGAGGAGGCAGGCCAGCCAGGTGGTGTCGCGGTGGCCGGCCCAGGTGAGGACGCCCGCGGGCGGGATGGCGAAGCCGTTGAGGAACAGCCAGCACAGCAGCGCCGTGCCGGGGGCGGCTGTGAAGCGGGCGCACAGCCCCAGCAGGGCGGCCAGCAAGGACAGTGCGGTCAGGGCCAGTTCGGGCCGTTCCGGCCCCACCACGGTGTTGAGGAGCGCCACCAGCACCAGTGCCCCGACGCCGGCCCCCGCCCAGACCAGCGGCGTGGCCACGGGCTGGGGGACGGGCCTGGCTCCGGCGCCCAAGGGCTTCCACTCGATCATGCTGGTGCTTCCTTCCGGTCCACCTGGACGGAATTCTCCCCCGGCGTCCCCCGCCGGTCCCCGGGGTGCTCGTCAGGGTCCCACCAAGGCCCCCCTCCGTGAAACAGCCGATCCGGACAGCCGCGAGGGGCGAACCGGGGCTTTCGGCCGCAGTCGGTGGCGTCGGGCATCACGCTCAGGCATCACGCGCCATGGGTCACGCGTCACGCGTGAGGCGTCATGCGTGAGGCGTCACGCGCCGTGCGCCGTGCGTCAGAAAGAGAGGAGACCGCTCACGCGGAGCGGTCGGTATCAGGGACGCCGTCACGGGCGGCGTTGTGGACGCGGACAGGCACCACTCGCCTCGGCGACGGGCTGCTGACGCCTACGCGCCCGCGGCCTGCCGCACGGCGCGCGGGGACGCGCCGAGTTCCTTGCGGCAGGTCTTGTTGAACGCCTGGAGGTCGGGGATGCCGACCGTCGCCGCGACGGCCGGGATCGCCAGCGTCGAGGCGACGAGCAGGTGGCGGGCGCGCTCCATGCGGCGGCGCCGGACCCAGCCGACGACCGTGTGCCCGGTGTCCTCGCGGAACAGCCGGGTCAGGTGCGTGTGCGACACCCCGGCGGCCCGGGCGATCCCGGGGACGCTCAGCGGGTCGGCCAGGTGCTCCTCGATATGGGCCATGGCCGCCCGCAGCGCCGGGTGCCGGGACCCGGAGGGCGGCTCGGCGGCCTCGGCCAGACCGGTCGTGCGCCACAGTGCCGTCCACAGTTCCGCGGAGGCCCGGGCCGGGGACTGCGCGCACGCCGCGATCGTCTGGCGCAGCAGGGCGCCCAGCACCGCCGCCTCCGCACCGGCGTCCTGCATCGCCGGGAGCCGGCGCCGCTCCCCGTCGCCCGGCAGCCGGAAGTGTGCGTACAGGTGCTCGCAGCGCGGGGCGTCGTAGTGGAAGTGCACCTCCGTGCCGGGCGGTACGAGGCTGAGGTGGCCGGGGCGGATCGGGTGCCGCGCGCCGCCGAACTCCAGGGTGCCGGAGTAGCCGTAGAGGTGGAGCTGCCACAGGTGCGGGAGGCGGAAGACCTCGTGCGGGCCGGCCGAGCCGTGCACGCCCACGCCCGCATGAACCAGGTCCGGCGGCAGGTCGAGGGGCAGTTCAACGAAGGTCGGCATGGTGGAAAATTACCAGTGGTTGCCGAATACGCCCCACGACAGCATGCCTCCGCGCTCCTACGGTTGCGTCATGCCAACCACGAAACAGCTGCTGAGCTCCGCCGAGGTGGCGCGCTTCACGGCCCACGGTTTCCTGCGCCTCGACGGCGTCGTGCCCCGGGAGATGAACGAGGAGGCGCTCGGTGTCTTCGCCGCCGGAGCGCTGCCCGCCGTGCCGTACGGAACCGCGGTGCCGGTGGCCTTCCCGGAGGGTTCCTTCGCCCGACGGCTCCTCGAACTGCCCGCTGTGGCAGGCGCGCTGGAGAGCCTGGTGGGTCCGGATCCGGCCGTCGACCACCACTTCGTCCACACCCGCCCGCCCCATGAGGGCAGCGCGCAGCCGTTGCACGCCGACGCCCTCATCGATGTGCGGGCCGACGCGTTCGACGTGCAGCTCATGTACTACCCGCAGGAGGTCACCGCCGGCATGGGCGGCACGCTCGTCGTCCCGGGCAGCCATCTGCGCCGCATCAACGAGTCCGACACCGGCCGCTACCAGAACCTGCGCGGCCAGACCCGGCTGACCTGCCCGGCCGGCACCGTGCTGCTGCTGCACCACGGCATCTGGCACGGCGGGCGGCGCAACGACAGCGACACCGTCCGCCACATGTACAAGATCCGCTTCAATCCGACCGTGCCGCAGGTGCGGCTGTGGGACACGCGGGACGTGGACTCCCCCGCCGTCCGCGAGGAGTTGCGGCGCACCTTCCCCTGGTACGAGCAGGCCACCGCCCGGCTGGAGATCCACAACCGGATCCTGCTGTGGCGCTCCCTGACCGCCGACCCCGGCTTCGACATCGACCACTGGGCGACCCGCATCTCCAACCGGCCCGCCGCGCACGCCGCATCGAGGAGCACCGTATGACCACCACCCGGCAGCAGGTCCTCGTCCTCTACCTCGACACCTCCGCCCTCGACTCCAGGGTGGTGGGATGGGCCCGCTACGACGGCACGGGCTCGACCCGCCCGACGACCGGCGACAGCGACGAACCCCCGTACGAGACGGGGGTCGGCGCCCTGGAGGACGGCTGGCGTCTCTTCCAGGCGGCGCAGCTCGTGCCGCCGTATCCGGGGGCGGAGCACGCGACGTCGTTCCTCAAGCACGAGTTCTTCTTCGAGAAGCTCGTGTCTCAGTGAGGACGGCCGCCGGAGCGCGCTTCGGCGGTGGCCTTCAGGTCGCGCAGCCACGCTTCGAGGCCCTGTCCGAGGGCCTCGGTCGCGGTTCGGACGTCCGCTTCGACCTGGTCGCCGGTCCAGGTCTCCTCGGTGTGCACCCGCACCCCGCCCCGGACCTTCCGGAAGGTCCACAGGTGGACGCCCTCGTCGATGCGCAGGCCCTCGCCTGTCGCGGGCCCCTTCCACAGGATGCAGTCCTTATCGCGCAGGCGCTGGACGGTGGAGGTGATCTCCAGGGTGGTGGCGGGGGTGGTGGGGGTGGCGGGCGCCGGGGTGGTCCAGCGGAACCGCGAGCCCTTCCGCAGCGGGCCCTGGTCGAGACGCTCCATCGTGGTGACCGGCGGCTGCCAGGAGGGCCAGCGCTCGACGTCCGTCTGCAGCTTCCAGACCGTGCGCAGCGGCGCCTTGACCAGGATGTCGGACTCGTAGCGGATGAGGGCGCCGGAGTCGACGCCGCGTCCGCCGCAGCGGGAACCGCCGGTCCCGCCGTGGGCGGCTGCCTGGGCGGTGGGGGCCGTGGCGGCGAGAACACCGGCGAGGGCGAGGGCCACCGCGGCCGCGCGCAGACGGGGACGGGGCGGGGGGCGCTGGTCGCGTGCGGCCGGTGTGCCGTTGCTGGACATGGTGGTCCCTTCCGGTGGGGTGGGTCGGTCGGCTGCTTGAGGGGCGGGCCCGCTACGGGACGAGGACGACCTTCCCGGCGACCGTGCCGGACTCGGCCAGCCGCAGGGCCTCGGCGACGCGGGCGAGCGGCAGTCGGGCGGCGATCCGGGCCGTGACCTCTCCGCGCTGGAGGGCGGCGAACACCTGGGTGAGGTCGGCGCGCAGCCGGGACCGGAAGCGGTTCTTGGCGAGGGCCTTGCCGGCCCAGACGTTGTAGAAGAAGGCGCGGCGGCGGTTGGGCAGCGCGTTCCACAGCCACACCCTCAGGAGCAGCTTGAGGACGGGCCACTGCTGGGAGCCCTCGTCGTCCCGGGTGGAGGCGCTGCCGTAGGAGACGAGGGTGCCGCCGGGGGCGAGGAGGCGCCAGGAGTCGGTGATGCCGTGGCCGCCGACGTGGTCGAAGACGGCGTCGACGCCGCCGGGGGCGAGGGCGCGGATGCGGGCGGCGACGTCCCCGGCGCGGTAGTCGACGGGGACGACCCCCTGTTCCCGCAGGGCGTCGTGGTGGCGCGCGGAGGCGGTGCCGATCACCCGTGCTCCCGCGGCCAGGGCGAGCTGGACCAGGACCGAGCCGACGCCGCCGTTCGCGCCGTGCACCACGACGGTGTGCCCGGCGCGGACACGGGCCTTGCGGTGCAGCATCTGCCAGGCGGTGACGCCGTTGACGACGAGGGTCTCCGCCTCCGCCGCGCCGACCCCGTCGGGCACCGGTACGACGTCCGCCGCGTCCACGAGCACGTGGCTGGCCCAGCCGCCGACCTTCACCAGCGCGGCCACGCGGGTGCCGGTCAGGCCCGGGTCGGCGCCCTCCCCGGCCGCCAGCACCGTGCCGACGAGGTCGTAGCCGGGGACGAAGGGGAACGGCGGCTGGTCGTAGTAGCGGCCGCGCCGCATCTGCTGCTCGGCGAAGGAGACGCCCGTCGCCTCCGTCCGGATCACGACCTGGCCGGGGCCGGGGGCGGGCACGGCCCCGCGGCGGATCCGGAGCTCCTCGGGCTCCACCCGGCCCGGCAGGACGACCTCGACGAGTTCTCCGGTGCTGTTCATGACGACCTCCGCTGACGCCCGCTCTGATTACTTGCCCTTGCGTTCGTTATAGGTTCTAACTCAGACGCAGCGCGAGTGTCAATAACTTCAGTGATAACCTCTAACCATGACCCAGGCCGACAGTGGAGCGACCCCCCGCGAGCGCTACCGCGCCCAGGTGCGCGCGGAGATCAAGGAACGGGCGTGGGAGCAGATCGCGACGGCGGGCGCGTCCGCGCTGTCGCTCAACGCGATCGCCAAGCAGATGGGGATGAGCGGCCCGGCGCTGTACCGCTACTTCCGCGGACGCGACGAGCTGATCACCGAACTCGTCCGGGACGCCTACCGCAGCCTCGCCGACACCGTCGCGGCGGCGGCGAAGGACGGCGCCGGGGTGGCGGCGCTGGCGCACGCCCTGCGGGACTGGGCCCTCGCGGACCCGCAGCGGTACTTCCTCGTCTACGGCACACCCGTGCCCGGCTACCACGCGCCCGACGACATCACCGCGATCGCGTCCGAGATCATGGCGCTCCTCCTGGACGCCTGCGCCGGGGTGACCGCGGACGCCCCGGCGACCCCGTTCGGCACGCACCTCGCAGACCACCGGGACTGGGCGGACGGCCATCCGGCCCCGCCCGCGGCCCTGCACCGGGCCCTGACCTTCTGGACCCGGCTGCACGGCGTCCTGTCACTGGAACTCGCCGGCCACTTCACGGGCATGCGCTTCGACCCGGCACAGCTCTTCGCCGCGGAGGTCGACACACTGGCGGGCCCGCCGCCCGCCTAGGGCACCCGGGCTCACGGGCTCACGGGCTCACGGAGGCTCAGCGCTTCTGCGCCCGGTAGCGCTTCATCAGCGCCGTGATCCGCGTCTGGTCCGCCCGGCCGTTGAGCTCGGTCAGCAGGTCGTCGGGGCACAACTCGTAGAGGTCGCCCCACCAGCGGCGCCCCCGGTTGTCCCAGATGCGGTAGCCACCGGGCACACCCCTGGCCACGTAGCGTCTCCTGCTCACCGCCCCGACCGTACGGGGCCCGGGGCCGGGCGGCCACACAATATGCCCACGGACAGCACGAAACCCCGGGCGGGGACCCGAGGTTGGTTCGTTCCGCCGTGTGCCGGAGATCAGACGAAGGCGCTCTCACCGGTGATCGACTTGCCGACGATCAGGGTGTTCATCTCGCGGGTGCCCTCGAAGGAGTAGATCGCCTCGGCGTCGGCGAAGAAGCGGGCGATGTCGTGCTCCAGGAGGATGCCGTTGCCGCCGAAGATCTCACGGCTCCAGGCCACGACCTCCCGCATCCGGGAGGTGACGAACGCCTTGGCCAGCGAGGAGTGTTCGTCGCGGAAGATTCCGGCGTCCTGCAGACGGGCGAGCTGCACCAGCATGCCCCAGGAGGCGGTGACGTTGCCGAGGCTCTTGACCAGCAGGTCCTGCACCAGCTGGAAGCCGCCGATCGGGCGGCCGAACTGGCGGCGCTCCCGGGCGTAGTCCAGGGCCAGTTCGTAGGCGCCGATCATCACGCCGAGCGCCTGCCAGGCCACGCCCGCGCGGGTCGCGCGCAGGATCTCGGCGACGTCGCGGAAGGAGTTGATGTTCTTCAGGCGATTGGCCTCCGGCACCCGGACGCCGGTCAGGGTGATCTCGGCGTTCTCCACGATCCGGAAGGCGATCTTGCCCTCGATCTTCACGGGGTCGAAGCCGGGCGTGCCCTTCTCGACGACGAAGCCCTTGACGTGGTTGTCGTCGACGTCCCGCGCCCACACCACGACGTAGTCGGCGAAGGTGGCGTTGCCGATCCACTTCTTGGCGCCGTTCAGGACCCAGGTGTCGCCCTCGCGCTCGGCGGTGGTGCGCATGCCGCCCGCGACGTCGGAGCCGCCGAGCGGCTCGGTCATGGCGAACGCGCCGATCTTGTCCATGGCGGCCATCTCCGGGAGCCAGCGGTCGCGCTGCTCCTGGTCGCCGCCGGACTCGATGGAGTACATCGCCAGGCCGTTGTGGACGCCGAAGAAGGTGGACACCGAGGCGTCGGTGCGGGCCATCTCCATGGCCATCGTGCCGCTGAGCAGGTTGCTGACGGCGGGACGGTGCTCGCCGTAGCCCTCGTAGGGCAGACCGGCCAGGCCGCTCTCGCGGAACAGGCCGATGAGCTCCTCCGGGAACCGGTCCTTGGCCCAGTTCTCGTTGACCAGCGGCTTGACCTCGTCGCGCAGGAAGGCGCGGGCCTTGAGGAGGAGCTTGCGCTCGTCGTCCGGCAGCAGGGCCTCGTAGGTGTAGAAGTCGGCGGTCAGCTGGTCCTGAAGCGGTTCCATGGTGGTGGTCATCTCAGTTCTCCTCCTTGTCCGCGCTGTCCAGGGCTGCCAGGACAGCGAGTTGCCTGCGGTCGCGCGTCCCGGTGAGTTCCGAGTACGTGGAGGAGCCGTAGGCCTTTTCCACGGCTTCGATGAGCTGTTCCTGTGCTTCCTCTTGTTCCTTGTCCTGCGACGGGGTGCCGAGCCCTGCCCCCGTCCGCTGCATCGACCTGCCGATGTGCTCGACCAGGTGCCGGTAGCCGCCGGGGCCGCCGCCCAGGTGCGCGCCGAGGAACGGCCCAACGGTGGCCCAGCGCAGGCCCAGCGAGTTGATCACGGCCTTGTCGAGGTCCGCGGGGGTCACCACGCCCTCCTGGACGAGGTACGCGGCCTCGCGGCTGAGGGCGTTCTGCAGACGGTTGCCGACGAAGCCGGGGATCTCCTTGCGCTCGACGACCGGGGTGCGGCCGACCGAGGTGTAGAAGTCCACCGCGTCCAGCACGGCGTCCTCGCCGGTGCGTTCGCCGGGGACGACCTCGACGAGCGGCACCAGGTGCGGCGGGTTGAAGGGGTGGCCGATCAGCACCCGGGCGGCGTCCTCGTCGGACAGCTCACCGGTGAACGCGGTCGACGGGATCGCCGAGGAGGAGCTGAGCAGCAGGGCGTGGGCGGGTGCCTCACGGGCGAGGGCGGCGAACAGGTCCTTCTTGAACCCGGCCCGCTCGGGGCCGTTCTCCTGGACGACGTCGGCGTCCCGGACGGCCTCGGTGACATCGGCGGCGAGGTGCACGCGGCCGGCGAGGCCGGTGACGTCCAGGCCGCGCTCTGCCAGATGCGGGGCGTAGGCGGCCAGGGCCTCGTCCACGGCCTCGGCGAGGTCGGGGCGCGGGTCGCTCACCCGGACGGTCAGGCCGTGCGCGGCGAACAGCGTCGCCCAGGACAGTCCGATGGTCCCGGCGCCGATCACCGCGGCGGTCCGGAAGGCGCGGGTCATGACGCGGCTCCCTTCAGGTAGTCGTGGACCGGCTCGACGCCTGCCAGCGTCAGGTCGGTGAGGATGTGGCCGGCGGAGACGACCTCCAGCACCGGCAGGTCGGCCAGCGGGGCGAGCACGTGCTGGAACAGCTGGAGCCGGGCGGGGCCGGTCCAGGCACCCTTGACGGTGACGTCGGTGATGCGGGTGCGGACGAGTTCCTGCACGCGCGGCAGCCCGTCGTAGCCGGGGATCGTCTTGAGCATGAAGGTCGGCACGGTGATCTGTGCCTCGGCCTCGGCCCGGTCCAGCTCGTGGTGCTTGTAGCCCATCGTCGCGGTGGCGACCCGCAGGCCGCCGTGGTCGAGGGTGCCGACGAGCGCGCCGGAGTCGACGTACAGCGCCGGCGAGCCGATGACCTTCGGGTAGGCGGAGACCTCGCGGCCGGAGGCCGTCGCCGGGAAGTTGTCCAGGTGCATCGTGTGCAGGTACTCGCCCTGCTCGCCCTCGAAGCCGACGGGGATCGCCTGGCCGGCCTCGGTGTAGGGGCCGTAGCCGCTGACGTCGCCCATCTTCATGACCTCGAACCGGACCAGCGGCTCGTCGATCCGCAGGGGTTCGGGGACGACGGCCCGCAGGGCGTCGGGGTCGGTGCGGTAGACGACGTTGAGGTACTCGCGGTCGGTGAACCGCGGGACCGTCGGCGCGTACGCCGGACCGGCGAGGGGGGTGGTGACGTGCTGTCGTACGTCTGCGGCCTTCACGTCCGGCTCACCGCCCGGTCCACCGCGCGGGACGGCGCTCCGCGAAGGCGGTCATGCCCTCGCGGACGTCGTCCGAGGCCATCAGGGTGTTCATCTCGCCGCTCTGGAACGCGAAGGCCTCCTCGTCGGACGCGCCTTCGGCGGCGCGGACGACGCGCTTGACGGCCGCGAGGGCCAACGGGGCGTTCGACGCGACCCGTTCGGCCAGCCGGAGCGCCTCGGCGACGGCCTGCCCCTTGCCCGTGACCCGGTTGGCCAGGCCCAGTTCGCCGGCCCGGCGGCCGTCGACGGGCTCGCCGGTCAGCAGGAACTCCATCGCGAGGTGGTGCGGGATGCGCTCGGGCAGCCGGATCACTCCGCCGCCCGCGGCGATCAGGCCGCGCTTGACCTCGGGCAGGCCGAACCGGGCGTCCTCGGCGGCGACGATCAGGTCGCAGGCCAGGGCCAGTTCGAAGCCGCCGCCCATGGCGAAGCCCTCCACGGCGGCGATGAGGGGCTTGTCCGGCCGGGATTCGGTCAGGCCGCCGAAGCCGCGGCCCTCGACGTCGGGCGACTCGCCGCGCAGGGCGGCCTTGAGGTCCATGCCGGCGCTGAACGTGCCGCCCTCGCCGGTCAGGACGCCGACCCGCAGGGCGGGGTCGGCCTCCAGCTCGTCGAGTACGGCGGCCAGCGCGGTGGCGGTCGCCGCGTTCACGGCGTTGCGGGCCTCGGGACGGTCGAGGGTGATCAGCAGGGTGGAGCCGATGCGTTCGGTGCGCACGACGGGAGGTGTGGGGGTGCTCATGACTGTCCTCCTGTGGCAATCAGCGGGTGGCGGCGTCGAGTTCGGCGAGGACGTCCTCGGTGTCCTGGCCGGCGACCGGTGCGAGCCGGCGGATCGAGCCGGGGGTGGCGGAGAAGCGCAGCGGGATGCCGATGGTGCGGACCGTGCCCTCGGTCGGGTGCTCGGCGGTGTCGAGCAGGTGGCCGTCACGGACGTAGGGGTCGTCGTGGGCGCGGTCGAGCTCCAGCACCGGGGCCATCGGGATGCTGTGCTTGGCGCACACCTCCGCCCACTCCTCGGTGGTCAGCACCGGGGCGCAGGCCGCCAGCAGCCCGGCCAGGTCCTCGTGGTCGGCGCTGTCGATGGCGTCGCCGTTCACGCGCGGGTCCTCGGCGAGGTCCGGGCGTCCGGCGGCGGTGAAGAAGTCCCGGTAGTTGTGCGGGTTGTACGGCATGACACAGGCCAGGCCGTCCTTGGTGCGCACCGCCTTGTGGCCCTTCAGCATCGACAGGGCGAAGCCGGTGGGGCCGGTCTCGGGCACGTGGGTGTGGCCCGCGAGGTGCTCGACCAGGTTGAACGCGATCAGCGTGTCGGTCATGGGGATCTCGATGAGCTGGCCCTGGCCGGTGTTGTTCCGGTGCAGCAGGGCGGCCAGCACGCTGTAGGCGATGGTCAGCGAGGAGACCTTGTCGCCGATGATGGTCGGCAGGTAGACGGGCTCGCCGAGGGCCCGGTCGGCGATGTCGACGAGACCGGAGGCGGCCTGGACGGTCTCGTCGTACGCGGCGTTCCCGGCCCGGTCCGAGTCGCTGCGGAAGCCCTGGGCGTGCGCGTAGACGAGGCCGGGGTTGCGGGCGGCGATGTCGTCGTAGGACAGGCCGAGGCGGTGCAGGGCGCCGGGGCGCATGTTGGTGATCAGTACGTCCGCGGTGTCGATCAGCCGCAGTGCGCGCTCGCGGTCGGTGTCGTCCTTGAGGTTGAGGGACACGCTGCGCTTGTTGCGGTTGACGTTGAGGTTCAGCGGGGTCATGCCCGGGGTCGTGCGGTAGTGACCGGTGCGCACGGTGTCGGACGGCGACTCGATCTTGATCACGTCGGCGCCCAGGTCTCCGAGGATCTGGGCGGCGTAGGGGCCCATCACCACGGTCGAGAGATCGATCACCCGGACGCCCTGCAGCGGGCCGGCGACGGTGTCGGTGGTGTCCGTCATCGGTTTCTTCACTCCTTCGCTCACCATGTGCGTGTATCTGGAAACTAAGTTAGCGCGGAGTTTCTCCGAATGGAAACGAATGGTGTGACCGAATAACGAAAAGCGGTATGACCGCAGTGGTCATACCGCTTTTTGTGGAGGTTTTACGGTGGTTATGGGTCTGGCTGTGAATCTGGTTACGAGTGGAGCGGCTCGGCGAAGACCTCCCGGACCGCCGCCACGACTTCTCGCAGGTCACCGCCGTTCGCTCGGTCCTTGCGCCAGATCAGCCCGGTCTCCAGACGAGGATGGAAATCGGAGAAGGGGAGGACGGCGACGTTGTCGAGACGGTAATTCTGCACCGGACTCCTGGAGTCCAGCATGGAAATGGAGAACGCCAGACCACTGGAGACTATTTCGGAAATCCCCTCGAATGTGGCGCTGCCCAGTTCGATGCGCTTCTTGATGCCGAGTTCGGCGAGCTGCTGGTCGAGGCCGCGGAAGTAGGCGTTCGTCACCGCCGTCGGGGAGCCCGCGTAGGCGAGTTCCGCCAGTTCCGCGAGGGCGACGGACTCGCGCCCGGCGAACCGGTCCCGGGGCACGACCGCGCCGAGCCGCTCCGACATCACCGGCAACTGCTCCAGCGCCGGGTCGCCACCGGCCGGGAGCCGGGCCAGGGTCAGCGCCAGCCTGCCGTCGCACACGGCGTCGACGAGCCGGTCGGTGCCGCCGGGCCAGCGTTTGATCTCGAACCGGTCGCTGGCCCGCTCGGCCAGGGCGTCCATCCGTTCCCGCAGGTCGGGATGGACGCCGGTGGGCATGCCGAGCAGCAGGGTGGTGCGCTGCGGCCGGGCCGTCTCGTCCAGCCGCCATGTGATGGAGTCGACCTGTTCCAGCACCCCGCGCGCGATCGGCAGCAGCGCGTTGCCGGCCGCGGTGAGCCGTACGTGGTGGGTGTCCCGGTCGAACAGCCGGTGCCCGACCTCGTTCTCGAGATCCTTGATCCGCCGGCTCAACGGGGAGGCCGCCATGTGCAGTTTGCGGGCGGCGGTGGAGAAGTTCAGTTCTTGGGCGACGGCGAGGAAGTAGCGCAGGTGCAGAAGCTCCACGGGATCAAGCCTAGCCGCTGCGCCCCTGCCCCCTCGCTGCCGCCGGAGACGTCAGGCCTCTTCGATCGTGATGAAGGGATCCCACTGGACATAGCCCTTCAACTGCCGGTGGCGGTCGAGGATCTGGAAGGAGAAGTGGTACACGACCTTGCCGGGCCTTTTGACGGTCGTGCGCCAGTAGTGGTCCGCGTAGCGCTGCGTCTCGAATTCCGGCCTGCCTTCCGTGCCCTCCTTCGGCAGGGGGTGGACGCCCTCGACGACCTCGATCTCCGGTGTGCGGATGAGCTGGGGATCGCTGCTCACCGCGGGATCACTGGTCGACCTGCTCGGCCGCGGTCTTCGGGAGCGCGAGCATCACGAGTGCAGCCACGACGTAGAGCGCCGTGGACGCGACGAGGACGATGCCGAGCGCGTGACTGTAGTCGGCCGGTCCCGGTGTGCCGGTCGTCGTTCCGGTGACCGTGGTGAAGAAGGCTGTGCCGAGAACGGCGATACCGATGGCGCCGCCGATCTGGTTGACGGTGGAGAGCACCCCGCCCACGGCACCGGCATTGCGGCCGGGGACGCCGGCCAGGACGACGTTGACGAGCAGGGGGGCGGCGAGACCGAGCCCGAGTCCGCCGATGAAGAGGGCGAGGGCAAGGAGCCGGTATCCGGGGTCATTGCCGTCCTCGACGATCACCCACAGGACCAACTGAGAGGCCGCGATGGTGAGCGAGCCGGTGATCAGCAGAGCCTTCCCGGCCCTGGCGGCGAGAGCTACACCGACTCCTGATGTGATCATCGAGCCGAGCGCGTAGGGCAGGATCACCAGGCCGGTCTCCCACGCGGTGCGGCCGGTGCCGTTCTGCAGGTAGACCGACAGGGTGAGGAAGAACGACCCGATGCCGCCGAAGAAGAGCACGGACGCGCCCAGGCCGATCGCGAAGGCGCGGATGCGCAGCAGAGCCGGGTCGAAGACGGGTTCCTTCCCGCGTCCGGTGAGGCGGCGCTCGTAGGCGAGGAAGACCGCCAGCAGGATGGTTCCGGCGGCGAGGAGGGCGTAACTGGCCCAGGTCCAGCTCCAGTTCTCGGTCTGGATGATCGGCAGGAGGATAAGGAGGATGCCCGAGGCGGCGAGCATCGCACCCAGGAGGTCCAGCCGCGCGGTCGAGGCGGAGCGGGACTCCGGCAGCACCTTCGCGCCGATGATCAACGCAAGGACCGAGACAGGGACGTTGATCCAGAAGATGGTGCGCCATCCCAGACCGAACAGGTCGGCGTCGACGAGGAGCCCGCCCAGCAGCGGGCCGGCGACCGACGCGAGCCCTTGGACGGCCCCATAGGCGCCGAACGCCTTGGCACGCTCCGGCGGAGCGAACGTCGCCCGAATGATCCCGAACACCTGCGGGACCATGATCCCCGCGGTCAGTCCCTGCGCGGCGCGCATGCCGATGAGCATCCCTGGACCGGCGGCCAGCGCACAGAGCGCGGAGGTGACCATGAACCCGGCCATTCCGATCAGGAACAGGCGCTTGCGGCCGTACTGGTCACCGAGTCGTCCCCCGGTGATCAGGCCCGCGCCCAGGGCGAGGACGTAGGCGGCGACTGTCCACTGGATCTGAGCGTCGCCGGCCCCGAGGTCCCCGGCCACCGCCGGGGCCGCGACGGTGACGATCGTCGCGTCGAGAAGATCCATGAAGGAACCGAAGAGCACCACCAGGAGCGCTGCGTTCGCCCCCGCGCCGGAGACCAGTGCCGGGGAGGCATGAGGTGGACGCGTGTCCTCTTGAGAACTCTGTGAAGCGGTCATGCCGGGCACCATGGCAGCGATAGTTGTCACGGAGTGACCGCTTTGATGGGAGGATGCGCCATGGCCGCCACGTCCGCGCGGACGCTCAAGCTGCTGTCGATCTTCGGGATCGGCCTGACGCTGACCGCCGGGGAACTCGCCACCAGGCTCGGGACGTCGGTGCGGACCGTGCGACGCGACATCGACACGCTCAGAGAGCTCGGGTACGAGATCGAGGCCGTGCGCGGAGCGGGCGGCGGCTACCGGCTCGGCCGCGCCACCCGGTTGCCGCCGGTCGTCTTCGACGAGGACCAGGCGGTCGCCGCGGCCGTCGCGCTCCAGACGGTCCCCACGATCTTGGACGGCGTTCGCGAGAACGCGGCCCGCGCCCTCGCCACGTTGCGGCAGGCGATGCCCGCCCGCAGCCGTGCCCACGCCGAAGCCTTCACCGTCTCCGCGGCGCGCAACTACTGGGAGTTCCCCGCGGCGCCCATCGACGCCGAGATCATCCGCGTCATCGGGGGCGCGATCCGCCGGCAGCACGTGATCCGCCTGGACTACTCGGGCGGGGACGCGCCGGCGACGCTCACGCTGGAACCGCACGACCTCGTCGTGTGGGCGGCACGGTGGTACCTCGTCGCGTTCGAACCGGAGGCGGACCGATGGCGCGCGATGCGGGTCGACCGCCTCGAACCACGCATGCCCACGGGCAGGACCTTCGACCGCCGCGACGTCCCCCACGGCGATCCGGTCGCGTTCGTCATGAGCACCCACGACCGCGGCGACATCCCTGCGGACTGGCCCTGCCGCGGCTCGGCGCTCATCGCCCTGCCCGCACCCGTCGTCGCCCGGTTCGCCCCCGGCGGATCGACGGTCGAGCACCACACCGACTCCAGCTGCCGGCTCACGCTGGGCGCGTGGTCCTGGGCAGGGGTGGCAGGACTGCTCCTGACCTTCGACGCCGATGTCACGGACATCGAACCGGCAGAACTGAGGCAGACCCTGCGTTCCCTGCGCACCCGTATCGATGACGGGCTGCGAGCCGGTGAGGACAGCGGTGGCAGCGGGGCGCCTTCCTGGCTCACGGGGCATGACGCGGCCCGTTATCGTGTGCGGGCGTGGGGGGCATCGGCAGGGACGTACGGGAGTGGTGGGAGCGCGGGCGGGCGCTGACGGCGGCCAATCCGCTCCTCGTCGACATCGGTATCGCGCTGCTCGTGCAAGGTGCGGTGACCATGCCGTTCGTCGTGCCCCGGGCGGCCGGGTCGCCTCCCGCGACCTGGGGCGCGTACGGGCTGAGCACGCTCACCGTGCTGCCCCTGGTCTGGCGGCGGCGCGTCCCCGTCGCGGTGCTGTTCGCGGTGCTGGCCACCACCGCGCTGTACGGCCTGGTCATGGACGGGCCCGGGCAGCCGCTGCCGTACACCGGACTGGTGGTCGTGTACACGATTGCCGCGCTGTCGCCCGCGTGGAAGCGGGCCGTCACCGGGGCCGTGCTGGTGGTGGCCGTGCCGGTGGGCGTATGGCTCAACACCCGGTCGGCACGTGAACTTACCTTCTCGGTCTTCGTGATCGCCGCCGCCTACGTCTTCGGGCGGCTGACCGACGCCCGGCAGCGGGCCCACCGCGTCGAGGCCGAGCAGGCCGCCGCACGCGAACGGGCCCGGATCGCACGGGAGATGCACGACATCCTCTCGCACGCCGTGAGCCTGATGATCGTCCAGGCCGAGGCCGGGCCGGTGGCGGTGCGTACCGCGCCCGAGCGGGCCGAGGCCGCCTTCGACGCCATCTCCGCGACCGGGCGGGACGCCATGGCGCAACTGCGCCACATGCTGGGGGTGCTGCGGGACGGCACCGACGAGGCCGACGGCACCGAACCGCGCGAGCCGCAGCCCGGGCTCGCCACACTGCCCGGTCTTCTCGACCGGGTGCGCGGGAGCGGACTCGACGTCGTGTACCGGACCGTGGGGGACGCCGCGCCGGTGGCCGACGGGGTCGGGGTGACCGTCCACCGGGTGGTCCAGGAGGCCCTGACCAATGTCGTCAGGCATGCGGAGGCCAAGGCCGTGACGGTACAACTGGCCTATACGCGAGATGAGTTGGAGGTCACCGTGACCGATGACGGGCGAGGGGCGCGGGCCGTGTCCCGCCGGGGCGGGCACGGACTCGTCGGGATCCGCGAGCGGGCCGCGGCCCACGGGGGCAGCGCGGTCGCCGGCCCGCGAGCGGACGGGCACGGCTTCGAGGTACGGGTGCGGATTCCCCTCTCCGTCCCGGCGAAGGCGGGGACATGACGATCCGTGTCGTCGTCGCCGACGACCAGGAACTCGTGCGCAGCGGCTTCGCGATGATCCTGGACGCGCAGCCGGACATCGAGGTCGTCGCCGAGGCGGGTGACGGCCAGGGGGCCGTCGACGCGGTACGGCGGCACGCGCCCGACGTCGCGCTGCTCGACATCCGGATGCCCCGCATGGACGGCATCGAGGCCTGCCGGGCGATCAGCGCGGCGGGCGACTGCCGGACGGTGATGCTGACGACCTTCGACTCCGACGACTACGTGTACGACGCGCTGCACGCGGGTGCCAGCGGCTTCCTGCTCAAGGACGTCCGCCGCGACGACCTCGTGCACGCGGTGCGGGTCGTCACCCGGGGCGACTCGCTGCTCGCCCCCTCCGTCGCCCGGCGGCTGGTCGAGCAGTACACCCGGCCCGCCACCGCCCGGTCCCGCCGTCCCGATCCGCGGCTCGGCGTCCTGACCGCCCGGGAGCGCGAGACGCTGCTGCTGCTCGCGCGCGGTCTGTCGAACGCCGAGATCGCCGCCGAGCTGGTGGTCAGCGACCACACCGTCAAGACGCACGTCGGCAACGTGCTCGCGAAGCTGGGCCTCCGGGACCGCATCCAGGCCGTGATCTGCGCCTACGAGACCGGTCTCGTCGCCGCCGGCGATCCCCCGCCCGGGGGATCGGCCGGGGCCGGGCCCTCCCCCGCACCGGCGAGGAAGTGACGCGGCAGGACCACCGGCGGGGGCGATCCGCCGCACGGCGCGGCTGCGGAGGATGAGGACGTCGCTCGACGTCGCCTCTTTCCAACGGAGTTCGCCATGAAGACGCGTACCAGCCTGCTGACCGCCGCCGTGCTCGTCGCGGGGCTCGCCGTGGGGCCGTCCGTGCTCCCGGCCGCCGCCTCCGCCCCCGCCGCCCCGACGGCCGCGCCGACGGCGGCGCCGTCCCCGGGCCCGGCCCTCGAAGCGGCCATCGCGGGCCTCCCCCGCGCCGACGCCACGGCCGCACTCGTGCGGCTCGGGGGCAAGGAGGGCGTGTGGCGCGGCAGTTCGGGCGTGCACGATCTGGAGACCGGCCGGCCCGCCGATCCGGCCGCCCGCTTCCGCGCCGGGTCGGTGACCAAGGTCTTCACCGCCGCCGTCGCCCTGCAACTGGCCCGGGAGGGGCGGCTGGACCTCGACCGCAGCGCCCGCTCGTACCTGCCGGAGCTGATCCCGGCGTCGTACGGACGCGTCACCGTTCGGCAGCTCCTCAACCACACGCACGGCATCCCGGCCCCCGACTTCCCCGGCACCACCGTCGAGGAGGCGTACGCGAACCGTTTCCAGGTCCACGCCCCCGAGGACATGGTCCGCTCGGCGACGTCGAAGAAGCCCGAGTTCGCGCCGGGCGAGCGCCAGCACTACCTCAACATCGGCTACACCGTCACCGGCCTGCTCATCGAGCGCGTCACCCATGACTCCTACGAGCGTCAGGTCGCCCGGCGGGTGCTCGGGCCGCTGGGGCTGCGAGACACGTACTTCCCGGGGACGAACCCGCGCATCACCGGGCCGCACAACCACGGCTACCAGACCATGCGCCTCGACGACGGCACGACCGGACTCCGGGACGTGTCCGTGTGGGGCTCGACGGACGGATGGGCGGCCGGAGACGTCATCTCGACCACCGCCGACCTGGAGCGCTTCACGGGCGCCCTGTTCAAGGGCCGGGTCGTGCGCGGGCCGCTGCTGGAGGAGATGTTCACGCTGCCGGAGGTGACCGACTTCGGGACCGGGGAGCCGGCCGCCTACTCCGTCGGTCTGTCCATGAAGGTGCTGGGCGGACGCGAGGTCTGGGGCAAGACGGGCGGACGCTGGGGCTACAACGCCGCCATCGCCTCCACCCGCGACGGCTCCCGCACCCTCGTCTACGGCGTCACCTCCACCGACGCCAAGGGCCAGGGCATGAACAGGACCGCCGAGAGCATCATGGTGGCGGCCTACGGCAGGCCGTAGAGCCCCGCGTCACGCCGGTGGCGTCGCCCGTACGAGCCCGGTCTGATACGCGATGACGACCAGCTGCGCGCGGTCCCGGGCGTGCAGCTTGGTCATGGCCCGGTGGATGTGGGTGCGGACGGTCAGCGGGCTGAGCGTGAGGTCCTCGGCGATCTCCATGTTGGACCGGCCCTCCGCGGCCAGCGCCATCACCTCCCGTTCCCGGACCGTGAGGTCGGCGAGGCGCTCGGGGGGCGCGAGGCCGGTGCCGGGGGCCGGCGCCAAGAGGAAGCGGGTGATGAGGGAGCGGGTGGCGACGGGCGAGAGGAGGGCCTCGCCGGAGGCCACCGTGCGCAGACCCGTCAGAAGGGTGTCGGCGGTGACGTCCTTGCCGAGGAAGCCGCTGGCGCCGGCGCGCAGGGCCTGGGCGACGTAGTCCTCGGTCTCGAACGTGGTCAGGATCAGGACGCGGGTGGCGGACAGCTCCGGGTCGGCGCACAGCTCGGAGGTGGCGGTGAGGCCGTCGGTGCCGGGCATGCGGATGTCCATGAGGACGATGTCGGGGCGCAGCTCCCGGGTCAGCTCGACCGCCTCGGCGCCGTCGGAGGCCTCGGCGACCACCTCCATGTCCGGGCAGGAGTCGATGAGGATGCGGAACGTGGCCCGCAGCAGCGCCTGATCGTCGGCGAGCAGCACCCTGATGCTCATGCGCTGGTTCCTTCCGCGAGGTGGACGGAGGGTTGCAGGGGCAGCGCCGTGGTGACCTCGAAGCCGCCCTGGGGGCGGGGGCCCGCGCACAGTTCGCCGCCGATGGACAGGGCGCGTTCGCGCATGCCCGTCACGCCGAAGCCGCGGCCCCGGGCGGCCTCCGGTTTGCTGGGGCCGTCGTTGCTGACCGTGATCAGCAGGCGGGAGCCGGTGTAGGTGAGCAGGACGCGGGCGGCCTCGGCCGTGGCGTGCTTGGTGACGTTGGTGAGGGCCTCCTGCACGATCCGGTACGCGGTCAGGTCGACGCCGGGCGACAGCGGCTGCGGCTCCCCTTCCGTGTCGACGGTGACCTTCAGGCCCGCCGACTCGCACGCCGAGACCAGCTCGGGCAGCCGGGACAGGCCCGGGGACGGGTCCAGCGGCCCCGAACCGGCGACCTCGCCGTCCTGGCGGAGCAGGCCGAGGGCGGCCTTCAGCTCCCGCAGCGCGGAGGACGTGGTGCCGGTCAGGTCGTTGAGGATCTTCTGAGTCTGCTCGGGGCGGGTGAGGGCGAGGTGCGCGGCCGTGCCGGCCTGGGCGTTGGCCAGGGCCATGTGGTGGGCCACGACGTCGTGCAGCTCCCGGGCGATGCGCATCCGCTCCTCGGTGACGCGCAGCCGGGCCTCCTCCTCGCGGGTGCGCTCGGCGTGCTCGGCCCGGGCCTGCACGGCCTGGAGGTAGGCGCGCCGCAGCCGCGTCATGTTGCCGGCGGCCAGGGGCAGCATCAGCCAGAAGAACGGGCCGATCGTCCTCAGCAGCAGCGAGAGGTGGTCCATGGAGTCGGTGAGCACGGCCGCGACGATCACCGCCACCATGGTGCCGACGCCGTAGACGCGGGTGGTCCTGCGGTCGGTGAGGGTGGCGAGCCAGTACAGCCCCGCCATGATCGGTGCCAGCAGCAGGGGTGTGAGCAGGTAGCCCATCACGACCGCCGTGACCGTGCAGCCCGTCGTGATCACGACGACGGTGCGCGGGTTGGCGCGGTGCCTGAGCAGGGCGAGGCAGGCCACGCCCATGAGGACGACGCCGGCCTTGTCCTGGGCCGGCGGGTCGGCACCGGGCAGGGACAGGGAGGTGCCGAAGGTCGCGCAGCCCATCAGTCCCAGGACCATCGCCAGGTCGACGAGGAAGGGGTGCTGCTCGGCGAATTCCTCCAGGCGGTCCGCGTAGCGGCGCTCCAGGGGGATGCTCATGGGGCTCTCCGGTCGGTGGGGCTGGAACCATCGTGGTCGACGGCGGGCCGCAACGCCCGGGGGCCGCCCGTGTCCTTCGCCACGGGCGGCCCTGGGCGGGGGTTCCTCAGGTGCGCGCCGGCTCCAGGTCGGGTGCGGTGTCCGGGGCCTGTTCCCGCTCCGGCCGGCTGAGGGCCTCGCCCTCCACGTCGACCCGCGGCAGCGCCCGGTCCAGCCACTTCGGCAGCCACCAGGCCTTGTCGCCGAGCAGGGCGAGGACGGCCGGCACGATCGCCATCCGCACGACGAACGCGTCGAACAGGACGGCCGAGGCGAGCCCGAAGCCGATCATCTTGATCATGGAGTCGCTCTCGCCGATGAACCCGGCGAACACCGCGATCATGATGAGGGCGGCGGCCACGACCACCCGGGCGCTGTGGTGGAAGCCGGAGGTGACCGCCTGGGAGGGCGACTCGCCGTGGACGTACGCCTCCCGCATCCGCGAGACGAGGAACACCTCGTAGTCCATCGCGAGGCCGAAGACGATGCCCACCAGGAAGATCGGCATCAGGCTCATGATCGGGCCGGTCTGCTCCACGCCGAGGAGCTCCGCGCCGTGGCCCTGCTGGAAGACCACGACGACCGCACCGAGCGAGGCCAGCACCGACAGCAGGAAGCCGAGGGCCGCCTTGAGCGGGACGAACAGCGACCGGAAGACCACCAGCAGCAGCACGATCGCCAGGCCGACCACGACGACCAGGTACGGGATCAGCGCTGCCTGGACCTTCTCGGCGATGTCGATGTTCATCGCGGTGGTACCGGTGACCTCGTAGCTCGCGCCGGTGCCGGACTCGATGCCGGGGCGCTCGTCCCGGATGGTGGTCACCAGGTTCTTGGTCTTCTGGTCGGTCGGCGCGGTGGCGGGCACGGCCGAGAAGACGGCGGTGTCGCCGGCCTCGTTGAAGCGGGCCGGGGAGACGGACACGATCCCCTTCGTGCCGCCGATCTCCTGCGCGATCGTGCCGGCGGCGGCCTTCGGGTCGGCAGCGCCCTTGGCGTCCACGACGATGGTCAGCGGCCCGTTGAAGCCCGGCCCGAAGCCCTCCGCGAGCGCGTCGTAGGCCCGCCGCTCGGTCGTGGAGACCGGCTTGGCCTCGTCCCCGGGCATGCCCAGCTGGAGGTCGGCGGCGGGCAGGGCGAGGGCGCCGAGACCCACGACGCCGAGGAGCAGGACGGGTATGGGGCGGCGCAGCACGAACCGCGCCCAGCGGGTGCCGGCGTTGGCCCCGGCGTTCTCCTCGATCCGGCCGCTCTTGCGTGCCTTGCGGGTGAGCACGGCGTTCGGCCAGAACCCGAGGAGCGCCGGGACGAGGGTGAGCGCGATCAGCACGGCGACGACGACCGCGCCCGCCGCGGCCAGCCCCATCTTGGTGAGCATCGGGATGCCGACCACGGCGAGCCCGGCCAGCGCGATCACGACGGTGAGCCCGGCGAACACCACCGCGGACCCGGCCGTACCGACGGCCGTCCCGGTCGCCTCCTGCGGCGTACGGCCTTTGGCACGCTCCTCGCGGTAGCGGGAGACGACGAACAGGGCGTAGTCGATGCCGACGGCCAGGCCCAGCATCATCGCGAGGGTGCCGGTGGTCGTGGACAGGCCCAGGGCGCCGGCCAGGGCGAGGATCGTGGCCATGCTCACGCCGACGCCGATCACGGCCGTGAGCAGGGGCAGCCCGGCGGCGGCCAGCGAACCGAAGGTGATCAGGAGCACCACCGCGGCGATCGCGACGCCGATCACCTCGGCCATGCCGCCCGGCCCGCCCTCGGCGGCCAGCGCGGTACCGCCCGCCTCGACGGTCAGCCCGGAGTCCCGGGCCTGGTCGATGGTCCGCTCCAGGTGGCTGCGGCTGGCGTCGGTGAGGTCGGCCGCGCCGACCTTGTAGGTGACCGTCGCGAAGGCCGTCGTGCCGTCCTTGCTGACGGTCTTCGCCGCGAACGGGTCGACGGCGTTCGCGACCTGCGTGCCGTCGCCGAGTCCGGCCACGGCCTTCTCGACGGCCTTCTTGTTCCCGGCGGCCGTGACCTTCTCGCCGCCCGGCGCGATGAAGACGACCCGGGCCGTCGCGCTGTCGGCCGTGGCGCCGGGGAAGCGCTGCTCCATCAGGTCGAACGCCTTCTGGGACTCGATGCCGGGCATCGAGAACTCCTCGTCGACGGCCCCCGGCGCCTTGAGGGCGCCCAGCCCCACGGCGGCCAGGACGGCCGCCCAGACCAGGGCGACGTACCAGCGTCGCCGGAAGGCCAGACGGCCCAGTCGATACAGGAAAGTAGCCACGGCAGGAGGTCTCCACATCTGGTGTCGGACGTGGGCCAAGCCTGTCCGCGGGCGGGTCGTCCCGTCGTCGTGCGCCTGCCGACAATCTCCGGTACTCGAAACGCAGTACGCACGGGCGGACCGATCCACCCCGGGTACGAGATTTCCGGGCCATCCGACCCGGCCTGTGCTACGTTGGTTCGCGTTGCAGTTTTGGTTCCCAGAGACTTCGAGTGCTCTTTCGACCTTTTGTCGACGAGCACTCTTTTTTGTGTCCGAGGATTCTCGGATCTCCTTAGGGTGATCAGATCGGCGACTACGGGTCCGCAAGGTGCGGGCCCTGAGTACTGCCCTCAAGGGAGATTCATATGGCTACCGGCACCGTGAAGTGGTTCAACTCGGAAAAGGGCTTCGGCTTCATCGAGCAGGAGGGTGGCGGCCCGGACGTCTTCGCCCACTACTCGAACATCGCCACCTCTGGCTTCCGTGAGCTCCAGGAAGGCCAGAAGGTCACCTTCGACGTCACGCAGGGCCAGAAGGGCCCGCAGGCCGAGAACATCGTTCCCGCCTGACGCGTACGCGAACGCCCTGAACCGGGGCCCGCACCCTCGCGGTGCGGGCCCCGGCTCGTTTTGCTCTTCTCCGGCTCAACTCTTGCGAATCCAGCGGCCCTCCGGCGCCGCCGCGCATTCCTCGACGCGTGCCGCATCGAGGAAGGTTCCCCATGGACCGCACCGCTCGCAAGAACAACGGCTCTCCCCATTCCCGCGGCAACGGGTACCGGCCCCGCAAGTCCGGCGGCGCGGGTAGCGCCGCCCGCCCCGCGGGCGGCGGACGCGGCGGGCGCCGCCCCGCCCCCAGCCAGGAGTTCGCACCGCCCGCCACCGTCACCCCGGCGCTGCCCGCCGTCGAGGCGTTCGACGACCTCGACCTGCCCGAGCGGCTGCAGGCCGCGCTGCGCGCCGAGGGCCTGACCGCGCCGTTCCCGATCCAGGCCGCGACCCTGCCCAACTCGCTGGCCGGCCGGGACGTCCTCGGCCGCGGCCGCACCGGCTCCGGCAAGACGCTCGCCTTCGGGCTCGCCCTGCTGGCCCGCGTCGACGGGCAGCGGGCCGAGCCCCGGCAGCCCCTGGCCCTCGTCCTGGTGCCCACCCGCGAGCTGGCCCAGCAGGTCACCGACGCCCTCACCCCCTTCGCCCGCGCGCTGCGGCTGCGGCTCACCACGGTGGTCGGCGGCCTGCCGATCGGCCGGCAGGCGAACGCGCTGCGCACCGGTGCCGAGGTCGTCGTCGCCACCCCCGGCCGGCTCAAGGACCTCATAGACCGAGGCGACTGCCGTCTGGACCACGTCAGCGTCACCGTCCTCGACGAGGCCGACCAGATGACCGACATGGGCTTCATGCCGCAGGTCACCGCCCTGCTCGACCAGGTCCGGCCCGGCGGCCAGCGAATGCTCTTCTCCGCCACCCTGGACCGCAACGTCGACCGGCTGGTCCGCACCTACCTGCACGACCCGGTGGTCCACTCCGTCGACCCCTCCGCGGGCGCGGTCACCACGATGGAGCACCACCTGCTGCACGTGGAGGACGACGACAAGCACGCCACCACGACCCGGATCGCCGCCCGCGACGGACGCGTGATCATGTTCCTGGACACCAAGCACGCCGCCGACCGGCTCGCCAAGAAGCTGCTGGCCGTGGGCGTGCGCGCCATGGCCCTGCACGGCGGCAAGTCCCAGTCGCAGCGGACCAAGACCCTGGCCCGCTTCAAGGACGGCCAGGTCACGGTCCTGGTGGCCACCAACGTCGCCGCCCGCGGCATCCACGTCGACAACCTGGACCTCGTCGTCAACGTGGACCCGCCCGGCGACCACAAGGACTACCTGCACCGCGGCGGCCGTACCGCACGGGCCGGGGAGTCCGGCACCGTCGTCACGCTGGTCCTGCCCCACCAGCGGCGCGAGATGACCCGGCTGATGGCCGACGCCGGGATCACCCCGCAGGTCACCCGGGTCCGCTCGGGCGAGGACGAACTGAGCCGCATCACCGGGGCGCAGGAGCCGTCGGGCGTGCCCGTCGTCATCACCCCGCCGCCCGCCGAGAAGCCCGCGGCGCGCACGGGTTCCGCCCCGAACGGGCGGCGGAGCAGGCCGTCCCGGGGCCGCCGCCGCTGAACCGGCCCCGGGCCCTACGGGTTCGGGGCCAGCCGCAGCACCGTGCCCTCCCCGTTCGACGACAGGAGCAGGGAGCCGTCCGGGGCCGCGGCGAGGCCGGCGAAGCGAGGGGCCAGGCCGGGGACGCCATGGGCGAAGAGCGCCGGTTCGGGACGCCGCTCGACGCCCCGGGGCAGGCCGACGGCCAGGTCCTCGGCCTCGACGCGGCACTCGCCCGTGGTCAGCGACACCGACCACAGCCTGCGGTGCTCGGCGTCCACGGTGAACAGGTCGTCGCCGTGCACGGCGAGGCCCTGCGGGGCGCCCAGACCGTCCGCCCGGACCACCGGCCCCTCGTCGTCGAGGCGGAGCACCGCGCCGAGCCGGTCGTCGCTGACGTAGCAACGCCCTCCGGTGTCGAAGGCCACGTCCACGGGGTGCTGGGGCCGAACGCGACCCCGTTGGAACCCCACAGCGGATGGGGCGGGTTGAGGCGTCGGGCCGCCCGGCGCGTACGGGGCACCCCGTACCCGCTCGCACGCTCCGTCACGATCCCAGCACCTCGTCCATGCCGCCCTGGGCACGCCAGCGCCGGATCAGCTCGTAGAACGCGATCGGGCCGTCGCCGTAGGACTCGCCGCGGGGCCTCGGCATGCCCTCGGCGTTGTAGTAGCCGGGGGTGCACTCGGCCTGGAAGGCGTACAGGTCGGCCGACTTCTCGCGGATGGTGGCAACCCACGCGTCCTCCGCCGCGGCCGACGGTTCCACGCACCGGGTCCCGCGCCGGTGCGCCTCCGCGATCACCTCGGCGACATGGCCGGCCTGTTCGTCCAGGACGTGCACGTAGTTCACGGAGGCGGCGCTCTGCACCGAGCCCAGCATGAACAGGTTGGGAAAGCCCCGGCTGTAGAAGCCGTGCAGGGTCCGCGGGCCGGTCGCCCGCCAGGCGTCGAGCAGGGCGACGCCGTCCCTGCCGTACGCGGGGAGCCGCCCGGACAGCAGCCCGGAGACGCCGACCTCGAAGCCGGTGCCGAAGACGACGCAGTCGACCTCGTACTCCACCCCGCCCACCACGACGGCGCGTTCGGTGATGCGCTCCACTCCCCCGTGGTCGGCGGTGTCCACCAGGGTGACGTTCGGCCGGTTGAAGGTCTCCAGGTACTGGTCGCTGAAGGTGGGCCGCTTGCACATGTAGCGGTACCAGGGCTTGAGCTTCTCCGCCGTCTCCGGGTCCTCGACGACCGCGTCGACCCGGGCGCGCAGCTCGTTCATCTTCTGGAAGTCGGCGATCTCCTCCAGGTGTTCGCGCTCCTCGGGCGTGAGGCCGGTGAAGTGGTTGGTCGGGATGAGCTTCTGCTGGAGACGGGCGCTGCTGGTCCAGCCGTCGGCCACCAGGTCCTCGTCGGTCCGGGCGCCCGTGACGACCGCGAGGAAGTTGTCCCTGCGGCGCCGCGCCCAGCCGGGCGTGAGCGAGCCGGCCCACTCGGGGTCCGTGGGGCGCTGGCCGCGCACGTCCACGGAGGAGGGGGTGCGCTGGAAGATGTACAAGTGCTGTGCGTCCCGGCCGAGATGGGGGACGACCTGGACGGCCGTGGCGCCGGTGCCGATCAGGGCCACGCGCTGATCGGCGAGTTTCGTCAGTGCGCCGTTCGCGTCGCCGCCGGTGTAGGCGTAGTCCCAGCGGCTGGTGTGGAACATGTGCCCCTTGAAGGTCTCGATGCCTTCGATGCCGGGCAGTTTGGGCTGGCTGAGCAGGCCGGTCGCGACGACGACGTGCCGTGCCCGCATCCGGTCGCCGCGGTCGGTCGTGACGGTCCAGGCGGACTCGCCCTCGTTCCAGCGCAGTTCGGTCACCTGCGTGCGGAAGCAGACGTCGCGGTAGAGGTCGAAGTGGAGGGCGATCGCCCGGGCGTGCTGCCGGATCTCCTCACCCGGGGCGTACTTCCACTTCGGGACGTAGCCGAGCTCTTCGAGCAGGGGCAGGTCGACGTACGACTCGATGTCGCAGTGGATGCCGGGGTAGCGGTTCCAGTACCAGGTGCCGCCGAAGTCGGCGCCCTTCTCGACGACCCGTACGTCCCGCAGGCCGGCCTCGCGCAGCCGGGCGGCGGCGAGCAGTCCGCCGAAGCCGCCGCCGACGACCAGGACGTCGACGCGGTCGGTCAGGGGCTCGCGGGTGAAGCCGGGTCCGGCGTGCGGGTCGTCGTCGAAGTGGCCGAACTCGCCGGTGGTACGGCGGTACTGGCGGTTGCCGTCGGGGCGGATGCGCCGGTCGCGCTCGGCCCGGTAGCGCTCGCGCAGGGCATGCGGGTCGACGTCCGGCGGGGTGTGGGGGGTGGACATACGGGTCCTCTTCCTCTCGTGCCGCAGGTTGGGGGGGGGTGGGGCGGTCAGACGGCCGCCCAGGCGTTGTCCACGGGCAGGACGACGCCGTTGATCCCGCTCGCCGCGTCGGACGCGAGGTAGACGATGGCGGCGGCCTGCTCCTCCGGCTCGCAGATGCGGCCCATGTTGACGAAGTGCGGGCCGATGACAGCCGGTCCGTGCGCCTCGGGGTCGATGCGGACATCGGCGGTGATGCCGGTGGCGGTGCCGCCCGGGGCTATGGCGTTGGCTCGGATGCCCTGGTCGCGGTACATCACCGCGAGGGAGCGGGTCAGTCCGAGGACGCCGTGCTTGGAGACCGTGTACGCGGTGCCCGCCGCGCTGCCGCGCAGCGACGCCTCGGACGCGGTGGTGACGATGGCGCCGCCGCCCGCCGCGATCATGTGCGGCAGGACGGCCCGGGTCAGCAGGAACGGCGCGGTGAGGTTGATCCGCAGGACCCGCTCCCACTCGGCGTCGGTCACGTCCGCCGCGGCGGACATGGTGTCCATGACGCCCGCGTTGTTGACCAGGACGTCGATGCCGCCGAAGGTGCCGACGGCGGCGGCCACGACCGCGTCGACCACGGCGGGCTCGCTCAGATCCCCGGTGACGGCGAGGGCCGTTCCCCCGGCGGACTCGACGGCCTCCACCACGCTCTTGGCCCCGTCGGCGTTCAGGTCGGCGGCCACGACCCGCGCCCCCTCCCCGGCGAACCTGAGGGCTGCCGCGCGGCCGATGCCGGAGGCGGCTCCCGTGACGATGACGCTCTTGCCTGACAGACCCGTGGCACCCATGGCGCTCCTTCGCTCGTCGCTGGCGGGGCGTCAGGCACCGTACTGCTTTTTGGCTCAGTGCGACATAAAGACGCGACGTGCCATAGAGGCGCTGTACGACTTCAAGACATGGCAGGACATAAAATAAGGTGTGCAGGGCAAGTGGAGGAGGGCGCATGGCCGGACGAGCAGGTGGTGCCACGGGGCGGCCGCCGCTGACGGAGCGGCGGCGCGCCGAGACGCGGATGGAGATCGCCGAGGAGGCGGTCCGGCTCTTCGCCGCCAAGGGCGTCGCGGCCGTCACCGCAGAGGACATCGCCCTGGCCTCCGGGGTTTCCACGCGCACGCTGTGGCGGTACTTCCGATCCAAGGAGGAGTGCGTACGCCCCCTGCTGACCACCGGACTCGATCTGCTGACGGACCGGCTGCGGGACTCCTCCGGCGACCATCGCTCCGTCGCCGAGGCGATCCTGAGCCTCCAGCAGGACGACGACGCCACCCCGCGCCTGCGGGCCCTCGGCGACCTGCTCCGGCTGTGCCGGGACGAGCCGGGGCTGCGGGCGGTGTGGCTGGAAGCGCACTACGACGCGGAGGCCGCGTTCGCCGCGATGATCGCCGCCCGCTCGGGCCGCCCCGCCGGCGACCTCGCGGTCCGGGTGGAGGCGGGCGTCCTGAACACGGCGCTGCGCATCGGCGTGGAGGACTGGGCCCTGCGGCCCGACCGGTCGGCGGGGCCGTCCTTCGCGGAGACGGTGACGCGGGCGCTCCGGATGATCGGGGGAATCGAGGGCGGCGCGGGGCGGTGACCGGCCGGCTTCGGTACCGCGCCCGGTGACGAGGTCACACGCGGGGGCGACAGCACCCCCCTCCGACACCGCCGAGAACAGATCGCCACCTCACCGCCCGGGCCGCGGCCCGCCGTACTCGCCCGCCGGCGCCCGGCGACGAAGTCACACGCGGGGGCGACAGCACCCCCCTCCGACACCGCCGAGAACAGATCGCCGCCTCACCGCCCGGGCCACGGCCCCGCCGTACTCGCCCGCCGCACCAGCCGCGTCGGCACCAGCGTCGTCGTCCCGTGCTCCACGCCGTCCTGCCGCATCTTGCTGAGCACCCCCTCCACGCACAGCCGCCCCACCTCGGCGAAGTCCTGGTGGATGGTGGTGAGCGGCGGGAGGAAGGACGCGGACTCCGGGATGTCGTCGAAGCCGACGACGCTGACCTCGTCGGGGACGCGGCGGCCGCGTTCGTGCAGGGCGCGCAGCAGGCCCAACGCCATCTGGTCGTTGGCCGCGAACACCGCCGTGCACTCCGGCTCGTCGGCGAGGAGCAGGCCCGCCCGGTAGCCGGATGCGGCCGACCAGTCGCCTCGGACCAGGGGCGGCGGGGTGCGGCCCGCCGCGGTGAGGGTGGTGCGCCAGGCGTTGGCGCGGCGCTGGGCGGCGAAGGAGCCCTCGGGACCGGCCAGGTGCCAGACCGTGTCGTGGCCGAGGTCCAGCAGGTGCCGTACGGCGTCCCGGGCGCCGCCCGCCTGGTCGGTGTCGACGACGGTGTAGCGGTCGCCCGCGTCGGAATCGGCCACCACGACCTGCACGCCGGGAGGGAGGGACACCGTCGCCGCGTCGAGCAGGTGGATCTCCATGATGACGATGACGGCGTCCACGGCGAGCTCGCCCAGCCGGGAGAAGGCGCCGTTCACCTCGTCCTGGGTGGGGACGGCCACCGGCAGCAGGGTGACGGCGTACCCGTGCTCGGCGGCGGAGGTGGCGATGGCCTCCAGGGTGCGGATGTTGCCCATGGTGGACAGGGAGAAGGTGATCACGCCGAGGGTGCGGAACTCGCCCCGGCGCAGCGCCCGGGCCGCGCTGTTGGGGCGGTAGCCCAGCTCCCGCATGGCGGCCAGGACCTGCGCGCGGGTGTCCTCGGTGACGCCCGGGAAACCGTTGGAGACGCGGGAGACGGTCTGGGAGGAGACCCCGGCGAGCCGGGCGACGTCCGCCATGGACGCGCCCTGTCGGGGCCGGGCCGCACGCCTTCTCGTACGGCTCGCGCCCGCCGGTTCTCTCTCGCCGTCCACGGCGCCCACCTGCCCCTCGTTCCCCTCGCCGCGCACCCGGCGCAATTTTCGGTCCGGAACGAGTCCTTGACCCCTGAGATTCGGACAGTGTAGACATCCCGCCAGTGGATGTTTACGTAAACATTGCCTAGTCGAAATCGTACGAGAAGGCGTCCAACCGCACCAGAAGCCCGCACCGGTCGCACGAGCTGGAGTACTCGAGATGGCACACCGCACCCGTAAGAGAAGGCTCCTCGGGGCCATCGGCGTCACCGCCGTGGCGACCGGAACCCTCCTGGCCACGACGACCCTGCCCGCCGCGCACGCCGAGCCGGCCCAGGCCGCGGCCGCCGGCGTCACCGTCCGGCCCGACCCCTCCTACGCCGGGGACAAGTTCGAGGGCTGGGGCACGAGCCTGGTCTGGTTCGCCAACGCCACCGGCGACTACCCGCCCGCGGTCCGCGAGAAGCTCTACAAGCTCCTCTTCGGCGACGACGGTCTCAACCTGAACATCGCCCGCTACAACATCGGCGGCGGCAACGCCCCCGACGTCAAGGACTACCTGCGGGCCGGCGGCGCCGTCGAGGGCTGGTGGAAGGCCCCGGCGGGCACCACCCGCGAGGACGTCGACTGGTGGGACGCGGACGACCCGGCGGACTGGAACAAGAGCGCGGACAAGACGCAGCGCTGGTGGGTCGACCGCATCAAGAAGGACATCACCCACTGGGAGACCTTCAGCAACTCCCCGCCCTGGTTCATGACCGAGAGCGGCTACGTCTCCGGCAACTTCGACGCCGGCAAGGACCAGCTGAAGCCCGAGTCGGTCGAGGACTTCGCCAAGTACCTGGTGGGCGCGACCGAACGGCTGGAGAAGGCGCACGGCATCAAGGTCGACACGCTCGACCCGTTCAACGAGCCGAACACCGACTACTGGGGCACCAAGCTCGGCCCGGACGGCGAGCCGACCGGCGGACGCCAGGAGGGCGCCCACATCGGCCCCGAACTCCAGCAGAAGGTGCTCCGCGCGCTGGCCCCGGTCCTGGAGGAGTCCCGTTCGGGCGCAGAGATATCCGCGATGGACGAGACCAACCCCGGCACCTTCGCGGCGAACTGGAACTCCTACCCCCAGGAGGTCCGCGATCTCGTCGCCCAGATGAACGTCCACACCTACGGCACCGGCCAGCGCACCACCGTCCGCGACCTGGCCAAGGCCGCCGACAAGCCGCTGTGGATGAGCGAGGTCGAGGGCGACTGGGGCGACGGCCAGAGCTTCACGGACATGCGGCCCGGCCTGGGCCTCGCCCAGCGCATGGTGGACGACCTGCGGGAACTGGAGCCGAAAGCCTGGGTGTTCTGGCAGCCCGTCGAGGACTACGACAACATGAAGCCGGGCGGCGAGTCCGCCAAGGGCGGCAACTGGGGCGAGATCCAGCTCCCGTTCAGCTGCACCTCGAAGGACACCCTGAAGTCCTGCCCGATCTACACCAACACCAAGTTCGACACGGCCCGCAACTTCACGCACTACATCAAGCCCGGCGACCGGCTGATCAAGACGAACGACACCTCCAGCACCGCGGCGGTCTCCCGCAAGGGCGACGCGGCGACCGTCGTCCACGTCAACAGCGCCACCGAGGCACGCGAGGTCACCCTCGACCTGTCGAAGTTCGGCCGGGTGTCCTCCCGCGCCACGGTCACTCCCGTGGTGACCAGCGCCGACGGCAAGCTGGAGAAGCACAAGCCCGTCCGCGTGACCGGCAAGCAGGCCACCCTCACGGTGCCCGCGCAGTCGGTGACGTCGTTCCTCGTCAAGGGCGTCTCGGGCGTCGCCAAGGACGCCGCCGAGCTGCGCAAGGGCCACACCTACCGCCTGACCGGCGTCCAGAGCGGCAAGGACCTCACCATCGCCGGCAACGGCACGGGCCTGGTCATCAAGACCCCGAACACGACCGACCCCAGCGGTCAGCAGTGGCGGGTGGAGCAGATCCGCGGCGAGGACAACCGCAAGCGCTACGTCCTCACCGAGACCGGCGCGGACAAGCGCCTGGCCATCCGTGACGGCGCCCTGGTCGCCGAACCCGACGAGGGCCGCCGCGACACCGCCGCGCAGTGGATCGCGTCCACGACCGGCGACGGTTCATGGACGCTCGTGAACGCGGCGACCGGCCAGCTCCCGGACGTCGGCGGCCAGTCCACGAACGACGGCGCCTCCGTGGGCGTCTGGCAGCCGAACTCCGGGTCCAACCAGCGCTGGAGGGTCACCGAGGTGACGGGCGGCTAGCGCTTCGCGTCCCGCCCTGCCCCGTGCCTGCGCCCCCGCCCGTCATCGGATGCCGATGGCGGGCGGGGGCGCGGTCGAGGTTCCCGCGGCACCGGCGCACTGACCAGTCCGCACAAAAGGTGGGTACTCCCGGAGGCCGGACAGTTTCTGCCCCCTGTCGGCCGACCTGGCGGGCCGGCCCCCGGTCACGCGGTCCGGCGAGCCGCCGCCACCCGTTCCCGGAACGGCCGCCGTCCCACCGCCTGCGCCACCTCGGCCAGCAACTCCCCCAGCGGCATCGACAGTTCCGCGTCCAGCTCCGCCATCGCCGCGGCCGTCGCCTCCCACTCCGCCTCGATCCGCGGCAGCAGCGACCGGGCCTCGGCCGTGAGGCCGACCAGCCGGCGGCGGGCGTCCAGCGGGTCGGGGGTGTGGGTGACCAGGCCCGCGCGGGCCATCTGGGCGGCGGTCTGGCTCGCCGCCGAGTGCGTGACGCCGATGGCCTCGGCCAGGTCGCGCACGGAGAGCGGGCCTTGCGCCACGAGGGCACGGACGACGGGGGAGAAGCGGGGCCGGTACCCGGCCATGCCCTGTTCCTCGTAGACCGCGGCCACGTCACCGTCGAGCAGCTCCAGGACGTGGCGGAGCAGTGTCCCCACGGCGGCCGGATCCGGTTGATTCCTCACGCTGATAATCTAACAGCGCTGTTATATCCAGGGTGTGTCCGAGGCAAGTCGTCCGAGGCAGGTCAGGAGAGGACATCGCGCATGGCCGAGCCCTATCCCCCCGGCATCGAGCCGTACGCGCACGGCATGCTCGATGTCGGCGACGGCAACCGCGTGTACTGGGAGGTCTGCGGGAACCCCGCGGGCAAGCCCGCCCTCGTGCTGCACGGCGGGCCCGGTTCCGGGGCGGGGCCCTTCTGGCGGCGGCTGTTCGACCCGGCGGCGTACCGCATCGTGCTCCTCGACCAGCGCGGGTGCGGGCGGAGCACGCCCGACGCGGCCGACACGGGAACCCCGCTCGCCGCCAACACCACGCACCATCTCATCGCCGACATCGAGCGGTTGCGGGAGCACCTCGGCATCGGGGAGTGGCTGGTCCTCGGCGGCTCCTGGGGCGTCACCCTCGCCCTGGCCTACGCCGAGCGGCACCCGGGGTCCGTGTCCGGGCTGGTCCTCTTCAGCGTCACCAGCACCACGCGCCGCGAGGTGGAGTGGGTCACCCGGGACATGGGGCGGATCTTCCCCGAGGAGTGGGCCCGGTTCCGCGACGCCGTGCCGGAGGCCGAGCGCGAGGGGAGCCTGGTGGAGGCCTACGCCCGGATGCTCGCCGACCCCGATCCCGCCGTACGGGAGCGGGCCGCGCGGGAGTGGTGCCGGTGGGAGGACGTGCACGTCTCCACCCTGCCCGGGCACCGGCCCGACCCGCGCTACGAGGACCCGCGCTTCCGGATGCGCTTCGCCCGGCTCGTCACGCACTACTGGCGGCACACCGCCTTCCTGGAGGACGGGGCGCTGCTGCGCGACGCCGGGAAGCTGGCCGGCATCCCGGGCGTGCTGATCCACGGCCGGATGGACATCAGCGGGCCTGCGGACATCGCGTGGCACCTGGCACAGGCGTGGCCGGACGCGGAACTCGTCCTGATCGGCGGCGAGGGGCACGGGCTGTCGGGAACCTCCATGACGGCGGCCGTGGTGGCGGCGACGGACCGGTTCCGGGAGGCGTGAGGGCTCCGCGGGGCGCCGTCCGGCGGGTGGCAAGGGGCGGGCGGCGGGCGGCGCGCGGCGGGCGGCAGGCTGCCCGGGGGGCAGGCTGCCGGGGGGCAGGCGGCGCGCGGCAGGCGGCGCGCGGCAGGCGGCGCGCGGCGGGCGGCAGGCTGCCCGGGGGGCAGGCTGCCGGGGGGGCAGGCGCCGCGCGGCAGGCAGCAGACGGCAGGCGGCGCGCGGCAGGCGGCGCGCGGCCGCGCTTCCGGCCGCCAACGCGTCACCCCCCCCCCCGGCCCCGTCCTCAGCTCACACCGCAGCCCCGTCTCGTCCCGCACGTGCGCAGGCTGCACCACCTGCGGCGGCCGCTCTCGTCGAGGAACAGCCAGCCGCAGTCGGGGGCGGGACAGGTGCGGACGGTGAAGCGGCGGGGGTCGGCGAGGAGTTCGCCCGCCGTGCGGGCCACCGCGTGCAGGGGCAGGCGCAGCCCGGCGGACGGGGACGGCTGCCAGCGGCCCAGGCCGTCCTCGCCCCGGGTGAAGACCGAGAGCCCCGCGGCCTCCTCCACCACCGCGGCGACCGCCTTGAACGCCCGGCCGTCCTGCGGGTCGGTCAGGCAGGCGTACAGGTCCGTGCGGAACCGCCGGGCCTCGTCGAGGGCGGCGGTGGCCTCGTCCGGCCGGCGCAGGGCCTGTTCCCGCAGCCGGGCGGTCTGCCGGTGTTCGGTCAGGTCCAGGTGCCCGGCCCACACGGCGAACGTGGCGTAACCGGGCAGCCACTCCGACCCGGGACGCCGGTCCCCGCCCCACCCGGCGTAGGTGTTGCAGAACTCCAGCGCGGGGTGTCCGCTCGTGCTCCAGGGGAGCCACTGGTCGTCGACCCGCACCGCGTAGACGGGCCCGGGCGGCCGGTCCAGCCGGGGGTCGCCGCTCAGCATCCGCTCGTACAGGGTGCGCAGTTCGCTGCCCGGCTCGATGCCGAGGTCGGTCGCGAGAAGGGCGCGGGTACGGCCGTAGAGGCGGAGCGCTTCGGCCCGGCGGCCCGAGCGGTGCAGGGCGGTCATCTGCGTGGCGACCAGGTGCTCGCGGGCCGGATGCTCCTGGAGCAGCGGCGTCAGGTCCGCGACGACCCGCTCGGGCAGCCCCATGCCGAGCTGGGCCTCCGCCCGTCGTTCCGCCGCCGACAGCCGCAGTTCGCCCAGTCTGCCGTCGAGCCGTGAACGCAGCCGGTCGTCGGCGACATCCGCGAGCAGGGGGCCGCGCCAGAGGGCGAGGGCACGGTCGTAGTGGCCGATCCGCTCCACCGGGTCACGGGCGTCGGCCGCGTGCCCGACGAGCTCGGTGAACTCCTGCGCGTCGATCCGGTGCGGGCCCCGCTCCACCGCGTAGCCGTCGTGCCGGGTCTCGACGGACACCTCGTACGGCCGGAGTGCGGCGCGGAGCCGGCCGACGTAGGTGTGGACGGTGGCGCGGGCCGAGGCGGGCGGGGCGTCGTCCCAGAGCAGGTCGATGAGGCGGCCGGTCGAGACGGAGTGGCCGGCGTGCAGCAGCAGGACGGCCAGCAGGCACCGCTCCTGACGGCGGCTGCCGAGCAGCACGGGCCGCCCCTCGTGACGGGCGGCGAACGGACCGAGCAGCTGGAAATCCATGGCTGCCCGGCAGCGTAACCGGGCGGCGCGGCCGGGGGCCGGGAGTGGTGAGGCTTTGGTCAGAAGCAGGGGCCAGACTTCGGCGCACCGTCCTTCCGCCCCTCTTCCCCAGGGAGAATCATGCGTCGAATCGCCCTCGCGCCACTGGCACTTGTGGCCGTGCTGCTCGGCCCGCAGCCCGCGTCCGCCGCTGACGGGCCCGGCTGGGAGCCCGCGCCCTCAGCACCGTGGGACGTCGCCGCCGGTGTGCGGTGCGACTTCCCCGTCCACGGCGAGCCCGTCGTCGACGAGGTGGTGCGGCGGGTGCTGAGCACCTACCCCGACGGCTCCGCACGGCGGGTCGCCTACAAGGGCGACCTGGTCATCCGCGTCACGAACACCGGGACCGGCGCCACCCACGACGCCGACGCGAGCGGCTCGGCCGTCGTCGAGTACCGGCGCGACGGATCACAGCGCTGGGCCGTGCACGGCCCGGTGTTCGTCGGCGTCGGGGAGGGCGGTGGCACCCTGCCGCGCGGCCTGTACATCATCGACGGCGTCTACACGATGGACATCGGCGCCACCGGGTACAAGTCCGTGCACCTCGTCCACGGGAGCACGGACGACCTGTGCGCCCGCATCGGCTGAAGCGTCGCCACGTCGCCCGGAGATGGGGACGGCGGGCCGTGGCGGGCGTGACCGATCCCTCACGGATCTCTCGCGCACGGCACTGGCCCCGCCGCCCCGTCCCACCCGATCGTGGGCACCATGAACGATCACGGTGACGAGCCCGATGACATCCGCCGCTTCTGGGGGCGGCTCGGGCTCCCCGGCCTCGTCGACGTGCACACGCACTTCATGCCCGAGCGGGTCCTGGACAAGGTCTGGGAGTACTTCGACGCGCTCGGGCCGCTCACCGGCGGGCTGGAGTGGCCCATCACCTACCGGGAAGCGGAGGCCGAACGGGCCCGGATCCTCCGGGGGTTCGGGGTCCGGGCCTTCACCTCGATGCTCTATCCGCACAAGCCCGGCATGGCCCGCTGGCTGAACGGCTGGGCGGCCGACTTCGCGCGCCGCACCCCGGACTGTCTGCACACCGCGACCCTGTTCCCCGAGCCGGGAGTCGAGGCGTACGTACGGGAAGCCGTCGCGGCGGGCGCGCGGGTCTTCAAGGCGCATGTGCAGGTGGGGGCCTACGACCCGGCCGACGACCTGCTCCGTCCGGCCTGGGGCGTGCTGGCCGAGGCCGGGGTCCCCGTGGTGATCCACTGCGGTTCCGGTCCCGCGCCCGGCAAGCACACCGGCCCCGGGCCGATCGCACGGGTGCTGGCGGAGCACCCCCGGCTCCGGCTGATCGTCGCCCACATGGGGATGCCCGAGTACGAGGAGTTCCTCGGCCTCGCCGAGCGGTACGGGGAGGTGCGGCTGGACACGACGATGGCGTTCACCGACTTCGCCGAGCGGCTCGCGCCGTTCCCGCGCCGGGCCCTGCCCCGGCTGGCGGACGCCGGCGACCGCATTCTGCTCGGCTCCGACTTCCCCAACATCCCCTACCCGTACGTGGACCAGCTCCACGCGCTGGAGCGGCTGGACCTCGGGGACGCGTGGCTGAGGGCGGTGTGCCACGACAACGCGGCGGAGCTGTTCGGCCTCTGACCGCGCCCGGCCCTCCGTGTTCGCGTATCCCAGGAGCTCCGGGGTCTTGACCCGCCTTCGCGGCGGCGCGTAGAACTGCACTCGCCGCCGACGGAAAACGGTTACTACCCTATTACTACGAGGGAAGGTCCCTGACGATGAGAGCTGCGGGAGATCGGGAAGAGCCCTCCGTGAGGCCGGCGTCCCGCCGGGTGATGCTCAAGGGCGCCGCCACCGCCGGACTGACCGCCACCGGACTGACCGCCGCCGGGACCGGCACCGCACCCGCGGCGTCCGCGGCATCCACGGCCGGCGACGACCGGCCGCGGAGCGTCACCGCCCGGATGGGCGGCACCTCCGTCACCCTCTCCGTCGCGCACGGCGTCCTCCGCTGGTCCGCCCGCCGCGGCGGGCGGACGGTGGTCGCCGCCTCGGCCCTCGGCCTCCGGCTCGACGACGGCACCGTCCTCGGCCGGGACGTCCGGGTGATCCGGGAGCGGCACCGCACCCGCCGCACCACCTGGACCCCGGCGTACGGCCGCAACGCGACGGTCACCGACCACTACCAGGAGCAGCGCTGGGACCTGACGGACCGGGCCTCCGGCATCCGGTTCGGCGTGCAGGTGCGCGCCTACAGGACCGGCGTCGCCCTGCGCTACCTCCTCCTCGACCAGGGCACCGCCACCATCGCCGACGAGCTGACGACGTTCGTCTTCCCGGACGGCACGACCGTCTACAGCGCCCGCGACGAGAACGCCTACGAGCCGGTGGCGCCGGGCTCCCTACCCGTCACCGGCACCGCCACCACGGACAACGGCCCCCTGACCGACCTGCCGCTGACCGCCACGCTGCCCGGCGGTCTCATCGCCTGCGTCTGCGAGTCGTCACGGGTCATGTACCCGCGGCTGATGCTCGGTTCGGTCCCCGGCGAGCCGAACACCCTCTCCGCGTTCCTCATGGAGCACACCGCCCGCGGCACCGGCCCGGTGGAGACGGCCACGACCGTCACCACGCCCTTCGCCACCCCGTGGCGGGCGGTGGTCATCGGCGCCACCCACGCCGAACTCGTCGACAACGCCGAGCTGGTCCTCAACCTGGCCCCGCCGAACGCCCTTTCCGACACCGCCTGGATCAAGCCGGGCAAGGTCTTCCGCTGCGAACTCACCACCGCCGCCGGACTCCAGGGCGTCGACTTCGCCGTGGCCCGGGGGCTTGAGTACATCGAGTACGACGCCGGCTGGTACGGCCCGGAGTTCAGCACGCCCGACGCCACCCGGCCCATCGCCGCCATCGACCTGACGTCGGTCGTCTCGTACGCCACGAGCCAGGGCATCGGCGTCTTCCTCTACGTCAACCGGCTCGCGCTGACCGACGCCGATTCCCTGTTCGCGCTCTACAAGAGCTGGGGCGTGCGGGGCATCAAGCTCGGGTTCATCAACGACGGCACGCGGACGATGACCGACCGGATCATCGACTGGGCGAGGACCGCCGCGCGGTACGAGCTGCTGATCGACATGCACGACGACGTCCGGCCGTTCGGGTACGAGCGGACCTACCCGAACTGGATCAGCCTGGAGGGCGTGCGCGGCAACGAGCAGTTCCCGACCGCCACGCACAACGTGACGCTGCCGTTCGCCCGCAACATCGGCGGCCCGATGGACTACACGATCTGCTACGGCCAGTCCCGCGACAAGACGACCAACGCCCACCAGATGGCCATGGCCGCGGTCTACTACCAGCCGCTCAACTTCCTCTTCTGGTACGACAAACCGTCCAAGTACAACAACCCGGCGAACTGGCCCGGCCTGCCCTGGTTCAACGCCGTGCCGGTGACCTGGGACGAGAGCCGCACGCTCGCCGGTGCGATCGGCGAGTACATCGCGGTGGCCCGGCGCAACGGCTCCACCTGGTACCTGGGCGCCATGACGAACGAAGCGTCCCGCACCCTGTCCCTCCCCCTCTCCTTCCTCGGCGGCGGCACCTGGACGGCGACGGTCTACGCCGACGGCACCCCGGGCGCGAACCCGTACCAGACCCCGGTCGTGGTCGGCACCCGGACCGTCACCGCCGACGGCACCCTCGACGTGGCGATGGCCCCGGCGGGCGGCCAAGCCGTCGTCCTGAAGCCGGGCTGACCCCCCGGCCCGGGTGGGGAAACCCCCCGGGCCCGGGTCCACCGAACGGTGGACGGCAGGTTCAACCGAGTGCCTCTGTCCGGCAACTGCCCTGTTCAGCAACGCTTTTGGGCATGAATTCACTGACTGTGCGCGTGGCGCGCTGGAGTGCGCGACATCCTTGGCGGGCGATCGTCGGCTGGCTGGTGTTCGTGGTGCTGTGCCTGGGGGCCGGCAGTGCCGTCGGCACCAACAGCGCGAAGACGGCGGACTACCGGGTCGGTGAGGCAGGCCGGGCCGAGGCCCTCGCGGCCGAGGCCCAGCTGGAACGCCGGTCCGCCGAACAGGTGCTGATCTCCTCCCGCTCGGGCGGTGCCCTGGACCAGGACGCCGCCCGGGCCGCCGCGAAGGACCTGACCGACCGGATGCGGCGGCTGCCCGAAGTGGCGGGCGTGGCCGACCCGTTGCCGTCCGGCGACCGGCGGACCCTGATGGTCGAGGTGACGCTGAAGGGCGAGGAGCGCGACGCCAAGGACAAGGTCGACGCGCTGCTGGCGCAGACGGCGGCGGTGCAGAAGGGCCACCCCGGGCTGCTGCTGGAGGAGACCGGAAGTCCCTCCGTCAGCAAGGGAGTCGACCAGCAGCGCAGTGACGACCTGGCGCTGTCCGAGGCGATCACCCTTCCCCTCACCCTGCTGACGCTGCTGGTGGTGTTCGGGTCGGTGACCATGGCCGGGGTGCCGTTGCTGCTGGCGCTGTCGTCGATCGCGGCGGCGGTCGGCCTCTCGATGGTCGTCTCGCACGTGTCGCCCGACGCCGGGGTCGGTACGAACGTCATCCTGATGATCGGCCTCGCGGTCGGCGTCGACTACACGCTCTTCTACCTCAAGCGCGAGCGGGAGGAGCGGGCCCGCTCCGGCGGCCGGCTGTCCTCCGAAGCCGTGGTGGAGCTGGCCGCGGCGACCTCGGGGCGGGCGGTCGTGGTCTCCGGGTTCGCGGTGGTCGCCTCCACGGCGACGCTGTACCTGGCCTCCGACGTGATCTTCTCGTCCCTCGCGACCGGCACCATCGTGGTCGTCCTGGTGGCGGTGGCGAGTTCGCTGACGGCCCTGCCCGCGCTGCTGGTGAAGCTGGGGCGGCGGGCGGAGCGCCGGGCGTCGCGCCGGGCGGAGCGGGGGAAGCCCGTCCGCAGGGTGCGGGGCCAAGGTGGCGGCGGCCGGATGTGGAACGCGCTGCTGCGCCCCGCGGCCCGGCACCCCCTGGCCACCCTGTGCGTATCGGTCCTGGCGCTGCTGGCCCTGGTCCTCCCGCTGGCCGGGCTGAAGATCACCGAGATGAGCCGGGACACGCACTCCCGCGAGATTCCCGCGATGCGGGTGTACGACCGGCTCAACGAGGCGTTCCCCGAGCAGCGGGTGACCCACCAGGTCGTGGTGCGGGCCGACGCCTCGCGGTCGGCGGAGGTGACCGCCGCCCTGCGGCAGGTGGCCCGGCGGGCGGAGGCCGACCCGCTGTTCACCGGGGCGTCGCGCATCCGGACCTCCGCCGACGAGCGCACCAGCACCCTCGAACTGAAGGTGCCCTACCTCGGCAACTCCGAGGAGGCGTACGACTCCCTCGACCGGCTCCGGGACGACTTCCTGCCCGCCACCGCCGGCCGGATCACCGGCGCCGAGTACGGCGTGAGCGGCGACGTCGCCCGCTACGCCGACTATCCCGCCCACCAGAACGGCAAACTGCCGCTGGTGCTGGGCGCGCTGCTGCTGGTGACGTTCGCGATGACCGTGTACGCCTTCCGCTCGGTGGTCCTCGGGCTGCTCGGCGTCGCCCTGAACCTGCTGTCCGCGGCGGCGGCGCTGGGGCTGCTCGTGCTGGTCTTCCAGGGGACCTGGGCCGAGGGCCTGCTGGGCTTCGAGTCCACCGGGTCGATCGGGTCGCGGGTACCGCTGTTCCTTTTCGTGATCCTCTTCGGACTGTCGATGGACTACCAGGTGTTCGTAGTCAGCCGGATCCGGGAGGCGGCGCTCGCCGGGGTGCCCACGCGGCAGGCGGTGCTGGACGGGATCCGGTCCTCGGCGAGTGTGGTGACCAGCGCCGCGGTGGTGATGACGACGGTGTTCGCGAGCTTCGTCTTCCTGCACATCATCGAGATGAAGCAGATCGGCTTCGTCCTGGCGGCGGCCGTGCTCATCGACGCGTTCGTGGTGCGCGTCATGGTGCTGCCGGCGACGATGCTGCTGTTGGGCGAGTCGAGCTGGTGGCCCTCGCGGGCGGTGCGCCGGGCGCTCGCCGGTCCGGAGAAAAGCCCCTCCTCCCGTCCGGCGGTCGACGTACGTTGATCGGTATGACCGCTCTCGCCGGGGCCGCCTCCGACGCCTTCTGGACCACCACGCTGCGCCGCTGGAACGCGGTGTGCTGGCTGCTGTTCGCCGTGATGGCCGTCGGCCTGGCCGCCATCGACCGGCCCGGCGGGAGCAAGTACGCGGCGCTGGCCCTGCTCGGCGCGGTAGTGGTGTCCTACGCGGTCCTGTACCGCTTCCCCGCCAACCCCGTCGTGCGGCCGGAGGTGTACCTGTCGGTGCTGGTGGTGGCGCTGGGCGGGCTGGCGTATCTGCGCGGCAACTACGCGGCCCTGTTCATGGTGACCCTGCCGCACTACTGGTTGTTCGGGCGGACACCGAGGGTCTCGATGGTGTTCCTGGGGCTCGCCACGGCCGCGACCCTGGCCGGGAGCGTGCTGCGGGACGACGGCTGGACGGTGGAGTTCTTCACCGAGGTCCTCGTGTCCACGCTTCTCGTCGTCGCCGTGGGGGCACTGATCGGGCTGTGGGCGCACTCCGTGGTCGCGCAGAGCGCCGAACGGGCCCGGCTGCTCGCGGAACTGGAGGAGACCCAGGCCGAGTTGACCGAGGCGCACCAGCGCCAGGGCGCTGCGGACGAGCGGGAGCGGATGGCCCGGGACATCCACGACACCCTCGCGCAGGGCTTCGCCTCGATCATCGTGCTCGCCGAGGCCGCCCGGGCGGGGCTCGACGCCGATCCGGCCCGCAGCGCCCAGCAGTTGCGGTCGATCGAGTCCACCGCCCGGGAGAACCTCGCCGAGGCGCGCGAGCTGGTCGGCTCGGGCCGGCGACCGGACCAGACCGCGGCGGGTTCGGTGGCGGAGACCCTCCGCCGCACCCTGGACCGTTTCGCCGAGGACACCGGCCTCACCGTCGACGCCGAACTGGAGGATCTGGAGTGCGACCAGCAGACCCGGATCGCGCTGCTGCGCTGCACCCAGGAGTCCCTGGCCAACGTCCGCAAGCACGCCCGGGCCTCCACGGTCGGCGTGGTCCTGGCCCGGCAGCCGTACGGGGTGGAGCTCGAAATCACCGACGACGGGGCGGGGTTCCTGGTGGAGGAGTCGTCGGGCTTCGGTCTGGACGGCATGCGCAAGCGACTGGCGGAACTGGGCGGGAGGCTGACGGTGACGAGTTCGGTGGGGGACGGGACCCGGGTCCTGGCGCTGATACCGCCGGGGGCCGCGTCATGACGGACCGACCGCTGCGCATCGTCGTCGTCGACGACCACACCGTCATGCGCGCCGGGGTGGTGGCCCTCCTCGCCTCCGGGACCGGCATCGAGATCGTCGGCGAGGCGGGCGACGGCCGCACCGCCCTCGACCTCGTCGCACGCCACGAACCCGATGTCGCCCTGGTCGACCTGCGCATGCCCGTACTGGACGGCGTGGCCACGACCACCGAGATCGTGGCGCGTTTCCCCCGCACCCGGGTGCTGATCCTGACCACGTACGACACGGACGCGGAGATCGAGCGCGCGGTGGAGGCCGGGGCGATCGGCTACCTCCTGAAGGACACCACCCGTGAGCAGCTGGCCGACGCGATCCACGCGGCGGCCCGCGGGGAGACCGTGCTGGCGCCCCGGGTCGCCGAACGCCTGGTCGCCCGGATGCGCCAGCCCGCCCAGATCCCCCTCACGGCCCGCGAGTCGGACGTGCTGAACGCGGTCGCGGACGGCCTCACCAACGCCGAGATCGGCCGCCGTCTCGTCATCGCCGAGGCCACCGTGAAGACGCACCTGCTCCGCCTGTTCGCCAAGCTCGACGTCAACGACCGGACGAGAGCGGTGGTGGTGGCGCTGGAACGGGGGCTGCTGCACCGGCCGTAGGGCGTTCAGGAGCCGATGTCCACCACGCGGGCCCACGCCGGGGGTGTGTCCGGGACGTACTCGGGGTCGGACTCGTCGTAGGCGTGACTCCGGTACTGGCGCGGGAACAGGCCGATCACCGTGCGGCACGGGGGCCGGGTGCCGGGCCAGCGGGTCTGGCCGTCGGTGAGGGCGACGATGACGTCGGGGGCCGGGCGGGTGCTCAGGGCGCGGGTGAAGCCGGCCCGCAGGTCCGTGCCGCCGCCGCCCGTGAGGGGGATGCCCTCGGCGCGGCACAGGCGGTGGGCGAGGCCGGCGGAGGCGTCGCAGGGCACGACGGTGACCAGGTCACGGCGGCCCCCCACGGCCCGGGAGATCGCGGCCACCTCCAGGAGGGCGCTGCCCAGTTCGGCGTCGCTGACCGACCCGGAGGTGTCGATGACCACGGACACGCGGGGCGGGCGGCGGCGCAGGCTCGGCAGGACCGTGCCGGGCAGGGCGGTGGAGCGGCGGGCGGGGCGGCCGTAGGTGTAGTCCTCGCCGGCGCCGGGGGCGGACGCCGCCGAGCGGACCGCCGCGCCCAGCAGCTGCCGCCACGGCTGGGGCGGGTGGAAGGCCTCCTCGGCCCAGCGCCGCCAGCCCTGCGGGGCGCTGCCGGGGCGTCCGGCGATGCCCTGCGCGACCCGGAAGCGGACCGCGTCCCGCTCCTGCTCGCTCAGGCCGTGCGCGCCGTCCGGGCCCAGTTCCCACTCCCGGCCCAGGCCGTCGGCGCCGCTGCCGCAGTCGAGCCAGGCCAGGTCCTGCGAGCCCGGCCCCAGGGTGAACCGCCGCAGGTACTCCTCCATCAACTCGTTCTCGGGCAGGCCGAGATGACGCGGTTCGACGACCCCCTCGGGACGGGGCAGGCCGTCGCCGTAGATGTCGTCGTTGATCTCGAAGTCCGCGGCGATGTTCATCCGCAGCCGCTCCCCCGGGCCGTTCAGGCCCCGCTCGCTGGCGACCCGGTCGCTGCGGGCGTGGTGGTCGCGCAGCAGGTGCGACACCTCGTGCACCCACACACCGGCCAGTTCCTCGACGGGCGTGCGGTCCACGTACGCCGGCGACACGTAGCACCGCCAGTAGCGGTCGACCCCCATCGTCGGCACCCGCCGCGACTCGACGACGTGCAGGGCGAAGAGGGCCGTGGCGAGGTAGGGGCGGACGCGGGCGGCGTGCAGGCGGGCCGTGAAGAGCTTGTCCCGGTCGAGGGCCCCGGGGGCGGCTCCGGACGCATCGGTCGCCGTCGGCCGAGGTGCAGCCCCGGGCACACCGGTCACCGTCGGCCCGAGGGCCGCCCCAGGCACATCCGTCACCACCGACTCAGGGGCCGCCCCAGGCATACCGGTGGCCTTCGGCCCAAGGGCCGCCTCAGGCACACCCGTCGCCGTCGACCCGAGGGCCGCCCCAGGCACATCCGTCACCATCGGCTCAGGGGCCGCCCCAGGCATACCGGTGGCCTTCGGCCCAAGGGCCGCCTCAGGCACACCCGTCGCCGTCGACCCGAGGGCCGCCCCAGGCACACCCGTCACCATCGGCTCAGGGGCCGCCCCAGGCATACCGGTGACCTTCGGCCCAAGGGCCGCCTCAGGCACACCCGTCACCATCGGCCCAAGGGCCGCCCCAGGCACACCCGTCACCACCGACTCAGGGACCGCCCCAGGCATACCGGTGACCTTCGGCCCAAGGGCCGCCTCAGGCACACCCGTCGCCGTCGACCCGAGGGCCGCCCCAGGCACACCCGTCACCACCGACTCAGGGACCGCCCCAGGCATACCGGTGACCTTCGGCCCAAGGGCCGCCTCAGGCACACCCGTCGCCGTCGACCCGAGGGCCGCCCCAGGCACACCCGTCACCATCGGCCCAAGGGCCGCCCCAGGCACACCCGTCACCATCGGCCCAAGGGCCGCCCCAGGCGCGTCGGTCGCCGTCGGCCCGCCCCGGCCGCGGTCCCGGCTGTCCGCCGTCACCGGCCCGCCTTCGCCGCGGCGGCGGCCGCGACCGCGGCCGTGGTGCGGTCCGCCCGCCGGGACAGGGACACCACCCCGGCCAGGCGCTCGATGGACGCCGGGACGTCCCAGTCGTCGCGGCGCAGGGCGGCGAGCGTGGTGGCGGGGACGACCACCACGTCCGGGGGGCCGGTCTCCAGGGCCTTCACCAGGAGCGCCCAGGCCGCGTCCCAGCGCAGCCGCTCCGGGCGGTTGCGCACCGCGGCCACGACGCCGTCCAGCGCGGCCTGCCGCAGATCGCCGCGCTCCGGCAGCACCGCACCGGCCGGGTCGGCCAGCAGCCTCTCGGGGTCCGGGAGGTCCATCCGGTCCAGGCTCGCCAGCAGTTCCAGCCCGGGCCCGTCCCCGACGGTGCCCCTCACCAGCAGGGAGATGACGTCACGGGAGGAGCCGGCGGCGGTCGCGAAGGCGATCAGGTGCAGCGTCATCTCCCAGCTGCGCGGGGACGGCCACGGCCCGCCCCGGCGCGTCTCGCCGCCGGGCAGCCGGTGCGTGAGCCCGGGGCGTGCGGCGAGCAGCCCGCACACGGCCCGGCGGGCGAAGGCCACGGCCTCCGGGAGCTTTTCGGGGTCGAGCCGGGGCAGGGTCGCCCGGGGCCAGGTGCCGCCGAGGCCGCGGACGACGACATCGGTGTCGTGCGTCCACTGCAGGTGGACGAAGCGGTTGGCGAGGGGCGGGCTCAGTTCCCAGCCGTCCGCGGCCGAGGAGCGCGGGTTGGCGGCGGCCACGATCCGCACGCCCGGCGGCAGCCGCAGCGCGCCGATCCGCCGCTCCAGCACGAGCCGGAGCAGGGCGGCCTGCACGGCGGGCGGCGCGGTGGACAGTTCGTCGAGGAACAGCAGCCCGCGCCCGGCCCGCACCAGGCGCACGGCCCAGTCCGGCGGGGCCATCGGCACGCCCTGCTCGGCGGGGTCGTCGCCGACGATCGGCAGCCCCGAGAAGTCGGACGGCTCGTGCACGCTCGCGATCACCGTGGTCAGCGGCAGGTCCAGGGCCGTGGCGAGCTGGGTCAGGGCCGCGGTCTTGCCGATGCCCGGTTCGCCCCACAGCAGCACGGGCAGGTCGGCGGCGACGGCCAGGGTGAGGGCCTCCAGCTGGGTGTCGGGGCGGGGTTCGGTGGTGGTGTCGCGCAGCAGGGCCAGCAGGTCACCGGCCACGTCGAGCTGGGCGGCGGTGTCGGACGGGAACGGGGTGTCAGAGCGCATGAGTGATCACCTGTGTGCCGGTGGTGAGCCGTCTCGGTGGGATGAAGGGCAGGGCGGGGGAAGGGCGTTCGCCCCGGCCGGGTCGGGCCGGGTCACATGTGGCGTGGGTGCGGGCCGTCGTCACGGGAGCGGCGGCGGTCCCAGGGGCGCCGGCTGCCGGGCGAGGGGCCTTCGAGGCCCGCGCGGTACAGCCCGTGGGCGATGCGCCGTCGCGCGGCCGTCTCCAGCGCGTCCCGCAGCGGGCCGTCGCGCAGCACCGCCTCGGGGCCGAGCAGGCTCTCGACCGCGGCGAGCGCACCGGCGATGTCGCCGTGGTGGAGGCGTTCGCGGACGCCGGGGAGGCAGTCGGGGCGGCGGTGCGCCTCGTCGACGGCCCGCAGACAGGGCAGCGGCGGACCGCCGAAGGCGGCGAGCAGTTCCTCCCGCCGGATCTCGTCCGGGTCGTGGTCGAGGGCGGCCAGTGCGCCGTCGACCAGGCCGATCCGGTGCCGGGCGCCCCGGCACTCCACCACCCGGGGATCACCCGCCCGTTCCGGCAGGCCGGGGGGAGCGGTCCGCTCGGCGCCCAGCGCCGCTGCGACCAGCGGATGCAGCCGCCCCGCGTCGATCGCCCCGGCCCGCAGCAGTTCCAGGTCGGGCAGCACCCAGGTCGCCGCGTCGGGCAGTACGGGGAGCGAGGCGTCAGGGGCGCGTGCGTACGACATCGCCGTCCGCGCACCGCCGTCGGACACCTCCAGGACGACCCGGTGGCGGGCCCCGAGCCGCACGGAGACCTTGCCGCCGGACCGTCGTTCGGCCCGCAGCAGGATCTCCGCCTCGGCCGCCCACCGGTCGACGGCGCACCGCAGTCCGAGCTGCGGCGGCCCGGCCGGATCCGGGTACGCACCGCCCTCGCCGGACCGCGCCCGCAGCTCACCGGCCCGGCGCGCGTCCCACAGGTGGCGGTGCAGGTCGAGCCGGAAGCGCCGGCTGGGGCGCGGGTGCGGATGATGCCGGTGGGCCTCCCGCGCGCGGGAGGCGTCCCACAGGGCGAGGCTGATCCGCTGGCCGGCGTCCGCCCAGGCCGGCGGCGTCCGCACCACGAGGTGCAGTGCTCCGGGGCCGGTGGTGCCGTAGCGGGCCAGGGTGATGGTCAGGCCCGGTCGCAGCAGCCCGTCGGGGGCGATCCTCGGCATGTGCCAGCGCAGCAGGTCGGGGGCGAGGTGCCGGAGGTCGGCGCGGAGCCGGGCGGCGAACTCCCGGCCGTGGCGCCTGGCCAGGAGACGCGGCTGGAGGTCGACGTCGAAGTTCGCGGCGGCACAGGCGCCCGCCCAGTCACCGGCACGACGGCGCGCGGTCGCGGTCTCGATCATGGAGGGCGGCACGGCGAACTCGCGCACGCGCGGCCAGAAGGAAAGCGGGAAGTCCCCGTTCGCGAGGTCGGTGAGCATCAGCACTCACCTTGCGCGGACGGGTCCCCCAATCTGTTGACAGAGTGAGTCGTCGTCATCGCGACGGATGCTAGCGGCCCCGACTCCCGCGCGCGACAGGTTATTTCGGAGCCCCAGCGGCGGCTTTGCCATCTCTTTACAACCCGCCCCGGCGCCGGCTCGTCTCTCCGCACGATCTGTCACCCCGCCCGGCCGTCGGGCGGACCGACGAAGGAGTGCGATTCCATGCGCCGAACCGTCCTCAGTGCCCTGGCCCTCGCGGGCACCGCCGTACTGATGGGCACCGGTCCCGCGTTCGCGGACGGGCCCACGACCCCGAGCCCGGTCCCGGCGTCCGCCGCGCCCACCACCCACCCGGAGCAGAGCACCGAACCGACCCGGGCGGCCGAACCGACCCCGGCGCCGGCCCGTGACGAACCGACCCGGGCGCCCGCCGAGGGGCAGGTCTCCCGCGTGCCGAGCGGCGCGCCCGACACCGGTGTGGCGGCGTCCCCGGCCTCCGGGAACGACGGCACGGCTCTCGGCGCGGGCGCCGCAGCGGTGCTCGCCCTGGGCGGCGGCACCGTCTTCGTCGTACGCCGCCGCCGGGCGACCGGGGCATGAGCTCGTTCTCCAGGCGCGCGTTCATGGCCGGGGCGCCGGCGTCCCTGCTGACGGCGTGCGCGGGCCCCGCGACCACCCCGGCGCGGCCGGAGTCCACCGCCTCGCCGGTCCCGGCCAGGAGGGCGCGGCCACCGGCCCGTTCGGTCCCGGTGCGGCTGCTGATCCCGGCGATCGGCGTCGACACCCCGGTCATCCGGCTGGGCCTGGCGGCCGACGGCACGGTGCAGGTGCCGCCGGTCACGGCCCACGACCGGGCGGGCTGGTACCGGCACTCGCCGACACCCGGCCAGACCGGCCCGTCGGTGCTCCTCGGCCATGTCACGGTCGGCCCGTACGGCGACGGCGTCTTCCGGCACCTCGACCGGCTGCGCCGGGGTGAGCGGATCACGGCGCGTCTGGAGAACGGCACGGCGGCGGAGTTCGCCGTCACGGCGGTGCGGACCGTCCCCAAAACCGACTTCCCGGCGGACGACGTCTACGGGGACGTGGACCGCCCGGAGCTGCGGCTGATCACGTGCGGCGGAGCGCGGACCGGCGACGGCTACGCGGACAACGTGATCGTGTTCGCGACGCTGAGCGGTGCGAAGTCCCCCACCCCTGGAGAGCGTTGAAACGGTCCCGCGAGAAGGCAGCGTCCGAGCTGTTCGCCGCCCTCTACCCGCGCCTCGCCGGCTGGTGCCGCCGGCTCGTCGACGACGACGGGACGGCCCACGAGATCGCCTCGGAGGCGTTCACCCGGCTCTGGGCCCGCTGGACGTCCGTGGAGGAGCCGCGCGGGTTCCTCTACGTGACCGCGGCCAACCTGGTCCGGGACCACTGGCGCAAGCTGGAGCGCGAGCGCCGGGCCCTGCACCGCGTCACCTCGGAGGCCGCCGTACGCCCCCACCCCGAACAGGCGGACCCGTCGGTGCGGCTGCTCGTGCAGTCGCTGCCGGAACGGCTCCGGGTCCCGATCCTGCTCCACTACTACGCTGACATGCCGATCCGGGAGGTGTCCGCACTGACCGGGCGCAAGGAAGGAACCGTCAAGGCCGACCTGCACGCGGCCCGGGAACTGCTCCGCGTCCACCTGAGGAGAAGCCTTGACCACACGCCTTGACGACGACGGCCCGGAGCCCGGACCCGACGACCCGCTCGCCGTGATCCTGCGCCCCTCCTCCCCCGGCTACCTGGGAGCGCCCCCCGGCCAGTTCGAGACGATCCGCCGCCGGGCGACCCGCCGCCGCCTGCTGCGCACCGCGGCCGGGGCGGGCCTGGCTTGCGTCGCGGCCGTCCTCATCAGCATCCCCCTGCGCCACACGGCACCCGAACGCCCCACGACCCCCACGATCCCGATGGCCCCGCCCGCCACGCGGACGGCGCCGCCCACCCCCTCGGCGTCACCCACCCCGGTACCGTCCCCGTCCGAGTCGTCGCGCCCGTCGTCCCCGGGCACGCCCCGCCCGGCCACCGACGCCCCCCGTGCGGCGGACCCCGGCACCCCCGGGGTGACCCCGTCGGCCACCCCCACCTCGGTACGCCCTGTCCCCTCGGCGGCCCGCCCGAGCACGGACCGGCCGGCCGCCGGCAGCCGCTGACCGGCCCGCGTCAGTCGCCCCGCCCCTGCCGCCGCACCCGCTCCGCCACCTCGCCCTCCTCGGTCTCCCACCAGGGCCGGACCAGTTCGGCGGGCCCCTGCGCGGCGGCCACGGGGGCGGCGGGAGCGAGTTCACCGTCGAGACGCCGGTCCAGTACGGCCGTCTGGGCCCGTTCGGCCCGCACCCACTGCGCGAGGACCACCAGCAGGAAGGGGAGCGCGACCAGTTCGGAGATGCCCAGCATGGCGCCGCCGCCGACCTGCTGGTCGTGGTGGACGTCGGGGGACCAGGGCGGCGCGTGGTGCAGGTACCAGGCGCCCGCGATCAGGGTGCCGTGCGTCATGACCACCAGCCCGGGGAGCGCGTCGACGATCCCGTCCAGGAAGACCAGGGCCGCCCGGACCGGGTGGGTGCACCAGGCGGGCAGGGCCTGCTCGCGGGTGAGCACCGGCAGCACGAACAGGCAGCCGGCCGCCAGCAGGTGCAGGTACATCAGCTCGTGCAGCCAGCCCACGCGCAGCGCGGTGGCGAAGTACGGCGTGACATAGACGGCCAGTTCGGTGGCCAGCACCAGGACCGTGCTGACGAGGGGGAACGTCAGCACCCGGACCAGACGGCCGGTCAGCACCCGCCGCACCCGGCCCGCGCCGCCCTCCGGCAGCGCCTGCACCGCGAGCCGCAGCGGGTCGCCCAGGGCGAGGCCCAGCGGAGCGAGCAGATCCAGCGCGACGTTCTGCACGGCGGCCGGCCAGAACAGCTCATGGTCATAGACGGCCAGGCCCGACATCGTGGCCACCACGATCGTCCCGAGCCCGAGCAGCACGAAGGCGGCGAGCCGCGCCGGCGGCCAGGACCCGCCCCGCCGGCGCACCCGGACGACGCCCCAGCCGTAGAGGCCGCCCAGCACGGCGACGAGCAGGAGGGCGGGGACGTCCGGCTGCCACGACCCCAGCAGCCGTCCGACGGTCGGTTCCGGCAGGTACACAGCCGACAGTTCGCTCACGAGCGGACGATAGCCGCCGAAGTTCAGGCGGGCGGAGGCAGGGTGGGCCGGTCGCCGGCCCCGGGCTGGCGGCTCGTCGTGGCCTGCGGAGGCGCCCGGTAGCCTGGCCGTATGGCTCTGGCATGCAACGCCCTGCCCCACTGCTTCCTCTGACGCCGCGGTGAGGACGGCGACGTGAATCGCTCACGTCGCCCTCCTCGGCGTTCCCGCCCCCGCTGCCGTTCCCGGCGGCCGTCCGGCGGGCGCCGACGCCCCACCGTCCGCCGCCGCACGCGGCGCACCCCGCTGCCCGGCGGTGCGCCGCGTTCCGAGGAGCATGCATGCCGTCCGACCGACTTCTGTCCGTGCTGACCTGCCCCCAGTGCCCCGCCGGTCTCGAACACACCCGCGGCGCCCTGCGCTGCGCCAACCGGCACACCTTCGACATCGCCCGCCACGGCTACGTCAGCCTGCTGACCGGCCACCGGCGCGCCCCGAGCGCCGACTCCCCCGACATGGTCCGCTGCCGCGCCTCGTTCCTCGGCGCCGGCCACTACGACCCGCTCGCCCGCACCCTCGCGCGGCTCGCCGGAGAGCTGGCCCCGCCCGACGCCACCGTCCTGGACGCCGGGACGGGCTCCGGCCACTACCTCGCGGCCGTCCTGGACGCCCTCCCCGCGGCCCTGGGCCTGGGGCTGGACAGCTCCGTGCCCGCCCTGCGCGCGGCGGCCCGCGCGCATGCCCGTGCGGAGGCCGCCGGCTGGGACGTGTGGCAGCCGTGGCCGGTGCGCACCGGCTGCGCCGACCTCGTGCTCAACGTCTTCGCGCCCCGCAACGGGCCCGAGTTCGCCCGCGTCCTCGGCCCGGACGGCGCGCTGCTCGTCGTCACCCCCACCGCCCGGCACCTGCGTGAACTGCACGACCCGGTCGGGCTGCTGGCGGTCGACCCGAGGAAGGAGGAGCGTCTGCGCCGGGCGCTGGACGCCTGTTTCCGGCTCGATCGCACCGAGCCGCTGGAGTACGCGATGAGGCTCACGGCCGAGGACATCACCCGCCTGGTGGGCATGAGTCCGACCGCGCATCACCTCACCGCTGCGGAACTGCGCGACCGCACCGGGCGGTTGGGGACGCCGTTGCCGGTCACGGCCTCCTTCGCCGTGTCGGTGCACCGGCCGCTGCGGCCCGGTCAGTAGCCCCGGCCGGCGATGTGCTCCTGCTGCGCCGTCGTGAGCGTGTGGACCATGAGGGCGGCGGCTCCGGCCGCGGCGACGATCACCAGGTCGGCGGTGAGCAGGGGCAGGACGCCGTCGTAGGCGCGGGCGATGACCTCGTCCGTGTCGTCCGAGTAGATGATCCCCACGCCGCCGGCCAGACCGGCCAGCCACAGGCCCCACCACCAGTTCACGACGGCGGGCAGCCGCCGCTCGGGGAAGACCGAGCGGTGGATGTCCGCGACGATGCCCCGGGGTATCCACAGGTTCACGACGGGCACGATCCAGCCCACCCAGATCCAGGGGTAGCCGTAGCGCGGGTCCGCGCCCGACAGGGCCTTGGCGTTGTCCCTCATCCGGTCCAGCCAGAGCAGGAACACGATCACGCAGACGGCCGTGACGGCGCTGCCCACGGAGGCGACCAAGTGGTAGGAGTCCTCCAGGGGGTTCAGGGGCCGGTGCACGCCGTCACCCTGGTCGGGCAGGCCGGAGGCCGGCTGTCCCGCCGTGGCGAGCCGGATGTGCCAGACGGCCCGGGCCACCCAGGCGGCCCCGGCGAGGGCGAGGGCCGCGACGGCGCAGCGGGCCGCTCCCCGGACGGGGCGCAGGGCGGGGGAGGGGTCGGGCTGTGGGGACTTCTGTTCGATCACCCGGTCATCCTGCCGTACGCAGCTCCGAGGCCCGGCCCTCCCCGTCGAACAGCACCTCCAGGACGTGGTCGACGGCGTCCCGGTCGAGGGGGCCGAACACGTGCGGGAACAGGACGTCCCCGGCGACCCCGGGCGGCGGAGCGGGGGCCGCCGCCTCCCACTCCACCCTGGCGGCGAGCCGCGCCTCGTCCAGGGCGAGCACCAGCAGGGGCCGGGGCGCGTTGCGGTAGAAGGCGTCGACGACGGCCAGCGTGGTCGCCTCGTCCGGGGAGCAGTGCACGAAGCCCTCCTCGGCGAGGGAGTCGGGCGCGTAGGACCGGCCGGCGGCGCCGGCCCAGACGGTGCTCGGTACGACGTGAAAGATCATGGCCCCGTTATAGACGGCGACGGCCTCCCCGGGAGCCGCAGGGCGGCGATGGTCCGCCGGGTGGCCCCCGGCGATCCTCGACGGCACAGGTCGCGGCGACGTCGCGGCCTGTGCCGGGGTGCGACGAGCCGCGTCGAGTGTCCCGGCCGGGGCCGTTTGGCCGTCGCCGGCATCACCGGCACGGCCCGCATCGCCGCGCTCCCGCCCGGCCGACGCGGACCTGCGGCGGCACCGGCCGCCGACGCCGTGATCGGCGCGGCGGCCCGCCTGGGCGTGGACGACCCGCGCTCCCCGAGCAGCGGGGCCCGGCTCACCCCCTCAGAGCTGGAACTCGGCCGGGGACACCCCCAGCGCCGCACAGGCCTCACGCAGGACCGTCGCCTCGGCCTGGGAGAAGTGGCCGTCGGCACCGGCGATGACCATGCCCGTCTGGATCACGGCCCTGGCCTCCGTAGGCTTCTTGGCGGCCTTGGCGATCTCCTGCATCGCCTCGGTCTTGCCGTACTGGAAGTTGGCCGTCAGCTGGTCCACATGCTTGTTGAACCGCGTGCGCAGCTGCTCCGGCGGGAAGTTCTGCAGCACGTCGTTGCTGAGGATCATCGACTCGACCTGCTGGCGCTCGGCCGGATCCACCTGCCCGTCGGCCGCCGCGACCAGGGCGCACATCGCCATGCTCGCGTCCCGGTAGGCACCGCTCTTCAGCTCGTTCTTCAGCGACCCGAGCTGCGTCTTCAGCAGGCCGACCAGCTGGGCCTTGCTGCCACCGCCGGACCTCGCCCCGCCGCTGTGCCCGCCGGTCGTCGCACCCCGGCCGCCCTGATTCTGCTGGAGAGCCTTGGCCTGGTCCTTGAGCCGGTCCCACACTGCCATTGACGTCACCTCGGTACTAGTCGGCCTCATCTGGCGCACCCGCTCACGCGCGCACACCCTTCCAACGCCCGACCCACGGGCAAAGTTTCCGCAAAACGAGACGAAGACCGCCCGACCCCGTCAGCCGGGGGCGGGCGGTCTCCGTGGCCGGACGTCAGACGTCGTCGCGCGACCGGAGCTTCAGGCGCGGCGCGAAGCGGAACGCCGCGAAGCCCACCGCGGCCAGGCCCGCGGCCGCCGCGAGGAGCAGGCCGATGCCGCCCGCGCCGGTGGAGGCGAGGCTGCCGCCGTCGAGGTTCGTCGACGTGCCGCCCGTGGTCGAGGTGCCGTCGCCGCCGGTCGTGCCGGAGGTGCCGCTCGCCGACGGGCTCGGCTCGGCGGACGGGCTCGGGTCGGCCGTGGGGCTCGGGGACGGGGAGCCGGACCCGTCACCCGGGCCGGGCTCCTCCGAGCCGTCGCCCTCGACGACCTCGACCGCGAACTGGGTCATGGCGTCACCGACCGAGGCGGCCACGGTGTACGTGCCCGTGCCCTCACCGGCGGTCAGGGCCGGGGCCGTCGCCTTGCCCGAGTCGTCGGTCTTCACGCGGACCACCCGGTCCTCGCCCTCGAAGCGGGGAGCGTCCTCGGCCGTGTCCTCGACGCGGAACTCCACCTCCGTGCCGGCCGGTGCCGTCTTGCCCGACTTGACCACCCGGGCGACGAGCGCATCGGCGAAGTCCTGCCCCTGCTCGGCCTTCTGCTTGTCGCCGTCGGAGGCGCTCACGGTGTACGGGGACTCCTTGACCCGCACGGTGAAGGCCGTCGACGCGCCCAGGGTCTTCGCCCGAACGGTGAACGAGCCCTCCTTGCGGCTGCCCAGGCCGATCCACGGGGACTGCGCACGGCCCTGCGCGTCGGTCGCCACGACCGTCTGGTCGTCGTCGGGGCCGCCGGTGAGGTAGAAGAACGGCTTCAGGCCGTCCGGGTCCTCGATGGTGTACGTCACGGAAGCGTCCGCGACCGGCTTGCCGTCCTTGCCCTGGGCCAGCACGGCCAGCGGCTTGACGTCGGTGCCCGGCTGGGTCGTCACGTCGGTGCCGGTGACCTGGGCCAGCCGGTCGACGGGCAGGCCCCGCCACTGCAGGACGATCCGGCCGGGGCCGCCGGGCGCGTTGGCGCCGCCCTCGGCCACACCGGAGTTGACCGGGTCGCCGGAGGGGGCCCAGAACGGGTCGTTCTTCTCCGGTGCCTTGTTGCCGCTGCCGACGACCAGCCGGGCGTCGTCCACCCGGGCCGGTTCCGCGTAGCTGGAGCCGCCGCCACCGCTGCCGGTGGTGGGGTCGTTGCCGGTGGACGAGCCGGTCTCGGCACCCGTGCCGCCGCCACCGCCCGCGTAACCGGCACCGCCGCCGCCACCGCCGTAACGGCCCACGCCGCCGGCCCCGCCGGCACCGCCCTTGGCCTGGTCTGCGCCCGCGGCGCCGTTGCCGGTGCCCGCACCGCCCTTGGCGCCGGTGGCACCCTTGCCGCCGCGGTCCTTCTCCGAGGCGTCCTGGCCGGACTCGCCACCGGCGGCGCCCGCCTGACCGTGCGCCATGTCGCCGCCACCGCCGCCACCGCCGCCGGCGACGACCAGCGCCGAGCCGCCGCTGGTGCGGATGGCACTGCTGTTGCCGCCGCGGTCGGCGAAGTTGCTGCCGCCCTTGCCGCCGAGGGCGTCACCGGCGTTCAGCCCCGCGACGGCGATGCTCAGCGCCTCTCCGGGGGTGACCTTCAGGGTGCCGGCGACGAATCCGCCCGCACCGCCGCTCGCCATGGAGTTGCCGCCGCCGCCCTGTCCCCAGGCCCGTACGTCCAGGCCCGTCACGCCGGACGGCACCGTGAACTCCTGCGTCCCCGTCTTCGGATCGAACAGCCGGCAGCCGGAGAAACCCTCCGTCGGGGTGCACGCCGTCCCGGCGAGCGCCGCACTGCCGGCGGCCGTCGCGGCCGGAGCGCCCGTCAGGGCGGTACCGGCGGTCAGCGCCACGAAGGTCAGGGCCGCGGCCCCGCGCCGGAGTCTGGCGCGGCGCGGCACGGCGGAACCGTGATGCATCAAGAAAACTCCCCAACTCGTCACAAGCTCCCCCCCAGGGAGCCATGAAGTGCTCGATCAGAATCGAACACGGCTAGTGAGACAGCTGATCAAACCTGAGACTCTTGGTCAACCGAGAATGGTTGATTCCGGACGCGGGGGCCTCGGGGCAGAGCGCGCGGACCACGTGCGCGGCGATGGCCTCGTCGATCGGGTGCAGCTTCGGACGGCCGTTCTCGTCCAGCTCCTGGTACTTCATCAGGTTCTGGGCGAGGGCGACCTGGCGCTTGCCGTCCCGGCTGGACAGCGCGATCGTGCCGGCGCCGAACACCGCCCCGTCGTGGCCCCAGAAGCGGCCGCAGCCGCGCAGTTCGAGGGCGTAGATGCCGAGGCCGTAGTCCATGCCGGAGACGGGGACCGTGCGCGTCATCTCGTCGAGGGATGCCTTGCCGACCAGCTTCCCGCCGAGCAGGGCGCGGTAGAAGCGGTTCAGGTCGCCGGTGGTGGAGACGACCGCGCCCGCGGTGGACGCCCAGGACATGTCGTAGACGCTGAAGTCGCGGGGCGGGTCGAGCAGGCCGAACCACGACTCGTACATCCGCGGGTGCGGCCCCTTGATGTACGGGGTGCGCGGCAGGTACGTGTGGCGCAGCCCGGCCCGGTCGATGACGTGGCGGGTGAGGTAGGTGCCCGCCTTCTGGCCGGTGACCTTCTCCAACAGCAGCCCGGCGACGACGTAGTTGGTGTTGGAGTACGAGCCGGGCACCGCACCGGGGCGTCCGGTCGCGGGGGCCGCGAGGCCCATCCTGACCAGTTCCGCGGGGCGTATGGAGCGGAAGCGTTCCTCCTCCAGGCTGGCCGGGGAGTTCCGGGTGAGGGAGGGGAAGGCGCCCGCGACGTAGTCGCCGATGCCGCTGGTGTGGTTCAGGAGCATGCGGACGGTGATCTCCCGGCCGCGCTCCCCGGGTATCAGCTCCGGGAGGTAGTCGCCGACGGGCGCGTCGAGCCGGATCCGGCCGCGCTCCACCTGCTGCATCACACCCACGGCGGTGAAGGTCTTGCTGATGCTGCCCACCCGCTGGCGCATGTCCGGTGTGACGGGCCGTCCGGTGGCCACGTCGGCCACTCCCGAGGCGCCGGTCCATTTCTCGCCGCCGTCCCGGACGGACGAGAAGACGCCGTACATGCCCGCCTCGTGGACGGCGTCCAGCGAGTCGCGCAGCGCGGGCCCGTCCAGGGACACGGCGTCCCGGGGGGCGGCGGGGCCGGCCTGCGCGGGAGAGGTCAGTACGGCGGTGGTGGTCAGCAAGGTGGTGCCCAGGACGGTTCCGAGGAGCCGTGCGATGCGCAACTGCTTGTCCCTTCCCTGGTGTTCGAGTACGTCGTTGTGCGAGTACTTCGATGTTCGACCGTGCCGGTTTTCGACTCGGTCGTGTTCGAACAGGTCGGGATCATCGTCTTGGGCGGCGGACGGTCCTTACATCCTTCCGAGGGATGATCGAAAACCGGCCGCCGGTCACTGACACGCCGTCACGCCGTCACGCCGTCACGCCGCCTGCGGGTCCGGCGTGATGCGCAGCGCCTCCACCAGCTCCCGGTACAGCGCGTCCGTCGCGAGCAGCTCCGCATGGCCGCCGCGGGCACGGACCCGGCCCGCCTCCAGTACCACGATGGTGTCCGCGTCGATCACGGTCGACAGCCGGTGGGCGATGGTGACGACCGCGCCGGTCGCCGCGCGGGCGCGCACGCAGGCCTGCACGGCGGCCTCGGTCAGCCCGTCGAGCTGGGCCGTCGCCTCGTCCAGGAGCAGCACGTCCGGGGTGCGCAGCAGGGCCCGGGCCAGGGCGATGCGCTGCCGCTCACCGCCGGAGACCGCCGCGCCGGACAGGGGCGTGTCGAGCCCTTCGTCCAGGGCGTCGACCTTCTCGGCCAGCCGCACCTCGTGCAGAACGCGGCGCAGTTCCTCGTCCGCTGCGCCGGGACGGGCCAGCAGCAGGTTGTCGCGGATCGTCCCGGGCACGACCGGGGTGTCCTGCTCGACGTACGCCAGGCGCGACCGGATCTCGTCGTGGGAGTGGTCGCGATACGGGCGGCCGTCCAGGAGCAGCTCGCCGCCGGTCGGTTCCAGGAAGCGCAGGACCAGGGAGAACAGGGTGGTCTTGCCCGCGCCCGAGGGGCCGACGATCGCCGTGTGCCCGCGGCGGGGGATCGCCAGACAGACGCCGCGCACCGCCGGGTCGGCGCCGGGGCCGTAGGCCGCGCTGACGTCCCGCAGTTCCAGTACGGGAGTGTCCTCGGCGACCGCCGCCCGCGCCGGCGCGGGTGCGCGGACCTGGTCCGCGGCCGGTCCCTCCGACTCCAGGGCGTCGGTCTCCCGGATCCGCTCCGCGGCGGCGATCCCCGACTGGAGTGCCGTGATGTTCTGGCTGAGTTCGCTGATCGGGTCCATCAGGCCGAAGGCGTAGAGCAGGAACGCGATGAGGCTGGACACCTCCAGGGCGCCCTCGGATACCCGCCAGGCGCCGACGCCCAGGACGAGGATGATCGCGAGCTGGATGCCGGCGACCGCGATCGTCCAGGCCAGGGCCTCGCGGCGGACGGCGCGGACGCCGTGCTCGGCGGAGGTGCGGGCGTCGGCCACGATGCGCTCGGCCGTGCGGCCCTCGGCCCGGCCGGCCTTCACCGTCCGGATCGCGCGCAGCGCCCCCTCCAGGTTCCCGCCGAGCCGCCCGAGGTGGTCCTGGGCGCGCTGCTGCGCGGTCGCGATCCCGGGCATGAGGACGGCGAACAGGACGCCGACCACCGCCACGGCCGCCGCGGCCGTCCCCAGCAGCATCAGGTCGAGGACGCCCATGAGGATCAGGGTCCCGAAGAGCATGACCACCGCGTTGATCAGACCGACCGGGGCGCCGGTGGCGGCCTGGTGCAGCAGGACCGTGTCGGACGTGACGCGGGTGACCAGCTCGCCGGGCGGGCGCCGGGTGACGGCGGGGACCGTGGCCCGCAGGAAGCGCCGCACCATCGACTCGCGGGCCCCGAGCACCACACGCTCCCCCAGCGCGCCCAGCAGCGTCCACTGCCAGTACATGACGGCACTGCCGACGACCAGCAGGGCGAGCAAGGCCAGGATCGGCCCGCGCAGGGACCCGGATCCGCCGAGCGCGTCGAGCACGCCCTTGGTGACCATCGGCGTGGCCAGCCCCATCCCGGAGCCCACCAGGGCGAGGCCGAGCGCCAGGACCAGCGCGCCCCGGTGAGGGCGGGCGAAGGACCAGAGGACCCGCAGCCGCGGGACGGACAGCTTGGGGGACGCGCTTTCCGGAACAGTCATGACGCCGAGTGGAACACCACTGTTCCATAAAGGTCAATCGATTTTCATCCTGGAAGGCGCGCTACCGTATGCGGCATGGGTGAGGAGCGGGCCGTGGCGGCCGAGAGCGGAACCCGGGCACGCACGCGTCGCGCCATCGTCGACGCCGCCGTCGCCCTGCTGGCCGGCGACCCGACCGCGTCCCTCGGCGACGTCGCCACGGCGGCGGGTGTGGGGCGTACGACGGTCCACCGCTACTTCCCCGAGCGGTCCGACCTGCTCGCCGCGATCAGCGCGGACGTCCTGGACAAGGTCGAGGCGGCGACCGAGCGCGCCCGGCTCGACGACGGCCCGGCCGCCACGGCGCTGGAGCGGCTCTGCCAGGAGTACTTCGAACTCGGCGACGGCCTCACGCTGATGTTCGACACCCCGCAGTTGACGAACTGGTCCGACTGGGACGAGGACACCCCCGCCGACCGGCACTTCCTGCACACGGTCCGGCGCGGTCACACCGAGGGCAGCATCGACGCCGAGCTCCACGAGGAGTGGGTCCGCAACCTGGTGTGGGCCCTGCTGTACACGGCCTGGGAGCACACCCGCACCACCGGCACCCCCAAGCACTCGGCCCTGACCCTGTGCCTGCACACCCTGCGCAAGGCCATCGCGCCGTAGGCGTGCCACCGGGGTGGGAAGACCGGGCCCGGCTCCCGAGCGGCACACGCGGGGACGCGACGGCCGGACCCGGCCTTCCTCTGGCCGCAATCTGCCACCCCCGGAACCGGCCCGCCTCCGGGGCGGGCCCGAACGGGGAGGGGCGAAGGCCTGACGGCCCGGATGGGGAGCGGATCGGCGGGGGCGGGGCCGGTGGGGTCTGTGATGATGTGCGCATGTCGATGCTTGCCACCATCGCGGTACTGGCCCTCGCCGCGCTCCACGCCTACATCCTGGTGCTGGAGATGTTCCTGTGGACCTCACCGCGGGCCCGGGCCGCCTTCGGTACCAGTGCCGAGTTCGCCGCCTCGACGAAGGCCCTGGCGGCCAACCAGGGGCTCTACAACGGGTTCCTCGCGGCCGGCCTGGCGTGGGGCGCGGTGGCGTCCGACCCGGTGGGCTTCCAGGTGTCCGTGTTCTTCCTGGTGTGCGTGGCGGTCGCCGGGCTCTACGGCGCCGCGACGGCGAGCAGGAAGATCCTCTTCGTCCAGACCGTCCCGGCGCTGGCCGCCCTGGCCCTGGTGCTGCTCGCGCGCTGAGTCAGACGCCCTGCGTGACGGCCCGTTCCATGACCCGGAGGGCCTCCGCCTCGTCCGTGGCGGGCGGCACCACCAGCAGGTCCCAGCGCCCCCGGCCGGGGGCGAGCAGGCACACGGTGTGCGGGGCGGTCGGCGAGTCCGTGCGCCCCACGTGCACCGCCTGGCCCGCGACCACCATCCGTTCCGGGCACTCCGGCCAGGTGTCCCCGTTGACCAGCACGCTGCCGATCCGGCCCCACGCACCCGGCAGCCCGCCGAGCAGCCCGGGCAGTTCGGCGGCCAGGTCGTACGAGCGGGGCCACCACGCCCCGTCGATCCGGCGGGCCGTGCGGCCCTGGCGCGCCGGGTCCGCGATCCGTAGCCGGACCCCGGACGGGGCGGGGACGGACGGCGGGGGCGAAGAGGCGGACGTCATCGGGGGACTCCTGCTGCGGAGGGGCGGCGAGGCCGGTTCGGCCACCGGTTGCGACATACCCGCGGCATATCCACCGTACGCCGCGGGGCGGCACGGAGGCCGGTGCCGCCCGCACCGCCCCGCCGACGGTCACAGACCGTAGCGGCTCTTCAGATGGCGCCAGAAGTCGCGCAGCATCCACGTGTCGAACTCGGTGATCTGCGCGGCGCTGCCCGCCTTCATCAGAAAGCAGCACTGGCCGGTCGGCGACCAGTCGTAGAAGTCGTCGAGGCCGAAGGTGTGCCCCACCTCGTGCAGGTAGATGTGGATGTTCTCCTGGTTCAGCGCGCCCGTGAAGTACTCCTGGCCCATGCGCTGCCCCCAGTCGCCGCCCGCGCCGCCCTGGAAGCCCTTGGTCAGCCACAGCGACTGGTCGTAGTGGCGGGCGGCGCCGCCCGGGCACTTGGAGTAGTTGCCGTCCTGGTGGAAGAAGCGCCCGCAGTCCGGGGCGCACTGCGGGGAACCGCCGCCGTCGAGGACGCCCGCGTAGATGTCGACGGAGTTGTCGGTCCACTGCAGGGTGGAGCGGTTCTTCACGGCCCAGCCGACGATGTTGACCGGGACGTTCGTGTACGGCCAGGCGTTGTGGCCCTTGCCGTTCACCACCATCGCGGACATCCACTTGCCGAACTGCCTCTTCAGCGCCGCGTGGATCCGGTCGCGCAGGGCGGCGCTGACCGGGGCGTCGGACTCCCAGCGCACGCAGTAGTTGACGCTGCCCCGGTTGGCCATGACCTGGTCCCAGCCGTAATTCCGGAAGCCGTACAGGTTCCCGTAGGTCGATTCGACGTGGTTCCACACCTCGTTCAGGGGCTGGGCGAGGTGCGCGGGCGGATTCCAGTCGTCGGCGGCCCGCGCCTTGCCGGACGCCAGGCCGGGCGTGGCGAACGCCGCCGCCAGCACGGCGAGCACGGTGAGCAGCCGCACCAGGTGTCTGCGCATGGTGATCTCCTCGTGGGGGAGAGGGATGTCCCCCTGAGGTCGTCACCGGCGCGGCCGGGGTTGCCCCCACAGGGCCGCAGCGGCATTCCGGGCGCTTTATCCCATTCCGTCGGCGATACTTGGGGCATGAATACGGCAACGTATGCAGAACTGGCGGCCTCGTCAGATCACGCGGTCGCCGTGACCATCGCCTTCGTCGGCGGGCTGATCGTGGCCTGCGCGCTGATCTGGGCCGTGCGGGTCGGGATGCGGGTCATGGACAACGACACCCACCACCCCACCCCGGAGGAGCAGCCGCACATGCCGGACACCGGTCCGGTCCGCGAGATGCGGGAGATGCGGGAACCCGACGACGTGCCGGTCGTGACCCGCGACGGTCAGCGGCTCATGCCGCATGAGCTCCACCGTGCGAGCACCAGGACCGGCAAGGACCAGAAACCGCGCCGCTGGTCGCCCGGCTCCAGTGGATCCTTCGGCGGCGGCGGACTCGGCCGCACGTGAGGCCGTAGGGCCGAGGGCAGGCAGGACCGGCGGACCGGCGGACCCAGGGAGGCGACATGACTGCCCGCCACCGGACACGCTGGGCGACGGGAGGGGCGGCCACGGCGCTGGCCCTGTCCGCGGTGCTCGTCGGCTGCAGCGGTGACGACAGCCCCACGGACGTCGCGAGCAGGGCGGAATCCGCGGTGGGGTCGATCGCCTCGGAGGCCGGCGAGGCGGTGGAGTCCGCCTCGGCCGAGGCCGGTCAGCGGCTCGACGACATCCAGGACGGCACCGACGTCAAGGGCGACGTGACGACCGGGACGCCCGTCACCGGCTCCGACGGCCGGGTCCGCACGGACGTCACCGTCCGCAACACCGACGACTCGTCCCGGTCCTTCGCCGTCCAGGTCGACTTCCGGGACCCCGGGGGGCAGTTGGTCGACACCGTCATCGTCACGGTGGACCACGTACAGGCCGGCCAGTCCGCCACGGCCACCGCCCGCAGCACCCACGACCTGTCCGGCGAGGTCCGGACCGAGGTGGCCCGGGCGGTCCGCTACTGAGCCCCGCCGTCCGGGGCGACGCAGATGTCGACCTGGTGCAGGCCCAGGTGCCGAAACAGCCCTCCCGCTCCCCCACGCCCCAAGGGGCGCGGGGAACTGCGCGATCAACCACAACATCGCCGCACCCACGAGACACCCCGGCCCCAGACCACCCCCCGCGCGCCCCGCGGAGCACTCAGCGGCCCAGCCACACCGTCGTGTCCGGCCCGACCCGCCCGTCCTCCAGCGGCGCGCTGCTCAGCAGAACCTCACCGGCCGGCAGCTCGACCGCGGCGCCGGACAGATTGGCGACGCAGCGCCACCCCTCACTGCGGTCGAACCGGAGCACACCGTCCGGGGCGTCCGCCGCCCACGTCAGCTCCTCGCCGTCGAGGAGTTTGCGGCGCAGCCGCAGGGCCGTGCGGTACAGCTCCAGGGTCGAGCCCTCGACGCCGTCCTGTGCCTCGACGGCGTACGCGGCGAAGCCGGGCGGCTGCGGGAGCCAGGCCCCGCCGGGCCCGAAGCCGTACGACGGCCCGGACGTCGTCCACGGCAACGGCACCCGGCAGCCGTCGCGGCCCTTGCGGACGTGACCGGTCTGCTCCCAGATCGGGTCCTGGAGCACCTCGGTGGGCAGGTCGGCGACCTCGGGCAGGCCGAGTTCCTCCCCCTGGTAGACATACGCCGAGCCGGGCAGCGCCAGCATCAGCAGCGTGGCCGCCCGGGCCCGGCGCAGCCCGGCCGCCTCGTCGACGGCCGGGGCGTGGCCGCCGGACAGCAGCCAGGCGTTGGGGTCCGTGCCGGGCGGCAGCGTCAGCCGGGAGGCGTGCCGTACGACGTCGTGGTTGGACAGCACCCAGGTGGCCGACGCGCCCGCCGCCCGGGCGGTGGCCAGCGAGTCGGTGATGACCTGCCGCAGTTCCTCCGCGTCCCAGCCGGCCTCCAGGTACTCGAAGTTGAAGGCCTGGCCCAGCTCGTCCGGGCGGGCGTACAGCGCACGCCGGGCGCCGGGCACCCACGCCTCGGCGACGGCCATGCGGGGCGGGCGGTAGGCGTCGAGGATCTTGCGCCAGTCGCGGTAGATCTCGTGCACGTCGTCACGGTCGTAGAAGGGGTGGGTGCCGGGCGGCAGCGCGGTGAGCGCCGCCTCGTGGCTCAGCTCGGGCCGGCCGAGGTCGCGCAGGGGTTCACTCAGGTCCTTGACGAGGGCGTGGGCGACGTCGATGCGGAATCCGTCCACCCCGCGGTCGGACCAGAAGCGCAGGGTGGTGCGGTAGTCGGCGCGGACCTCCTGGTTCTCCCAGTTGAGGTCGGGCTGTTCGGGGGCGAAGAGGTGCAGGTACCACTGGCCGTCGGGCACCCGCTTCCAGGCGCTGCCGCCGAAGACGGACTGCCAGTCGGTGGGCGGCAGTTCGCCGTGCTCCCCGCGGCCGTCGCGGAAGACGTAGCGGTCGCGGGCCGCCGAGCCGGGACCCGCGTAGAGGGCCTCCTGGAACCAGGCGTGCCGGTGCGAGGAGTGGTTGGGCACGATGTCGACGATGACCTTCAGGCCGAGGCGGTGGGCCTCGGCGGCCAGGGCGTCGAAGTCGTCGAGGGTGCCCAGGCGCGGGTCGACGCCCCGGGGGTCGGCGACGTCGTAGCCGCCGTCGGCGAGCTCGGAGGGGTAGAAGGGGCTCAGCCAGAGGGCGTCCACGCCCAGGGCGGCGAGGTGACCGAGGCGGCGGGTGATGCCGCGCAGATCACCGAGTCCGTCGCCGTCGGCGTCGGCGAAGCTGCGGGGATAGATCTGGTAGACGACGGCCTGGCGCCACCAGTCGGGGTCCCGGGACGACAGGTCGAGGGTCGAGCGATCGGTCACGCGGTCTCCTTCATAGGCATACGGGCGACAGCTTTGAATCTGTCCAGAATGCCGGAAAAAGGAACCATCACGTTGATCGGAGTGATCCATTCCCGCTGTGATGAAAGTGTAACGGAGGCACAACTCCCTTTGCATTACCGCAGGTTGACAGTGTGCTGCGGCACCGCCACGATGGGGCCACTGAGGCACATGTGACCAATGAGCCCAGTGTTTCTCAGACCACTCACTCCCCGGTGCGGCCCCGGCAGCCGCGTGCTTCGCGCTGCCCGCATGCCGTCACCCGGGTCCGGCACACGCCAAGAAATGGGATACGCATGTCCATAGCGAGACGTGTCACCGCGCGACGCCTGCTGGGGACGGGCGCCGCGGCCCTCGTCCTCTGCGCCGCCTCCGCCACGACCGCCTTCGCCACCGGAACGCCCGGCGGCGACGGCTGGTCGTCCGGCGGCAGCTACAAGCCCGGCACGGGCGCGGGCACGGAGACCGGGACCGACCGCTGCCAGTTCTCGCTCGACGGCACGAACTTCTACGACTCGGTCAAGGTCGACGACCAGAACCTGAAGCCGACCGAGGACGGCAAGGTCCACGTCAAGGTCCGCACCGCCGGTGGCGCGGCCACCTGCACGGCCTCCCTCGCGTCCTACCTCGCGCACGGCGCGACGTTCGCGACCTCCGGCGAGCAGGTGTTCGTCGACTTCGACACGGTGACCGTCAAGCCGGGCGCCACCGACTCGCTCGACATCGCCATCCCGGACAAGGGCTGCTTCGGGCAGATCGACCTGTACCGGGGCGCGGTGAAGTTCGACGGCGAACTCGACGCGAAGGACGGCTTCGAGCACGGCGAGCTGCCCAAGGGCCCGGACCGCCCGGTCATCAAGGACAAGCTGATCGCGGCCTGGAACGGCGGCACGAAGGACTGCACGACCCCGCCGGCGGAGGAGGAGCCGCCCGCCTCCACGCCGCCCGCGAGCCCGTCCGAGCCGGCCGAGGGGACGACGCCCCCCGCGACGCCCCCGGCGTCCCCGTCCGAGCCGGCCGAGCCCTCGACGCCGCCGTCCTCCGACACGGACACGCCCACCCCGAGCGCCTCCGAGTCGACGCCCACCGCCCCCAAGCCGAACGGCGGTGGCGGCGACCTCGCCGAGACGGGCGCCGACAGCAGCACCGGCCCGATCGCCCTCGGCGCGGCCGCCCTGCTGGCCGGCGGAGCGGCCCTCGTCGTCGTGACCCGCCGCCGCGCGGCCAAGCGCGGCGCGTAGGACGCCCGAACCTGACGGAAGACGCCCGGTGTGCTGTCGTCCGGCGGCGACAGCACACCGGGCGTTCTCGCGTCCCGCGGCCGGACCACCGCGGCGTGACGATCGCGGCGCCTCGGACGATCGCGGCGCCCCGGACGATCGCGGCGCCCCGGACGATCGCGGCGCCCCGGACGATCGCGGCGCGTTACCGGGGCACGCCCCCTCGCCGACGCACCGCCGCCACCGCCACGGCCACGGCCACGGCCACCGCCGGCATCACGCCTCGACGGTCGCCAGGTACAGCTTCACGTAGCGCTCCACATCCACGTCCAGCCCCACGTCGACCAGGGGCTGTTCGCGCGTTCCCTCGTGGATCTCCGCCTCGCCGGGGCGGGGGCGGCGGTCGACGATCGTCATGCCGCGCGTGGGCCCCGGCGCGAGGGAGACGTCCACCGGGAGGCGGTGGGTCGTCAGGCCCTCCGGGTCGACGACAGCGCAGACCGCACCCGCGTCGCCCAGGCCGCCGGACGTCTCGGACGGATCGTCGGGACGGCTGTCCGGATGGGCCGGGCGGTGGGCGAGCAACTTCCCCGCCAGCCGCGCCCCGGGCTCGCCGCTCCCGCACAGCCTGCGCACATCCGCCGCGGGGACCACGACCCGCGTGAACACGTCCAGCCCGTACATCGTGATCGGCACCCCGGCCGTGAGCAGGATCGCGGCCGCCTCCGGGTCGTGCCAGACGTTGAACTCCGCGACGGGCGTGGCGTTCCCGACGGCCGCCGCGCCGCCCATGAAGACGATCCGCTCGATGTTGCCGACCACCTCCGGGTGGGTGCGCAGCAGCAGCGCGATGTTGGTGAGCGGGGCCATGGGGACGAGGGTGACCGGGCGCGGGGAGGCGATGATCTCGCGCCGCAGCAGCGTGACCGCGTCGACGTCGGCGGGCCGGCGCGACGGCTGGGGCAGGCCCAGGTCGCCCATGCCGTCGTGCCCGTGCACGTGCCGGGCCGAGCGGGGCGCCTCGATCAGCGGCCGCTCGGCGCCCCGGGCGACGGGGATGTCGGGGGCGCCCGCCTGCTCCAGCACGGTCAGGGTGTTGCGGACGACGCCGTCCACGTCCGTGTTCCCGGCCACGCAGGTGATCGCCCGCACGTCGAGCGCCGGGTGCCGTACGGCGAACAGCAGGGCGAGGGCGTCGTCGACGCCGGTGTCGCAGTCGATGATCACCGGGATGCGCCGGCCGTCCGTCACGGCGGGACTCCTTCCAGTGGTGGTGCGGGGAGCTTCCTGGCAGCGACCCTACGGCCTGCCCGGCGGCCCGCGGGCCCCGCGCGGCGTCAGGACCGCCGTACCGCCGTGACGTCGAAGTCCAGCGCCACCTTCCGGCCGGCCATCCCGCGGGCCCCGCTGACGCGGCGATGATTCCGGCCCCGGCGGACGGTCGTTAAGGGAGAGACGACGAAGGAGTCCGCCATGCCCGCACAGACACCGACGACCGAACTCGACGCCCGCTACAGCTCGGCGCTCAACGCCCGCCCGGGAGCCTCGGAGGTGACCGCCACCGCATGGGCCGAGGCCCTGCGGCGGCTGGGGGCCGCCGAGATCTTCTGGGTGTCCACGGTGCGGCCCGGCGGCCGGCTGCACGTCACGCCCTGCATCGCCGCCTGGCACGACGGGGCGCTGTACTTCTCCACCGGCCGCGGGGAGCAGAAGGCGAAGAACCTCGCCCACGACGCGCACTGTGCCCTGACCACCGGGACGAACTCCCTCACCGGCGGGTTCGACCTCGTGGTCGAGGGCACGGCCGAGGCGGTCGCCGACCGTGCGCTGCTGGAGGAGGTGATCACGGCGTTCGAGACGAAGTACGGGCCGCACATCACCTCCCCCGAGGGCACCTTCCACGGCATCGGGGACGAGTTCCGCAGTGGCGACGCGGTGGTGTTCGCGGTGGCCCCGGACACGGCGTACGGCTTCGGCCGGGACAACGGGGTCTACAGCCATACGCGCTGGACGTTCTGAACCGCCCCGGCCCGTGGTGATCCCGTCCTACGACGGGTCCCACAGTCCGGGCCCGCGGGCCGCCACCCGGTCGCCGATCCGGCGCAGCAGCCCGGCGCCGGGCAGGGCGTCCGGCCGGCGGCCGTCGCGCAGGCGCGGTGCCACGAGTCCCGCGGCGGCCTCCCGTCCGCCGATCACCGCCTGGTACGGCACCAGCCGGGCCTCGCGGATCCGGGCGGCGAGGGTGCCCTGCTCGGGGCCGGCGGTCTCGGCGCGCAGACCGAGCTCCCGGGCGCGTCCGGCCAGGGCCTGTGCCGCCCCGGCCTGCTCCTCCCCGACGGGCAGGACCGCCAGCTGCACGGGCGCCAGCCACGGCGGGAAGGCGCCGCCGTGCTCCTCGACGAGGTGCGCGACGGCGCGCTCCACGCTGCCGATGATGCTGCGGTGCACCATGACCGGGCGGTGTTTCGCCCCGTCGGGGCCGATGTAGTGCAGGTCGAAGCGTTCGGGCTGGTGGAAGTCGATCTGCACGGTGGACAGGGTGGCCTCCCGGCCCGCCGGGTCGGTGATCTGCACATCGATCTTGGGGCCGTAGAAGGCCGCCTCGCCCTCGGCCGCCTCGTACGGGATGCCGGAGCCGTCCAGGGCCTCCCTCAGCAGCGCGGTGGCGCGCCGCCACAGCTCCGGGTCGGCCACGTACTTGCCGCCCGCCCCGGGCAGCGACAGCCGGTACCGGGACGCGCGGATGCCCAGGTCCGCGTAGGCGCGGCCGATCAGCTCCAGCGCGGCACGGGTCTCCTGGACGGCCTGCTCCAGGGTGCAGAAGATGTGCGCGTCGTTGAGGGTGATGGCCCGCACCCGGGTCAGGCCACCGAGGACGCCGGAAAGCTCCGAACGGTACATGCCGCCCAACTCGGCCATCCGCAAGGGCAGTTCGCGGTAGCTGTGGGAGCGGGAGCGGTAGATCAGCGCGTGGTGGGGGCAGAGGCTGGGGCGCAGCAGCACCTGTTCGGCGCCCACGTCCATCGGCGGAAACATGTCGTCGCCGTAGTGGTCCCAGTGGCCGGAGATCTCGTACAGCTCTCGTTTGCCGAGGACCGGTGAGTACACGTGCCGGTAGCCCGCCCGGACTTCCGCGTCGCGGATGTACTCCTCCAGGGTGTGCCGCACGATCGCGCCGTCGGGCAGCCAGTACGGCAGCCCGGCTCCCATCAGCGGATCGGTGTCGAACAGGTCGAGTTCACGGCCGAGCCGGCGGTGGTCGTGCATGGTGACTCCTCGCGATCGGGGAGGGCGAGCACCACGCGACGAAGCCCCGGGGCACTCGCCCCGGGGCTTCGGACATCAGCTGTCAGCGCGCCGGGACACTCTCCGGCGTCGTCGTGGCGGACGGGTACGACTGGGCGCGCTGCATGGGCGTGACCGTAACAAGGGGGCCGCGGGCGGGGCGAGGGGTTTTCGGACGGCTGTCGCGGGTGTCCCGGCCGCTCACCCGGACGGCCCGTATCGCTGGTGGGCGGGCGGACGCGGTGGTGCCGTAAGAGCATCCACCCGATCGTGGAGAGACCGCTCCGCCCGGAGGCGCCTCCATGAGCCCCTCGCAGGAGGCACCCCGATGACCCACCCTCCGGCCGCCCGCGCCCTCCTCGCCTCCGCGCTGTCCGTGACGGCCCTGCTGGCCACGGCCGGCTGTGCCGTCGACGACGAGCCGCGGCCCCGGTGGTTCTCCGCCTCCGCGTCCGCCGACGGCGCGTCACCCGCCGTCGAGCAGCCCGCCGGTTCCGGCGCCGCCCTCACCGAGGCGCAGGCCCAGGCCGCGCTGGTCACCGAGGCCGACCTGGGCGAGCCGTGGGGGCCGACCCGGGGCGCGCGGACCTGGCGGGACGGGCTGCTCAAGGCGACCACGGAGGACGGGGACTGCATGCGGCTGCTCGACGCCCTCTACACGGAGGAGCCCTTCGGCGCCCCGAAGGGCCCGCAGGCGACGTCCGCGCTCGACGACGGCGACACCGACGCCCAGTTGCGCTACCGGGTCGCCGCCCATCCCCCGGCGGACGTGGACCGCACGCTGGACTGGATGAGGTCGCTGCCCGGCCGCTGCGGCCAGTTCACGGCCACGACGACCCGCGGCGCCGTCCAGGGCGTGGAGGTCCGCGACCTGCCGCTGCCGCCGGTGGGGGACGCCCGGCAGGCCCTGCGGGTCACGCTGGCCGGCGAGACGGAGGAGGGGGAGCTGACGTACCTCACCATGGACCTCGCCGCCGTCCGCGTGGGCGAGGAGGCGATCACCCTCACCAACGCCGGCCTCGACGAGGTGTACGCGGAGGTCACCCAGCAGGCCGTGCAGCTCGGGGCGCAGCGTCTGGCCGAGATCAGGAAGCAGGGCAGGGCCCAGATCTGACACCCCGGGCCGCGGGGGTCAGGACCGGTCGAAGCGCGTGCGGTGGGCGATGACGTCCCGTGCCACGTCCAGGGCCGTACGCCCGTGCGCGAAGGCGTCGGCCCGCAGTCGCGCGAGGGCGTCGTCCGCGCCCACGCCGAGCTGCGCCATGATCATGCCGACGGCCCGGTAGACCTCGTCGTGGTCGGCGGCCAGGCCGCTCAGCCAGTCCTCCCCGTCCGGAGTCTCGGGCTCGTCCCCGTGCGGCAGGGCCATCAGGGCCACGGTCATCACCCCGGCCACGATCCGGGCCACGTGCAGCTGGCCGTCGGTGAGCCCGCCGGGGCGGTCGCGGTACAGGTCGAGCGTGCCGACGCAGACCGTGCCGCTGCCCAGGGGCACCGCGTACACCGCCCGCACCCCGGCCTCCGTCGCCTGCTGGGCGAAGACCGGCCAGCGTCCCGCGTCCCGGCCCGAGGTGAGATCGCAGGCGAGCACCGGCGCGCCGTCCTCCAGCGCGCTCTGGCAGGGACCGTCGCCCAGGGTCGCCTGGATCTGCGCCAGGTGGGCGGCCTGTGCGCTGCTCGCGCTCAGCTGCACGGGCATGCCCTCGCTGCGCAGGGACACGCTGGCGCCGGTCACCGGCAGCAGTTCCACCGCCACCTCGCACAGCCGCCCCGGGACCTCTCCGGGCTCGGCGCCCCGCACACCGCGGGCGATCACGTCGGCGGCCCGGGCTCCGTCCGGGTCCGGGTCGCCGCCTCCGGTGCGGCCGGGACCCGGGTCGCCGTCGGGGGCACCTCCGGGATCGTCCCTCGGCCGCACGACCACCGCCTCCTTCGCACCGCGGCTTGCGCCATCACCGTTTCCGGGGCGCCCCGCCGGCAAGACGGCCGGCCATCGTGCGTCCGGTCTCGCACCCGCCCGGACCGCAGCTCCGGGCCCTCCCGGAGGTGCCCCGACTACCCGTGGCGGAAGGGCCGAAACCCCTGGGCGGGGGCTCTGCCGCGGGGGGGGGTGCGGCCTCAGCGTTTCTCGTACGGGCTGTCCGGCTGCGGCACCTGCCGGACGGAGCGGGCGTCGACGACCGGTGGCCAGGCGGCGTCCGAGCCGAGCCCGCCCTCGGGGTGCCACGTCCCGGTGACCGTCACCCATGTGTCGACCGGCGGGGCCTGCGCGCCGCGCACCTCGGCCTTGGCGGACGTGGCGTCGGCGGCGCAGCAGGAGACGAGGAGGCGGGTGACGTACCAGGTGCCGTCGCCGCCACGGGTGACGAAGCCGGTGAGCCGGACCGTCCGGCCCTTCAGGGAGCGGCCGCTGTCGTAGACCGCCCGGGAGCCGAACTCCCCGAGGGTGAGGTCGACCGGGTTCCCGGACGGCAGGGCCGGGAAGGTGCCGACGCCCCGGGCGGCACGCTGCGCCGCCTCGCGCTCCGCGCTGTAGGAGCCGAGGGCGGGCGGCGGGAACAGCAGGAGGGCCAGGGCGGGGAGCGTGAGGAACCAGGCGACCCGGGGCCCGCCGGGGCCGTGACCGTGCCCTGCGTGGCCGTCGCCGTTCCCGTGGCCGTCCGTGTCGCCGTGGTCGTCCCCGTCGCCGTGGTCGTCCCCGTCGCCGTCGCCGTGCTCCTCGCCCGCCCTGTTCGTCACCACCGCCACCGCCGCGCCCAGCAGCACCAGCGCCGCCCCGGACACCACCAGGTACGGCCGCAGCCCCGCCTGGACGTAGCGCAGGTACAGCTCGCTGAAGAGCGACACCCTGAGGATCGCCGCGCCCACGAGCGCGAGCAGCACGGCCGGTCCGTAGCGCCTCACAGCAGCCACCACCCCACCAGGACGCTGCTCGTCACGGCGACCACCCAGGTCGCCGCCGAGAACCGCACCGCGAAGGCCCTGCCGAACGTGCCCGTCTGGAGCGCGATCAGCTTCAGGTCGACCATCGGCCCGACCACCATGAACGCCAGCCGCGCGGTCGGGGAGAAGCCGCTCAGCGACGCCGCCACGAACGCGTCGGCCTCGCTGCACACGCACAGCACGACCGCCAGCAGCGCGAGCAGCAGCACCGACAGCCAGGCGGACCCGGTGAACACCTCCAGCAGCGACCGCGGCACGACGATGTCGAAGGTCGCCGCGGCCGCCGCCCCGACGACGAGGAAGCCGCCCGCGTGCAGAAAGTCGTGCTGGAGCCCGGAGACGAAGGCCCGCGGGCCGCCGCCCGGGGACTGCCCGCCGCTCCGCTTCGGCAGCCGCAGCCACTCCTCCCGCCCGAACCGCGCCCACAGCCAGCCCATCACCACGGCTGTGCCGAGCGAGGCGAGCAGCCGGCCGAGGACCATCTCCGGCTGCCCCGGGAAGGCGATCGAGGTCGCCACCAGGACGACGGGGTTGATGGCGGGCGCGGACAGCAGGAAGGCGAGCGCGGCCGCCGGTGCGACACCCCGCCGCATCAGGCTTCCCGCCACCGGCACGGACGCGCACTCGCAGCCGGGCAGCACGACCCCGGCGGCCCCGGCGACCGGCACGGCGAGCGCCGTGCGGCGGGGCAGCAGCCGCTGGAAGACCCGCTCGGGCACGAACGCCCCGATCGCCGCCGACACGAGCGTGCCCAGCAGCAGGAACGGCACGCCCTGGACGGTGATCGCGGTGAACACCGTCCACCAGGCCGCGACCGGCGGGGTGTAGAGGTCGAGCGCCAGCAGGGGCCCGAGCACCGACGCCACCGTCCCGATGGCGAGCAGCGCGGCACCGCCGAGGACGGCGTACACCAGGGCCCGCAGGCCCAGCCGTATGCCGTCGGCCGCCGTCCGTCGGCTCTCCGTCCGTTGGTTCTCCACGCGCCCGCCCCGGTCGTTCACATCCCGGGTGGGAGGCTAACCCGCACGGCTGTGCGAGGGCCCTGCTTTCTCAGAGAGGGGGCTGTGCGGGCGCGGGCCCGAGGGTGGTGGTGCCGGGGGCCGTGCGGTGCCCGAGGCCCGTCCGGTAGGCGTCCAGGGCCGCCTCCACCCGCCCGGTCCGCCGCAGCAGATCGCCCAGCAGCCGGCACAGGTCGGCCAGGTCACCGGCGGCACCGGCCCGCTCCAGCAGGCTCAGGGCCCGGACGTAGTGCTCCTCGGCCTCCTCCGTGCGGCGGGCGTCCTCGGCGATGATGCCGAGCAGCCGGTGCGCCGCGGCGGAGTGGACGGCGCCGCGCTCGGGGGACAGGTGCCCGAGGACGTCGTGCAGCAGGGCCGCCGCCTCGTCGGACCTGCCGCGCCGGTGCAGCACGTCGGCCAGCTCCACGGCGACCTGGCTGCTGTAGAGGGCGGCGCGCTTGGCCGACAGCATGCTGAGGGCCTCCCGCAGCTCGGCCTCCGCCCGCTCCAGCTGTCCGTCCTGGGCGTAGACGTAGCCGCGCATCCAGTGGCAGTTGGCGAGTTCGGTGCGGATCTGCAGGCCCCGGTACAGCTCGGCCGCCTTGGCCAGGGAGGCGTCGGCCTCGGCGAGACGGCCCTCTGCGACCAGGGTGCGGGCGACGGACCGGTGCATGCGGGCGACCAGGGCGGGGTCGCCGGACTGCGGGGCGAGGGCCAGGGCGAACTCGGCGGCCTGGGCGGCCCGGGCGTGCGCGCCCATGTCCATGTACGGGCCGATGGCGCTGGCGTAGAGCAGCAGCAGGGCGTCCGGGTCATGCAGGCCGCCGCGGTTCAGTTCGTCGAGGGCGGTCTCCAGCAGGTAGACGGCGTAGCGGAGTTCACCGGCGAGGTAGTGCGCGACGGCCCGGCCGCGCAGGGCCGGGACACGGGCGGGCAGCGGCGCGCCGGCCAGGCACTCCTCGGCCCGCTCGAAGTACTGCCGGCCCGCCACGAGCTCGCCCGTCTCCAGCGCGCACTCGCCGAGGCCGAGCAGGGCGTCGGACCGCTCCGCGGCCAGACCGTGCGTCTCCGCCTCGGCGAGCAGCTCCGCGTACTGCCCGGCCGCCGCCTCCGTCTCACCGACGGCGAGGGTCCGCTGGGCCTCGGTCAGCCGCAGCCGCAGCTCGGTCACGAGCCGCGCGGAGTGGCCGCTGGCGAGCTCGTCGAAGGCGACGCCGAGCCGGTCCGCGAGATGCCGCAGGGCGTCGTCGGAGGGGCGTACCCGGCCCGACTCCAGGGTGGAGATGTAGGCCGGTGTGTACACGGGTTCCGCCAACTGGCGCTGGGTCAGCCCGCGTTCCACACGCAACCGCTGCACCCGGCGTCCGATGGTCCCCGGATCATCACGCTCCCCCACGCCAACTCCCCTTGCCCCTCTTGCCGTTCGCCCTGAACTGCCCCTAGGTTAAACGGAGTGTTAAGCCGGATTGTCGAACTCGCTTAACACCCTGCCGCCGTAGTCGCCGCCCCAGTTGCGAGGTCGCCGTGCTGATGCGCACACGCACCGCCGAGCGGTACGCCCGAGGCTTCACCGCCGCCCTCGTCGCGGTGGCGACCCTGCTGCTCGCGGCGAACGCGGGCCCGGCGAGAGCCGAGACCCCGGAGCCGGCCCCGCGGGCGGTCGCGGACCCGCGCTGAGCGCGCCCCGACGTCGGCCGGACGCGGCGTCCGACGGGAAGTCCAGCCAGGTAGCGGGGTCAGCCGGGCAGCACCTCGCTCAACGCCTCGTCGAGGTTCTTCGCCACCTGTGCGTCCCCCGGCGGCCGGTGCCGCCCGTACAGAGCGCCCAGTTCGGTGATGAGGGTCTGCGTGACGGCGCCGTACAGCGGTGTGCGCGGGCGCTGTACGGCCTCGCTCAGGGAGGGCAGCAGGACGTCGCGGGAGTAGCTGACGCCGTCGGCGAGCCCGTCAGGGGCCTTGACCTCGGCGCTCTCGCCGGTGGGGGACGCCGAGGCGCCTCCCGAGTACGCGGAGGCGTGCCGGCACTCGGGGGTGCCGCCGGGATTCCGGTAGGCGGAGGTACGGGTCGCGGCGAACCCGGCGCGCAGGAGGCAGCGTTCACTGTCCGGGTCGGTCAGGAACGCGATCAGCTCGGCGGCCTTGGCGGCCCGCTGCTCGGACGTGTTCGAGGTGACGGCCAGGTTCTGCCCGCCGAGCACGGCCTTGCCGGGCAGCCGGGTCACACCGAGCTCCTCCTTGTACGTCTCGTACAGGGCCGGGTAGACGTACGGCCAGTGCCGCAGGAACGTGGTGCGGCCCTCCGCGAAGGCGCTGAGCGACTCGGCCTCGCGGGACCCGGAGGACTCGTCGAGCATGTACGGCGACGCCGTGCGCTCCCGCAGTTCGGTCACTCCGGCCGTCAACTGCGCCTCGTCGGCGGTGTACCGGCCGTCCTCGTCGGTGAGCGCGAAGTCCGGCACGGCCGAGGCGAAGGCCTCGATCGCGTTGACCGTACGGCCCTCGTAGGCGGCGAGCTGCGTGGTCCACCCCTCCTGGTAGTTCTCGGGCTTCGTGGGGTCGTCGTTGACGGCGTCGATCAGTTCCCGCAGGTCGGCCCAGGTCACTCCGCGGCCCAGTTCGGCCTGGGAGGCCCCGGCCTCCCGCAGGTGGTCCTTGCGGTAGTACAGCAGGCCCACATCGCTGTTGAAGGGGACCGCGTACCGCTCGCCGTCCCAGAACGACGTCCGGTCGACGGCCTCGATGATGTCGTCGGGCGACTTCACGGCCGCGCCGGTCAGCGGGCGGATCAGGCCGGCGGCGGCGAACTCCGGGATCCAGGTCACGTCCAGGTTCACCACGTCGTACTCGGCGCCGCCCGACTGGAGCGCACCGAGCAGCTGGCTGCGCTGCTGGTCGGCGGAGCCGGGGAGCTCCACCAGGCGGGCGCGGTAGCCGTGTTCGCCCTCCCGGGCGTTCCAGGCGTCGATGAGCTGCTGGCGGATGCCGTTCTTGCCGGTGACGTCCCGGCCGCTGGCCACCACGATCCGGGGCGGGTCGGCGGCGCCCTGCGGCTGCTCCGGCGCGTCCTTGCCGGTGCAGGAGGCGAGCGCGAGCAGGGACAGCAGCGACAGTGCGGCGGCCGTCAGGCGGCGGGCCATCATTCCTCCCCCGTTCCGATGCGGGCGACCTCGTCGTGCAGGGCGGGCACGAGGTCGTCACCCGCGTCGAGGCAGCGGCCCCGGCCGGCCTCGGCGATGCGCGTCGCGGGGCGGTCCTGGTCGCAGCCCGAGCTGCTCAGGGACACCATGGTCACCGGGACGCCCGCGCCGCCGGCCCGGTCGACGACCTCCTTGAGGGCCTTCCTGGTCAGGCGGCCGTCGTCCTCGCCGTCGGTGAGGTACACGATCAGCTGGGGCCGGTCGTCACCGCTGCCGCGCTCCTTCATGAACGCCAGGGCGTCCAGCAGGGCGCCGCGCGGATCGGCCTCCGCGTCCCGCACCTCTGCGGCGTCCAGGACGTCTTCGGCCTCGCGGCGGCCGTGCGTGCCGAATTTCAGCAGCTCGGTATGCGTGCGGCGGCCGGTGCCGTGCACCGCCCACACCCCGTACTCGTCCTCCCCGCCGAGCCCGGACAGGGTCTGCTTGAGGATGCCCGGGCCGCCGCTGGGGCCGTCCCACCGGCCTGCCATGGAGCCGGAACTGTCGAGGAGGTACAGCACCCGGCCGGGTCCGTGCGCGTCGCCGTAGTACACCAGGGTGTCGTCCATCGTCGTGGGGTCGGCGGCCCTGGCCGGGCGGACGGACTCGGTGAGGCCCTCGGGTACCGATGCCGCGTCGAGCAGGCCGCGCTCTCCGGTCGGGGACCTGAAGCCGTGCTCGCCGAGCACCGTCCGGCCGCCCTCCCCGGTCAGCCAGGTGTGGAAGCGGTCCACCGCGTCGTCCCGCGCGGCGGCGTCCCGGTCGCCGTCCTCCCAGCGCACCCGTACGAACGCCGGTTCCAGGCCGGGCACGTCGTCGGGGTAGGCGGCGACGCGCCGGGCGCGGGTGAGCGGGTGGCAGCCGATGCCGCTCTTCAGCAGGAACTCGGGGACCAGCGCCGCGCCGCGGTCGTCCACGGCGTCGCCGCTGCCCGGCAGCGCGCACAGCAGCCGCACGGCCGAGGGTTCGGGCCGCTCGGTCCGGGCGAGTTCTTGCTCGGCACGGCGCGGGTCGGCGTCGTCGCCGTACAGTCCCGTCGTGGCCAGCAGCGCCGCGTCGGTGAACTCCGGGTCGGGACGGTGCACTTCGGTTCTGCTGTCGGCCCGTTCGAGGTCGGCGAGCAGCCGCGACAGCGACCGCCCGGTGGGTTCGAGGCCGGCGCGCAGTACCTCCGGTACGGCCAGCACGACCGGCGAGTACGCGATCGGCTCGGCCTCCGGTTCCAGCCGGGCGAAGATCCGGTCCTGCTTGGCCGCGGCCGAGGTGACCCGGTCGACGTCGGCGCCGGTGGCGGGGATCCACACGTCCGGCTGCGGGCCGATGTCCCGCTGCGGGTTGTCGTCCTCGCGGGGCTGCTGCCAGGCGTCGGTCCGCTCGCCCAGGGCGTTCACCACGGCCGCGGAGCCCGCGCTGTAGACGGTGATGCCGCTGCGCCGGCAGCCCTCGCCGGTGGTGTTGGCGTCCGACGTGACGTAGTCGTCCGCGGCCGCCCGCACCGCCGGCTCCAGGTCCGGGTCGGCGAGGACGCGCAGTTCCAGGGCCGGTGCGCAGGGTCCGGAGTCGCCGGTCAGGGCCAGGATTCCGTAACCGCCGGCGCCGGTGGCGAGCACGGCGAGCAGAGCCGCCAGCGCGGTACGGCCGGACCGGGCGAAAATCCTCCGGGCACGGGCGAGCAGGGGCCGCAGCCACGGGAACCAGCCGCCGGGCACGGGCTCGGGCCGCTCCACCACGATCCCCGGCCCCGCCGCGAGCAGTACGTCCGCGTCCTGCTTCCAGGGGGGAGCGAGCGCCTGCGGCCGCTGCGAATCGTCGTCCTCCGCCCGGTAGTTCGCCGCCGCCATCCGCTCCTTCACCCGGGTGTACAGCTCGGAGAGCCACACCTCGCCGCCCTCGTCGAGGACGTGCGTGAGTTCGCGGGTGAACGGTGTCGCCGTGTCGGCGTCCCCGCCCAGGATGCAGCGGTTGGGCTGCACGCTCATCAGCAGCAGGATCTTGTGCTTCTTGCGCTTCGGATCGTCGAAGCGGTGCCAGATCCCCGCCGCGTTGCCGGCGTAGCAGCAGTCGAGGATCACCACCACCTGCTCGGCGTTGCTCTCGGCCAGCTCGCCGAGCACCTCGCTGAAGCGCACCGAGCCGGGCAGTCCGTTGCCCGTGAGGACCCGCGCGGTGCGCATCTGCAAGTGCAGTTCGCTGCCGGAGGTGGAGGTGACGGCGTGCCCGGCGAAGTAGAGCAGCAGCAGCCCTCTGGCCTCCTGGCAGACGCGGTGCAACTCGCGCGTGAAGTCGTCCGGTGTCGGGGAGGCCAGGCCCCGCACCTCGCCCGCGCCGAAGACCCCGCCCCGGCGCAGCGCGTCCTCAAGGCCGGTCCGGTTGTGCCGCACGGCCGGGAGCTGACCGCTCACGCCCTGGGGTTCCTCGTCCGATGCCGGGTGGTCGTATTCGGACACACAGGCCAGCAGCGCCCGGTTCACCTTGCCGCGCGGATCGAAGCGGCTCACCGGCCTACTCCCCGTCGGGGTCCAGTGAGCGGATCTGCGGCTCCGGATCGCCGCCCTGCAGCCTGCTCCGGTTGTTCGTCCAGGTCTTCACCGCGCGGGCGGTGTACTCGGTCAGGGCCGCGACCGTGACGACATCGCCGAGGATCGTCAGCACGAGTTCCAGGTCGGGCCCGAGCCGCCCCGGAGTCCCGTCCGTGCCGGACTGTTCGTCGATGCGCAGGTGCCGCCCGGAAAGGAGTGCCTCCAGCGGCTCTTCGCGCTCCAGCCACGTCTTCAGAGCTCTGACGTCATCCGCGGTCGCGTTGCCGCCCAGCCGGACGCGCACGCCTAAGACAGCCACTTGGTCCCCCTCTGTCATACCCGACATCATGACACCGGGTCAGGCTCGACGGCAGACCTGTGACGTGACCTGCGAAAGCGGTTGCACGCCCTCTTCACGCCACGCGCACACGGCGCACGCGGCTCATGCCTGAGTCTGCAACTGCTCCAGCTGGCGCTGCACATGGTCCAGCGCGCCCTCGCGCCGCCCGGGCACCCGTCCGCGCAACGCGGCGAGCGCGGCGCCCAGTTCGCGGGCGGGGGCGGTGTCGCGGACCTGGCCCCACTGGTGGTGCGCCCGGTCCACGGCGGCCTCGACGGCGGGGGCGTCCGGGGCCTGCCCGGCGTTCAGACGGGCGGTGGCGATCATCAGCCAGGTGCGGCAGCTGCGGGCGGCGTCCCCGGCGAACATCGCCAGGTCGGCCCGCACCTCGGCCCAGTGCAGGGCCTCTTCGGACGCGGGTCCGTGCGCGGCGACGGCGATCTGCTCGTGCCGGGCGGCGAGCCCGTCGGCTTCGGCGTGCCGGCCGGACTGGACGGCGGCGGTGATGGCGGCGTGCGGATCCCCGCCCGCCGGGCCCGGTGTGCTCAGCACCAGGTCCGTGCCCGCGCTCTCCGGCCCGATCCGGGCCAGCGCCTGCTGGTGCAACTGCTCGGCCGGCGGCCGGAACCCGCTGCGCAGGATCGTCGCGACGGCCTTCATGTACGCCGGCTGCGCGACCGTGCGTCTGGACGGCGGGGGCGCGATACGACCGTGCACGGCGTTGCCGCGCCCCGAGTCCAGCGGGGTGCTCTTCAGCAGTTCCCAGGTCTCGGCGTCGGCGTGCAGGTCGAGCAGGAGGGTCGTGGCGCCGGCGGGCCTGAGCCGCAGCTCCTCCCGGAACCAGTGCCAGGGGAAGGCGGTGTAGCGGGCGGTGGAGGCGGTGGTGCGGGCCAGCGCGAGGTGGGGCAGGCGCTGCCTGCGGTCCAGCTGGAGCTGGCCGGTGACGTACACGGTGAGGGGGCCGGGGGCCGCGGCGGCGGCACGCAGCCGGGTGAGGACGGCCTGCGGCTCCAGCGGGTCGGCGAGTTCGACGACGTTCGCGGTGTCGGTGCCGGACAGCACCGCGGGCGCCACGGCGGCGAGGACGGGGAGCACGGAGGCGGCGTCCACCAGGCGCCCCTTGCCCACCGGCGAGGCCGCCAGCAGCAGCACGGTTCCGGGCATCGCCCCACCCCCTGTGTCGATCACGTACGCCAGCACCGTAACCGCTGCGGCTGCAAAGGGGGGTCTCAGGACCGCAAACGTCCGCCTTCGGGGTCTTCGCCCCCCGGTCTCCGGTGGGCCGGACTCCTGCGGACGGCGAACACGGTCGATGGTGTGGTAGTCGGCCACCGCGATGGCGACGAGCAGCAGCAGCGGCGGCACCCAGGCCACGCTGCGGCCCCGCACCCGCAGCAGTTCCTGCCGCCGCACGACGTCCCGGCCCCCGGCCCGGTCGTGCCGGACGAGCGGGCCGTGCCCCCTGCGGTGGCGGCTCACGGCCCCGGCGAAGCACGGGGCCGCACCGGCCGCATCCCGTTCCGGCTGCTCCGCCGACTTGCCACCGGCTGCCCGCCGGTGTGCCCTGGTTCCAGGGGCAGGGACAGAGAGGAGAGCTGTCATGGCTCATGCGGCACCCGCCTCACGCAGGATGATCACGCAACGCCGTAGGCCCGATGTGTTCGGCCCGCGGATCCACATCGCCGTGAAGGTCGGCCTGCCCGTGGTGCTCGGACTGGTCTACGGCTTCTGGGCCGCGGCCAACCAGCGGCACGGCGGGCCCATCACCGGCTGGAACCTGCTGTTCGGCTTCGTCACGGCGCTCGTGTTCGCCGTGCTGTTCGCCGCCGTGTGCGCGCTGGCACCGCTGCTGCCCCGCGAACTGCACGCGCTGTGCTGGTTCGTCTTCTCGGGCTGCGCGGTCGGCTTCCTCTACAGCCAGACCGGCGCTTCCGTGTTCAGCTCCAGCGGCCTCGGGCTGCTGGTGGGGGCGGGCGTGCTCGCGATGGTGTTCTACCGCTACTACACGCACGAGGACGCCTCGGGCCGGCGGATCGGCTGACGGGAATCAGGACACCCGTTCGGGTGAGCCCGCCGGAGGGCCCGTGACGGCCGCTTCTCGCAGGTGGAGTGTGCCGCGGCGCGACCGCCGCGCGACCGGACGCCGTCGCAGCGCTCGCGGGCCGGGCCCGGGGCGCCTTGCCTGGAAGGGTGTCCGAGCGCGACCGGGCGCCCGTAGCCGAGAAGGCGCCCCCACGATCGCGGAACGTCCTGGCGGCCGTTCTGCTCACCCTGGCGTGCCTGCTGATGCCGTTCGGGGCGCTGGCGTCCTGGGCGGCCCACGGGCTCACCGACACCGGCCGCTGGGTCCGGACGATGGCACCGCTCGCCGCCGACCCGGACGTGCGGGGCGCGGTCGCCCAGGCCGTCGGGGACGGCGTCCTGCGGGAGGCCGGGGCGGCGGCCGGCACCGGTCCGCCGCGCGGGGAGATCGGCCCGTTCGTGCACGACGCGGCGCGCTCCTTCACCCGCACCGAGGCGTATCGCACGGCCTGGGACGCGGCGAACCGGGCCGTGCACGACGCGGTGCTGCGCGCCCTGCGCGACGACCGCGCGCACGGAGCCCCGGTCACCGTCGACGCCGCACCCGTCATCGCCCGGGTCAAACAGCAACTCTCCGACGACCACGTGCCGTTCGCCCACCGCATCCCGGTCACGCACACGCGGATCCCGGTGCTGCCGGCCGAGGACGTGGACCGACTGCGCAAGGGGTACCACGTGCTGGACACCGCCGCCTTCTGGCTGCCGCCGGCCGCCGCCGTCCTCGCGGTCGCCGGGATCGCCGTCGCCGCGTGCCGCCGCCGCGCGGTCACCGCCCTCGCCCTGGGCACGGCCCTGGGCGGCGCGCTGCTGGCCCTCGCCGTCGCGATCGGCCGCCGCCTCACCCTCGCCGACCTGCCCGATGCCCTCCACCGCCCGGCCGCGGGCGCCGTCTACGACGCCCTCACCGCCACCCTGCGCACGGTGTCCTGGCTGCTGTGCGCGGTGGGCATGGCGGTGGCGGCCGGTGCCTGGGTCACGGGCCGGTACGGTCCCCGGCTCGCCGCGCGGCGACGTGCGCGAGGGTCCGCAGCGCCCGCCGCAGATCCGGTTCCGGCGCCGACGCGAGCCCGAGCCTGACGGCGTCGGGCGTGTGCCCGGGGGCGACGGCGAAGGCGGGGCCGGGCGTGACGGCGATGCCGTGCGCCGCGGCGGCGGCCGTGAAGGTGTCCGCACGCCACGGGGCGGGCAGCTCCCACCAGGCGAAGTAGGCCCCCGGGTCGGACCGCACGGTGAAGCCCGCGAGTTCCTCGGCGAGGATCCGCTGCCGCCGTACCGCGTCCGCCCGCTTGGCCGCCACCAGCCGCGCCACCGTCCCCTCCCCGGTCCACCGCACGGCCGCCTCCAGCGCGAACCGCCCCGCGCTCCACCCGCCCGACCGCACGGCGTCGCCCACGGCGGCGACCCGGTGCGGCGGCACGACGAGGAACCCGGCGGTGAGTCCCGGGGCGACCCGCTTGGAGAGCCCGTCGACGACGTGGGTGAGGGCCGGGGCGTGCACGGCGAGCGGATCACCGGGCTCCCGGAGGAAGGACCAGATGCGGTCCTCCACGACCGGCAGGTTCAGGTCGTGGACCAGCTGCGCGAGGTGCAGCAGCCTCGGCCCGCTCGTCGTCAGGGACGTCGGGTTGTGCAGCGTCGGCTGCACGTACAGGGCGGACAGCGGCGCCGAACGGTGCGCTGCCGCGACGGCCTCCGGGAGCAGCCCGGCCGCGTCCCCGGCCAGCGGCACCAGGCTGATGCCGAGCCGCGCGGCGATCTCCTTGACCAGCGGGTACGTCAGCTGCTCCACCCCGACCCGGCCGCCCGGCCGGACCAGGGAGGCCAGGACGGCGGCGATGGCCTGCCGGGCGTTGCCGGTGAACAGCAGCCGTTCCGGGGCCGGGCGCCAGCCCGGGGTGGTGAGCAGTGTGGCCGCGGCCTCCCGGGCGGCCTCGGTACCGGTGGCGGCGGCCGGTAACAGCGCCTCGGCCAGCACGTCGGGGCGCAGCAGCGGCGCGAGGACCGGGGCGAGCAGCTCCGGCTGGCCGGGCGCGACGGGGTAGTTGAGCTCCAGGTTCACGGGCGCGGCGGCCGGACCGGGCTCGGTGAGCGCCTGCCCCGCCGGGCCGTCCGGTGCGGCCCGTACGAAGGTGCCGCGCCCGACCTCCCCGACGACCAGCCCGCGCCGCACGAGTTCGCCATAGACCCGCCCGGCCGTCGACGGGGCGATGCCCCGCCGGCGTGCGAACGCCCGCTGCGGCGGGAGCCGTTGGCCGGGCCGCAGCCGGCCGGTGGCGATGTCGTCGGCGATGCGGTCGGCGATGCGCCGGTAGTCACTCATCAGCGGTCTCCCCCTTGGATTGCACCGAGAGCAAAGATCTTATTGCACCGAGTAGTTGAGAGGCCTAGGGTCGACGTCATGGCACCCTTCCTCGCATACGAGGACAAAGGCCCCGATACGCATCGGGTCCCCCTGGTCCTCGTCCACGGCCACCCCTTCGACCGCACGATGTGGGCCCCGCAGCTCGCGAGCTTCCCGGGTACCCGCCGCGTCATCGCCCCCGACCTGCGCGGTTACGGCGCCTCCCCCACGGCCCCGGCCGTCACGGACTTCTCGGACTTCGCCCGGGACGTCGAGGCCCTGCTGGACGAGCTGGAGGTGGAGTCGTTCGTCCTCGCGGGCCTGTCGATGGGCGGGCAGATCGTCATGGACTGCTACCGCCTGTTCCCCGAGCGCGTCCGCGGCCTGGTCCTCGCGGACACCTTCCCGTCCGCGGAGACCCCCGAGGGCGTGCGCACCCGCGACGCCATGGCCGACCGACTCCTCGCCGAGGGCCTGCGCGGCTACGCCGACGAGGTCCTGGAACGGATGGTCGCCCCGTACGCGTCCGCCGAGGTCAAGGCGCACGTGCACGGCATGATGACCGCCACCGCCCCCGAGGGCGCCGCCGCGGCCCTGCGCGCCCGCGCCCGGCGCCCCGACTACGGCCCCCTGTTGCCGCGCGTCCGCGTCCCGGCCCTGGTCGTCGTGGGAGCCGACGACACCTTCACGCCCGTCTCCGACGCCCTCGCCCTGCACGCGGCCCTCCCGGACGCGGAACTGCACATCGTCGACGGCGCGGCCCACATGCCCAACCTGGAACGCCCGGACGTGTTCGATCAGGCGCTGGAGGAATTCCTGGCCCGGGTCGATGCCCGGCAACCTTCCCCCGCTCCACCCCGTCTTTGAGGGAGGATTCGGGCATCCCACCCCGCGAACGGAAGGCCGGGCCTTGGACACCGCCGCTGCCGAGTGGACCGCCAGGGACGACGGGCGGGAGCACCGCCCGCCCGGACGGCGGTTCGGCGCCTGGTGTGCCGGCCTGCTGTTCACCGGGGTGAGCGTGGTGCTCGGCTTCCGGACCGCCGACAGCGACGGCATCACCCCCGTCCCGCAGCTCCTCGCCTTCCTCCCCTGGCTGCTCGTCCCCACCGCCGTGGCCCTGCTGCTCACGCTGCTGTCCCGCTGGTGGCCCGGAACGGTGTGGGGCGTGGTCCTGCTCGGCCTGCTGGCCTGGTTCATCGAGCCGTACGGCAAGGCCGGCGACCCCGTGGGCCGCCCGGTCGCCGACCTGCGCGTGCTGACCTCCAACGTCGAGTTCGGACAGGGCACCGCCGCCCTCGTCACCACCGTCCGCCGCGAAAAACCGGACGTGGTCTTCGTCGAGGAGTGCGACTACGCGTGCGACGCCCTGCTGAAGCGGGACCTCTCGGCGGACTACCCGCACCGCCGGGCCGTGGAGGGCGGCGGCTCCGAGGGATCCGTCATCCTCAGCCGCTTCCGGCTCCGGCCCACCGGGGGCGTACCCGGCACGATGGGCATGCCCGGCGCGGTCGCCGACGTGGACGGGCACGCCGTACGGCTCCAACTCGCCCACCCCATGCCCCCGCTGCCCGGGCAGGTGGACCTCTGGCACCGGGAGCTCGCCGCCCTGCGCGAGGCAGCCACCGCCGACCCGGGCACCCCCCTCGTCCTGGCCGGTGACTTCAACGCCTCCCAGGACCACGCGGCCTTCCGCCGCATCCTCGACACGGGCCTGCGCGACGCCTCCCGGCTGGACGGAGCCGACCGTACGGCCACCTGGCCGGCCCGGACGGCACCCACGCTCGGCGTGCAGATCGACCACGTCCTGGTCTCCGAGGACTTCGGCGCGAGCCGCACCCGCATCCTGGACCTGGCCGACACCGACCACCGGGCGGTCGTCACCGACCTGACACTGCACACGACCCGGTGACGGAGAAGGGGGGCGCCCGACGGACGCCCCCTGCTCTCCTGCTCTCCTGCTCTCCTGCGGTGGATCGATCAGACGCCGATGTCGCACCCGTCGGCACGCCACACGGCCACGACCGCCGGACGGACGTACGTCCCGGGCCCGTCGGGCCAGGTGCTGGCGGGCTTCTCCACGGACGCGCCGTCGATCTCGCCCGGGTGCTGCACGGCGACCAGGACACGCCGGTCCTGGATGATCGGGCCGCAGGTCTCGGCGCCCTTCGGCACGGTCAGGAACTGCTTGAGCTCACCACGCCGCTCACCCCGGGTCGCCACCCCGAACAGGCCGTCGTGCGAGCCGAGCTGGGCGCCGTCGGTGGAGATCCACAGGTTGCCGTAGGGGTCGAAGGCCACGTTGTCCGGGCAGGAGATCTGGCTGACCGCGTCCTTCGGGAACCCTGCGAAGTAGGTCGCCGGGTCGTCCGGGTCGCCGGCGACCAGGAACAGCGACCAGGCGAAGCGGGTGCTCTCGGGCCGGTTCCAGCGCTCGGTGAGCTCCAGCACGTGCCCGTGCTTGTTGGCGTTGCGCGGGTTGGCCTCGTCCGCCTTGGCGTTGGAGCCGACCCCCCGGTTGGAGTTGTTGGTCAGCGCGACGTAGACCTTGCCGGTCACCGGGTTGGGCTCGATGTCCTCGGGCCGGTCCATCTTGGTCGCACCCACCTTGTCACCGGCGAGCCGCGTGAAGACGAACACCTCCTCGGCGCTCATCCCGTCCACGTGCGAGACGGCGCCCTTCGCGGTGGCGGTGGCCAGCGGGATCCACTCGCCGCTCCCGTCGAACTCGCCGTCCTTCGGCAGCTTGCCGGTGCCGTCGATCTCCAGGGCGGGGGAGTCTCCGGTGAGCTTGGCGACGTACAGCGTGCCCTCGTCGAGGAGGGAGAGGTTGTGCTCGCGCACGGACCGCGACGAACCGTGCCGCATCCGCTTGCTGCCGACGAACTTGTAGAAGTAGTCGAAGCGCTCGTCGTCGCCGGAGTACACGACCGGACGGCCGTCGTGGGTGAGCCGCACGGTCGCGGCCTCGTGCTTGAACCGCCCGAGAGCGGTGTGCTTGCGCGGCGTGGAGGTGGGGTCGTACGGATCGAACTCCACGACGTACCCGAACCGGTGCACCTCGTTCGGCTCCCGGGCGACGTCGAACCGCTGGTCGAACCGTTCCCACTTCCGCTCGCTGGCCCCGGTCCCGATCCCGTACCGCTTGTCGGTCGCCCGGCTGCTGTTGGCGAAGTACTGGTTGAAGTTCTCCTCGCCGTGCAGGGTCGTGCCCCAGGGGGTGACACCGCCGGAGCAGTTGTTGAGGGTGCCGAGCACCTTGGTGCCGGTCGGGTCGGCGGAGGTCTTCACGAGCTCGGACCCGGCGACGGGCCCGGTGAGCCGGAACTCGGTGGTGGCGGTGACGCGCCGGTTCAGCTGATGCCGGGAGACGGCGGTGAGCTTGCCGCTCTTGCGGTCCCCCTCCACCACGACGGCGGACAGCCCGTGCGCCGCCCAGGCTATCTCGGCCTGCTCGCGGGTCGGGTTCGCGGCGTCGTAGCCGCGGAACATCAGGATCTCGTCGGTGTACTCGTGGTTGGCGACGAGCAGCTGCCGGTTGCGCTCCCCGGGCAACGGCAGCAGGGCGAGAAAGTCGCAGTTGTACCCGAACTGCCCGGCCTGGGCCTTCGCGGTCTGCTTCTCCGGGTCGAAGGCGGGCGCACCGCGCAGGATGGGCTCGCCCCAGCGGATGACGACGTTCTGCCGGTAGCCGTCCGGCACGGTCACCGCGTCGGCGGTGTTCGGCTCGACGGGCGCGAACCGCAGCCCGCGCGCACCCTTGTGTTTGCGCCGGGCGGCCTCCGAGGCGGCAGCGGCGGAGGGGGCGCCGGCGGCCGGGGCGGCGGCGGCCCGCGGAGCCTGCGCGACACCGGCAGCACCCGCCCCCGCGGCGGCCACGGTCACCACGGCCGCGGCCCGCATCATCGACCGGCGGCCGATCGCACCGGCGATCACGTCACCGACGTACTCGTTGGAGCTGGTGTTGGGCACCTCGTGGAAGCAGGCGTCACCACACCGGAAACGACAGGTCATGGCGGACCGGCCGCCGGGGTGCGAACCGGACGGCGTTCCGATCAACGGCAGCAGCTTGCGCACTTTGCTCTCTCCTTGGATGCCCTTGGTGTCAGCGTGACCGTAGGGGCACATATGCGCGAGAGCCGGGCGCCCTGGTGAACAACGGATGAACCCCCGGCCGCCGTACGGGGGTTGTGTCGATTCAGCCCTGCGACACCTGCACCGGCCGGATGTCTCCTTGACAGGGTGGACCTGGCACAACAGACCCTGCCCAAGATCACACAGGAGGGCCGCTAACCTTACGTGTCCGTCCTGGCCAGGGATTGACGGCTTCAACTCACGCGAAGGGTTGCGCGCACATGGGCATTCTCACTCGGTTGCGGAACGCGTTCGGTCGGTCCCGCAAGTCACGGACCGCCGAGGCGGAGGGTGCGGCGCGGACGACGACCGCCGGTGAGACCAGCGGGTCCGAGGAGCAGACCGGCGGCGAAGCGCTCGCACCTGCCGACCGGACCCCGGCAGCGACCCCCGCCACGGACCCGAAGGTCCCGTCCCCCTCCCCGGAACGGAACCCCACGCCGAAGGCCGGCGTCCCCGAGCCCCGCACGTCGTCCTCCGACTCGTCCTCCGACTCGTCCTCCGACTCCGACGAACACGACCTGGTGTCGGCGGCCTTCGACAACGTGGCGGTCCCGAGGCCGACGCGCTCGGCGGAGGGGGAGCGGGCGAGTGTTGAGGGCCGGGGGGCTGCGGAGGAGTCGGCCGAGACGGCGGAGCCGGCCGTCGCGGAGGAAGCGACGGCGGCGAAGGCGGAGGCCGAGACCGAAGCCGAGACGGACGCCGAGACTCAGGCCCGGGCCCGGGCCGAGGCGGCTTCGGCGGAGGCGACTCCGGCGGAGAAGCCCGCGCCGGTGGAGGAGACGGTGGAGGCGGAGACGTCCCCCGTGGCCGCTCCGACCACGGAGGAACCGGAGCCGACGACCCCGGAGAAGCCCGAGGTCAGCCCGGCGGACGAGGCTCAGCCGGAGCCCGCGGCGACCACGGACACGAAGGCGGCGGCCGAGGCCGGCGCACAGCCTGACGCGGACAAGACGGAAGCGGACGCGAAGGCTGCGGCCAAGGCAGACGCACCGGCGGAAGCGAAGCCGGAAGCAGAGCCCCAGCCGGAGGCAGTGGAACCGGCAGCGGCAGCGGCCCCTGCCCCGGCGACGGACTCGCAGCAGGCAGCCGAGGCGACGCCCGAATCGGAGCCGAAGCCGCAGCCCGAGGCCGAGGCCCCGCTCGCGCCCGAAACGACGGCCGAGGCCGAGCCCAAGTCCGACGCAAAGCCGCAGGCGGAGCCCAAGGCGAAGCGAAAGGCCACGCCGAAGGCCGGGGCCAAGGCGGAGACGAAGCCCGAGACGGCCCCGGAGGCCGAGGCCGCGGCGGCATCCGCCGAAGAGGCGCCCGCCGTGGCGAAGCCCAAGGCTGAGGCCGAGACCAAGACCGAGGCCGAGCCGAAGGCGGAGGCCGCCAAGGGGCCCGAGGCCGAGGCCACACAGGCGACCGAGCCGAAGGCCAAGGCCGCACCCCAGGCCGAGCCCACACAGGCGGCGGCCGAGCCGAAGGCCGAGGCCGCACAGGAGCCCGAGGCTGAGCCCAAGGCCGAGCCGAAGGCGGAGCCCAAAACCACGCGGAAGGCCACGGCCAAGCCGAAGGCTGAGGCCAAGCCGAAGGCCCAGGCCGAAGCCGCACCCGAGCCCGAGCCCGAGCCCGCACCCGCGGCCGCCGACGGCGACCCGGCCCCTCAGGGGCCACCCGCACCCGGCGACGAAAGCAGCACGGGCGGTGCGGGTGGGAACAACAAGACGGCCGAAGGCGAAGCCGAGGCCGACGGCCCCGCCCTCCCCCTCACCCGCGTGAAGACCCTCGCCCCCGGCCTCACCACCGCCTACAAGGCCGCCACGACCACCCTCGACCGGAACAACCTCACCGGCACCCGCGCCAAGGTCTACCTCGTCCTCGACCGCTCCGCCTCCATGCGCCCGTACTACAAGGACGGCTCCGCCCAGGCCCTCGCCGAGCAGACCCTCGCCCTCGCGGCCCACCTCGACCCCGAGGCAACCGTCCCGGTCGTCTTCTTCTCCACCGAACTCGACGGCACCGGCGAGATCACCCTCACCGACCACGAGAACAAGATCGACGACCTGCACGCGAGCCTCGGCCGCATGGGCCGCACCAGCTACCACGCGGCGGTGGAAGCGGTCCTCGCCCAGCACGACAAGGCGGAAGCCGCCGGCACTCCCGCCCTGGTGGTCTTCCAGACCGACGGCGCCCCGGACGCGAAGACCCCCGCCACCCAGGCCCTCACCGACGCCGCCAAGAGCCACCCCGCCGTCTTCTTCTCCTTCGTCGCCTTCGGAGACCCGGAGAACAAGGCCTTCGACTACCTCCGCAAGCTCAAGACCCCGAACACGTCCCACCTCCTCGCCGGCGAAACCCCCCGCGAGCTGACGGACAAGGAGCTCTACGAGGGCGTACTGGCGAACTGGCGCCCGTAGACCCTCCGAGGCCCCGGCCCCGGCCCCCGTACGCCGCCCGCTTCCCACCCCGTAAAAGGGGAGGCGGGCGGCGTACCCGTGTCAGCTACGATTTCAAGGTTCGTAGACGACCGAGACCACGAGATCGTCACCCCGCGTAGCGACTTGGGAGCAGCCCGCGATGGCTCGACACCTCATCACCAGCGCCCTTCCGTACATCAACGGGATCAAGCACCTGGGCAACATGGTGGGGTCCATGCTCCCGGCCGACGTCTACTCCCGGTACCTCCGCCAGCGGGGCCACGAGGTCCTCTACATCTGCGCGACGGACGAGCACGGCACCCCCGCGGAGCTCGCCGCCAAGGAGCAGGGCGTACCCGTGGACGCGTTCTGCACCGAGGCGCACCACCAGCAGAAGGCGATCTACGACGGCTTCAGCCTGGCCTTCGACTACTTCGGCCGCAGCTCCTCCCCGCAGAACCACGAGATCACGCAGGAGATCGCCCGCGAGCTGAAGGCGAACGGCTTCATCGAGGAGCGCGCGATCCGCCAGGTGTACTCGAACGCCGACGGCCGCTTCCTGCCGGACCGCTACATCATCGGCACCTGCCCGCACTGCGGCTACGACAAGGCCCGCGGCGACCAGTGCGAGAACTGCACGCGCGTCCTGGACCCGACGGACCTGATCGACGCCCGCTCCGCGATCAGCGGCAGCAGCGACCTGGAGATCCGCGAGACCAAGCACCTGTTCCTGCTCCAGTCGGTGCTGGCCGGCGAGGTGGAGGCGTGGGTCGACGAGCGCGCCGACAACTGGCCCGTCCTCGCGTCCTCCATCGCCCGCAAGTGGCTGACGGAGGGCCTGCACGACCGCGCGATCACCCGTGACCTGGACTGGGGCGTCCCGGTCCCGGCCGACACCTGGCCGGACCTCGCCGCCGAGGGCAAGGTCTTCTACGTCTGGTTCGACGCCCCGATCGAGTACATCGGCGCGACGAAGGAGTGGGCGGACCAGGACCCGGAGAACCGCGACTGGCGCTCCTGGTGGTGGGAGTCCGACGCGGACGTCCGCTACACGCAGTTCATGGGCAAGGACAACGTCCCCTTCCACAGCGTGATGTTCCCGGCGACCCTGCTGGGCACCCGCGCCCCGTGGAAGAAGGTCGACGTCATCAAGGCCTTCAACTGGCTGAACTACTACGGCGGCAAGTTCTCCACGTCCCAGCGCCGGGGCGTCTTCACGCACGACGCCCTCGACATCCTGCCGGCCGACTACTGGCGCTACTTCATGATGGCGAACGCCCCGGAGTCGGACGACTCGTCCTTCACCTGGGAGCACTTCACCGCCACGGTGAACAAGGACCTGGCCGACACCCTCGGCAACTTCGTCAACCGCGTCCTGTCGTTCTCCAGGAAGCGCTTCGGCGAAGAGGTACCGGCAGGCGCCGAGCCCGGCGAGGCGGAGGCGAAGCTGGGCGAGGAGATCGCCCGTCTGCTCGCGGAGTACGAGTCCCAGATGGAGGCCATCCAGTTCCGCAAGGCGGCGGCCGCGCTGCGCGCCCTGTGGTCGGCGGGCAACTCCTACCTGGAGGAGAAGGCCCCCTGGCTGGAGATCAAGACCAACCCGGAGGGCGCCGCGCTGACCCTCCGTACGGCGATGAACCTGATCCACCTCTACGCGGTGGTCTCCGAGCCGTTCATCCCGACGTCGGCGAAGAAGATGCGCGAGGCGTTCTCCTTGTCGGACGACTCCGCGACCTGGGTCACCCCGGAAGAGGCCCGCTCCCTGGCCTCCGTCCCCTCCGGCACCCCGTTCACCATCCCGCCGGTCCTCTTCGCCAAGCTCACGGACGAGGACCTGGAGTCGTACAAGGAGCGCTTCGGCGGCGAACCGGCCGCGTAACGGGCGTAACGCGCTCGCTACAGCACGGGGCCCGGGAGAACGAGAGCCTTCTCCCGGGCCCCGCGCTTTGCGAAGATCCCCTCAGGACGGCCACGAAGGCCGCTCCGACTCGACCAGGGGGACACATGGCACTCTTCGGCAACGCACACACCGTGAACCCGCAGTCGGCCCAGCAGGACTACGCCCGGCTCCTCGGCCACGGCGAGCAGGTCCACGCCGCGTTCCTGCTGATCCGCGACACGATCCTCTTCACCGACCGCCGCCTGATCCTGATCGACAAGCAGGGCATCACCGGCAAGAAGGTCGAGTACCACTCGGTCCCGTACCGCAGCATCACTCACTTCGCGGTGGAAACGGCCGGCACCTTCGACCTCGACGCCGAACTGAAGATCTGGATCTCCGGCACCCCGGCTCCCATCGAGAAGACCTTCACCAAGGGCGTCGACATCTACGAGGTCCAGGCGATCCTGACTCAGTTCGTGGCGAGGTAGGGCAAGAAGTCCGCCCAGGCGCCGGGCGTGATGGCGAGTCGGGGGCCCTCGACGTTCTTGGAGTCGCGAACATGCACGGTGCCGGGGGTGAGGGCAAGCTCAACGCAGGAGTTGCCGTCGTTACCGCCGCTGTAGCTGCTCTTGAACCACGCCAGCTCAGAGGTGTCCTCGACAGTGCTCTTGCGGATCATGTCTCCCCCAGCAGTTGCTCGATAAGGGCCAGCGACTCCCGCGGAGAGAGCGCCTGAGCCCGGATGGTGCCATACCGCAGCTCAAGGACGCGCAGGTGTTTGAGTTCGGAGGTCGGACGCCCACTGAACGCGCCGTCGGAGCGCCCCACGGCCGTGCCGTCGGGGAACTTCAGCAACTCGATCCGGCCGTCCAGGCCTGAGTGGGTGTCACAGTCCGTCGGCATCACCTGAAGCACGACGTTGTGCAACCGCCCCACCTCCAGCAGACGTTCAAGCTGCTGACGCCACACCATTCTGCCCCCGATGGGGCGCCGCAGGACCCCCTCTTCCAGGACGAAGCTGAGCGCCGGCGCGGGTGACCGTTCGAAGACCGACTGCCGAGCCAGCCGAGCGGCCACCATGCGTTCCACGTCGTCCGGCGAGTAGGGCGGTTGCGCTGCGCCGATCACGGATCTCGCATGCTCACGGGTCTGCAGCAGCCCAGGGACGATGTGGCACTCGTAGAGGGCGATCTCGGCCGCCCTCGCCTCCAGCTTCCCCAGTTCCCGAACCTTCTTCGGATACCGGACCTTCTTCACGTCCTCCCAAGCCGCCGCGACGAGCCCACCCGCTCCCAACACCTCGTCGGCCTTGTCCAGATACTCCTGCCGGGGAATCCGCTTCCCGCCCTCGACCTTGTAGACGAGGTCCTCCCCGTATCCGACCGCCACCGCGAACTCGGCGGCCCGCATCCCCACCGCCTCACGCCGCAGCCTCAACTGCCGCCCCACCGTGGTGATGACGGCCACTCCCCACTCATCGTCCGGATCCACCTCCCACCCCGCCTCGTCCGCTTCCCCACCGAGCCGACGCACCTCGCCGTCCACCGTCATGCCGCACCCTCCTTCGTACTGCCGACAGCCCGGACAACGGCCGACAAGCCCCGGACAGTCACCCTACGTATCAGCGCTGTCACTGTTCACGGTAGGCAGGCACCGCCACGCTCAGTGATGTGAATCAGGAAAAGTCCACCCAACTTCTCTCGCCGACCGAGCAGTTCAGCATCCTGCTCTCGTCCACGCCGCGCGGCGCCCGCCTGGCCCGGCTCCTCGCCGCGGAGTGGATGCGCACCCGGGAGATGCCTCACCGCGTCACGGAGGCCGCCGAACACCTCGTCGCCGAACTCGCCGCGAACGCCGCAACGCACGGGCGGCTCCCCGGCCGCGACTTCCGCCTCGTACTCCGGACGCGAAGCGAGACCCTCCGCATCGAGGTCACGGACACCCGCGGCGACGATCTCCCCCGCCACCACCCGGCCGCCCCCGACGCCGAGTCAGGGCGCGGCCTCCTCCTCGTCGAGGCCCTCGCCGACCGCTGGGGCGTCGAGCACGGCCCCGTCCCCCGCAAGACGGTATGGGCAGAACTCGACCTGTCACGCCCCTGACCAGTGTGAATGACACACGCACCGGAGCCCGACGGCGTGGGCTCCGGTGCCGTCGCCGCTCTTTCCCAAGAAACACGAGAGGGGTGTCGGCAGCCGGCAGCCCACGACAGGGTCTACGTGTGCAGCAACGCTGCAAGACGGGAAGCGGTCCGCTCGCCCGCCCGCTGCCTGATCAAGCCCTCTTTGGCAGCGGCACGAAGCCTGACCTGCGAGTCGGACGCCCCGCCCTTCGTCACCGTTGCGGTGACCACAACAGGGTTCATACCGCCGACGCCACCAGCGGCTACGACACGGATCATCCGTTGCTCAGCACAGGGTTCAGACCCGAGGCGGACCCTTCGCCCCGCTCGTCCGAGCACACGGGCAACGCGCTCGACGGTGTCTTCGAACGGCAAGGCGACCACCAGGTCGATCTCGTGCACGTTCTTCCTCATGAGCTTGGCCACGAAGCGAGTCAAGCCGCCCCAACCCCCGGCCACGGCAGCCAGAGCGGCAAGCTCATCGGCCAGAAGCTCATCCTCACGCTCGTCCATACGCCCCCGTTCTCGTCGGTCCCCGCGTCGGTCACCTGCTCCACCGGGACGTCGACCCTCGAACACACGAGGGGAACGTTTTTCCCACTCCCGAAAGAGTGAACGCACCTCGTTCCCCGCATGCGCCCGTCTCCGCTGGATCTAGCTTGCGCACATGGTCACATCAACCCATGAGACCTCGCACCGGATCTTCCAGGACCATCCGGAGGTTCTCACCCCCGTCTTCGAGGCGTTGGGGCTGCCGCCGCCCGCCAAGGCGACCATCGAAGTCCTGTCGCCCGACGCCACGGAGCTCAAGCCACTGGAGCGCCGAGTGGATACGGTGCTCAAGGTCGAACCGTCCGAGGGAGACGGCTTTCTCATCGCCGTCGAGGCCCAGACCGCTCCAGCCCCTGACAAGGGGTTCAGCTGGTCCTATTACGTGGCACACCTGCACGCGAAGTACGGCGTGCCCGTGCTGCTCGTCGCTGTCTGCAAGAACCGGCCGACCGCGTCCTGGGCGGCCGGACCCTTCGAGTGCCGCGTCCGAACTTGGACCACGCAGAGCACCCGCCCCTTCGTCCTGGGCCCAAACAACGTTCCGGAGATCACCGACGAGTCCGTCGTGGCCCGGCAACCGGCGCTGGCCACATTCTCGGCCATCGTCCATAGCGAAAGCGCAAACGCCGCCGCCATACTGGAACTGCTGGCCCGCGGGATGCGGTCGTTCGACAAGCCAACAGCGAAGTACTGGTGCGAATGGCTGGAAGTCGGTCTGGAGAATACTCCGGTCCGGGAGACATGGAGAGAGCTGGAGAAGATGGTCGCCACTTACTTCCCGGGCAGGGGAACCCTCTTCGAGGAGACGTACCTGGAGGGCAAAGCCGAAGGCAAAGCCGAGGGCAAAGCCGAGTCCATCCTGAGCGTGCTGGACAAGCGCGGCATCCCCGTCCCCGAGGCCACCCGCGACCGCATCACCACCTGCACCGACCTCGACACCCTCACCCTCTGGTTCGACCGCTCCCTGACGGCCACCACGGCGGAGGACCTGTTCACCGACGCGTGATCGACCGGCAAAGGCAAGGGCCCGCCCCTTCACAAGGAGCGGGCCTCATGCCTGAGTCGGCCCGGGTCAGCGCGCCTCCCCCGCAACCGGCTCCCCCGTCACCGCGACCTCCCCGCCGGACCCGGTCCGTTCACCCCGGTTGGTGTTCCGTACGAACGCCACGCCCAGCACCGCCAGGACCGACGCCGCCGACAGCGTGTACAGGCCCCCGTTCGTGCTGCCCGTCGTGTCCTTCAGGTAGCCGAAGAGCGTGGGGGAGACGAACCCGCCCAGGTTTCCGAGGGAGTTGACCAGGGCCAGACCAGGGGCCGCGATCTTCAGGTCGAGGCCCGACTGGGCCATCGGCCAGAACAGGGTGGCCGCGCACTTGCCGCCGACCGCGGCCAGGGTCAGGGCGGCCAGGCCGAACCAGGGGGAGCCGAGTGTGGCGAGGAAGGTGCCGCACGCGGAGAGGACCAAGGCGATGGCCAGGTAGGGGCGACGGTCCGGGGCCCGGTCCGTGAAGTGGCTCATCGTGTACATCGCGATCACCGCGCAGATCCAGGGGATCGCCGACAGCAGGCCGATCTGGAACGGCGACAGCCCGCCGATCTCCTCCACCAGACTCGGCAGCCAGAACGTGATCGCGTAGCCGGTGAGCGCCATCGCGAAGAAGACCGCGGTCAGGACCGCCACCTGGGGGTGGAAGATCAGCTTCATGCGGGACACCGACGGCGCCCGGTCCCGCGCCTGCTTGTCCCGCGCCACGGCCTCGCTCAGCGCGTCCTTCTCCTCCGGCGTGAGCCACTTCGCGTCCTGGATGCGGGAGACCAGGAAGAACCCGGCGATGAAACCGACCAGGATGGAGAAGGCGCCCTCCAGGGCGAACATCCAGCGCCAGCCCGCGATGCCCCCCGCACCGTGCAGCTCCAGCAGCGCGCCCGTGATCGGGCCCGTCACGATGTACGCCGTCGCCGAGCCGCCCAGGAAGATCGCGCTCGCCCGGCCCCGGCTGGAGTCCGGCAGCCACTGGGTGAAGTACAGCAGCACACCGGGGAAGAAGCCGGCCTCCGCGACACCGAGCAGGAACCGCAGCCCGTAGAACATCCACACGTTGTGGATGAAGCACATCGCCACGATCACCGCACCCCAGGTGATCATGATGCGGGTCAGCCAGACCCGGGCGCCGAACCGCTCCAGCCACATGTTGCTCGGGACTTCGAACAGCGCGTAGCCGATGAAGAACAGGCCCGCGCCGAGCCCGTAGGCCGTGGCGCCGACTCCGACGTCGGCCCGCAGTTCGTCCTGGACGAAGCCCACGTTCGTCCGGTCCATCTGGTTGACCAGCAGCATCAGGACCAGGATCGGCAGCATGCGGCGCAGGAACTTGCCCACCGCACGCTGCTCGGCCTCCGGTATCGCGGCTTCTGACATCGTCGTCTCCCTTGAAGTGCACATACGTGAACAGCAATCACGTACGCGTTCTCGAAGGGACCTTATGGAGGCTCCAGTTCCGGGTCAACGGGTTGAGCAGAAGTCCATGTATGTGAACTTGAGGCGGACGGTCGGGACCTTCCCGCACACGTCCGCCTCACAGGTCCGCGTCAGCCCGCGCTCGTGCCGTCCTGCGTCGCCTCGGGATCGACGCCCATGGTGAGCGTCGCGACGACGCCCTTCGCGATGGCGCCCTTCTTGTACTTCAGCTTCAGCAGGCCGCCCTCGGTGCCGTTGCCCGGGTAGATGGTGTCCTCGTCGAGGGTGGTACGGGTCGTGGTGTTGGTGGAGTACGGCTCGACCTCGGCCGTGGCCAGCACGGACGCCTCGTCGAAGAAGAGCTGCCCGGTGTGGCAGGTCGTACCGCCCTCGTAGCCCGCGTCGGTCCAGGTGCCGTTCACATGCACCTTGGTGTGAATGTGCACGCAGCGGCCCTGATACCAGCCGGGGAAGACCGTACGGAAGACGACCTCGCCCTTCTTGTCCGTACGCCACGTGCCGCGCAGATACCGCTCGTCGTCGGTGGGCTCCTCGTGCCCCCCGCCACCACCGCCGCCTCCGGGGGGCGCGCCCGTGGGAGAACCGGTCGGCGAGCCGGAGGCCGGCGTACCACCCCCTCCGCCACCGCCCCCGCCGCTGCCCATCGCCTCGTAACCCGAGTAGACGCCCAGCGCGTTGCAGTGCCAGATGTCGACGGCGGCGTTGGCGAGGGGCTTGCAGGTGTCGGCGTCGATCACCTTCAGGCGCAGGGTGAGCGGGATACCGTCCTGGTCCTCGGTGACGTCCCGGCGGAGCTTGTCCGCGTCGATGTAGTAGGGGCCTTCGGTCGTCTCGGAGGTCAGCTTGTAGCAGGTCTCGCCGGAGGTTGCGGCCGTCTTCGCCCCGGCGGCCGGCGTCTCCTCGCCGGCGAACGCGCCCGCCGCGAACGTACCGCCGACGCCCGCCGCCACCACCGCACCGGTGCCCGCGGCGATGACCTTGCGGCGTGTCAGATCCCGTTTGTGCTTCGGCCCTTGGGTCTTCTCGTGTCCCGTCATGGGAAGGGAAGTTAGGGAGCGCGGCTGTCAGGAGCCTGAGTGTGAGCTGAGTAAGCGCCCTGGACGCGAAAGTGGCCCGGAACCGGCGACGGTTCCGGGCCACTCACGGGAGATCGCCTACTTCGGCTGCGGCTTGCGCACCGACAGGTGCAGCTCCTTCAGCCGGGCCTCCTCCAGCTCCGTCGGCGCGCCCATCATCAGGTCCTGGGCGTTGCCGTTGAGCGGGAAGGCGATGGTCTCGCGGATGTTGGGCTCGTCGGCGAGGAGCATGACGATGCGGTCGACGCCGGGGGCGATGCCGCCGTGCGGCGGGGCGCCGAAGCGGAAGGCGCGCAGCATGCCGGCGAACTTCTCCTCGACGGTCTCGCGGTCGTACCCGGCGATCTCGAAGGCCTTGAGCATGATCTCCGGCTCGTGGTTCCGGATCGCGCCGGAGGACAGCTCGACGCCGTTGCAGACGATGTCGTACTGCCAGCCGAGGATGTCCAGCGGGTCCTGGGTCTCCAGGGCCTCCAGGCCGCCCTGCGGCATGGAGAACGGGTTGTGCGAGAAGTCGATCGCGCCGGTCTCCTCGTCCTTCTCGTACATCGGGAAGTCGACGATCCAGCAGAACCGGAAGACGCCCTCCTCGAAGTGCCCGGCACGCTTGGCGGCCTCGACCCGCACCGCGCCCATGATCTTGGAGACCTCGTCGAACTCGCCCGCGCCGAAGAAGACCGCGTGGCCGGCCGCGAGCGACAGGCGCTTGGTCAGCTCGGCGACGTTCTCCTCGGTGAGGAACTTCGCGATCGGGCCGGTCAGCGAGCCGTCCTCGGCGACGCGGACCCAGGCCAGGCCCTTGGCGCCCTGCGAGACGGCGTAGTCGCCGAGCTGGTCGAAGAACTTGCGGGGCTGGCCGGAGACGTCCGGCACCGGCAGGGCGCGGACGTGCTTGCCGGCGAACGCCTTGAACTCCGAGCCCTCGAAGATGTCGGTGATGTCGACGAGTTCGAGCTGGGCGCGCAGGTCGGGCTTGTCGGAGCCGTACTTCAGCATCGCATCGCGGAACGGGATCCGCGGGAACGGCGAGGTGACGTGGCGGCCGTTGCCGAACTCCTCGAACAGCTCGGTCATGAGCTTCTCGACAGGCTGGAAGACGTCCTCCTGCTCGACGAAGCTCATCTCGATGTCGAGCTGGTAGAACTCGCCCGGCGAGCGGTCGGCACGCGCGTCCTCGTCGCGGAAGCAGGGCGCGATCTGGAAGTACCGGTCGAAGCCGGAGATCATCAGCAGCTGCTTGAACTGCTGGGGCGCCTGGGGAAGGGCGTAGAACTTGCCCGGGTTCAGGCGGGAGGGGACGACGAAGTCGCGGGCGCCCTCGGGGGAGGTCGCGGACAGGATCGGCGTCGCCATCTCGTTGAAGCCCAGCGCCGTCATCTTGTGGCGGATCGCCGAGATGACCGACGTGCGCAGCAGGATGTTGCGGTGCATGCGCTCGCGGCGCAGGTCGAGGAAGCGGTACTCCAGGCGCCGCTCCTCGTTGACACCGTCCTCGGTGTTGATCGTGAACGGCAGCGGGGCGGCCGCGCCGAGCAGTTCGACCTCGCCCACCTCGACCTCGATCTCACCGGTCGGCAGCTCGGGGTTGATGTTCTCGGTGCCCCGGGAGACGACCTTGCCGTCGACGCGGACGGTGGATTCCTTGGAGAGCTTGTCGAGGGCCTCGTAGGCGGGAGTGCCGGGACGGGCCACGAGCTGCGTGATGCCGTAGTGATCGCGCAGATCGATGAAGAGGATGCCGCCCAGGTCGCGCCGATTGTGCAGCCAGCCACTCAGCCGGACGTCGCTGCCGACGTCAGAGGAGCGGAGCTCGCCGCAGGTGTGGGACCTGTACCGATGCATCGTCGTTCATCCAGTCTTCGCTGATCGGGGTCTGTGTTTCACGTGAAACGCCTCCCCAGCGTACCGTTCGGGCGGAGATCGCCTCCCCCGGTATGACGATCACTCCCTTCCGCTTTCGGTGGCAGTGTGCGATGACCTCTTCCTAGAGTGGGGCAATGCGCACTGGCGAGCCTCTGCCCGCCGTGGGGGAGGTTCTCGCCGCCCTCGCGACCGGCCTGTGGCACTGGGACACCGCCACCGGCCTGGTCACGGTCGATGCGGAGGCGGCACGGCTGCTCGGTCTGCCCGCCGGGCAGACCAGCCTCACCCAAGCCCAGGCCCGGGCCCGTATGCATCCGGTGGACTGGAACGAGATCACCGGCGTGGTCCAGCTCGCCGTCTCCGAGGGCACCCTCGCCGAGGTGCGGGTCCGGATCATGGACGAGCAGGGCCGGGTCGTACGGGTCGTCCGCAGCCGCTCCAAGCCGTCCTTCGACCAGGTGCGCAAGGCGTACGAGCTGATCGGCACCCTCCAGGAGGTCACGGAGCCGACGCCGGGCACCCCGGCCGGGCGCAGCGCGGTCACCGGCGACTGGCGGCGCTCCCGGGAGGCGTTCCTGTTGGACGCCGGCCGGGCGCTGGCCGAGGCGCGTTCCACGCAGGAGGTGCTGCGGGTCACGGCGAACCTGTCGATGCCGGGGTTCTCCCCGGATGGACTCGCGGTGTTCAGCGTGGAGGGCGACCGGCTGACGCTCATCGGCCACCACGGCCCGCACCAGCAGGCGGGCGAGAGCCCGTTCACGCACATGGCACTGGACACGGACTACCCGGCCGCCGAGGTCGCACGGACCGGCCGGGCCGTGTACCTGTCCTCTCCCGAGCACTACCAGTCGCGCTACCCGCTGACCTGGCCGCTCGCCCAGTCCTTCGGCCGCCACTCGTGGGCGTTCCTGCCGCTGACGGTGGCCGGCCGCACCATGGGCGCGTGGATGGCGGCCTTCGCCTACCCGGTCGCGTTCACCCCCGACGAGCGGTCGGTGCTGACCACGGTGGCGCGCATGCTGGCGCAGGCCCTGGCCCGGGCGGGAGTGGCCGAGAGCGAGCGGGCCCTGACCGACGGGCTCCAGCGCACGATGCTGCCCAGGCTCGGTGCGCAGCGCATACCGGGCATGAGCGTCGCCGCCCGCTACGTTCCCACCGGCGGTGGCCTCCAGGTCGGCGGCGACTGGTACGACGTGATCCCGCTGCCGAGTGGGCGGTTCGCACTGGTCATCGGTGACGTGCAAGGCCATGACGTGCGCGCGGCGGGGCTGATGGGCCAGCTGCGGATAGCGCTACGGGCGTACGCCTCGGAGGGGCACCGGCCGGACGCGGTACTGTCCCGCGCGTCCCGCTTCCTGCACGGCATCGGCGACGAGGACCCCGCCGACCCGCGCTTCGCGACCTGCGTCTACGTCGAGGTCGACCCGGCGAACGGGGTGCTGGACATCGCCCGCGCCGGGCATCCCGACCCGGCGATCCGCATGGCCGACGGCACGGTGCTGGCACGGCCGACGGCCGGAGGCCTGCCGCTGGGCATCAAGCCGGACGCCGACTACCCCACCACCCGGCTCGCCCTCGAAGCCGGCGAGACCATGCTGCTGTGCACCGACGGCCTGATCGAGACCGGCGGCCACGACCTGGACAGCGGCTGGCGGCGGCTGCGGGCGATCCTGGAGGAGCACAAGGGCGATCTGGAGGAGTTGGCCGATGCACTGGTACAGGCCGTGCACGGCCCGTCCTCGCACCACACCACCGGTCCGCTGGCCGACCGCCGCGAGGACGACATCGCGATGCTGCTGCTGAGCCGGCAGGAAGAGGGGTGCGGTTGCGGCGGCACCATGGCCGTACGGCTCCCGGCGCGGCGCACCGTGCTGACGGTCGCGCAGGCCGAGCCCGAGCGAATCGCGGTCGCCCGGCAGCAGCTGCGCGAGCTGCTGCACGACTGGTCCTCGCCCGACCAGGTCGACTCGGCGGTGCTGCTGCTGTCCGAGATGCTGACGAACGTCCTCGTGCACACCGACTCCGACGCGCTGCTCGTGGCCGAGATCACCGGCGGGGTGGGGGAGCGGCGGCTGCGGATCGAGGTCACCGACGCCGGTGACGACCTGCCGCACAAGCGCAGACCCGGGGAGCTGGCGTCCTCGGGCCGTGGCCTGGTGCTGATCGAACTGCTCGCGCACGCCTGGGGAGTGGACCCGCGCGGCCAGGGCAAGAGCATCTGGTTCGAGCTCTACGAGTCCGTGGACGGCTCGGGCGACGGGTCCTGGTCGCCGTAACTCCTGCGACGACGGCCCGGACGACGGCTCCCGTTCCCGCGACGATCACGACTCCCGCGACGACGGCCGGGGGCGGCGACGGCCCGTCCCACAGCCGTCACGACTCCGCGACGGCTCCCTGCCCCCACGGCCGTCACGACTCCCGCGACGGCGACCCGGACGACGACGGCTCCTGGCCCCCGTACCGGATGCGCAGCTCCTCCGCCACGCCGAAGGCCGCCGCGGTCAGCGGCACGGCGAGCAGCATGCCGAGGACGCCGGCGACGGACGCCCCGGCCGTGATCGTCACCATCACCACCGCCGGATGCATCTGCACGGTCCGGCTCTGGATCATCGGCTGGAGCACATGCCCTTCCAGCACCTGCACCGCGATGACCACGCCGAGCGCCCACAGCGCGATGACGAACCCCCGGTCGGCCAGCGCGACCAGTACGGCCAGGGCGCCGGAGATGAAGGCGCCGAGGTAGGGGATGTACGCGCCGACGAAGACCAGCGCGCCCAGCCCGGGCGCGCCGGGCACGTCGAGGACGAGCAGCCCGACGGTGATGAGCACCGCGTCGATGAGGGCGATGAGGGTCGTGCCGCGCATGAACCCCTCGACGGCCCGCAGCGCCCGCCGCGCCATGGCCTCCAGGGTGTCGGCCGAACCGCGGGGCGACAAGGATCGCAGGGCCGCGGCGGCCTTGTCGGAGTCGCGCAGGAAGAAGAAGACGAGCAGCAGCGCGAGGACGGCCATGGCGATGGACTCGCCGACCACGCTGACGCCGCTGATCACGCCGGAGGCGGCCGTGCCGCCGAACTTGCCCAGCAGTTCACGGGCGTTGGACGCGAGGTCGTCCAGCGAGGTGCCGGCCGCCCCGAAGTGCTCGGAGACGCCCCGGGCGGCCTCCTTGAGCGAGGCGACGATCTCGTCGCCGGTGTCGATGAGCGCGGCGACCACGATGTACACGGCCCCGCCGACCACGGCGACGACCGCGACACAGGTCAGCCCGGCGGCGACCGACCGGGGCACGCCGGCCTTCACGAGCCGCCGGTGCAGCGGCCCGAGCAAGGCCGTGCCCAGCAACGCGAGCAGCACGGGCACCACGGCCGTCCGGAACTCCACGACCAGCCGGATCCCGACGTAGACGACCCCGGCGGCGAGCAGGAGCAGCGCGCACCAGGCGGCGAGGCGCCGGGCGGGGCCGGGGAGGAGCGGGGCCTGCTGGGAGTCCTGCACCCCTCCACCCGATCACGCGCCCGGCGGGCCGTCCCGTCAGGGAGGCCCGCCAGGGTGACGGGGCGTCAGCCGCCCCGGTGCCGCGTCAGCCCTGCGGACCGCCCGCGGTCATTCCGTGCACCGCCGGCACCGTGCCCAGGCGGCCCTTCTGGAAGTCCTCGAAGGCCTGCATCAGCTCGTCCTTGGTGTTCATGACGAACGGGCCGTAGTGGGCCATGGGCTCGCGGATCGGCTGTCCGCCGAGCAGGACGACCTCCAGGTCGGGGGTGTTGGAGTCCTGCTTCTCGTCGGCCCGGACGGTCAGCGAGGAGCCCGCGCCGAAGACGGCCGTCTGGCCCATGTGGACCGGGCGGCGGTCGGGTCCGACGCTGCCGCGGCCGGCCAGGACGTAGGCCAGCCCGTTGAAGTCCTCACGCCACGGCAGCGTGAGTTCCGCGCCCGGGGCGACGGTCGCGTGGACCATCGTGATCGGGGTGTGCGTGATGCCGGGGCCCGCGTGCCCGTCCAGTTCACCGGCGATGACCCGCAGCAGCGCGCCGCCGTCGGGGGTGGTGAGCAGCTGGACCGAGCCGCCGCGGATGTCCTGGTAGCGCGGGGCCATCATCTTGTCCCTGGCCGGGAGGTTCACCCACAGCTGGAGGCCGTGGAAGAGCCCGCCGGAGACGACGAGGTGCTCGGGTGGGGCCTCGATGTGCAGCAGGCCCGAGCCCGCGGTCATCCACTGGGTGTCCCCGTTGGTGATGGTGCCGCCACCGCCGTTGGAGTCCTGGTGATCGAAGATACCGTCGATGATGTAGGTGACGGTTTCGAAGCCGCGGTGCGGGTGCCACGGGGTCCCTTTCGGCTCCCCAGGCTGATACTCAACCTCGCCCATCTGGTCCATCATGATGAACGGGTCGAGATGGCGGTAGTTGATCCCCGCGAACGCCCGGCGCACCGGGAAGCCCTCACCCTCGAAACCGCTCGGAGCGGTCGTGACGGCGAGCACGGGACGTGCCACGGCGTCGGCAGGCGCGGTCACTCGGGGCAGCGTCAACGGGTTCTCGACGGTCACTGCAGGCATGTCGGTTCCTCCTCGTGTACGCCCAGTTTAGTTGAGCGTTGAACTTCTTGCCACCCCGAACAGAGAAAACCGGGAGGACATTCCCACCCGGGGGACGGCGCAGCTCACCACGGGAGACCGGCATGGCGAAAGGCCGTCACCCCCTGCGGGATGACGGCCCTCGTGCGTCCGCGTCAGGCGACGAGCTCGCGCTCCTCGCCCACGGCCCCCTCGGGTTCACGCTTGCGGTCCCGCATCACCAGCGCGGCCACGACCGCCGCCGCCAGGACTCCGGCCGCGCTGATCGTGAAGGTCGTCGCCATCGAGTCGGCGAAGGCCTCCCGGGCCGCCCGCACCAGCCCCGCGTCACCGCCGGCCACGGCCAGGGCCCCGCCGATGGACTCCCGGGCCTGTTCGGGGGCGCCGGCCGGCATCTCGTCCGCGTAGCCGGAGGTGAGCAGGGAGCCGAGGATCGCGATACCGAGGGCGGTGCCCGACTGCTGGATCGTGTCGTTGAGGGCCGAGCCGACGCCCGCCTTGTCCTCCGGGATGGTGCTCATCAGCGCGGCCACCGCGGCCGGCATGGCCAGACCCGCTCCCAGTCCCAGGATCCCCAGCGCCACGGCCGGGACCGTGAACCCGCTGTCGACGCCGAGCGTGGTCAGCAGCCCGAAGGAGACGGCCATCAGCAGCATCCCGCCGAGGATGACGAACCGGTTGCCGATCCGCACGGCGAGCTGCGCCCCGGCCGCGTTGCCGGCCAGCGCGGCCACTGCCAGCGGCAGGAAGGCGAGGCCCGCCTCGACCGCGGACCAGCCGAGGACGAACTGGAGGTACTGGGTCAGCACCAGCAGCAGGCCGGCGTTGCCGATCTGGACGAGTGCCAGGGAGAGCGATCCGCCGCTGAAGTTGCGGTGCTTGAAGAGGACCAGCGGGACCATCGGCGAGGGGGTCACGTTCTGCCAGGTCACGAAGCCGGCCAGGGCGACCGCCGCGACGGCCAGGACGACGAGGGAGCGGCCTTCGAACGCGCCGTGCTGCGGAATCTCGATGATCCACCACACCAGGGCCGTCATACCCACCGCGGACAGCACCGCGCCCAGCGGGTCCGGCTTCTGCCAGGGCGCCTTCGACTCCGGCATCAGCAGGACACCGGCCAGCAGCGCGAGTCCGACGATCGGGACGTTGATCAGGAAGATGGCCTGCCATGCGAAGTGGTCGATGAGCACGCCGCCGAGCACCGGACTGCCGACCAGCCCCAGCATCGACACCGAGCCCCACGCGGCCATGGCCTTGGGCCGCTCGTCCTCGTCGAAGACGGTGATCAGGATCGACAGCGTCGAGGGCATGATCAGTGCCCCGCCGACGCCCATCGTGATCCGCAGGGCGATCAGCTCGCCCGGCGTGGAGCAGAACACCGCTCCCAGCGAGGCCGCCCCGAACAGCAGCAGCCCGATCAGCATCACCCTGCGGCGCCCGAAGCGGTCTCCCAGGCTGCCCGAGGTCAGCAGCAGCCCGGCGAAGACGAGGGTGTAGGAGTCGAGGATCCACTGCATGTCCTGGGCGCTCGCGCCGAGGTCCTCGGTCAGCGCGGGCACCGCGACCGTCAGCGCCATGTTGTCGACGACCAGGACCAGCGTGCTGAGGCACAGCACGATCAGGATCCACCAGCGCCGTGGATTGCGAGCGTCCATTTCCTCTTCCCCTCCTGCGACCATCCTGCGAACACCGTTCCTTCGGTGCGAACACTGTACGCACAGAGGAACAGCGTGCGCAACCCTTGAGTTCTGTACGCTGATTGCGCACGCTGTTCGCACGCAGAGGGTCATTCAGGAGGAGCGCCCATGAGCAGGAGCAGGACGACGGACAAGAGCCCGATCCCGTCCGTCTGGACCCGTGAACAGCGCCAGACCGACCAGCCCGCGCTCAGCAGGGACGCGATCGTGCGCGAGGCGATCGCGATGCTCGACGCCGAGGGCATCGAGGCGCTCAGCATGCGCAAGCTCGGCGCCCGGCTGAACGCCGGCGCGACCTCGCTGTACCGGCATGTCGCCACGAAGGACGAGCTGATGGAACTCGCGGTGGACGAGGTCGCCGCCGAGATCCACGTCCCGCCGGCCGACAGCCCCGACTGGCGCGCGGCGGTGACCGAGGCGGCCGGGTCCTTCCGTACGACGGCGCTGCGGCACCCCTGGCTGACCCTGGTCCTCGGCCAGGCCGGGCTCGCCTACCTGGGGCCGAACTACATGAGTTTCTCGGAGCGGCTGGCGGCCCTCTTCACGGCCGCGGGGTTCCCCGAGCCGAGCCGGGCGATCGACGCCGTCTTCTCGTACGTCATCGGCATGAGCACGACCGAGGCCGCCTGGCTCACCACGGTCGCCCGCTCGGGCGAGACGGAGTCCGAGTTCGTCGCACGTCTGCTGCCCGCCGCCCAGCAGGCCTCGGCCGGCTACGACCACCTGGCGGCCGCAGGACCCGAGACCAGCGCGCAGGCCGCCGACCCCGCACAACTGCGCGACGACAAGTTCGCCTACGGCCTGGAGGTCGTCCTGGACGGCCTGGCGCTGCGCCTGCCGAAGTGACTACGGGCCGACTCTCAGCCGCCGTCTGCGCGGCAAGGGCGTCTAGCCGTCTGCGCGGCAAGGGCGTCTAGCCGTCTGCGAAGCAATGGCGTCTAGCCATACATCCGGCGCATCGCGAACTCGACCATCTGCTCCACGGCCTTCGCGTCGAAGACCATGCGGTGCTCGCCCTCCATGTCGAGGACGAAGCCGTAGCCGGTCGGCAGCAGGTCCAGCACCTCCGCTCCGGTGATCACGAAGTACTTGGACTCCTTGCCCGCGTACCGGCGCAGCTCCTTGAGCGTGCTGAACATCGGGATCACCGGCTGCTGGGTGTTGTGCAGGGCGAGGAAGCCGGGGTTGTCGCCGCGCGGGCAGTAGACCTTCGACGTCGCGAAGACCTGCTGGAAGTCCTCGGCGGCCATCTGCCCGGTGGTGAAGGCACGCACCGCGTCCGTGAGGGAGGGCGGGGACGGCTCGGGGTACAGCGGCGGCTGCTGCCCGTACCCGCCGGACATCGGCTGCTGCGGAGGGGCGTACTGCCCTTGCGGGCCCGCTGTCTGGTCGTAGCCGTACATGAGCGCAAGCGTACCGAGAGCCGGCGGGCGTCAGGGCCGGTACGGCCCTGACGGCAAACCGACAGCGAGTTGACAGCGCCCGCTCTGTGGAACGCCACGGCCGCCGCTCGTAGCGTCGTGGCATGAACGGACGCCATGACCAGAGCCCGCCCGAGCACGACGGAGGCCTCTCCCACGACCTGCCCGTCCTCGCCCGCCGCCGGATGATCCGGCTGATGGCGGGGGCGAGCCTGGTCCCGCTGGTGGGCTGCACGTCGGAGGAGAAGCCCTCGGCGTCCCCTTCCTCCACCGCGGGTTCCTCGTCCGCGGAGTGCGCGGAGATCCCCGAGGAGACGGCCGGACCCTTCCCCGGTGACGGCTCGAACGGGGTGAACGTGCTGAAGGAGAGCGGGGTCGTCCGCAGCGACATCACCCGGAGCTTCGGCGACTCGGCGGGCGGCACGGCCGAGGGCGTGCCCCTGACGATCACGCTCACGGTGGTGGACGCGGCCTCCGGCTGCGGGACGCCGAAGAAGGGCGCCGCCGTCTACATCTGGCACTGCGACCGGGACGGCGCCTACTCCCTGTACTCCGAGGGCGTCACCGAGGAGAACTACCTGCGGGGTGTCCAGGAGACGGACGACAAGGGGCGCGTCACGTTCACGACCGTCTTCCCCGGCTGCTACCCGGGCCGCTGGCCGCACGCCCACTTCGAGGTCTACGGCTCCCTGGCCGACGCCACCGCCGCCACGTCGGTCACCAGCACCTCGCAGCTCGCCTTCCCGCAGGACGTGTGCGAGGCGGTGTACGGCACGGACGGCTACAGCGGGAGCGTCCGGAACCTGAGCAGCCTCTCCCTGGAGGACGACGGCGTCTTCGGCGACGGCCACGAGCGGCAGCTGGCGGCCATGACCGGCGGCACGCGGGACGGCTACGCCGCGGCCTTGACCGTTCCGGTGTGACCTGTCACAGATGACCGGATGGGGTTGCGCCTTATTACTGGCGGGTAGCATCATCGTAGCTACTTGTTGGTACGTGAACTAGCGCGAGGATCCAGTGCCTCGCCGATCTCTCTACGGAGCCGGGAGCCGTCGCCATGGGGCACTACAAGTCGAATCTCCGCGACATCGAGTTCAACCTCTTCGAGGTACTCGGGCGCGACAAGGTGTACGGCACCGGTCCGTTCGAGGAGATGGACGTCGAGACCGCGAAGAGCATCCTGGAGGAGATGACGCGCCTCTCGGAGAACGAGCTGGCCGAGTCCTTCATCGACGCCGACCGCAATCCGCCGGTCTTCGACCCGCAGACCAACACCGCGCCGGTCCCCGCGTCCTTCAAGAAGAGCTACCAGGCCTTCATGGACTCCGAGTACTGGCGCCTGGGCCTCCCCGAGGAGATCGGCGGCACCACCTCGCCCCGCTCCCTGATCTGGGCCTACGCCGAGCTGATCCTGGGCGCCAACCCGGCCGTGTGGATGTACTCCTCGGGCCCGGCGTTCGCCGGCATCCTCTTCGAGGAGGGCAACGAGGTCCAGAAGCACATAGCCACGTTCGCCACGGAGAAGCAGTGGGGCTCCACCATGGTGCTCACCGAGCCCGACGCGGGCTCCGACGTGGGCGCCGGCCGCACCAAGGCCGTGCAGCAGGAGGACGGCTCCTGGCACATCGAGGGCGTGAAGCGCTTCATCACGTCCGGTGAGCACGACATGTCGGAGAACATCCTCCACTACGTGCTGGCCCGCCCCGAGGGCGCCGGCCCCGGCACCAAGGGCCTGTCCCTCTTCCTCGTCCCGAAGTACCTCTTCGACTTCGAGACCGGCGAGCTGGGCGAGCGCAACGGCGTCTACGCCACGAACGTCGAGCACAAGATGGGCCTCAAGGCCTCCAACACCTGCGAGATGACCTTCGGCGACCAGCACCCCGCCAAGGGCTGGCTGATCGGCGACAAGCACGACGGCATCCGCCAGATGTTCCGCATCATCGAGTTCGCCCGCATGATGGTCGGCACGAAGGCCATCTCCACGCTCTCCACGGGCTACCTGAACGCGCTGGAGTACGCCAAGGAGCGCGTCCAGGGCCCGGACCTCGCGAACTTCATGGACAAGACGGCCCCCAAGGTCACCGTCACCCACCACCCCGACGTGCGCCGCTCGCTGATGACGCAGAAGGCGTACGCGGAGGGCATGCGCGCCCTGGTGCTCTACACGGCTTCCATCCAGGACGAGATCCAGGTCAAGGAGGCCGCGGGCGAGGACATCTCCGCCCTGGAGGCCCTGAACGACCTGCTGCTGCCCATCGTCAAGGGCTACGGCTCCGAGAAGGGCTACGAGCAGCTCGCCCAGTCGCTCCAGACCTTCGGCGGCTCCGGCTTCCTCCAGGAGTACCCGATCGAGCAGTACATCCGGGACTCCAAGATCGACACCCTCTACGAGGGCACCACGGCGATCCAGGGCCAGGACTTCTTCTTCCGGAAGATCGTCCGCAACCAGGGCGCCGCGCTGAACTCCCTCGCCGAGGACATCAAGAAGTTCCTGGCGCTCGGTGAGGGCGGCGAAGAGCTGGGCGCGGCCCGCGAGCACCTCGCCAAGGCCGCGGTCGAGCTGGAGGCCATCGTCGGCCTGATGCTCACCGACCTCGCCGCCACCGAGCAGGACGTCAAGAACATCTACAAGGTGGGCCTGAACACCACCCGCCTGCTGATGGCCTCCGGTGACGTCGTCGTCGGATACCTGCTGCTCAAGGGCGCCGCGGTCGCCGCCGAGAAGCTGGAGACCGCGTCCGTAAAGGACAAGGCCTTCTACACCGGCAAGATCGCCGCCGCGAAGTTCTTCGCCGCCAACGTCCTGCCGGGCGTCACCCTGGCCCGCAAGGTCGCCGAGGGTGTCGAGCTGGACCTGATGGAGCTGGACGAGGCCGCGTTCTAGATCATCACGTCCGCTGTTCGAGGGCCTGTTCCCCTACGCCGGGAACGGGCCCTCGTCCGTCGTTAAGGTGAACCCATGACCGAACCAGCCCGCTTCGACCGCGGCCACACCGACGACCTCATGACCTTCCTGGCGGCGAGCCCCACGCCGTACCACGCCGTGGCCACAGCCGCCGAGCGACTGGAGAAGGCCGGCTTCAAGCAGGTCGCCGAGACGGACGCGTGGGACGGGACGAGCGGCGGCAAGTACGTGCTGCGCGGCGGCGCGATCGTCGCCTGGTACGTGCCGGAGGGCGCCGCACCCCACACGCCGTTCCGGATCGTCGGTGCCCACACCGACTCCCCCAACCTGCGCGTCAAGCCGCTCCCCGACACCGGGGCGCACGGCTGGCGCCAGGTGGCCGTGGAGATCTACGGCGGACCGCTGCTCAACTCCTGGCTGGACCGCGATCTCGGCATCGCGGGCCGGCTGACCCTGCGCGACGGCTCGACGCGCCTGGTGAACGTGGACCGGCCGCTGCTGCGCGTTCCGCAGCTCGCCATCCACCTCGACCGCTCGGTGACGGCCGACGGCCTCAAGCTCGACAAGCAGCGGCACATGCAGCCGGTCTGGGGCCTCGGCCGCGACGTCCGCGACGGCGATCTGATCGCCTTCCTGGAGGAGACGGCCGGCATCCCCGCGGGCGAGGTCACCGGCTGGGACCTGATGACGCACTCCGTGGAACCGCCCGCCTACCTGGGCCGCGACCGCGAGCTGCTGGCCGGCCCGCGCATGGACAACCTGCTGTCGGTGCACGCCGGCACCGCCGCCCTCGCGGCCGTCGCCTCCTCCTCGTCGCAGCCGGCCTCCATCCCGGTCCTGGCCGCCTTCGACCACGAGGAGAACGGCTCCCAGTCGGACACCGGCGCGGACGGGCCGCTGCTCGGCAACGTGCTGGAACGCTCGGTGTTCGCCCGCGGCGGCACCTACGAGGACCGGGCCCGCGCCTTCGCCGGCACCGTCTGTCTGTCCTCCGACACGGGCCACGCCGTCCACCCCAACTACGCGGAGCGGCACGACCCGACGCACCACCCGCGCGTCAACGGCGGCCCGATCCTCAAGGTCAACGTCAACAACCGCTACGCCACGGACGGTTCGGGCCGGGCGGAGTTCACGGCGGCCTGCGAGGCGGCCGACGTGCCCTTCCAGTCGTTCGTCTCCAACAACTCCATGCCCTGTGGCACCACGATCGGCCCGATCACCGCCGCGCGGCACGGCATCAAGACCGTCGACATCGGCGTGGCCATCCTGTCGATGCACAGCGTGCGCGAACTGTGCGGCGCCGACGACCCGTTCCTCCTCGCGGGCGCGCTGACCGCGTTCCTGGAGAGGTAGAACGGGCCGTCACCGCATGGGTGTTCCCTTCAGGGGTACTCGGTGTTCCGGGACCGGAACGACCGGACCGTACAGGGAGGCGACACACATGGGCCTCGGCGGATGCATCATCCTCATCGCCGTGGGAGCCATCCTCACGTTCGCGACCGACTGGGACATGCAGGGGGTCAACCTCGACCTGGTCGGCATCATTCTGATGATCGTCGGACTGATCGGCGTCACCACGTTCAGCAGCATCGCCAGGCGCCGTCGCGTGGTGGTGCCCCCCACGACCCCGGTCGTGGACGACCCGGCTGTGCACCACCACCGCCGTGACGGCTACAGCGACGGATACGGGGTGTAGGGCCGTCCCGTCGTGGCGTCCACATGGTCCGGGACCTCGTCGTGGCGGTCGCCGACCGTCACGGTGCCCGTGGGTTCGAACATGAGGATCGCCGTGGGAACGGAGGCGGACGGCTTGTGTTCGGTGCCCCGGGGCACCGTGAAGACGCTGCCCCGGGGCAGGACCACCGTGCGCTCGCCGGCCGGTTCGCGCAGGGCGATGTGGAGTTCACCGTCGAGGACGAGGAAGAACTCGTCGGTGTGGTCGTGGACGTGCCAGACGTGTTCGCCCTCCACCTTGGCGATACGCACGTCGTAGTCGTTGACGGCGGTGACGATGCGGGGGCTCCAGCAGTCGGTGAAGGAGGCCAGGGCCTGGGCGAGGGAGACGGGTTCCTGGGTCATGAGGGGATCCTGCGGGATGCCGCGGACGCCGTGCGAGTGCTAGGAATCGCACATGTCGCAAGAATCCTCGCAGCGCCCGCACCGGGTCGCCGTGATCGTCGACGAGGGCACCAATCCCTTCGAGGTCGGGGTGGCCACCGAGCTGTTCGGGCTGCCGCGGCCCGAACTGGCGCTGCCGGGGCCGTTGTACGAGGTGACGCTGTGCGCGCCCGCGCCGGAGATCCGGATGAACCACGGCTTCTTCACGCTCACCGGAGTCCGGGACCTCGACGCCGTTGCGGAGGCGGACACGCTGGTCGTGCCGGGCCGGCCCGACAACGTCGTACCGCGCGGCCCCGACGTCCTCGACGCCATCCGGCGCGCACACGCGCGTGGCGCCCGGGTCATGAGCTTCTGCACCGGCACCTTCGCCCTCGCCGAGGCCGGGCTGCTGGACGGGCGGCGGGCCGCGACCCACTGGCGCTGGGCGGACTCCTTCCGCCGGCTGCACCCGGAGGTGCTGCTGGAGCCGGACGTGCTGTTCGTCGACGAGGGCGACCTCCTCACCGCCGCCGGCAGCGCGGCCGCGCTCGACCTCGGGCTGTACATCTGGCGGCGTGACCACGGCGCGGAGATCGCCAACCACGTCTCCCGCCGGCTGGTGTTCGCCGCGCACCGCGACGGCGGGCAGCGGCAGTTCGTGGAGCGGCCGGTCCCTCAGGTGCGGGACGAGTCGCTGGCCCCGCTGCTGGCCTGGGCGCAGGAGCGGCTGGGCGAGCCGCTGACGGTGGCGGAGCTGGCCGCACACGCGCGGGTCAGCCCCGCCACGCTGCACCGCCGCTTCCGTGCCCAGCTGGGGACGACGCCGCTGGCCTGGCTGACCTCGGAGCGCGTGACGCTGGCCTGCCGGCTCATCGAGCGGGGCGAGGAGCGGCTGGACGTGGTGGCGGCCAGGAGCGGGCTCGGCAGCGCCGCCAACCTGCGGGCGCGGCTGCGGCAGGCGACCGGGCTCAGCCCGTCGGCCTACAGGCGGCGTTTCGGAAGCGGCGGCGGGGAAGCCCTGGTGTCATGAGATTCCTCGTGTACGACCGGCTCCTCGGCTTCGGTGACGACTACTGGATCGAGGACGACCACGGCAGCAAGGTCTTCCTCGTCGACGGCAAGGCCCTGCGGCTGCGGGACACCTGGGAGCTGAAGGACACCCAGGGGCGCGTCCTCGTCGACATCCACCAGAAGATGCTCGCCCTGCGCGACACCATGGTGCTCCAGCGGAGCGGGGAGCCGCTGGCGACGATCCGCCGCAAGCGGCTGTCCCTGCTGCGCAACCACTACCGGGTGTCCCTCGCCGACGGCAACGAGCTGGACGTCAGCGGCAAGATCCTCGACCGGGAGTTCGCCGTCGAGTACGACGGTGAGCTGCTGGCGGTGATCTCCCGGCGCTGGCTGACCCTGCGGGACACCTACGGCGTGGACGTCGTCCGCGAGGACGCCGATCCGGCGCTGCTGATCGCGGTGGCCGTGTGCGTGATCCACCTGGCGGAGAAGGAGCGGGAGGACTGAGCCGTCCGGGCCGCCGCCTGTTCTCAGGGCCGGCGAGGGGGCTGGAGGCCCAGCATCCGGTCCTTCAGGGCCGGGAACTGCTCCCGGGTCGCCGCGACCTTCCCCGGGTCGAACTCCACCGTGAGGACCTCCTCGCCGGCACCGGCCTGGGCCAGCACCTCGCCCCACGGGTCGACCACGATCGAGTGACCGGCCTGGGGAACTCCGGCGTGCGTCCCGGCCGTTGCGCAGGCGAGGAGGAACGACTGGTTCTCCACGGCCCGTGCCTGGGCCAGCAGCGTCCAGTGGGACCGGCGGCGCTCCGGCCAGCCCGCCGACACCACGAGCGTCTCGGCACCGGCGTCGACGAGACCGCGGTAGAGCTCGGGGAAGCGGAGGTCGTAGCAGGTGGACAGGCCCAGGGTCGTCTCGGGCAGACGCACCGTCACCAGCTCGGAGCCCGCACCCATCAGCACGGCCTCGCCCTTGTCGAAGCCGAAGCGGTGGATCTTGCGGTAGGCGGCGGCCAGATCGCCGGAAGGGGAGAAGACGAGGGAGGTGTTGTAGAGCGGCCCGTCAGGATCCCGCTCCGGAATGGAACCCGCGTGCAGCCACACGCCCGCGTCGCTCGCGGCCTTCGCCATCGCCTCGTACGTCGGTCCTTCGAGCGGCTCGGCCTCGCGCCCGAACTCCTCGTAGGCGAAGGCGCCCGTGGTCCACAGTTCCGGCAGGACGACGAGGTCGGCCCCGGCCTGCTCCCGGACCGTCGCCGCCACGCGTCGGCGGCGCGCTTCGACCGATTCGTCCTCGTTCACGGCGATCTGGATCACAGAGGCGCGCACACTACCACCGTCCTGGCATTCGAGCCGTCCACACGGGCCTACGATCGTCACACGAAAGCACTGCCGGGGTGCCTCACAGCAGCGTAACTTAGCTCGCAAGACGCCCGCCGACAGCCGCCACCTCCCACTGGCAACGCCGCCACCACCTGCCCGTGACCGAACCGCCGAGGGGTCCCGTTCCGTGAGTCTGCATCCCACCCTCCAGCCCTACGCCGACGCCTGGACCCACTCCATCGAAGCGATATCCGAGCTGCTCCAGCCGCTCGCGGAGGCCGAATGGAACCGGCGGACGCCGTGCCCCGGGTGGTCGGTGCGGGACGTGGTCTCCCATGTCATCGGTCTGGACTGCGAGATGCTCGGCGACCCGCGCCCCATCCACAGCCTGCCGCGCGACCTCTTCCACGTCACCAACGAGCACCAGCGCTACATGGAGATGCAGGTCGACGTCCGCCGCCACCACACGGCGCCGGAGATGACCTCCGAGCTGGAGTACGTGATCATCCGCCGCAACCGGCAGCTGCGCAACGAGTCGCGTGACCCGGGCACGAAGGTGCGCGGGCCGCTCGGCAGCGAGCTCACCCTGGGGGAGTCGATGCGGCGGCACGCGTTCGACGTGTGGGTGCACGAGCAGGACCTGCGCACGGCCCTCGGCCGGCCCGGCAACCTCGACTCCCCCGGCGCGCTGGTGGCCCGTGACGTGCTGCTCGGCGAACTCCCGCGCGTGGTGGCCGAGGACGCGCAGGCACCGCGCAGCTCGGCGATCGTCTTCGACGTGCACGGGCCCGTGGAGTTCCTGCGCACGATCCGCGTCGACATCCAGGGCCGCGGCACCCTGGAGACGGCCCCGGCCCTCGGCCCGGCCGCGACCCTCACCCTCGACTGGGAGACGTACGTCCGCCTGGCCTGCGGCCGCGTGACGCCGGAGGCGGTCTCCGACCGCCTGAAGACGGAGGGCGACCCGGAGCTGACAGCGGCGATCCTGAACAACTTCAAGGTGACGCAGTAGGGACGGCCAGGCCCCGCTGCGGGCCTGCGGCCGCCCCAGCTGCGGGCATGCGTGCCGCTGGGGGCGGCACCCGTCCCAAGGAGAGCGGCACCCCGCTACGCCGGGCTGCGGACCCACCCGCCTCCAGCACCAACGCCGAGCACCGAAAAACCCCGTGCCGCAGCCCCACAACCCCCGTAGCGTCCCCCGGCATGACCCCACCCCACCGCACCCGCCTCACGTTCCACGGCCCGCTGTCCGAGGCGAGGGCGGCCGACCTCGTACAGCGCCTCACCCGCCACCGCCCCACCACGGTCCTGGACATCGGCTGCGGCGCGGGCGAACTGATGCTCCGCGTCCTGGCCACCGCGCCGGAGGCGACCGGCACCGGCATCGACCTGGACGCCGACGACCTGGCCCGGGGACGCAAGGCCGCCGCTGACCGCGGACTGGCGTCCCGGGCCCGTTTCGTGGAGGAGTCCGCCACCGGAACCAGCCGGGGCCCCGCCGACCTCGTCCTGTGCGTGGGGTCGAGCCAGGCCCTCGGCGGCAGGCTCCCCGAGGCGCTCGGGGAACTGCGCCGCCTGGTCACCGACGGCGGCCGCGTCCTGCTCGGCGAGGGCTTCTGGCAGCGCACCCCCACCCCCGACGAGCTGTCCCGCATGTGGCCCGACGCCGCCCTGACGGACCACCCCGGCCTCGCGACGCTCATCGGCATGGCGATCGACGCCGGGTTCCGGCCGGAGTGGACGGAGACCGCGAGCCTCGACGAGTGGGAGCAGTTCGAGTCGGGGTACCTCGCGGACACCGAGGTGTGGCTCGCCGAGCACCCCCGTCACCCCCTGGCGGAGGAGACGCGGCAGCGCGTCGACCGGCACCGCGCCCGGTGGCTCACCTACCGCGGCATCCTCGGCCTCGCGTACCTCACCCTCGTACCGACCGCCTGACGGACGTCACACGGGCACGTGCACCGTCTCCACCCGGCTGGCCACCAGCCGCTCCCGTTCCCGCCGTGCCGCCTGCCTGCGCAGCCGCAGGATCTGGGAGACGCCGACGGCCTGGAGGACGAACACCACCGAGAAGGCCAGGGAGTAATCGTCGCCGGTGGCGTCCAGGAGCACGCCGATCGCGAACAGCGTGGTCATGGAGGCGACGAAGCCGCCCATGTTGGTGATGCCGGAGGCGGTGCCCTGCCGTTCTGGCGGGTTGGCCGGGCGGGCGAAGTCGAAGCCGATCATCGACGCGGGTCCGCAGGCCCCGAGCACCGTGCACAGGACGATCAGCAGCCACATGGGGGCGTGGGGGCCGGGGTAGGCGAGAGTCGCCGCCCACAGGGCCGCCGTCGTGCCGACCGCGCCGAGCGCGAGCGGCAGCCGCGCCCCGTGGTGCCGGGCGACGATCTGGCCGTAGACCAGGCCGACCAGCATGTTCGACAGGACGACGAGGGTGAGCAGTTCACCGGCCACCGCCCGGGACAGCCCCTGTGCCTCGACGAGGAACGGCAGGCCCCACAGCAGCAGGAACACCATCGCCGGGAACTGGGTGGTGAAGTGCACCCAGAGGCCGAGCCGCGTCCCGGGCTCGCGCCAGGAGGCGGCGATCTGCCGCCGTACGTAGGCCGCGCCCTGGTGCGGGAGGGGCTCCGGTTCGTGGCCCTCGGGGTGGTCCTTGAGGAACAGCAGCACCAGGACGAGCACCACGGCCCCGGCGGCCGCGCTGCCCGCGAACGCCGCCATCCAGCCGATGCCGTGCAGCAGCCGGGCCAGGACGAGCGTGGAGACCAGGTTGCCCGCCATGCCGACCAGTCCCGCGAACTGGGCGACCAGCGGCCCGCGGCGGGCCGGGAACCAGCGGCTGCCCAGGCGCAGCACGCTGATGAACGTCAGCGCGTCACCGCAGCCGAGCAGCGCCCGGGAGGCGAGCGCGGTGCCGTACGTGGGGGAGAAGGCGAAGCCCAGCTGTCCGGCCGTGAACAGCACCGCGCCGAGCGCCAGCACCTTCTTGGTGCCGAGCCGGTCGACCAGCAGGCCGACGGGGATCTGCATGCCCGCGTAGACCAGCAGCTGGAGGATGGAGAAGGTGGAGAGGGCGGAGGCGTTCACGTGGAAGCGGTCGGCGGCGTCGAGGCCGGCCACGCCCAGGGACGTGCGGAAGATGACCGCGACGAAGTAGACCGAGACGCCCGTGCCCCAGACGGCCAGGGCCCGGCGGCCGCCCGGCGGGTCCCCGGGTATCGCGACGGCGCTCATCGGACCTCCCCCCGGGCCAGGTGCGAGAACCAGCCGATGTGCCGGTGGACGAGGCCGACGGCCGTCTCCGCGTCGTTGGAGCGCAGCGCTTCGAGGATCTCCTCGTGCTCGGAGAGCGTCTTGGCGATGCGGTCCGGGTGGGAGTGCATGACGGCGACGCCCATCCGCAACTGGCGGTCGCGCAGCTGGTCGTAGAGACGGGAGAGGATCTCGTTGCCGCCGCTGCGGACGATCTCGGCGTGGAAGCAGCGGTCGGTGACGGCGGCCCCGGCGAGGTCCCCGGCGGCGGCCTGCTTCTTCTGCCGGGCCAGCAGCTCCTCCAGGCGCTCGATGAGCCCGGCCGGTGCGGGCACGGCCTTGCGCGCCGCGTGCTCCTCGACGAGCAGCCGCGTCTCGACGACGTCGGCGATCTCCTGCGCGGAGACGGGCAGGACGAGGGCGCCCTTCTTCGGGTAGAGCCGGATCAGCCCCTCGACCTCCAGCCGGAGCAGCGCCTCGCGGACCGGTGTGCGGGAGACGCCCACGGCTTCGGCGAGCTCGCCCTCGGTGAGGAGGGTGCCGCCCTCGTAGCTGCGCTCCAGGACGCCCTGTTTGACATGGGCGTAGACGCGGTCGGCGGCGGGCGGTTGCTTCACGGCCAAGGTCATGCCGACAGCATAGATACAACAGGTACGCATGAAGGGATACGTCCAGTATGCGGACTTGTATGTCACACATCTGTGGCAAAGCGGGGGTCCCGCCCGGCAACAGCGCAACTTCGTGTGCTAGTTACAAGTCAGACACGTGCGGCCCCTTTCCCCTCGTCCTCAACTCGGCCGCATCGTTGGGGCATTCGATGTAATCGGGGTACTTCACTTGATAACCGGCATTCAGGGCACCCGTCTCCGCAGAGCAGCGGCTGTCGCCGTGACCACCGGCGCCATGCTCGCGACCGGTGCCCTCACCGTCGCGCCGGCGCAGGCCGCCTCGGCGCCGTCCATCGCCGCCAAGGGCGGCTACGTGATGAACAACGCGACCGGCAAGTCGCTCTACACCAAGGCGGCCGACACCCGCCGCTCGACCGGCTCGACCACCAAGATCATGACGGCACTGGTGGTGCTGAAGCAGTCGAACCTCAACATGGACAGCAAGGTCACGATCCAGAAGGCGTACAGCGAGTACATCGTCGACAACAACTACGCGTCCAACGCGAAGCTGATCGTCGGCGACAAGGTCACCGTCCGCCAGCTGCTGTACGGGTTGATGCTGCCGTCCGGCTGTGACGCCGCGTACGCGCTCGCCGACAAGTTCGGTTCGGGCTCGACGCGCGCCGCGCGCGTGAAGTCGTTCATCGGCAAGATGAACACCACCGCCAAGAACCTGGGTCTGAAGAACACCCACTTCGACTCGTTCGACGGCATCGGCCACGGCGCCAACTACTCCACGCCGCGCGACCTGACCAAGCTGGCCAGCGCCGCGATGAAGAACTCCACGTTCCGCACGGTCGTCAAGACGAAGAAGTACACGGCGAAGACGACCACCAAGACCGGCGGCACGCGGACGATGAAGCCGTGGGAGAACACCAACCCGCTGCTCAGCAGCTACAGCGGCGCGATCGGCGTGAAGACCGGCTCCGGCCCGGAGGCCAAGTACTGCCTGGTCTTCGCCGCCACCCGCAACGGCAAGACGGTCATCGGCACGGTCCTCGCCTCGACCGGCCCGGACGCTCGCAAGGCGGACGCCACGAAGCTGCTCAACTACGGCTTCACCAGGTAGGACACACGCAGGGACGACCGAGGGGGCTCCGCCGCGCACCGCGGTGAAGCCCCCTTTGTCGTGCGGCTCTCACACGGCCGTCAGGCCAGGCCGCTTGTCGTGCGACTCCACACGGCCGTCAGGCCAGGCTGCGCTGACGGCGCTCCAGTGCCCGGGCCGCCTTGCGCCGGCCGCCCGACAGCACGTTCACCGCGGAGCCCGCACCGGCGCCCGGCTCCAGCTGCCAGCCGCGGATCCGCGCCGCGACCCGGACCAGCCTCTTGTCACCGGGCCGCACGTCGACGCTGAACAGCGACTCGTCGGGCGTACGGTCGTCGCCGCCCCAGCGGACCACGCCGTCGAGCTCGGCGAGGATGTCGCGGATCACGACCTCCTGCTGCGGGAAGAAGCCGCCCCGGACGCCGCGCGGGTAGAAGCCGGGCCGGATCCGCACGGCCGTGCCGGACGCCAGATTGGACTCGGGCCTCCTCCTGGCGAGAGCGGCGGGATCGTGCCAGCCCACGACGTCGCCCCGGCGCAGCGGGTCGACCTCGTAGTGGAACCTGCGCACCAGGTGGACGAGGACGGTCTCCACATCGCCCATCCGCACGGCGACGCCCTTGAGCGGGGTGCCGGGGACGGGGCGGGTGTAGACGGTGCCGCCGTCGTCGGAGACGTTCTCCATCTCCCAGCCGTTGGGGGAGCGCGAGCCCGCCAGCACGCGCCGGGTCCGGTCCTGCGCGCTGCGCAGGGCGTCCCGTACGCGGGCCGGTATGGGGTTGTTCGCGTCGGCGTACGCCTGGGACAGGACATGGGACAAAGGCAGGGCCGCGACGCCCACGGCACCGCCGACGGCGGCGACCCGGCCGAGCAGCGCACGGCGGGACAGGACGCGGCGGTGCCCGGCGCCGGACGCCGGTGATCTGCGGGGCATGCGGGGGAGGTTGAGCTTCAACGGAGTCTCTTCCTGAAGTTCTCTGCGCACACGCGCTCAGGCGTTGCGGAGGATGCTGTTGTACTTCTCGAAGATCTGGTAGACGGCCAGGCTCTGGTGCGTCTGGGACTCCACGTCGGGGTCCCAGGCCCGGTAGCGGCGCAGGAGTTCGGTGATCTCGAACTCGGCGAGGTCGAGGCGCATGGACCGCGGGGTCGTGACGCGGTCGCCGGGGGGCAGTTGGCCGCCGGGCCTGCCCCGGGTGCCCCACAGATGGATCAGGGCCGCGGTGCGCACACTGAACGCGTTGTCCTTGTTCAGCCGCTGCCACACGGTCCACAGGTCGGCGTCCTTGGCCGGGTCGCGGTGGTCACCGGTGGCGAAGCCCCAGCCGATGCAGTGGTTCCAGGCCTGGATGGCGTCGCCCGCGCTGATCTCGCCGATGCCGGTGTGCGAGTCCCGCACGGAGCCGGAGCCCGTGAGGTGGTGGTCGGCGACCTGCTGGTCGGTGGCCTGGTCGGCGAGGCCGTAGTCGCGCAGAGCCCAGTACAGGACCGTCTGGATCAGCGCCTTGCGCATCGTGTACGTCGTCGACAGCTCGGTGATCAGCCCGTCCTGCTCCTGGATCGCCGCGACCGCCTGCGCGTTGGTGTACAGCCGCGCGTCGCTGCCGATGCCGCCCCCGTCCGGGCGCCCGATCGACCGCATGTAGCGCGAGAGGTCGGCCCGCAGCGCCGGCACCTGGCGCGCGTCGAAGGCGACGTCCGGGACGGCGGGCCGCGGCGGGTCGAACGAGCCCTGCCCGGTGTCCCGCCCCGAGGCGATGTCGGCGTCGATCTCCAGCTGCCCGTCACCGGAGCCGAGGGTGCGGATGACGAACTGGTCGTAGGCCCAGTCCGCGGGCAGCGGATGCCCGGCGTTGCCCTCGAAACCCGGAGACATGCCGGCGACGAAACTCGCGGTCGAGTATCCGGCCGCGCCGACCCGCGCGCAGACGTTGCGGGAGCCGTAGACGCCGATCTCGTACGGGTGGCCGGAGTCCGCCATCGCCTCCTTGACGCCCTTGAAGTGGGGCAGGACGCTCGCGGTGATCTCGGCGTCGATCGCATCGAAGTCGACGGCGAAGAAGATCCGGGTACCCCGGCGGAAGCCGTGGTCGCGGGCGGCGTTGACCGCCGCGTACCCGGCGGTCCGCCCGGCGACGTAATCGAAGTCCGAGGCGTCGTTGTTGACGGTCTGGTAGATCGGGAAGCAGCGCAGGCCCTGCTGGGCGATGGTGGCGAGCTCGCCCGGCTGGATGGCCTTCTCCGGCAGGGAGGTGGCGCTCGGGTTGGTGAGGTAGCGGCCGACGTACGCGATCCCGGCCGCCTTGAGCGACGCGGCCCGGGCCGGGGTGACCTTCGCGATGGTGTCGCAGGCCTTGGCGGGGCGGGACTGGTCGCCGAAGGACGCGAGCAGGGAGGCGAAGGTGGCGAAGTCGCCCTCGCCCGTGGCCGGGAGCGCGACGAAGGTCTGGAAGGCCCGGACGGCGGCGGCGAGGGAGGAGTCGAAGGTGTCGGTGAGGGCCGTGGGCCGCCGGTTGACGACCATCCCGGCGGAGAACAGCTGGACGAAGACGCCCGTGTCGCCCTGTTTCACGGGGTGCGACCTGAGACCGGACTGGGTACCCGGCCCGAAGTTGCCGTTGGCGGTGCCGTCCGCCATGCCCAGCTCGTACTGCACGGCGAAGAGCAGTGCCTTGAGCGTGCTCTTGGACGCCAGCCCGTCGCAGGCGATGACGTAGAAGTCCTGCCGCTTGAGGTAGCGGCCGTTGAGCCACTGCTGGACGGTCCTGGCCTGTCCGCTGCCGGAGGCGCCGGGGACGTAGGAGTCCATCGTCAGCAGAGCCTTGAAGACCTTGGGCGTCAAGGCGCTTCCGGGGAAGGCCTGTTCGATGCCCATGTCGGTCTTGAGCCGGGCGACGGCTGCCTGCACCCGTGTGCCGTAGGTGCCGTCGAGGTCGCCGCCGTCGTAGCCCTTGCAGGCGAGGCCGGCCTGGATGATGCGGCAGAAGTCCGGCGAGGGGACGGTGTCCGCGTCCAGCTCGGGGTACTTCGCCGTCAGGGTGCTGAGCGTGGTGGGGCCGAAGCTGTCGGAGAGGGCGGTGATGCCCAGCTCGTACTGCAGGGCACGGGTCAGGGCGTACAGGGTCGGCCAGCCGGCCTCGCCGGTCTCCTGCACCGTCGTGCCGGTACGGCTGCCGTACACGGAGTTGACGAATTTCTGGGCCCTGAGAACCATCGGGTCGCGCATGAAAGTTGATCGTATGTCCGGCTAAACCGCTTACTGTGGGGTACTTGGGCGGGTCTGACGCGCTTCTTGTGCTCTGCGGCGCACGTCCGGTCAACCTCCGGAAACGCCGGCGGCCCCCCGCCCGGGTGGGCAGGGGGCCGCCGGCTTCGGCTCACGCCCAGGTGATGAGGCGCTTCGGCTGCTCCAGGATCGCCGCCACGTCGGCCAGGACCTTCGAACCCAGCTCGCCGTCGACCAGGCGGTGGTCGAACGACAGCGCCAGGGTGGTGACCTGACGGGGCTTCACCTTGCCCTTGTGGACCCACGGCTGCGGCTTGATCGCCCCGACCGCGAGGATCGCGGACTCGCCCGGGTTCAGGATCGGCGTGCCCGTGTCGACGCCGAAGACGCCGACGTTGGTGATCGTCACCGTGCCGCCTTGCATGGCCGCCGGGGACGTCTTGCCGTCCCGGGCCGTCGACACCAGCTCGCCCAGCGACTCGGCCAGCTGCGGCAGGGTCTTGGCCTGGGCGTCCTTAATGTTCGGCACAATCAGGCCGCGCGGGGTCGCGGCCGCGATGCCCAGGTTCACGTAGTGCTTGACCACGATCTCCTGGGCGGCCTCGTCCCAGGACGCGTTGACGTCCGGGTTGCGGCGGATCGCGACGAGCAGCGCCTTCGCGATCAGCAGCAGGGGGTTCACACGCAGGCCCGTGAACTCCTTGTCCGCCTTCAGCTCCTCGACCAGCTTCATCGTGCGCGTCACGTCGACCGTCACGAACTCCGTGACGTGCGGCGCCGTGAACGCCGAGCCGACCATCGCCGCCGCCGTCGCCTTGCGGACGCCCTTGACCGGGATGCGGGTCTCGCGCGCGGTGTCGTAGGACGCCGGAGCCTGGACGGCTGCCGGGGCGGGCGCGACCTGCGGCTCGGTGACCACCGGGACGGCGGCGGCGACCGCCGCGTGCACGTCCTCGCGGGTGATGATGCCGTCCGGGCCGGTCGGGACGACCGTCGTCAGGTCGACGCCCAGGTCCTTGGCCAGCTTGCGGACGGGAGGCTTGGCCAGCGGGCGTTCCGTGCCGGCCGGCGCCGCCGTGGCGGCGGCTTCGGGCGCTGCCGGGGCCACGGGCGCGTGGCCGTTCAGCTCCGTCTGGATCGCCGTCGAGGCCTGCTGGACCGGGACCTCCGGGCCCTTGCGGGGGCGGCGGCGGGTGGACGAGGTCGCCACCCCGTAGCCCACCAGCACCGGCTGGCGTCCCGAGCCCGCCGCCTTCGGCTCCTCGGCGGGCGCGGCCGCCGCGGGCCGCACGGCGGCGGGCTGCTCCGCGGCCGGTGCGGCACTGCCGCCGCCCACGTCCACCGAGATGATCGCCGTGCCCACGTCGACCGTGGTGCCCTCGGGGAAGTGCAGGTCCCGGACCACGCCGTCGTACGGGATGGGCAGCTCGACGGCCGCCTTCGCCGTCTCGACCTCGCAGACCACCTGGCCGTCGGTGACCGTGTCACCGGGCTGGACGTACCACTTGAGGATCTCGGCCTCGGTGAGTCCCTCGCCCACGTCGGGCATCTTGAACTCGCGCACGGACGCTTCCGTCATCGTCGTCACGACCCTCTCCTCAGTACGCCAGCGAGCGGTCGACGGCGTCCAGTACCCGGTCCAGGTTCGGCAGGTACTCCTCCTCCAGGCGGGCCGGCGGGTACGGGGCGTGGTAGCCGCCGACCCGGAGCACCGGGGCCTCCAGGTGGTAGAAGCAGCGTTCCGTGATCCGGGCGGCGATCTCCGCACCCGACCCGAAGAACACCGGGGCCTCGTGGACGACGACCAGACGGCGCGTCTTCTCCACCGAGGCCTGGATCGAGTCGAAGTCGAGCGGGGAGACCGAGCGCAGGTCCAGGACCTCCAGGTTCTTGCCCTCCTCGGCGGCCGCGTCCGCGACCTCCTGGCAGAGCTTCACCATCGGGCCGTAGGCGGCCAGGGTGAGGTCGGTGCCCTCGCGGACCACCTGGGCCTTGTGCAGCGGGCCCGGGATCGCCTCCGCGTTGACCTCGCCCTTGTCCCAGTAGCGGCGCTTGGGCTCGAAGAAGATCACCGGGTCGTCGCTCTGGATGGCCTGCTGCATCATCCAGTAGGCGTCCGACGCGTTCGACGGGCTGACGATCTTCAGGCCCGCCACGTGCGCGAAGAGCGCCTCGGGGGACTCGGAGTGGTGTTCCACCGCGCCGATGCCGCCGCCGTACGGGATGCGCACGACGACCGGGAGCTTGACCTTGCCCAGCGAGCGGGCGTGCATCTTCGCGAGCTGCGTGACGATCTGGTCGTACGCCGGGAAGACGAAGCCGTCGAACTGGATCTCCACCACCGGGCGGTAGCCGCGCAGGGCCAGGCCGATCGCCGTGCCGACGATGCCCGACTCGGCGAGCGGGGTGTCGATGACGCGGCTCTCGCCGAAGTCCTTCTGCAGGCCGTCCGTCACACGGAAGACGCCGCCGAGCTTGCCGACGTCCTCACCCATGATCAGGACCTTGGGGTCGGACTCCAGAGCGCGGCGCAGCGACTCGTTGATCGCCTTGGCCAGTGCCATCTTGTCGGCCATCTCAGTTACCCCCCTCGTCGGCGAACGACGCCTGGTACGCGGCGAACTGGGCGCGCTCCTCGTCGACGAGCGCGTGTCCGTCCGCGTAGGCGTTCTCGAAGATCGCGAAGTGGTCCGGGTCCGGCATGGCACGGACCGCCTCGCGCACTCGTTTGCCCAACGCCTCGGACTCGGCCTCCAGTTCCTCGAAGAATCCCTCGTCCGCGTGGTTTGAGGCCTCCAGGTACCGGCGAAGCCGCAGGATCGGGTCCTTGGCCTCCCAGGCCTGGCGCTCCTCGTCGCCCCGGTAGCGGGTCGGGTCGTCGGAGGTGGTGTGGGCGCCCATGCGGTAGGTGAACGCCTCGACGAGGGTCGGGCCCTCGCCGCTGCGGGCCCGCTCCAGGGCCCACCGGGTGACCGCGAGGACGCCGAGCACGTCGTTGCCGTCCACCCGGACGCCCGGGAAGCCGAAGCCCTGGGCGCGCTGGTAGATCGGCACGCGGGACTGCTTCTCGGTCGGCTCGGAGATGGCCCACTGGTTGTTCTGGCAGAAGAACACGACCGGGGCGTTGTAGACCGCGGAGAAGGTGAACGATTCGGCCACGTCGCCCTGGCTGGAGGCTCCGTCACCGAAGTAGGCGATCACCGCGCTGTCGGCGCCGTCCTTGGCGACGCCCATCGCGTAGCCGGTGGCGTGCAGCGTCTGGGAGCCGATGACGATCGTGTACAGCTGGAAGTTGTTGCTGTTGGGATCCCAGCCGCCGTTGTTCACACCGCGGAACATCCCGAGCAGGTTGGCCGGGTCGACGCCGCGGCACCAGGCCACGCCGTGCTCGCGGTAGGTCGGGAAGACGTAGTCGTCCTCCCGGGTGGCCCGGCCGGACCCGATCTGGGCGGCCTCCTGGCCGAGCAGCGACGCCCACAGGCCCAGCTCGCCCTGGCGCTGCAGGGAGGTGGCCTCGGCGTCGAAGCGGCGGGTGAGCACCATGTCGCGGTAGAGGCCGCGGAGCTCTTCCGGAGTGATACCGGCGACGTACTTGTCGTACTCGGCGTTCTTGACGCGCTTGCCCTCGGGCGTCAGCAGCTGCACGAGCTGGGGCTCGGTGCCGGCGTCCTTCTTGGCGGTCGTGCGGGTGCGCTTGGTGCCGGTGGTGCCGGCCTTGCTTCCGGCGCTGCGTCGCGGTGTGCGCGCGGCAGTGCTCTCCACGGTCACGTGTGCTCCTCCGTCGGTCCGGCCCCCGGGGTTGCCGGTAGGCCAGTGCGGCTCACCTGTTCTCGGCCCACGGGACACGGGGTGGGTGCCACTCGGCCGGGAACAGGCGTGACAGGTGCCCCGGCGAGCGCCCTGCAGAAAGCACGTTACCCAGTGCGCCACATTTCTGTGAAACCCCTTCTGACCTGCGATTTTGCTTGGATATCCAAGTAAATCGGGAAGGCCGTGAAGGGTCCCTGGTCACAGCCTTGCAGGAGGCCGGAGCAACCGCACGTTAACCCGGTGACCCAGGTCACGGGAAGACTCCACTTTTCGGCGCGCCCAAAACGGCAGGCGCGCGCGGGCCCCGTTCCCGGGCCCCACGCGCGCGTGGATCGTGCGTTTCTTACCTGTCAGCTGCCGCCTTCGCCGCCACCCGCGCCGCCGACGACGCCCTCCGTGGTGCCGCCGTCGACACCGCCGGTGTCGTCGGTCGGGGTGCCGGGGTCCGTCGGCTCCTCCTCCGTGGGCTCGCCGGTCGGCTCCGCGCTGGTCGGCTCGCCCGTCGGCTCGCCGGTGGGCGACTCGGGAGCGCTCTGCGACGGCGTGTAGGAGGGCGAGTACGACGGCGTCCAGTTGCCGTTGCCCGAGCCGGTACCGGTGCCGTCGTCCGTGCTCGTGTCGGTCGGCGCGCCGGTGTCGTCGTCGCTCGGGGTCTCGCTGGGCGTCTTCTTCTCGGTCGTCTGCGAGGTGGTCGGCTTCTGCTCCTTGCTCGGGTCGTCCTTGCCGCCGCCGGTGTTCTGCAGCGCCAGGGCGACACCCGCGGCGATGGCGATCACCGCGAGCACCGCGAGGATCCAGAGCTTGCCGCGGCCGCTGCCCTTGTTGCCGTGGCCCTCGAAGCCGCCGTCGTCCCCGCCGCCGTAGCCGCCGGGCAGGATCGGCGAGGGGATCTGCGTGGTGCCGGAGGCGTCCCCGGTGTGGCCCATCACGGCCGTCGCGCCGGCGAAGCCGCCGGACGGGGTGTGCCGGCCCTCGTGCATGTCGACCGGCCCGGTGTTCCAGGTGCCGGTGTGGCCGCCCTGGTCGTAGAGCATCTGGAGCGCGTACTGGACCAGCCCGCGCATCTCCTCGGCCGTCTGGAAGCGGTCGTCGGGCTCCTTGGCGAGGGAGCGCATGACCAGGCCGTCCAGCTCCGGCGGGCAGGCGTCGGACGCCTCGGACGGAGGCGTCGGGATGTCCTGGACGTGCTGGTAGACCACGGACAGCGGGGTCTCGCCGGTGAAGGGCGGGCGCAGCGAGAGGAGTTCGTAGAGCAGGCAGCCCGTCGCGTACAGGTCGGAGCGGTGGTCGACGGCCTTGCCGAGCGCCTGCTCGGGGGAGAGGTACTGCGGGGTGCCCATGACCATGCCGGTCTGCGTCATCGTCGTGGACGCGCCGTGCAGGGCCCGGGCGATGCCGAAGTCCATCACCTTCACGGCGCCGTTGTGCGTGATGATGACGTTGGCGGGCTTGATGTCGCGGTGCACGATGCCGTGCTGGTGCGAGTAGGCGAGCGCCTCCAGGACGCCCGAGACGATGATCAGCGCCTGCTCGGGGCCGGGGGCCTCCGCGTTCAGCAGCAGGTCGCGGATGGTGCGGCCCTCGACGATCTCCATGACGATGTACGGCACGGACTGGCCGCCGACGAAGTCCTCGCCGGAGTCGTACACGGCGACGATCGAGTGGTGGTTGAGACCGGCCACCGACTGGGCCTCGCGCGTGAACCGCGCCTTGGACACCGGGTCCTCGGCGAGGTCGGAGCGGAGCAGCTTGACCGCGACGGTGCGTCCGAGACGGACGTCCTCGGCTGCGAACACCTCGGCCATGCCGCCCCGGCCGAGTCTGCGGGTCAGCCGGTACCGGCCGTCCCCGACCAACCCGCCGTTACCCCAGAGCTCCGGCGCGTCCGACATGCCGCCGCCAGACGCCTCGGGGTCGGACGGGCCCTGAGCGGCCTGCTGCTGTGCCATCAGTCCTCGCCGTCGTTTCTGCCCGCGGTGCGCGCGGTGTTGTTACGGTCTCCGTCGGCCACGCTACAGCCTCCGCGCAAGCCTCCGGCCCGAGAAGGGGTGCCGGGACCGGCACCAGACGGACCGGCCATGAAACCTTCACTCCGTACTCTCGTGCAAATTCTGTGTCCCGCCCGTACGCCCCCTGTAACGCTTGCGCGACTCTTCTTTCGCGTACGGTCACGGAACGGGCACCGAGCTTGACGTGTCGGTGCCCTGGGGCAGACTTGGCCGGGAATGGCGGTTTGGATCAACGACGGTTCAACGACGGATCAGCGGCAGTCGGCGGCGTCCGCAGGGGCTACGGGGGACGGGGAACATGAGCCAGGACGGCGCACAGGGCCAGCACACGGGGCGGGCGCTCGCCAGCGGCCGCTATCAGCTGCGTGACCTCCTCGGCCAGGGCGGCATGGCCTCGGTGCACCTCGCGTACGACAGCGTGCTCGACCGGCAGGTCGCGATCAAGACACTTCACACGGATCTCGGTCGGGAACAAGCCTTCCGCGAACGGTTCCGCCGCGAGGCCCAGTCCGTGGCCAAGCTCACGCACACCAACATCGTCTCGGTCTTCGACACCGGCGAGGACACCCTCGACGGCATGACGACGCCGTACATCGTCATGGAGTACGTCGAGGGCCGCCCGCTCGGCTCGGTCCTCGACGAGGACGTGCGGCAGCAGGGCGCGATGCCCGCCGACAAGGCGCTGAAGATCACCGCGGACGTGCTGGCAGCGCTGGAGATCAGCCACGAGATGGGCCTGGTCCACCGGGACATCAAGCCGGGCAACGTGATGATGACCAAGCGCGCCGTGGTCAAGGTCATGGACTTCGGCATCGCCCGCGCCATGCAGTCCGGCGTGACGTCGATGACGCAGACCGGCATGGTCGTCGGAACCCCGCAGTACCTGTCGCCGGAACAGGCCCTCGGCCGCGGGGTGGACGCCCGCTCCGACCTGTACTCGGTCGGCATCATGCTGTTCCAGCTGGTGACCGGGCGGCTGCCGTTCGAGGCGGACTCGCCGCTGGCCATCGCGTACGCGCACGTGCAGGAGGAGCCGCCGGTTCCGTCCTCGATCAACCGCGCGCTGCCCCCGGCCGTGGACGCGCTGATCGCCCGGGCGCTGAAGAAGAATCCGAACGAGCGCTTCCCCAGCGCCGAGGCCATGCGCGACGAGTGCCTGCGGGTGGCGGCGTCCGTCCAGGCCGCGCCGCCGAGCATCGTCCCGGGCACGCAGGCCCCGAGCGGCGCGGGCGTCGGCTCGGCCGTGTTCCCGCCGGTCGACCAGGCGACCCCGGCGCCCTCGGGCCAGGTGCAGACGCCGTACCAGCCGACCCCGCCCCCGAACCCCTACGGCACGCCCGCACCGACGGGACCGTCCCCGGCGTACGGCTATCCGCAGCAGGGCGGCTACCCGACGCCGTCCCCGGCGGGCTACTCCCCGCAGCAGGCCCCCCCGACTCCGCCGCCGTACAACCTGACGCCCCAGACCGCGGTGGCCCCCTCCGGCGGCGGCAGGAACAACAAGCCGGTCATCATCGGCGCGGTGATCGTCTCCGTCCTCGCGGTCGGCGGCCTCGTCACCGCGCTGCTGCTGAACGGCGGCGGCGAGGACCCCCAGGGCGGCGGCAGCAGCGCGAGTGCGTCGGCCTCGGCGGAGAAGAAGCCCGGCTACCGCGGGCCGGACACCGCGAAGACGATCGACACCGAGGAGTGCACGGAGCCGCGGGAGTCGTACAACGACCCCGACAAGATCCGGATCCCGGACTTCCAGTTCAAGAACATCAAGTCGGTCAAGGCCTGTCTCCAGGCGGCGGGCTGGGAACTGGACGAGAAGAAGGTCGACGAGAACACCTACGGCGACGGCACGGTCATGAACCAGTTCCCGTCCGCCGACACCGATGTCGACCCGGAGGACATGCCGGAGATCGAGCTCAGCGTCTCCACGGGCAACCCGCCCTCCTGACGGGTCCGCCGACACGGAAGGGGCCCGGCAGCTTCGGCTGCCGGGCCCTGTGGTCTGTACGGCCTGCCGCCGCCTACAGGTAGGGGCCGCCGGTCCGGCCGCCCGGGTGCTGCTCGTCGAGGCCGTCCCCGACACCCGGCGGAAGCGCGCGGCGCATCTGCTCCAGCTGGGCGCGGGCCGCCATCTGCTGGGCGAACAGCGTCGTCTGGATCCCGTGGAAGAGCCCCTCCAGCCAGCCGACCAGCTGGGCCTGCGCGATGCGCAGCTCCGAGTCGCTGGGGGTCGCCTCGTCCGTGAAGGGCAGGGAGAGCCGCTCCAGCTCCTCGACCAGCTCGGGCGCCAGACCGTCCTCCAGCTCCTTCACCGAGCTGGCGTGGATGTCCTTCAGCCGGACGCGGCTGGCCTCGTCCAGGGGAGCCGCCCGCACTTCCTCCAGCAGCTGCTTGATCATGCTGCCGATCCGCATGACCTTCGCGGGCTGCTCCACCTGTTCCGTGACCGGGGTCTCGCGGGAGTCCTCGTCTGCGCTGCCGCCACCGAGCGCCATGCCGTCCTGGCCCACGACCAGGATCTGCGGGTTCTCCGGCGACCTTTCGTTCCTCGGCATCTCCATGTCGCCATTCTGTCGCACGCCTGCACCTCACCTCCGTGGTGCCCCCGCGGGAGGCTGATCCACCGTGCTTGAGGTGACGAACAGGCCGGGCTCCAGGTTGCTCCTGCGAGGGCGCCTCCTCCTCGCGGGTGAAACGGGGCGGGCGGGCCTCGGCGCCCGTTCCCCGACGGGGCGACGCAGAGGGCGACGCAGGGCTGTGATTCCGCCCGTCGGCCGAACCCGGAGTGCCGGGCGTCCTGGGCGGTGTGAGGCTGATTGCCTCGATATGACCGAACTTGCCGTTTCTGCCCTACCGGGCACGGCGGGAGGGGGTCACCCACGTGACTCCATGGCTACGCGCGCTGCGGGCGGCGGGACTGGTGCTCGCCGTGGGGGCGGGCGCGGTCGTCTCACCGTACGGATCCGTCCCGTCCTACGGATCCGTCCCGCCCCACGGGGCTGCCCCGTTCTACGAGGCTGCCCTCACGTCCGGGGAGGCCGCGGAAGCGGCGACGAGGGAGACGGCCAGGGAGGCAGGGCCCGGAACCCGGGCCGCGCCGTCGCCGGTGGCCGCCCCGTCCGCCCGGGCGGCTTCGTCGGCCCCGTCCGCCCTGGCGGCGCCGTCCGTCCTGGCGGCTCCTTCCGCCTCCGGCGAGCCCTCGCGGGCCGGGAGCCGGGCGGGAGAGGGCCGGGAGCGGCCGGGACGGCCGGAGGACGCCGGGGACGGGCCGGGCGTCGCGGACACCCCGGCCGTCCCCGAGGAGCCGCGGCAGACCGCCCCGGCACCCTCCGAGCCGGCGGAGCAGCCCGTGCGCGAGGCCGCGACCGCCGAACGCCCCGTGGGCCCGGTCCTGCGGATCCTGCCCCTGGGCAGCGGCCTGGTCCTCATCGGACTGGGGCTGGGCCTGGCGTTCGTCGCGCTGCGGCTGCGGAGGGTCTGAGGGCGCCTGACGGACCTCCGCGGCGGCCGGTGTCAGGTGCCCTGCGGGGTGATCAGCAGGACCTTGCCGACGTGGCTGCTCTCCTCCACCACCCGGTGCGCGGCGGCGGCGTCCCGCATCGGGAGCTCACGGTCGACGACCGGACGCAGGTGCCCGTCCGCGAACAGCGGCCAGACGTGTTCGCGTACGGCCGCGACGATGGCCGTCTTCTCCTCCTTGGGCCGGGCCCGCAGGGACGTCGCGCTGATCGCGGCGCGCTTGGCCAGCAGGGCACCGATGTTCAGCTCGCCCTTGACGCCGCCCTGCATGCCGATGATCGCGAGGCGGCCGTTGACGGCCAGGGCCTTGACGTTGCGCTCCAGGTACTTGGCGCCCATGTTGTCGAGGATGACATCGGCCCCGGCACCGTCCGTCGCCGTCCTGACCTCCTCGACGAAGTCCTGCTCGCGGTAGTTGACCAGGATGTCGGCGCCCAGCTCGGCGCACGCCTGGAGCTTCTCCTTCGTACCGGCCGTCACGGCCACCCGCGCACCGACGGCCTTGGCCAGCTGGATGGCCATGGTGCCGATGCCGCTGGAGCCGCCGTGCACGAGGAGCGTCTCGCCGGGCCGCAGGTGGGCGACCATGAAGACGTTCGACCAGACGGTGCAGGCCACCTCGGGCAGCGCCGCCGCCTGCGTCAGACCGACCCCCTCGGGCACGGGCAGCAGCTGCCCGGCCGGGACGGCCACCTTCTCGGCGTAGCCGCCGCCGGAGAGCAGCGCGCACACCTCGTCGCCGACGTTCCACCCGGAGACGCCGGGGCCGATCCCGGCGATCCGTCCGGAACATTCCAGGCCGGGGTAGGGGGACGCGCCGGGCGGCGGTTCGTAGAAGCCCTGCCGCTGCAGGATGTCGGCCCGGTTGACGGCGCCGGCCGCCACCTCGACCAGGACCTCGCCCTCGCCGGGCACGGGATCGGGGACCTCGTCCCATACCAGCGCCTCGGGCCCACCAGGTTCGGGAATCGTGATCGCATGCATGCAGGGGACCGTACCCGTCGGTCCCCGGACCGAGTCCGCTCCGTCCCCGGGTCCGCTGCGGCTACGCCTTTGGTCCGGTCCCGGCGAAACCCGGGTGCGGGACCGATGAGTTTGCGCGACGGTAAAGGTCTTTCCATGCGTAGCCCAAGCACGCGGAAGGACCCGAAGCATGAGCACGCAGACGTCCGGCCTGGCGATCGAGACCGCGGGCCTGGTGAAAACGTTCGGCGATACGAGGGCCGTCGACGGAGTCGACCTGGCCGTGCCCGCGGGCACGGTCTACGGCGTCCTCGGCCCGAACGGCGCCGGCAAGACCACCACCGTGAAGATGCTCGCCACACTCCTGCGGCCGGACGGCGGCGAGGCGCACGTCTTCGGCCACGACGTCGTCCGCGAGGCGGACGAGGTACGCGGCCGGGTGAGCCTCACCGGCCAGTACGCGTCGGTGGACGAAGACCTCACCGGCACCGAGAACCTGGTCCTGCTCGGCCGGCTTCTCGGGCACCACAAGAAGTCCGCCCGCGAACGCGCCGGCCGGCTCCTGGAGGCCTTCGGGCTCTCGGAGGCGGCCGCCAAGCAGGTCAAGCACTACTCGGGCGGCATGCGGCGCCGCATCGACATCGCCGCCTCCATCCTCAACACCCCCGACCTGCTCTTCCTCGACGAGCCGACGACCGGCCTGGACCCGCGCAGCCGCAACCAGGTCTGGGACATCGTGCGGGCCGTGGTCGCCCAGGGCACCACGGTGCTGCTGACCACGCAGTATCTGGACGAGGCCGACCAGCTGGCGTCCCGGATCGCCGTCATCGACCGCGGCAGGGTGATCGCCGAGGGCACCAAGGGCGAGCTGAAGTCGTCCGTCGGCGCCGGATCCGTCCATCTGCGCCTGCGAGATCCCGGGCAGCGTGATCTCGCGGCCGGCCTGCTGCGCCGGGCCCTCGACGCGCAGGTGCAGCCGGAGCCCGACCCGGTGGCCCTCACCGCCCGCCTCGCCACGGCGGCCGGCGACGACTCCGCCGCCGAGCAGGCCTCCCGCGCCCTGGGCGAGCTGGCCCGCGCCGGGATCACCGTCGACAACTTCTCGCTGGGCCAGCCCAGCCTCGACGAGGTGTTCCTCGCTCTCACCGGGCACGACACGCACGACTCCGCCGACCGCTCCACCGACCGCTCCGACGACCCGAAGGACGAGGTGGCGGCATGAGCACCGCGACGACCACCGAGAGCACAGAGCTCGCCCCGGTCAGCGCCGAGTCCCTCGCCGCGCTGCTCGTCTCCCAGGAACGGCCTCCGCGTCCCAGCGCGTGGTCGGCCTCGATGACGTTCGGCTGGCGGGCCATCCTCAAGATCAAGCACGTGCCGGAGCAGCTCTTCGACGTCACGGCGTTCCCGATCATGATGGTGCTGATGTACACGTACCTGTTCGGCGGGGCGCTGGCCGGCTCGCCGGAGGAGTACATCCAGTTCCTGCTGCCGGGCATCCTCGTGATGTCGGTCGTGATGATCACGATGTACACGGGCGTCTCCGTGAACACCGACATCGAGAAGGGCGTCTTCGACCGGTTCCGCAGCCTGCCGATCTGGCGGCCGTCGACGATGGTCGGCTATCTGCTCGGTGACGCCCTGCGGTACACGATCGCGTCGATCGTGATGCTCACCGTCGGCATGATCCTCGGCTACCGGCCGGACGGCGGGGTCGCCGGTGTGCTCGCCGGGATCGCCCTGCTGGTGGCCTTCTCGTTCGCCTTCTCCTGGATCTGGACGATGTTCGGGCTGATGCTGCGCACCGAGAAGTCGGTGATGGGCGTCAGCATGATGGTGATCTTCCCGCTCACCTTCCTGTCCAACGTGTTCGTGGACCCGAAGACGATGCCGGGCTGGCTGCAGGCGTTCGTGAACAACAGCCCCATCACCCATCTGGCGTCGGCGGTGCGCGGTCTGATGGGCGGCGACTGGCCGGCCGACGAGGTCGCCTGGTCGCTGGGCTGGGCCGGGCTGTTCGTGCTGGTCTTCGGGCCGATCACGATGCGGCTCTACAACCGGAAGTAGCCCTGGATCGCCGCGCTGGCGGCCGGCCGTCGCGCACCGTAGGGGTGCGGGGCGGCCGGCCGTTCGCTGCGCTCGTCAGGTGTTGCGGGGCATCGGGGGCATCGGCCGGATGTCGGGCGCGACCTGGGTGGCCGGGGTCTTCCGCACGATCGTGATGAGCCGGTCGGTCAGCTCCAGTCTCCCGACGGCCGGATCGTCGTAGCCGAGGACGCGGTGACCGCGTATGACGCTCACGACCAGGTCGGCGACCTCCCGCGGGGTCTTGCCCACCTCGGCCTTGACGACCGGGCGTTCGACGAGGTCCAGCCCGGTGCCCTGCTGGATGAGGTCCTCCATCACCATGCCGGCGGAGGGGCTGAGCACGGACAGACCGAGCAGCCGGCCGGCGGCGCTGGCGCTGGTGATCACCGCGTCGGCTCCGGACTGCTTGAGCAGCGGTGCGTTCTCCTCCTCGCGCACCGCCGCCACGATCTTCGCGCCGCGGTTGAGCTGCCGGGCGGTCAACGTCACCAGGACGGCCGTGTCGTCGCGCTGGGTCGCGATGATGATCTGGCGTGCCTTGTGCACCTCGGCGCGCTTGAGCACCTCGCTGCGCGTGGCGTCCCCGACGATGCCCGCGTAGCCCTCGGCGGCCGCGGCGTCGACCACCTTGGAACTGGGGTCGACCACGACGACCTGCTCCTTCTTCAGGCCCGTCGCACAGACGGTCCGGATCGCCGACCTGCCCTTCGTGCCGAAACCGATGACGACGGTGTGATCGCGCAACGTGGACCTCCAGCGGGTCAGCCGCCACTCCTCCCGGGTGCGTTCGGTGAGGGCTTCCAGGGTGGTGCCGACCAGGATGATCAGGAACAGCACGCGCAGGGGCGTGATGATGAGGATGTTGGTGAGCCGGGCAGTGTCGCTGGCCGGTGCGATGTCACCGTAACCGGTGGTGGAGAGTGTGACGGTCGCGTAGTAGAAGGCGTCGAGAAGGTCGACGCCACCGCCCGCGTTGTCGTTGTAGCCGTCGCGGTCGGCGTAGACGATCAGCGCGGTCACGACGAGCACCAGCAGTGCGATGGAGAGCCGCTTGGCGACCTGGCGGAACGGGTGCTCCACCACCTTCCTCGGGAGGGTCACCCGATGGGTCACCAAATGCTCGTCCGCCTGGCGGGCGATCGCGTCCTGGCCCGGAAGTTTCACGTGAAACACACCCCGATTCCTCCGGACGCCCAGGGCAGGTCGAGCAGTTCCGCCTCCTGCCCCGAACGTGCGCCGCCGGGTGGTACGACGGCCAGCGCGTCGGCCGCCGCGATGCCGCGCAGCATGGCGGGGCCGTTGTAGTGCAGCGGCACGGCCTCGTCGCCGCGCAGGACGACGGGGACGAGCCGGGTGTCGTGCGGGTGCCCGTGCACGGCGTCCCGGACCGGGAGCGTGTACGGCTCCGGGGCCGGGCGGGCCGCGAGGATCCGCAGCAGCGGCTCGGCGAGCGTCAGCAGGCCGGAGACGGCGGCGAGCGGATTGCCCGGCAGGCCGACGAGGTGCTGGGTCTCCGTGGTGCGGGCCAGCAGCATGGGGTGGCCGGGGCGCACTGCGACGCCGTCGACGAGGAGTTCGGCACCGATCTTGCGCAGGGTGGGGTGGACGTGGTCGACGGGGCCCGCCGCGGTGCCGCCGGTGGTGAGGATGACATCGGCGTCGCAGGTGGTGATGGCCTCGTGCAGGGCGCCTGCGTCGTCGCGGATGCGGCGGACGGCGGTGACCTCGGCGCCGAGCGCCCGCAGCCACGGCGGCAGCATGGGGCCGAGCGCGTCCCGGATCAGACCGTCGTGCGGCAGGCCCTGGGTGAGCAACTCGTCACCGAGGACGAGGACTTCGACGCGGGCCCGGGGGACGGCGGTGACGGTGTCGTATCCGGCCGCCGCCGCCAGCCCGAGGACGGCCGGGGTGACGAGGGTGCCGACGGCGAGGAGCTGGTCGCCGGTGCGGCACTCCTGGCCGCGCGGGCGGATGTCCTGGCCGGGGACGACGTCCCTGGTCGGGGACAGGCGGCCCTTGTCGTCGGTGCGGCCGTGTTCGCTGCGCAGGACGGCGGTGGTGTCCGGGGGGATGCGCGCGCCGGTGGCGATCCGCACGGCCTCGCCGTCGGTGAGGGACGCGGGTGCGGCGTGCCCGGCGAGGACACCGTCGTTGCGTACGTGCCAGGGAGCGGGGCCGCAGACCGCCCAGCCGTCCATCGCCGAGGTGTCGAAGGAGGGGAGGTCGGTGAGGGCGTCGAGCGGGGCGGCGAGGGTCAGGCCGAGGGCGGTGTCGAGGGGGACGGAGACGGGGGCCCGGCGGGCGGCCCGGGTGACGTGGCGGCCGGCGCGTTCAGCGACGACCCGGGCCTCGGGCCAGCCGGTGGCGCGGTGGCGGGTGCCGGGCCGGGCGGAGGCGTCCGGCCGGTGCGTGGCCCGGGCGCTGTCCGTCCCCCCGTGTGCTGACGGGTCGGGCAGGTGGCTGCCGTTGCTGTTCCTCACGAGGGCGAGCACCTCCTCGACGTCGAGGTCCTCGGCGTCCTCACCGGCACGGGCGCCGTGCCGGGTCATCCGGCGTCCGGGCGGGTGTCGGGGGTGGCGTCGGGGGCGACATCGCCCTGCGCGGGCTGCTGCCCGTCGCCGGAGGGCCGGTCCTCGGCGGTGCTCTCCCGCGCCCAGCGGGCGGCGAGGGCCTCGGCCTTGCGGGCGGCCTCGGCGACGGCCTCGGGGCCGCCTCCGGCCTGTGCGGCCGCGTAGCCGACGAGGAAGGTGGTCAGCGGCGCCGCGGGCCGGTCCACACCGTGGGCGGCGACGCGGGCGAGGTCGAGCAGGCCCCGGGTGTCGACAGCGAGGTCGATGCCCAGTTCGTCCTTGACGGCGGAAATCCATTCATCCAACACGTGCCCATGCTCCCTGATACGTGCCCTGGCGGTGGCGATGTCGTCCCAGGTGTCGCAGTCGAAGGACGCGACGGGGTCGGAGATGCGGGTGAGATCCAGCTCGGCGGTGAGACGCCGCAGGGGCAGACCGGCGAGGGCGCCGTGCCGGCCGGCGAGGAGCGCGAGTTCCTCACGCAGCCGCGGCGCGCGGTAGGCGGCCACGAGTGGCTGGTCACGGCCGCCCGGGTCGGTCAGCAGCACGCCGTCGCCGCCGCTCGTCCGCAGCGTGCTCAGCATGCGGTCCACGGTCGGCTCGTGGAGGAACGGCAGGTCGGCGGAGAGCACCACGACGTGTTCGGCGGTGGTGAGACGGAGCCCGGCGTCCAGTGCGGCGAGCGGTCCGCCGCCGGGCGGGTCCTCGCGGGCCCAGGTCACGGGCCGCGCGGTCGGGCGGGGCGCGGCGACCACGACGGTGGTGCGAGCGGTGGCGCAAGCCGCGAGCACCCGGTCGAGCAGGGGCCGCCCGCCCACCCGCACGCCCGGTTTGTCCGTGCCGCCCAGGCGCCGGGCGGCACCGCCGGCGAGCACGACGGCGTCGTACCGGGCGGGGCCCGCCCCGTGCGCGGGGCCGGTCGCGGCGCCTGGCTCGCCGGGGTGCTGGTACGCGGTCACACCCCGAGTATGCGTGCCCCCGCGATCACACGGAACGCGGGGGAAGCGACGCGATCACGAACACCAGCTCGGAGGAGGAACAGGAATCACAGCGTCCGCAGCAGCACCGCCGGCTGCTCCACGCAATCCGCTACGTAGCGCAGGAAACCGCCCGCCACGCCGCCGTCGCACACCCGGTGGTCGAAGGTGAGCGAGAGCTGGACGACCTGCCGCACCGCCAGCTCGCCCTCGTGCACCCACGGCTTGGGGACGATGCGGCCGACGCCGAGCATGGCGGCCTCGGGGTGGTTGATGATCGGGGTGGAGCCGTCGACGCCGAAGACGCCGTAGTTGTTCAGCGTGAACGTGCCGCCGGTGAGTTCGCCCGGGGTGAGCGTCCCCGTCCGGCCCGCCTCGGTCAGCCGGGCGAACTCGGCGGTCAGCGACTCGGCGTCGCGTGCGTGCGCGTCCCGTACGACCGGGACGACCAGGCCCCGGTCGGTCTGCGCCGCGAAGCCCAGGTGCACATGGCCGAACCGGACGATCTCCCTGGCCTCGGCGTCCACCGTGGAGTTGAGCTCGGGGAAACGGGCGAGGGCGGCGGTGCAGATCCGGGCCAGCAGGGCGAGGAGGGAGATCTTCGGCCCGCCGGCCGCGTTCATGGCCGTGCGCGCCCGCATCAGCTCCGTGGCGTCGGCGTCCACCCAGCAGGTGGCGTCCGGGATCTCGCGGCGACTGCGCGCCAGCTTGTCGGCGACGGCGCCCCGGATGCCCTTGAGCGGGGTGCGGATCTCGGCGGGGGCCGCTGCCGCCGGGGATCCCGGCACGGGGGCCGGGCTCGGTGCCTGCGGCACGGGTGGGTGCGGTTCGGCCGCCGGCGCCGCCGTGGCACCCCGGCCTGCGGCGCGCAGGGCGTACTCGACGTCCGCCCGCAGGATCAGCCCGTCCGGGCCGGAGCCGGTCAGCTCCCGCAGGTCCAGGCCGTTCTGCCGGGCCAGCCGGCGCACCAGGGGCGAGATCACGGGAACGGGTCCGTCCTCCGTGGCCAGGCCGCCCGCCTGCCCGTTCACCGTCGCCGCGGCCCCCGCGGCCTGCGCGTCCACCGGGGCAGCGGTGGCTTCGGCCCGTCCGTTCACCGCCCCGGCACCGGCCTGCCCGGCTGTCGCGGACGCGCCCGACAGGGGCCGCTCCTGCCGGACCCGGCGGCGCCGCGCGGGCGCCTCGGAGGTGCCGTACCCGACCAGGACGTTGCCCGAGCCCCCGGTGCCGGTGTCGCCGGTGCCGGCGGCGGGCTTCTCCCCCACCGCCACCGTGATCAGCGGTGCCCCGACGGGCAGTTCCGTGCCCTCCTCGCCGAAGCGGGCCGTGACCACGCCGCCGTAGGGGCACGGCACCTCGACCATCGCCTTGGCCGTCTCGACCTCGACGACCGGCTGGTCGATGGTGACGAGGTCTCCGACCTCGACAAGCCACCGTACGATTTCCGCCTCGGTGAGCCCCTCCCCGAGGTCGGGCAGCTTGAACTCCAGGCTGTGCATGCCAGAAGCGTGTGCCATCAGCTCTCGGCCTCCCACTGCAGGCGCCCCACGGCGTCCAGGATCCGGTCCACACCGGGCAGGTGGTGGCGCTCCAGCATCGGCGGCGGGTACGGGATGTCGAACCCGGCCACGCGCAGCACCGGCGCCTCCAGGTGGTGGAAGCAGCGCTCCGTGACCCGGGCCGCGATCTCCCCGCCCGGGCCCCCGAAGGAACCCGACTCGTGGACGACGACCGCACGGCCCGTCCGCCGTACCGAGGCGCACACCGTCTCGTCGTCGAACGGCACCAGGGAGCGCAGGTCGACGACTTCGAGGTCCCAGCCCTCGGCCCGGGCCGCCTCGGCCGCCTCCATGCAGACGGGTACGGACGGCCCGTACGTGATGAGCGTGACGCTCCGGCCCGGGCGCCGCACCACCGCGCGGCCTATCGGCTCAACGGGCGTCGGCTCCTCGGGGTTCCAGGAATCCTTCGACCAGTACAGCCGCTTCGGCTCCAGGACGACGACCGGGTCGTCGGAGGCGATGGCGGCACGCAGCAGCCCGTAGGCGTCGGCGACCGTGGCGGGCGTGACGACATGGAGCCCCGGAGTCGCCATGTAGTACGCCTCGGAGGAGTCGCTGTGGTGCTCGACGCCGCCGATGCCGCCGCCGTAGGGGACGCGGATGGTGATCGGCAGGGGCATCTTGCCGCGGGTGCGGTTGCGCGTGCGGGCCACGTGCGAGATGAGCTGCTCGAACGCCGGGTAGGCGAACGCGTCGAACTGCATCTCCACGACCGGCCGCAGGCCGTACATGGCCATGCCGACGGCCGTGCCGAGGATGCCCGCCTCGGCGAGCGGGGTGTCCGTGCAGCGGTCCTCGCCGAACTCCTTGGCGAGTCCGTCGGTGACGCGGAAGACGCCGCCGAGGGTGCCGACGTCCTCGCCCATGACGTGCACGGCGGGGTCGGCGGCCATGGCGTCGCGCAGCGCCCGTGTGAAGGCCTGCGCCATGGTGGCCGGCTTGACGGCGACGGTGGTCATCGGTGCGTGCCGCCTTCCGGCTCGGTGTCGGCCTCGGCCTCCAGCTCGGCCCGCAGCTGGTCCTGCTGCTCGCGCAGTTGCCGGGTGGGCTCGGCGTAGACGTGGGTGAAGAGGTCCATCGGATCCAGGGCCGGGTCCTGGTTCATGTGCTCACGCAGGGCGGCCGCCATGGTCTCGGCGTCCTGGCGGGCGGCCTCGATGCCGGCCTCGTCGAGCAGGCCGCGCCCGGTCAGCTCGCGCTCCAGCAGCCGGATCGGGTCGTGTTCGCGCCAGGTCTCGACCTCGGCGTCGCCGCGGTAGCGGGTCGCGTCGTCGGCGTTGGTGTGGGCGTCGACGCGGTAGGTGATCGCCTCGACGAGGGTGGGGCCGCCGCCCGCGCGGGCGTGGCGTACGGCGTCGGAGAGCACCTCGTGCACGGCGGCGGCGTCGTTGCCGTCGACCAGGCGGCCGGGCATGCCGTAGCCGACGGCCTTGTGGGCCAGCGACGGGGCCGCGGTCTGCTTGGCGAGCGGGACGGAGATCGCGAAGCCGTTGTTCTGCACGAAGAAGACGACCGGCGCCTGCCAGACGGCGGCGAAGTTCAGCGCCTCGTGGAAGTCGCCCTCGCTGGTGCCACCGTCGCCGACCATGGCCAGCGCGACCACGTCGTCGCCCTTGAGGCGGGCGGCGTGCGCCAGGCCCACGGCGTGCGGCAGCTGGGTGGCGAGCGGGGTGCACAGGGGCGCGACCCGGTGCTCGTAGGGGTCGTAGCCGGTGTGCCAGTCGCCGCGCAGCAGCGTGAGCGCCTCCACCGGGTCCACGCCGCGGGCGACCACGGCGAGGGTGTCGCGGTAGCTGGGGAAGAGCCAGTCCTGCTCCTTCAGCACCATCGCGGCGGCGACCTCGCAGGCCTCCTGGCCGGTGGTGGAGGGGTAGACAGCGAGACGGCCCTGCTTGGTGAGGGCGGTGGCCTGCGCGTTGTAGCGGCGGCCCTTCACCAGCTGCGCGTACAGCGTCCTCAGCAGCTCGGGGTCGGCCTTCGCGGCCGCCTCGGTGCCGAGGACGCGGTACGGCTCGGCGTCGGGCAGCAGCGGCGCGGGATCCGTCCGGGGCTGCCAGGCGGGCGGCGGGGTCGGCTTGTATGCGCCCCGCTGCTCCATGACCGTCATGACGGCACCTCCTCGTGGGAGCGGCTCGAAGAGGCGCGTCGGCTGTGACCCGCCTCACCTACCGATTGTTCGGTCGACGGCACAATTTGGCTATGGGTGGCCCCAGGCTGTGGACAAACGGTTCTCCACAACCTGAGATGGACGCAGTACGTCCATGGTAGGGAGGTCGGCGCAGGTGGCATCTGAACAAATGGCCGAGCGGCAGGACGACAGCGGCCCGCTGCCGCCGCCGCGCCCTCTGGACGCCATAGATCAGGACATCCTGCGCATGCTCCAGGCGGACGGCCGCGCCTCGATACGGTCGGTCGCCGACCGGGTCCACGTCTCGCGGGCCAACGCCTACGCCCGCATCAACCGGCTCGTCGAGGACGGCGTGATCCGCGGTTTCGGCGCCCGGGTCGACCACCAGCGGGCAGGTCAGGGCACCTCCGCCTACATCACGCTGAAGATCGTCCAGAACTCCTGGCGCACGGTGCGCGAGGAGCTCAGACAGCTGCCCGGCGCCTCCCACATCGCCCTGATGGGCGGCGACTTCGACGTACTGCTGCTGGTCCACGTCTCCGACAACCGGTCCCTGCGCGAGCTGGTGCTGACCCGGCTCCAAGCGATCCCGCAGGTGCTCAGCACGCGCACGCTGCTGGTGTTCGAGGAGGAGGACCTGGAGCCGCAGGGGTGAGGCCCGCTGCCCGGGGGTGAGGCCCGCTGCCCGCGTCAGGCGGCCTTGCGCAGGCCGGAGAAGGCCACCTGCACCACCGCGTCGGCCACCTCGCGCTCGTTCATGCCGCGGCCGTCCGGCCGGTACCACTCGACGATCGAGTTGATCATGCCGAAGACCAGCCGGGTCACCAGCCGGACCTCTATGTCGGCGCGCACGTCCCCGTCCGCGGCGGCGGCCTTGAGCAGGTCGGCGACGCGGTGGTCGAAGTCGCGGCGCCGCTCCAGGGCCCACCGCTCGGTGTCGGTGTTGCCCCGCACGCGCAGCAGCAGGGTCACATAGGGCAGTTCGGCGATGAGCACCTCGACCATGCGCCGGACGACGTGCTCCAGGCGGTCGGCGGCACGCCCCACGCGCGCGTGCTCCTCGTCGAGGATCCCGAAGAGCTCGTCCAGGGCCCGGCTCACGGCCCGGCGCAGCAGCTCCTCCTTGCCGGCCACATGGTGGTAGATCGACGACTTGGAGATGCCGGCCGCCTTGGAGAGGTGCTCCATGGAGGTGCCGTCGTACCCACGCTCGTTGAACACCTGGACGGCGACGGACAGCAGCGTGTCCGGGGTGTAGGTGTCGCGCTTGGCGGTGGTCATGAGGCTGAGCCTTCCCGCGGGTCGGGGGCGTGGGCGTGGCGGTACAGCGCCAGGGACGGCGCGTAGCGGCCCGAGGGATCGCGCCGGTGCAGGTCGTCCAGGAGCACGTAGGCCCAGGTGCGGCCGAGGCGGCGGCTCCACTCGAAGGGACCCAGGGGGTAGTTGACACCGAGGCGCATCGCGGTGTCGATGTCCTCCTCGGTGGCCACGCCCTTGGCGACCGCGTCGTGCGCCAGGTCGATGATCCGCGCGACCGTGCGGGCGACGATCATGCCGGGCATGTCGCCGATGAAGCTGACCTGCTTGCCGAGCGCCTGGAAGAGACCGATGGCCTCGGCGAGGGTCTGCGGGGAGGTGTCCTGGGAGGCGGACAGGGCGATCCGGGTGGCCCGGCGGTAGTCCAGGGCGAGGTCGAAGTAGACGAAGTCCGGGAATTCCACGGCGGTCTGCCCGTCGGCGAGGAGGAGCCGGCCGCCGCTCGGGAGCACCAGACACGCCCCCTGTTCCTCGTCGTCGCCCTCGTCGCGGACCGGGATGCCCGCCTCACGGATCAGCGCGAGCAGCTCGACGGCCGGGCCCAGGTCTCCCTCGACGACGACGTAGGCGGGCGGCTGCCGCCGCTCGGCGGTGTCCGGCTCGGGACGCTCGGCGCCGTCGCGGTGGTCGTACCAGCCGTGGCCGGTCTTGCGGCCGAGCCGGCCGGACTCGACCAGGCGGCGCTGAGCGAGGGACGGCGTGAAGCGCACGTCGTGGAAGAAGGACTGCCAGACCGACTGCGTGACGGACTCGTTGACGTCCTGGCCGATCAGGTCGGTCAGCTCGAACGCGCCCATCCGGAAGCCGCCCGACTCGCGCAGCACGGCGTCGATGGTGGCCGGGTCGGCGCACTGCGCCTCGTAGACCGCGAAGGCCTCGGCGTAGAAGGGCCGGGCGATGCGGTTGACGATGAAGCCCGGGGTGTCCGCGCAGGCGACCGGCGTCTTGCCCCAGGCCCGGGCGGTCTCGTACGCGCGCGTGGCGTGGGTGACGTCGGTGGTGAACCCGGAGACGACCTCGACCAGCGGCAGCAGCGGCGCGGGGTTGAAGAAGTGCAGGCCGACGAAGCGGCCGGGGGCGCGCAGGGCGCCGCCGATGGCGGTGACGGACAGCGACGAGGTGTTGGTGGCGAGCAGGCAGTCGTCGGAGACGATGCCCTCCAGGTCGCGGAACAGCTCCTGTTTGACGTCCAGCCGCTCCAGGACCGCCTCGACGACCAGGGCGCAGTCGGCGAGCTCGGCGAGGCTCTCGGCGGGCAGCAGCCGGGCGCGGGCGGCGTCCCGGTCGGGGCCGGTGAGCCGGTCCTTCTCGACGAGCCGGTCCAGCCGGGCGCCGATCGCCTCGGCCGCCTTCCGGGCCCGCCCGGGGACGGTGTCGTACAGCCGTACGGGATGGCCCGCGACCAGCGCGACCTGGGCGATTCCCTGGCCCATGGTGCCGGTGCCGACGACGGCCACGGGGCTGCTGAGGTCGAGTGCTGTCATGTGCGCGATCCTCCCGCACGGGGTTTTCCACAGATGCGGCGGACCCCCTTGAACCGACCGATCGTTCGGTTACTCTAGCTCTGTCCGAGTGTTCCTGCCCAGGTTTCTGCCCAGGTCATGAACTCGACGAGGAGTTCTTGAGACGAGGAGTTGGTCACCCATGACCGCCGCACTCTCGGCGCACGAGCTGATCGCCCGGCACCGGTCCACCCTCGACCAGGCGCTGGAAGCGATCCGCACGCGCGCGTACTGGTCCCCGCACCCCGAGCACCCGAAGGCCTACGGGGAGAACGGCAGCCTGGACGCGGCGGCGGGCAAGGCCGCCTTCGACGCCCTGCTCGGCTCCCGTCTCGACCTCGGCCAGCCGGGCACGGACGACTGGGTGGGCGGCGAGACGTCCCCCTACGGCGTCGACCTCGGCGTGACGTACCCGCACGCGGACCTCGACGTGCTGCTGCCCGCCATGAAGGCCGGCCAGCGCGCCTGGCGCGACGCGGGCGCGGAGCAGCGCGCGGTGGTCTGCCTGGAGATCCTCAAGCGCATCAGCGACCGGACGCACGAGTTCGCGCACGCGGTCATGCACACCTCCGGCCAGGCGTTCATGATGGCGTTCCAGGCGGGCGGCCCGCACGCCCAGGACCGCGGCATGGAAGCCGTGGCCTACGCCTACGTCGAGCAGGTGCGCACGCCCGACAACGCCGAGTGGACCAAGCCCCAGGGCAAGCGCGACCCGCTGGCCATGAACAAGCAGTTCACGCCGGTCCCGCGCGGCATCGCCCTGATGATCGGCTGCAACACCTTCCCCACGTGGAACGGCTACCCGGGCCTGTTCGCCTCCCTCGCCACCGGCAACGCCGTCCTGGTCAAGCCCCACCCGCGCGCGGTGCTGCCGCTCGCCCTCACCGTGCAGGTCGCGCGCGAGGTGCTCACCGAGGCCGGCTTCGACCCGAACCTCGTCGCCCTGGCCGCCGAACGCCCCGGCGAGGGCATCGCCAAGACGCTCGCGCTGCGCCCCGAGATCCGGATCATCGACTACACGGGCTCGACCGAGTTCGGCGACTGGCTGGAGGCCAACGCCCGCCAGGCGCAGGTCTACACGGAGAAGGCCGGCGTCAACACGGTCGTCGTCCACTCCACGTCCGACTACAAGGGCATGCTCTCCAACCTGGCGTTCTCGCTGTCCCTGTACAGCGGCCAGATGTGCACGACCCCGCAGAACCTGCTGGTCCCCCGCGAGGGCATCACCACGGACCAGGGCCCCAAGTCCTACGACGAGGTGGTCGCGGACCTCGCCAAGTCGGTGGACGGCCTGCTGGGCGACGACGCCCGGGCGAACGCGCTGCTCGGCGCGATCGTCAACCCGGACGTGAAGGCCCGGCTGGAGGCCGCGTCGGGACTGGGCGAGGTCGCCCTGGCCTCCCGCGAGATCACCAACCCCGACTTCCCGGGGGCCGTCGTCCGCACGCCGGTCATCGTCAAGCTGGACGGCGCCAAGCCGGACGACGAGGCCGCCTACATGAGCGAGTGCTTCGGGCCGGTGTCCTTCGCCGTGGCGGTCGACTCGGCGACGGACGCGGTGGAGCTGCTGCGGCGGACGGTCCGGGAGAAGGGCGCGATGACCGTCGGGGCGTACACGACCGACGCGGAGGTCGAGCGGGACGTGCAGGAAGCCTGCCTGGAGGAGGCGGCGCAGCTGTCGCTGAACCTCACGGGCGGGGTGTACGTCAACCAGACGGCCGCGTTCTCCGACTTCCACGGGTCGGGCGGCAACCCGGCGGCGAGTGCCGCGCTGTGTGACGGGGCGTTCGTCGCCAACCGGTTCCGCGTGGTCGAGGTGCGCAGGGACGCCTGAGCGCTCGGGGGTGCGGTCGCTTGCGCGGGTGCCGGTGCGTCGTGGTTACTCGCGCGGTTCCCCGCGCCCCTGAAGGGGCGCCCCGCAGCTCCAGTGGTACAGCGTCATCGCCACGCTCGTCGCCAGGTTGTAGCTGCTGACCTGGGGGCGCATCGGCAGGGACAGCAGGTGACCGGCCCGGGCGCGCAGCTCGGCCGACAGACCCGTGCGCTCGGAGCCGAACGCGAGGACGGCGTCGTCCGGGAGCTTGACGCCCCGGATGTCGTCGCCCTCCGGGTCCAGGGCGAACAGCGGGCCCGGCGGCAGCTCCTCGGCGGTCAGCCGCTCCACCGTCGTCGCGAAGTGCAGCCCCGCCCCGCCCCGCACGACCGTCGGGTGCCAGGGGTCCATCGTCCCGGTCGTCACCACACCGGTCGCCCCGAAACCGGCGGCCAGGCGGATCACCGCCCCCGCGTTGCCGAGGTTGCGCGGGTGGTCGAGGACCACGACCGGGGTCGTGCGGGGCGTGTGGGCCAGCTTCGCGAGGCTGGACTCACGGGAGGGCCGTACCGCCAGCGCGGCCACCGCCGTCGGGTGCGGGCGCGGCACGAACGACGTGTACGTCGCGTACGGCACCTCCGTCAGCAGCCCGGCCAGCGCGTCCCGGACGTCCGGGGCCAGCTCCTCGGCGAGGGCCAGTGCGGCGGCCCGGTCCGCGGTGACCGCCACCGGCACCTCGGCTCCGAAACGCAGCGCGTGCTTGAGGGCGTGGAACCCGTCGAGCAGGACGGTGTCGCCGGCGAGCCGGTGCCAGCGGGTCACGGGGTCGGTCATGCCCCGGAGCCTACGTGCTCGGCCCCGGGGTTCTCCCGGGCCCGCTGCCCGGGCAGGGACACCCGCCCGCCCCGGCGCGTGAGCCGGTCACGCGCGCGTGCCGCCCGGCCGCCCAGGCGGCGCAGGAAGCCCGTCGGCAGGAACACCGCGTCCGCCGCGATCATCGCCAGCGAGAAGAACGGCAGACCCAGGACCACGGCGATCACCGCGTGCTCGGTCATCATCACCGCCAGCAGCACGTTCTTCACCCGCCGGTTGAACAGGGTGAACGGGAAGGCGACCTGCACCAGGACCGTCCCGTAGGTCACCAGCATCACCATCGTGCCGCTGGCCGACAGCAGATCGGCGAGCGCCGGCCAGGGCGAGAAGTACTCCAGGTGGAGCGGGTAGTAGACCGCAGTGCCGTCCTGCCAGCGGGAGCCCTGGACCTTGTACCAGCCGGCCGTCGCGTAGATCAGGCACGCCTCGGCCATGATCACGAGCAGGGCGCCGTTGTGCACGACGTTGCCGATCACGTCCAGCAGGATCCGCGGCTCACCGGTCCCGGCCCGGCGTCCGACCAGCCACCACAGGGCCTGCGCCACCCACACCGTCCACAGCAGCGCCGGTATCAGCCAGTCGCCCTGCAACCGGCCGACCAGGGTGACCGCGACCAGCACGGCCCCGAGCACGCCCCACAGGGCCGGCCCGGTCCGGTCCGTGACCCGCTCACCCCGCGCGCGTGCCGCCCGCTCCCGCACAGCCCGCCGGGCGTCCAGCGACCACACCTGGGCGCACCGCGTGAAGACCAGGTAGATCGACATCAGGTGCAGCACGTTGTCGCCGCCGTCACCCATGAAGACGCTGCGGTTCTGCAGCGACAGCACGCCGACCATGAACAGCACCGACATGGTGCGGGTGCGCCAGCCCAGCATCAGCAGGCCACTGGAGAGGACCGCGAGCGCGTAGACGATCTCGAACCAGACCCGGCCGTCCGACCACATCAGCGCGGTGAAGGAGCCGTTGGACGCGATCAGCTGCTGCGCGAGATCCCAGCTCCAGGGGCCGTCGGGACCGTACAGCTCGTGGCGGTGGGGTAGCTCGCGGAGCAGGAACAGCAGCCACGTGGCACTGAAGCCGATGCGGATGACGGCCGTCTGGTACGGGCCCAGGGCGGCCTCGGTGACGCGGGCGATACCGCCCGAGACGGCCAGCGAGAAGCGGTTCACCGCACCCCTCCCGCGGCCTCGTCCTGCGGGACCTTCCACCACGGCAGCTCCCGGTAGGACGGCGTCGTGGAGACCTTCTCCCGGCTCCACCGGGGCGGCGGCACATTGCTGGTCCGGGAGCGGACCTGCACCCGCTCGATGACACCGGCACCCCCGGTCGCGGCCCGTACGGCGTCATCACGGTCGAGGCGCAGCACCATGATCCGGCGCAGATACGACTCCGAGAGCGAGCCGCGCAGGCCCACCGGGCGGTTCTCGCCGTCGTGCGTCGCGACGTAGAAGTCCCAGGCGCGGCGCAGTTCGTTCTGCTGGGTGTGGCTCGGCAGCAGGTTCTTGTCGATGGCCCGGCCGTCCTCGGCGGACAGGTCGTACCAGCCGGTGGTCGACGGGCTGCCGTCCGGCCCCCGGATCCCGGCGCGGACCTGGATCGAGATGTTCTGCTGGAGCGGGTTCGGCGCGAACAGCTTCCAGTTCTGCTCGAACTCCGGGTAGATCCAGTCGTCCACGGCCTTGCCGTGCGCCTTGGTGACCGTATTCGCCGGCGCGACGTGCAGGAACGTCATCCCCAGATGCACACACACCCCGACGGCGACGACCGCCAGCGCCAGGGCCACCGCGATCCGGTAGCGGAGGGAGAGCGCGGCGACACCGGTTCGGGGTTCGCCGAGCGGGTGGGCCCCGAGGGGCCCGGACGGCCCGACCGGACGGGCGGACTCGGCCGGCGCGCCCCGCTCCTCGTGCGGCGCGCCCCGCTCCTCGTGCGGCGCGCCCCGCTCCTCGGGCGGGACCGGCCGGTCCGGCGCGTCCGGGCCGTGCCGGGCGTCCGAGCCGTGCCGGACGTCCGAGCCCTTGTCGTACGCGTCCATTCCGCCCCGTTCCACGATCCCGGTCTCGTTCCGTCCGCCCGGCCGGCCGCGAGGGCGTCGTTCCGTCCGCCCGGCCGGCCGCGAGGGCGTCGTGCCGCCCGCGCGGCACTGCGCGGCGTCGGCACGGGCACGGTACTCAGGACGCCCACCCGGGCACAGCCCCTGGCCGCCGGTCCGGCCGTGGCCGTCGCCACACCGCGGACGCCGACCGTACGGCGAGCGCGACCGGTCGAACCCGCGGTCCCCCTGGTCCACAGGGGACCCCCGCAGGTTATCCACAGGCCGCCCCGGCCGGCCGTCCATGAGAGTGACACCCTACGGCGCCCGCCCGTACACCCATTCCCTTCTTCTAGAACCTGTTCTATCTTGACGCCCCGTCAGCTCACCGGGATCGCCGGAAGGACAGGCACCGTGGACTTCACCTTCACCGAGGAGCAGCAGGCGGCGGCCGAGGCGGCGAGGGGCGTGTTCGCCGGGGTCGCACCCGACGCCGTGCCCAGCCCGGCCCTCACCCCCGGCGCCGTCGCCGATACCTACGACCGGGCCCTGTGGGCCACACTCGCCGACGCGGACCTGCTGAGCCTGCTGCTCGACACCCGGTACGGCGGGGCCGGCCTGGACGCCATCGCCTTGTGCCTGGTCCTGCGGGAGTCGGCGCGGGTCCTGGCCAGGGTGCCCCTGCTGGAGAGCAGCGCGGCAGCGGCGGCCGTCCAGGCCTACGGCGGCGAAGAGGCGAAGGCGGACCTGCTCGCCCGGGCCGGCCGGGGCGAGATGGTGCTGACCGTCGCCGCGCACGGCCGCACCGGCCACGACCCGGCCGAGCAGGCCGTGACCGCCCGGCAGGACGGCGGCACCTGGGTGCTGGACGGTGTCCAGACGGCGGTGCCGTGGGCCCACGACGCGGACGTCACGCTCGTCCCCGCGCACACCGGGACCGGCCGGACCGTGCTGGCCCTGGTGCCGCGCGGCCACGAGGGAACCGTCCTCGCCGAGCAGTTCTCCACCAGCGGCGAGCGGCTCGGCGAGCTGCGGCTGGAATCGGCCCGGCTCGCCGCCCGGGACGTGATCGACGCCGACGGGGCGTGGGAGTGGCTGCGGGATCTGCTGGCCACCGGGACGTGCGCGCTGGCCCTCGGCCTTGGGGAGCGCGTGCTGCGGATGACCGGGGACTACACGGGCAAGCGGGAGCAGTTCGGGTTCCCCATCGCGACCTTCCAGGCCGTCGCCGTGCAGGCCGCCGACCGCTACATCGACCTGCGCGCCATGGAGGCCACACTGTGGCAGGCCGCGTGGCGGATCTCCTCCGGGGCCCCGGGCCCGCTGCCCGCCGCCGGGGACGTGGCCGTCGCGAAGATCTGGGCTGCGGAGGGCGTACGCCGGGTCGTGCAGACCGCGCAGCACCTGCACGGCGGCTTCGGCGCCGACGTCGACTACCCCCTGCACCGCTACCACGCCTGGGCCAAGTACCTGGAACTGTCACTCGGCCCGGCCTCGGCACACGAAGAGAGCCTGGGCGACCTCCTGGCGACCCACCCACTGGCCTGAGGCGAACGGGCGGGTCCCAGCGACTCAGGCGACTCAGGCGACTCAGGCGACTCAGGCGACCTAATCGGTCAGGCGGCAGGCGGTCAGTCGGCCAGCGATCGCGTCGGTCAGATGGTCGAGTCGGTCGAGTCCGTCTAGAGGACGAACCCCTGCTGACCGTCGTCCGTCACGACGGGACGGCCCACCGCCTCCCACACCTGCATGCCGCCATCGACGTTCACAGCGTCGATGCCCTGCTGGGCCAGATACATCGTGACCTGGGCGGACCGGCCTCCGGAGCGGCAGATCACATGGACCCGGCCGTCCTGCGGGGCGGCCTCGGTCAGCTCGCCGTAGCGGGCGACGAATTCGCTGATGGGGATGTGCAGCGCCCCTTCGGCGTGACCGGCCTTCCACTCGTCGTCCTCCCGGACGTCCAGCAGGAAGTCGCCGTCCTTGAGGTCCGCGACCGCGACCGTGGGCACACCAGCTCCAAAACTCATGCGTCCGACGCTACCGGAACCGGCCCGTGCCCCGGCCGGGGCACGGCTCAGACCTGGCCCTCGCCCTGGTCCTGCCCCTGGCCTTCTCCCTCGCCGAGCAGCGCGGCCAGCTCCGTCTCGCGCTCGGTGACCTGGGCGAGCAGCCCCTGCCCGATCTCGTCCAGGAGCCGGTCCGGGTCGTCCGGGGCCAGCTGGAGCATGTGGCCGATGGCGCTGTCCTCCAGTTCCCTGGCGAGCAGGCCGAGCAGCTCCTTGCGCTGGGCGAGCCATTCGAGCCGGGCGTAGAGCTCCTCGGCGCGGCTCGGGCCCCGCTTCAGCTCGGGTCCCTTGGCCCACTCCTCGGCGAGTTCACGCAGCTCGGCCTCGTCGCCCCTGGCGTAGGCGGCGTTGACCCGCGTGATGAACTCCTCGCGCCGCGCGCGTTCCTTCTCCTCCTGCGCCAGGTCCGGGTGGGCCTTGCGGGCGAGGTCGCGGTAGAGCTTGCGGGCCTCCTCGCTGGGGCGGACCCGCTGCGGGGGCCGGACCGGCTGGTCCGTGAGCATCGCGGAGGCCTCCGGGAACAGGCCGCTGCCGTCCATCCAGCCGTGCAGCAGATCCTCGACGCCGGGGATCGGGGCGAGCCGGGCCCTGGCCTCCTCCGCCCGCTGCCGGTCCGCGGGGTCGCCGCTGCGGGCGGCTCTGGCCTCCAGGATCCGGGCGTCCAGCTCCTCGAGCCGGGCGTAGATCGGGCCGAGCTTCTGTTCGTGCAGCCGGGAGAAGTTCTCGACCTCGACGCGGAAGGTCTCCACCGCGATCTCGTACTCGATCAACGCCTGCTCGGCGGCCCGCACGGCCCGCTCCAGCCGCGCCTCGGGCCGGGCGGCGTCGCCACCATCCTGCTCAGCTTCCGGGGTCGTCACCCGACCAGCCTAGGTGACGGCCCGGCCCCGCCCACGCCCCGGAGGGCAGCCCCGGCCGGACGAACCCGACGTACGGCGCCACATCCGACGCGCCCCAGCCACAGCCATCAGCCACAACCGGCGATCCACCGCCACCGCCTCAGCCCTCAGACCACAGCGCGCCTCACAGAACCGGCAACCCGCAACCCGCAGCCGCACGCACCTGCACCCCACACCTCGCACCACCCCGCACCCGAGACCCCCAGGCTCTACACCCCCACCTCCGCGGAGACCTTCCCCGCCCGCACCCCGGCCACCAGCTCCGCGTGATCTGCCTCGGTCCGGTCCGCGTAGGCCACGGCGAAGTCCGCCATCGCCTCGTCCAGCTCCTCGTTCTTCCCGCAGTACCCGGCGATGAGCCGCGGATCGGCGCTGTGCGCGTGCGCGCGGGCCAGGAGCGCACCGGTCATGCGGCCGTAGTCGTCCATCTGGTCGGCGGCCAGCGCGGCCGGGTCGACGCTGCCCTTGCGGTTGCGGAACTGGCGGACCTGGAAGGGGAGACCGTCGACCGTCGTCCAGCCCAGCAGGTTGTCGCTCACGACCTGCATCCGCTTCTGGCCCATCACGACCCGCCGCCCCTCGTGACCGGCCTCCGGCGCCTCGAAACCGGCCGTCACCAGATGCGGCACCAGTGCAGACGCCCGCGCTTCCTTCACCTGGAGCACCAGCGGCTCACCGCGGTGGTCGAGGAGCAGCACGACGTAGGACCGGGTGCCGACGCTGCCCGTGCCGACGACCCGGAAGGCCACGTCGTGCACCGCGTACCGGGCGAGGAGCGGCAGGCGGTCCTCCTGCAGGGTGCCGACGTACTCCTCCAGGGACGCCGCCACCGCCGCGGCCTCGGCGTCCGGGATCCGTCGCAGCACCGGCGGGGCGTCCACGAATCGGCGCCCGCCGTCTTCGGTGGTCTCGGTCGATTTGGCCGCGAAGCGGCCGCTGGTGTTGTGGCGGGCCTTCTCGGAGACCCGCTCCAGCGTGCCGAGCAGATCATGGGCGTCGGTGTGGGAGACGAGCTCCTCGTCAGCGATGGCGTTCCACGCGTCCAGCACCGGGAGCCGGGCCAGGAGCCGCATGGTTCTGCGGTAGGCGCCCGCCGCGTCGTACGCCGCCTTGCGGCACTGGTCCTCGTCGGCGCCCGCCACCCGGCCCGCGAGCACCAGGGAGGCCACGAGACGCTTGAGATCCCACTCCCAGGGACCGGGCACCGTTTCGTCGAAGTCGTTCAGGTCGATGACCAGGCCGCCGCGTGCGTCGCCGTACAGGCCGAAATTGGCCGCGTGGGCGTCGCCGCAGATCTGGGCCCGGATCCCGGTCATGGGCGTGCGCGCCAGGTCGTACGCCATGAGGCCCGCCGCGCCGCGCAGGAACGCGAACGGGGTGGCGGTCATGCGGCCGACCCGGAGCGGGGCCAGCTCGGGCAGCCGCCCGCGGCCTGACTCCTCCACGGCGCTCACCGCGTCGGGCCGGGACGCGTCCAGGTCGAGCGTGGCGTGCGCGCTGCGCGGGATCCGCTTGCGCAGGGCCTTGCCCTCGTCCTTGGGTGAGCCCTCGGCCGGCCATTCGGCGAAGCCACGCACCTTGGGCAGCCGGCGCGGCGCCCCGTCCCTCGCCGCGGCCCCGCTCTCGTCCTGAGCTCCAGCCCTGGTCATCCCAACCGCCTCCCCCGCACGCGCACGAACATCAACTCGTGCCGACCGTACAACCGGCGGCCGAAACGCGTCAGACCCTGTGGACAACTCCACCGCAGTGGACAACTCATGCCGGGCACGCGCGGCGGTGGCGCGCTAAGCCCCCGAAGGCACTGAAGGCACGGAAGGCCCAGAGGGCCCTGAGGGCACGGAAGGCACGGAAGGCACGGAGGGCACGGAAGTCCCTGAAGGCGCCGAAGACACCGAGGCCTCCACGGCCACGGCCGCTTCCCCCTCCCTCCACACCTGCGCCAGCAGCCGCTCGGCCCGGTCCACCGAGATGTCGAGCCGGGCCAGCACCGCGGGCACGGTGATGCTGGGCAGGAAGTGCTCGAACAGCACGACGACACGGCGCTCCAGATCCTGCCGCTGGCAGCGCAGGTGGGACAGCAGCTGCACCCCGGAGAAGCTGCCGACGAGCAGCTCCGCCGTCTCCGCCACGTCGACGTGCTGCAGCAGTTCGCCGCGCTCCTTCGCCTCGGTCAGCAACTGCGTGTTCTGGTCGATCCACATCCGGAAGGCCGGGGTGCGGTCGAGGTCCATGGCCCCCTGGTCGAGGGCGAGCCCCACACTGGCCCGCACCAGCGGTTCGGACCGCAGCCGGCGGGCCATCACCAGGCCGGAGTCGACGAGTTCCTGCAGCTTGCTGGACTGCGGCGGGAGCGCGATCGCGAGCTGCTCCTCGAACACCCCCACCGCCAGCTCCTCCTTGGAGCCGAAGTGGAAGTACAGCGCCCCCTTGGTGACGCCTGCCCGGTCCAGGATCTCGCCGATGGTCGCCGAGGTGTAGCCGCGTTCGTCGAAGACGGCCGCTGCCGCCTCCAGGATGGTCCGCCGGGTGCGGATCGCGCGCTCCTGTCGCGCCATCGGGTGCCTCCTGAGCTTGGTCGATCCCTGTGAAGTCGCTGTGTGGCGAGGGCGCGAGGGCCTGTCCCAGCGGCTTGGCTCACCCTTTGAAAAAAACCGGCTCGTCCGTATCTTAGTCAAGCGTCGATCGCGGCCAGGCAGCCGATCCTGGGGGTTCTCATGCCGCAGACAGAGCATTTGAGCGCACTCACGGAGGATCAGACCGGACGTGGGGGCCGTCCGGCAAACGGAACCGCTACGACCGTCGAGAACCCGCCACACCCCACCGTCCCCCGGCAGACGGCACCCCCGGGCACCGCCCCCGAGGAACCCGCACCCCCGGCGGCCGTCCCCAAGGAACCAGCCTCCTCAGCGACCGCCCCCGAGAAACCCGCGCCCTCGGCGACCGCCCCCGAAGACCCCGCGCCGCCCTCTCCCGTCACCGGCCGCCCCGCCCCCCACTCGCCCGTCACCACCGTCACCGCGGTCACCGCCGTCACCCCAGAGCTCGCCCACCGCACCACCGAGACGGACGTCTTCCCCGCCCGGTGGACCCGAATCTCCGACACCCGTTTCCGCTTCACCGCTCACTGGCCGGCCGCCCACCCCTTCTTCGGCCCGGTCGACGACCGGCACCAGGACCCGATGATCGTGGGCGAAACGTTGCGGCAGGCCTCGATGGTGCTGGCACACGCCGAGTTCGGCGCCCCTGCCGACACCCACTTCGTCATGTGGGACCTGACGGTCAGCGTCGACCCGGCCGCGCTGCTGCTGGCAGACGCCGCCGAACCGGTCGAGTTCGACGTCGTCTGCTCCGAGATCCGCCGCCGCGGCCGCGGACTGCGCAGCATGCGGACGACGATGGAGTTCCGCCGCGCCGGACGGTTCGTCGCCCGCGGCACCGGAAGCACCGGCTGCACCCCACCGCGCGCCTACCGCCGCCTGCGGGCGGGCCGATTGAACGCCCTGAACACACCGGTCCCCCTTCTCACGGGCATAGCGCCACGGGCCGCGGGACGGTCCCGCGCCGAGGACGTCGTCCTGGCACCCGCCGACCGCCCCGGCGTCTGGAACCTGCGCGTCGACACCGGCCACCCGGTCCTCTTCCCACGGCCCAACGACCACGTGCCCGGCATGGTCCTGTTCGAGGCGGCCCGCCAGGCCGCGACCGCCGCGTCCGGCCTGCACCCCTTCCTGCCGGTCACGCTGAAGGCCGACTTCGCCCACTACGCGGAGCTGCACAGCCCGTGCCGGATCGAGACCGAGGTCTTCGACGAGCGTCCCGGGGAGGTGACCGTACGGGTCTCGGGGCGGCAGGACGGCGCGTCCGTCTTCACCGCGAGCCTGACCTCCTCCCGGCCTGCGCGGGTACGGTCCCTGTCGTGACGGTCAAGGTTCTGATCACGGGCGCGAGCGGCTTCGTCGGCAGCCGGGTCGCCACCGCGGCACAGCGGCAACCAGACGTCCACGTACGCCTGTTGTCCCGGCACGCGCCGCACGGCCCCGAGTACGTCCACGGCGACCTCTGCGCCCCTCCCTCCCTGCGCGGGGTCTGCGCCGACACCGATGTCCTGGTGCACTGCGCCACACAGATCGGCGGCGACGCCGAGACGGTCCAGGCGGTCAACGACCACGGCACCCGTGCCCTGGTCGAGGAGGCCGTGCGCGCCGGAGTGCGCCGGATCGTGTACGTCAGTACGGCCGCCGTCCTCGGCCGGGGCCCCTTCCGCGGCGTACGCCCCGGGGAGGCGCCGATCGCGCCGGCGTCACCCACCAGCCGCACCCGGGCCGCCGCCGAACGGTACGTCCTCGACGCGGGCGGCCTGGTGCTGCGCCCGCACCTCGTGTACGGCGAGGGCGACCGCTGGGTGATCCCCGGGCTGGTGTGGCTGATGAAGGAACTGTCGGCCACCCTGACCGGCTGCGGGGCGCTCCAGTCGATGATCGACGTCGACAACCTGGGCCGTGCGGTGGTGGCCGCCGCGCTCTCCCCCGCGCCCGGCGGCGGTGTGCACCACGTCAGCCACCCCGAGCCGGTAGCGGTCACGGATTTGCTGGCCGCGGTGTCCCGGGAGCTGGGGGAGCCCGGCGGCGGTGCGGCCGTGGACGTCGCCACCGCCCTCGACCGGGCCGCCGGGTCACCGCTCGCCCTCCATCATCTCGGCATGCTCACGGTCGACCACTGGTTCGTGGACGACGCGTTCTGGAAAGGCCTCGACTGCTCGCCCGGTGAGGGTTTCGCGACCGTGTTCGGCCGCGCGGCGCCCTGGTACCGCGCGTTCCTCGACGGCCGGAAAGTCTCCTGACCGCCTCGGCCTGCGCCTAGACCTCCGCCTGCGCCTGGACCTCGGTCCCCGCCTCCGCCTGGAACTTCGGCTCCGCCCCCACATCCGCCTCCGCATCCGCATCCGTCTCCTCCGGGCGCGGGCCCGCCGGGCCCCGGCCGTGCAGCAGCACCGGCAGTTCCTCGTGGCCGGTGGAGATGATGGACCGCAGCCGCTTCGGCGGATGCGCCGGATCGGCCAGTGCCAGCCGCGGGAAGCGCGTGAACAGCGATGTCAGGGCCACGGTCGCCTCGGCCATCGCGAGGGGCCGGCCCAGGCAGTGGTGCACGCCGTGGCCGAAGGACAGGTGGTCGCGGCTGGTTGTGCGCGTGACGTCGAACCGTTCGGCGTCCGGCCCGTGCCGCTCGGGGTCGCGCCCGGCACCGGCGAAGGAGACCACGAGCGGGTCGCCCTTGGGGATGGTCAGACCCGGTTCGATCTCGATGTCCTCGACGGCGTAGCGCAGGCCCGACATGGCTCCTGGAGCCTCGAAGCGCAGCGACTCCTCCAGGGCGTCCTCCCAACTGACCTGCCCGGAGCGGACGAGGTCTAGCTGGTCGAGGTGGGCGAGCAGGCTGTGCACGGTGTTGTCGATGAGGTTGACGGTCGTCTCGAAGCCCGCGGTGAGCAGCAGGATCAGATTGTCCATCAACTCCTGTTCGCTGAGGCTCCCTTCGTCGCGCGCGGCGATGAGCGCCGTCGTCAGGTCGTCGGCCGGGTGCTCGCGCTTGTGCTGGAGGAACGCGGTCAGCGTGCCGTAGAGGTCGACGGCGTTGGCCTGGGCGTCCTCCAGGGAGATCGCCGTGTCGAAGAAGCGGCTGATGATGCGGTAGAGGGCCGCGCGGGGGCCGTCCTGGCCGGGCGGTACGCCGAAGAGCTCGCACACCACCTCGTGCGGGACGGGCGCCGCGAACGCCGCCCGCAGGTCGACGACTTCGCCCTCCGGGATCCGCTCCAGCGCGTCCAGCGCCCGGTCGACGATGTCCTGGACACGCGGCAGCAGCGCGTCGACGCGACGCTTGGTGAAGGCGGCGGCCATCGGCTTGCGCAGCCGGGTGTGGTCGGAGCCGTAGGCGGTGACCATGTTGCGCACCGAGACCCAGATGGCGAGCGGCCAGGTCCGGGAGATGTCCCCGTTGATCCAGGCCGGCCAGTGCTGGAAGGCGTCCTTGCTCGTCTCGGGTCCGGCCAGGAGCCGCTTGTTCAGCTCCAGGCCGGTGATCCACCAAGCCCGTACGCCGCCGGGGAGTTCGACTTCCACGGCCGGGCCCTGGGCACGGATGCGGGATATCTCGCCGTAGAGATCCTGGCCGGACGGGTCGACCGACAGGAAGGGGCAGGCCTGCTGTGCCATGACTCATCGCTCCTTGGTCCAGAGGCTGGGGGACCATCGTGCGATCCGGGGGCGGAAAAAACTTGGCATCCGGTTTGTTTTGGCCACAGCTTCACCCGCTGTCGGCCAAAGGCGGGTGACTACCGCAGCGCGAGCCCCGCCCTGCCCGCCTCCGCCTGCCCGTCCCGGACCACCGGCCCACGCCCCAACGGATCACTCCCCGCCGGTTGACCTTCCACCGGCTGACCCCCCACCGCCTGGCCCCCCACCGGTCCGCTCTCCGCCAGTGCGCTCCCCGCCGGTCCGCTCTCCGGTCCGCTCTCCGCCGGTCCGCTCCCCGCCGGATCCACCACCCCGGCCAGCCGAGGCGCCGCCAGGCACGGCAGCAGCAACTGCCACAGGTCGGTCAGCGAAGGCCGCGCGAGCCACTCGTGATCCTCGCGCGCCAGAACCTCGATACCGGTCGTGGCGGCGAGGACGACGGCGCTGGTGCGCTGCGGCGTCACACCGGCGGCGAGTTCCCCCCTGCGCTCCGCCTCCGCCAGCAGCCCCTGCACGCACTCCCGCCACTCCCGGCGCAGGTCCCGCACCCGACCGGCGACCCCTTCCACGTTCAGCCGCAGCCCCGCCCGCACCACGACATCGGCGCACAGCAGCCGGGCGACGTGGTGCGTGACGTCCACGAGACGCTGCAGGGCGCAGCCGTCGCCGACGTGACCACGGACCGCTGCCTCGCGCAAGGCCCGGGCGGCGGCATCCTCGACGGCCTCGGCGACGGCGGCCTTGTCGGCGAAGTGGAAGTGCAGCGCACCGGAGCTGACGCCGGCTCCCGCGCTGATCCGCGCCAGGCCGGCCCGGACGTACCCATGGGCCTCGAACTGTGCGGCCGCCGACCGGATCAGCGCGAGACGGGTCCGGACGGCCCGGTCCTGTTTGGTCACCCGTGGCTCCCCTGCAGGGCTCTGATGGCGACGCAATGAAACCAACTCGCTGGTTTTTATACAACGCGCCGACGACTCAAGAACCAGGCGGAGCGCTCGTAGACTGGAGATCAGGCCCGCCCGCCCACGGAGGCCACCGCCGCCAGGCTGAACCCGAGGCGGCCACCGAGACGATCACACCGATCGCCCCGCGATCACCACCCGACCACCCGACGCCGGCCCCCGTTGCCGCGGGCGCTTCAGCTCCCACCGGTTCCGACGGCACCACCCGTCGGAACAAGCGCACAACCCACCCAGGCCCCCTCCCGGTGCCCGGCGGCACCTCCCCCCTCGCACCTCGCACCTCGCACGCATCGCATCCGTACGGGAGCACTCATGCACCACCCGTCCGGCGCCCCGGACGACGACTCCGGCACCCTGTTCGGGCTCGACGCCCTCGCCCCCGGCCCCGCCGCTCCCGGCACGGACTCGTCCTTCCGTACCTCCGCCACAGCCCGCCGGCTGCTGCCCGTGCGGGAGATCTACGCCGAGCCCGCGGCCGCAGCGTCACCGCGCGGACGGCAGATCAGCGCCCGGTTCCCCGACGCGCAGGTGACCATGGTCGACTCCCACTGGCGCATCCCCGGGCTGCACGGCAACGAGGGCAACATCGAGCGCTGGGCGCGCATCAAGGCAGAGACGCTGGTCCTGGGGGAGAAGAAGACCCTCACCACACGCCCCAACGGCCGCTCGGCGGACTGGATCGCCCCCGGCACCTCCAACGGCTGCGCCATGGCCTGCGCCTACTGCTACGTGCCCCGGCGCAAGGGATACGCCAACCCCATCACCGTCTTCACCAACATCGACCGGATCATCGCCCACCTCGCGAGGCACATCGCACGGCAGGGACCCAAGCCCGAGCCGAACCAGTGCGACCCCGAGGCGTGGGTGTACGACATCGGCGAGAACGGCGACTGCTCGGTCGACGCCCTGATCTGCGACAACACCGCCGACCTCGTGCACGCCTTCCGGCAGTGGCCCACCGCCAAGGCGTCCTTCGCCACCAAGTTCGTCAACCCCGGCCTGCTGGCCCTCGACCCACGCGGCCGCACCCGCATCCGGTTCTCGCTGATGCCGCCGGACGACGCCCGGCTGCTCGACGTGCGCACCTCACCCGTCGCCGAGCGCATCGGCGCCGCGGCGGACTTCCTGGACGCGGGATACGAAGTGCACTTCAACCTCTCGCCCGTGGTCGTCCGCCCCGGCTGGCAGGACGCCTGGGCCGAGCTGCTCATCCACCTCGACGACGTCCTGCCCCCGCGGGTGAAACAGCAGGCCGCCGCGGAGGTGATCATGCTCACCCACAACCGGGAGCTGCACGAGGTCAACCTCGGCTGGCATCCCCGAGCCGAGGAAGCGCTGTGGCGGCCTGAGCTCCAGCAGGCCAAGCGCTCCGAGAACGGCGCCCTGAACATCCGCTACCGCAACGGGGTCAAGGCGGAGGCCGTGCACACCCTGCGCGCCCTGATCGACCACCACGCGCCCTGGCTACGCGTGCGCTACGCCTTCTGAACCCCCGGGGACAGCGCCGCCGCCGACGTCTCGCCGACGACGGCAGGCCCCGTCCGTGAGTTAGCTCACGCGTCGGGGCCGGCCGTAGGACCTGGTAGGCCTGTGTGATGTTTCACAACAGTCCCGGAAACGAGAAACGGGCCCCTGCGGTGACTTCCGTCACCTGCAGAGACCCGTGTCTCATGGTGCGCGAGGGGGGAGTTGAACCCCCACGCCCTTGCGGGCACTGGAACCTGAATCCAGCGCGTCTGCCTATTCCGCCACCCGCGCATTGGGTGTGTCCTGGGCGTCTGCCCCTTGCGGGTCGGCGCCTTCCGACACCCAGAACATTAGCACGCTGGAAGGGGTGGGTTCACATCCCTTATCCCCGCAGGCAGAGGCCTCACCGAACCTTCGATGTCCCTGCCACGTATCAAGGCGTACCGGTTCACGTATCAACCTCGTACCGGTACCGGCCGTCTCCGCAGGAGGGGGTCGGGGTCCACAGTCAGGTGCGGGACACTGGTCTTCCACCGCCTCTACGATCCTTGTCAGGCATACACGAGGCGGATACGCGCAGCAGTAGCACCGGAGGAGTTCGAAGGGGAGCTCCACAGGGAACTTCGTCATGCGTCGACACCGTCGGCGGTGCCGACAGGGGGAACCAGCCGATCGGGCGGCGCGTGGATACGATCAGTAAGCAGTACCAGCAGTACCCGGCAAGCGGCCCGCAGGGCAGTACACAGGACGGCAGCCAAGGAGGAGGTGCCCCATGGGAGTCCTGAAGAAGTTCGAGCAACGTCTCGAAGGTCTGGTCAACGGCACCTTCGCCAAGGTGTTCAAGTCCGAGGTCCAGCCCGTGGAGATCGCGGGAGCGCTCCAGCGCGAGTGCGACAACAACGCCACCATCTGGAACCGCGACCGGACGGTCGTGCCCAACGACTTCATCGTCGAGCTGAGCACTCCCGACTTCGAGCGCCTCAGCCCCTACTCCGGCCAGCTCGGCGACGAGCTGGCCGGCATGGTGCGCGACTACGCCAAGCAGCAGCGCTACACCTTCATGGGCCCGATCAAGGTCCACCTGGAGAAGGCGGACGACCTCGACACCGGCCTGTACCGGGTACGCAGCCGCACGCTCGCCTCCTCCAGCAGCCAGCAGGGCGGCCCGGGAGGCGGCGGCGCCGCACCGGCCGCTCCGCAGGGCGGACGCCCCGGTGGCTACGGCTACCCGCCGTCCGCGGCGCCCTCCGGCGCCCCGCCCATGCCCTCCGCGCCGCCACCCGGCGGCCGTCCCGGCGGCTACGGCTACCCGCCCGCCGCGAGCGGCCAGCGGTCCCCGGCCGCCCCGGCCGCCGGCGGACGCACCCGCCACTGGATCGAGATCAACGGCACCCGCCACCAGATCTCCCGCTCCACGCTGGTGATGGGCCGCAGCACCGACGCCGACGTGCGGATCGACGACCCCGGCGTCTCCCGCCGGCACTGCGAGATCCGGACCGGAACGCCCTCGACGATCCAGGATCTCGGATCCACCAACGGCATCGTGGTGGACGGGCAGCACACCACCCGCGCTACGCTCCGCGACGGCTCGCGGATCGTCGTGGGCAGCACCACCATCATTTACCGGCAAGCCGAAGGGTGAAGCGGGGGCAATGTCAGAGCTGACCCTCACGGTCATGCGGCTGGGTTTCCTGGCCGTACTGTGGCTGTTCGTGATCGTGGCCGTGCAGGTCATCCGCAGCGACCTCTTCGGTACGCGCGTCACCCAGCGCGGCTCGCGCCGCGAGGCGGGCCGCCAGCAGCAGCAGGCCGCCGCCCGCCAGGCGCCGCCGCAGCAGCGCCAGCAGCCCGCCGGCGGCCGGCGCGGCCGTAACGCACCCACCAAGCTGGTCGTGACCGAGGGCACCCTCACCGGCACCACGGTCGCGCTCCAGGGCCAGACCATCACCCTGGGCCGCGCGCACGACTCGACGATCGTGCTGGACGACGACTACGCCTCCAGCCGCCATGCCAGGATCTACCCGGACCGCGACGGCCAGTGGATCGTCGAGGACCTCGGCTCCACCAACGGCACATACCTGGACCGGTCCCGGCTGACGACTCCCACACCGATTGCACTGGGCGCGCCGATCCGCATCGGCAAGACCGTCATCGAGCTGCGGAAGTAGTGCTACATCATGGATAGGCGCGAGCGGAGCGAGCACGCAGTGGCGGGCCCCACCCCGGCCCCCCGCGCGCTCCCGACCGGAGGGTGGGCAGTGTGGCTCGACACGACCGGCTGTACCCGGAGCCGACAGGCGAGGTGCGCATGAGTCTGTCACTGCGCTTCGCGGCCGGATCGCACAAGGGCATGATCCGGGAAGGCAACGAGGACTCCGGATACGCCGGCCCCCGCCTGCTCGCCATCGCCGACGGCATGGGCGGCGCAGCGGCCGGCGAGGTCGCCTCCTCCGAGGCCATCTCCACCATCGTCGCCCTCGACGACGACGTCCCCGGCTCCGACATCCTCACCTCGCTCGGCACCGCGGTGCAGCGCGCCAACGACCAGCTGCGCTCGATGGTCGAGGACGACCCCCAGCTGGAGGGCATGGGCACCACCCTGACCGCCCTGCTCTGGACGGGCCAGCGCCTCGGCCTGGTCCACGTCGGCGACTCCCGCGCCTACCTGCTCCGCGACGGCGTCCTCACACAGATCACCCAGGACCACACCTGGGTGCAGCGCCTGGTCGACGAAGGCCGCATCACCGAGGAAGAGGCCACCACGCACCCGCAGCGCTCGCTGCTGATGCGCGCCCTCGGATCCGGCGACCACGTCGAACCGGACCTGTCCATCCGCGAGGTCCGCGCCGGCGACCGCTACCTCATCTGCTCCGACGGCCTGTCCGGCGTGGTGTCCCACCAGACCCTGGAGGACACCCTCGCCAGCTACCAGGGTCCCCAGGAGACCGTCCAGAACCTGATCGAACTGGCACTGCGCGGCGGCGGCCCGGACAACATCACCGTCATCATCGCCGACGTCCTCGATCTCGACACCGGCGACACCCTCGCGGGCCAGCTGTCCGACACCCCCGTCGTCGTCGGCGCCGTCGCCGAGAACCAGCACCAGCTGCACGACAACGGCATCATGCAGACCCCCGCCGGCCGCGCCTCCGGGCTCGGCCGCCACGGACACGGCCAGGGCGGCGGAGGCGGCGAATTCGGCCCCCCCGGCTCCGGCGACACCACCGGCTACATCCCGGCCTCCGGCTTCGACTACGGCGACGACGACTTCACCAAGCCCCGCAAGAAGGGCCGCTGGCTGAAGAGATCCTTCTACGGCGTCCTCGCCCTGGCCCTCGTCGGCGGCGGCCTCTACGGCGGATACCGCTGGACACAGACCCAGTACTACGTCGGCGCCGAGGACGAGCACGTCGCGCTGTACCGGGGCATCAGCCAGGACCTGGCCTGGGTCTCGCTCTCGAAGGTCGAGAAGGACCACCCCGAGATCGAACTCAAGTACCTGCCGCCCTACCAGCAGAAGCAGGTCGAGGCCACCATCCCCGAGGGCGGTCTGCAGAACGCCCAGGCGAAGATCCAGGAACTGTCGGTGCAGGCCTCCGCGTGCAAGAAGGAAGCGCAGCGGCGCGAAGCCGAGAGCCAGAACAACTCCAAGACCGGCGAAGGCGAGGCCGGGGGCACCACGGGAACCACTCCCGCCTCCTTCACGTCCAAGGCCACACCGACGCCGAACCCGTCCAACCCGTCGGGTTCACCGTCGGCACCGGAGAAGTCCACGCCCCCGACCACGACCGCACCCACTCCCAGCCCCGGCCCCAGCCTCTCGGAGGAAGAGCAGAAGGTCGTCTCGCTGTGCGGTAAGCAGTAGCCGTGAGAGGCCCTGTCACACGATGAGCGGTACGAATACGTCGCACTCGCCGACGCACCACACGTCCACGATCGGCGCCATCGGCGCGCCGAGCCGGCGCAACACCGAGCTCGCGCTCCTGGTGTTCGCCGTCGTCATCCCGGTGTTCGCCTACGCCAACGTCGGCCTGGCACTCCACGACTCAGTACCGCCAGGCCTGCTGAGCTACGGGCTCGGGCTCGGTCTGCTCGCGGGCGTGGGGCATCTCGTCGTCCGGAAGTTCGCGCCATACGCCGACCCCCTGATGCTGCCGCTGGCGACCCTGCTCAACGGGCTCGGCCTGGTGGTGATCTGGCGGCTGGACCAGTCGGAGAAACTGAACAACTACGCCGATGCCGCACCGCGTCAGCTGCTGTACTCAGCGATGGGTGTCGCCCTGCTGGCGGTCGTGCTGGTCTTCCTCAAGGACCACCGCGTCCTGCAGCGCTACACCTACATCTCCATGGCCGGTGCGCTGTTCCTGCTGGTCCTGCCGCTCGTGCCCGGACTCGGCGCGAACATCTACGGTGCCAAGATCTGGATCAAGATCCCCGGCCTCGGCACGCTCCAGCCCGGCGAGTTCGCGAAGATCGCCCTCGCGGTGTTCTTCGCCGGCTACCTCATGGTCAAGCGAGACGCCCTGGCCCTGGCCAGCCGCCGCTTCATGGGCCTGTACCTGCCGCGCGGCCGCGACCTCGGTCCGATCCTCGTCGTCTGGGTCATCTCGATCCTCATCCTGGTCTTCGAGACCGACCTCGGTACATCCCTGCTGTTCTTCGGGATGTTCGTCATCATGCTGTACGTCGCCACCGAGCGGACCAGCTGGATCGTCTTCGGTCTGCTGATGTCCGCGGTCGGCGCTGTCGGCGTGGCGAGCTTCGAGCCGCACATCCAGACGCGTGTGCAGGCCTGGCTCGACCCCATGCGCGAGTTCGAGCTCTCCCGCGCAGGCGTCCAGGACGGCATCGTCCACTCCGAGCAGGCCATGCAGGCCCTGTGGGCCTTCGGCTCCGGCGGCACCCTCGGCACCGGCCTCGGACAGGGCCACTCCGACCTCATCGGCTTCGCCGCCAACTCCGACTTCATCCTCGCCACCTTCGGCGAGGAGCTGGGCCTCGCAGGCGTCATGGCGATCCTGCTGCTCTACGGCCTGATCATCGAACGCGGCGTACGCACCGCGCTCGCGGCCCGCGACCCGTTCGGCAAGCTGTTGGCCATCGGCCTGTCCGGCGCCTTCGGCCTCCAGGTCTTCGTCGTGGCCGGCGGTGTCATGGGCCTCATCCCGCTGACCGGTATGACGCTGCCGTTCGTGGCCTACGGCGGTTCCTCCGTGATCGCCAACTGGGCCCTCATCGGCATCCTGCTGAGAATCAGCGACACGGCCCGCCGCCCGGCCCCCGCTCCCGCCGCCAACCCCGACGCCGAGATGACCCAGGTGGTCCGCCCGTCATGAACAAGCCCCTGCGCCGGATCGCGATCTTCTGCGGCCTGCTCGTTCTGGCACTGCTGATCCGCGACAACTGGATCCAGTACGTCCAGGCCGACGAGCTCAGGACCGACAAGAACAACCGCCGCGTCACCATCGAGCGCTACGCCTCGCCCCGCGGCAACATCATCGTCGACGGGGAGCCGATCACCGGTTCCGCCGAGTCGTCGGGCAGCGACTTCAAGTTCAAGCGCACCTACAAGGACGGCGCCATGTGGGCGCCGGTCACCGGCTACGCCTCGCAGGCCTTCGGCGCCAGCCAGATCGAGAACCTCGAGGACGGCATCCTCACCGGCAACGACGACCGGCTGTTCTTCCGCAACACGCTCGACATGCTCACGGGCAAGAAGCAGCAGGGCGGCAACGTCGTCACCACCCTGAACGCCGCCGCCCAGAAGGCCGCGTACAACGGCCTGAAGCGGCAGGGGGGCAAGGGTTCCGTCGTCGCCCTGGAGCCGTCCACGGGCAAGATCCTGGCGCTCGCCTCCTTCCCGTCCTACGACCCCTCCTCCTTCGCGGGCAACTCCACGTCGAAGGACGGCGGGGCCTGGAACAAGCTGCAGAAGAAGAACAACCCGAACGACCCGATGCTCAACCGCGCCCTGCGCGAGACCTACCCGCCCGGCTCCACCTTCAAGGTCGTCACCGCGGCCGCCGCCCTCGAGGACGGCCTCTACACCGACCCGGACGGCAAGACCGACTCGCCCGACCCGTGGATCATGAAGGGCACCACCACCAAGCTGCCCAACGAGGGCAACATCCCCTGCAAGAACGCGACACTGCGGGTGGCCCTCCAGTACTCCTGCAACACCGTCTTCGGCAAGATCGGCTCCGACCTCGGCAACGACAAAATGCTGGACATGGCCAAGAAGTTCGGCTTCGACGAGGAGCAGTTCACGCCGGTCCGCGCCAACGCCTCCGTCTTCTCCGACAACATGAACCCGTCTCAGACCGCGCTGTCCTCCATCGGCCAGTTCAACACCGCCGCGACCCCGCTGCAGATGGCCATGGTCGCCTCCGCCGTCGCCAACGACGGCAAGCTGATGAAGCCGTACATGGTCGACGAGCTCCAGTCGCCCGGCCTCGACCCGATCGAGAAGACCGACCCCGAAGAGCTGAGCCAGCCCCTGTCCGCGGAGAACGCCCAGAAGCTCCAGTCCATGATGGAGACGGTCGTCGACAAGGGCACCGGCGCGAACGCCAAGATCTCCGGCGTCACGGTGGGCGGCAAGACCGGTACCGCCCAGCACGGCGAGAACAACAGCGAGAACCCCTACGCGTGGTTCATCTCCTACGCCAAGGGCGACGACGGCAGCTCGCCGGTCGCCGTGGCGGTCGTCGTCGAGGACGACGACGCCGTCCGTGACGACATCTCCGGCGGCGGCCTCGCGGCACCGATCGCGAGGAACGTGATGGAGGCGGTCATCGACAGCAAGAAGTGACCCCGCTCACGCCTGCTTCACATCGGTGCACGTTGCGATACCGGTCCTGTATCGGCTGACGGGCTTGGCCAGGTCACACAAAGCGAGCCGGGTACGGTAGGCCCGGACGGCAGCCTCCGACCGTACAAGCATGCCGGTCGGGACCGACGGAGAGGGCTGGTAGGTAGCTATGGAAGAGCCGCGTCGCCTCGGCGGCCGGTACGAACTGGGCCAGGTGCTCGGGCGTGGTGGCATGGCGGAGGTCTACCTCGCGCATGACACCCGCCTCGGCCGCACCGTGGCGGTGAAGACGCTGCGCGCGGATCTCGCGCGTGACCCTTCCTTCCAGGCCCGGTTCCGCCGGGAGGCCCAGTCGGCCGCCTCGCTCAACCATCCCGCGATCGTCGCGGTCTACGACACGGGCGAGGACTACATCGACAACGTGTCGATCCCGTACATCGTCATGGAGTACGTGGACGGCTCGACCCTGCGTGAACTGCTGCACTCCGGCCGCAAGCTGCTGCCGGAGCGGGCCATGGAGATGACCATCGGCATCCTCCAGGCCCTGGAGTACTCCCACCGCGCCGGCATCGTCCACCGCGACATCAAGCCGGCGAACGTCATGCTGACGCGCAACGGCCAGGTCAAGGTCATGGACTTCGGCATCGCCCGCGCCATGGGCGACTCCGGCATGACGATGACGCAGACCTCCGCGGTCATCGGCACCGCCCAGTACCTCTCCCCAGAGCAGGCCAAGGGCGAACAGGTCGACGCCCGCTCCGACCTGTACTCCACCGGCTGCCTCCTCTACGAGCTGCTCACCGTCCGCCCGCCCTTCGTCGGCGACTCCCCGGTGGCCGTCGCCTACCAGCACGTCCGCGAGGAGCCGCAGTCCCCGAGCGTCTTCGACCCCGAGATCACGCCCGAGATGGACGCGATCGTACTGAAGGCGCTCGTCAAGGACCCGGACTACCGCTACCAGTCGGCCGACGAGATGCGCGCCGACATCGAAGCCTGCCTCGACGGCCAGCCGGTCGCCGCCACGGCCGCCATGGGCGCGGTCGGTTACGGCGGCTACCCCGACGACCAGCCGACGACCGCCCTGCGCGCCGACTCCGGCGCCGGCGCCACATCCATGCTGCCCCCCATGAACCCGGACGACGGCGGCTACGGCTACGACGACCGCCCCGACCGGCGCCGCGGACAGCAGCGCAAGTCCAACACCTCCACGATCCTGCTGGTGGTGGCGGGCGTCCTCGTCCTGGTCGGAGCGATCCTGATCGGCCGATACGCGTTCAGCGGCGACGGAGGCGCGAGCAACGACACCGTCGCGGCCCCCAACTTCATCGGCGAGACGAAGAAGAGCGCCGAACAGCTCGCCACCAACGCCGACCTCAAGCTGACGTTCTCCGACAAGCCGTGCGAGGCCCAGGCGAAGGGCAAGATCTGCTCCCAGGACCCCACGGCCGAGACGAAGGTCAAGAAGGGCGACACCATCTCCCTGGTGGTGTCCACGGGGGCGCCGAAGGTGACGGTGCCCAGCGTCACCGGCCTGACCCTCGACGAGGCGAAGGAAAAGCTGGAGAGCGACAAGTACAAGTTCGAGGTCGAGACGAAGACCCGCACGTCCCCCGAGGAACCGGGCACCGTCCTGGATCAGAACCCCACCACGGGTGAAGAGGCGGAGAAGGGCTCCACGATCACCCTGACCGTCGCCAAGGAAGCGGAGAAGTCCACCGTCCCGGACGTCCTCGGCCAGACCTGCGACGCGGCCAAGCAGCAGATGCAGGCCAGCAACCTGGTCGGCAACTGCACCGAGGTGGAGACCGACGACGACAACCAGGTCGGCAAGGTCATCCAGACCACGCCGCAGGCCGGCACCTCGGTCGACCCGAACTCGTCGGTCAACATCCAGATCGGCAAGAAGAAGCAGCAGCAGAAGGTCAAGGTCCCGCAGGTCGTCGGCCAGACGGTCGGCCAGGCCAAGCAGATCCTCGCGCAGGCCGGCTTCACCAACATCCAGTTCGCGGGCGGCAGCGACCAGAGCGACAACGCCCTCGTCGCCGGCCAGAACCCCGGCCCCAACCAGGAGGTCGACGACCCGGCGGCCACGACGATCACCCTCCAGACCGTCGGCGTCGGAGGCGGAAACAACGGCGGCAACGGCAACGGCGGCATCTTCGGCGGCCTCAGCGGCAGCAACGAGGACGACTGACCCCGCCCGGCACACCGTCACACCACAGAGCCCCCGGCCCCCACACAGGCCGGGGGCTCTGCCTTTCACGGTCCAGGACACCACCCGAAAAAGCGTGTGTCCGTCGATCGTGTCTTCATATGTCCCGACTCGTTCACCGGGTGGGGTGGGGCATCGGAATCCCACGCCGGCCATACGAGCCGAAGGGCAGAACGTGATCAACGAAACGGCCTTGCTGGAATCACAGACCCTGCGCGGCAGCGTGCTCGACCGCACGGACGTACTCGACAGGGTCCGGGCACTGTCACTGCTGCCTGACGGAATGCATGTGACGACCGCGATGGTGGCGTCCTACTTCTCGGTGACGGTGGAAGTCATCCGTGCTCTTGTGCACGACCACCGTGCGGAACTCGAAGCGAGCGGATACCGCGTTCTGACCGGGACGGAACTGAGTGACTTCAAGCAACTCAGTGGAATCCAGTCCCGCACCCGCTCCCTCGCGCTCTTCCCCCGACGCGCCGTCCTCAACATCGCCATGCTGCTCCGGGACAGCGACGTCGCACGTCAGGTGCGTGTGCACCTCCTCGACATGGAGTACCTGGCGCGCACACAGCCTGTGGAAAACCCTGCCCCGGCCGACACCGCCTCCCTCGACGCCCGCATCGACCAGCGCATCACCCACATCCTGGGCAGGACCGTCGTCCCCCTGTTCAACGCCCTGATCGAAACCTCGGGCGAGCACCGGCGGGAGCTCACCGCCCTCCGGACAGGCGTCCAGCGCATCGAGAAGCGGCTCCAGCAGCACCACACCCGGCTGCAGCGGCTGGAAGCCCCCCGGGAGGGCCGCCCCCTCGCCGGAGTCATGGCCGCCATGGACGCCATGAACGGGCGCGAGTTCGAAGAACACGTCGCCGAACTGCTGCGCCGCGACGGCTGCACCGACGTCGTCGTACAAGGCGGCGGAAGGGACCGGGGCATCGACATCACCGCGCTCACAGCCGACGGACGGCGCATCGTCGTCCAGTGCAAGAGGTTCGCGCCCCACCTCTCCATCACCAGCCCCGAGATCCAGAAATTCCTCGGAGCGGCCAAGGTCCTGCACGACTCCGAGGTGGCCCTGTTCGTGGCGACCTGCCCCTTCACCCGCGACGCCCTCAACATCGCAGCCGAGAGCGGCATCACCGCCGTACATCGCGGGCTGGTGGAGCAATGGAGCGCCGGAGCGGCCCTGACCGTCCTGGACTGACGGCCCGACCACGGCAAAGGCCCGAAGCCGCAAGAGAAAGTTGCGGCTTCGGGCCTCCGTCATGCTAGCGGCCGGCCCCCCACGAGGAGCGCAGTCAGCCCAGTTCCTTCGGCGGTGTCCGGTCCGCGTCCACCTTCTCCACCCGCTCCAGCTCACCCCACACCACGTACCGGTACGTGCTCGTGTACACCGGCGTGCAGGTCGTCAGCGTGATGTAGTGGCCCGGCTGCTTCCTGCCGGACTCCTTCGGGACCTGGGAGAGGACCTTGACGTTGTACTTCGAGGTCTCGGGAAGGATGCCGTAGACCTTGTAGACGTACCACTCGTCCTTCGTCTCGAAGACGATCGGGTCGCCCTTCTGGATCTTGTCGATGTTGTGGAACTTGGCGCCGTGGCCGTCCCGGTGCGCGGCGAGGGAGAAGTTACCGTCCTTGCCCGACATCGGCAGGGTCGCCTTGACGGGGTCGGTGTAGTACCCGGCGACACCGTCGTTGAGGATCTTGTCCGACGTGCCCTTCTCGACCAGGACCTCGCCGTTCCTCATCGCCGGCACGTGCAGGAAGCCGATGCCGTTCCTGGTGTCCAGCGCGCCGGGCCCGCCGCGGCCGTCAGCCCAGTCATCACGGACCTGGTCCGCCTGCTTGCCCGCCGCACGGTCGGCGACCACGTTCGTCCACCACAGCGAGTAGACGACGAACAGGCCGAGGACCAGGCCCGCGGTGATGAGGAGTTCCCCGAAGAAACTGACCGCCAGGGCGACCGGGCCGGGCCTGCGACGTGCCGCAGGCGGCCGCGACGCCGCGCCGGTGTGCTTCTCGTGATCCGTGTCGGTGGTCGCTGCCACTGGTCATCTGCCCTTAACTGACGAGCGCATCCGGCTTGCCCTTGCTGCGCGGCCGTTCCTCGACCATCTTGCCCCAGACGATCATCCGGTACTTGCTGGTGAACTCCGGCGTGCACGTGGTCAGCGTGATGTAGCGGCCGGGCTTGGTGAAACCGGACCCCGTGGGCACCGGATTCAGGACGCTCGTGTTGCTCGGCGGCGTCACCGGCAGGATCGACGCCATCTTGTAAACGAAGTACTCGTCCTGCGTCTCCACGACGATCGGATCGCCCGGAGCGAGCTTGTTGATGTACCGGAACGGTTCTCCATGGGTGTTGCGGTGACCCGCCAGCCCGAAGTTCCCCGTCTTGTCGCCGGGCATCGCCGTCTTCAGCGCACCCTCGGCGTAATGGCCGACCATGCCCCGGTCGAGCACACCCTTGCTGTTGGTGCCCTCGGCGATCGGAACCACCACGTCCAGCTTCGGGATGTGCAGGATGGCGAAGCCCTGCCCCGGCTCGAACGCCCCCGGGTTGCGCTTGCCGCTCGCCCAGTCGTCCTGCAGGCTGCTGGCCTCCTTGCCGGCCTGGGCATGCGCCCGGACGTTCGTCCACCACAACTGATAGGTGACGAACAACAGCATCAGCACACCGGTGGTGATGAACACCTCACCAATCGCCCGGCTCGCGACCACCGCCGGACCGGGCTTGCGCGCCCGCGCCTGCCGCCGCGCCTCGACCCGCGACAACGGCGCACCCGAACGGCCCCCGTCGTCGGCCTGGCCAGCCGCAGCGGTGGCCGGCGCGCCACCATGACGCCCATGACGGCGTTTGGCGGCCTTCCTGCGGGCCGCACGGCCACCCTGGGCGGATCCGTCCCGCCGCACACCTGAAGACGCCACAGAGCCCGCCACGGGGTCGCCCGGCTCCGTCGGTGGATCCGGGATCCGCAGCGCCACCGTCTCTTCGTCGACGGGCGGCAGATACGACTCCTCCGGGACGGGCTCGTACGACGCGTACTGCCCCGGATGCCGCGGCGGACCGGACTGCGGCTGCACTCCCTGTCCCGTCCCCGACCCTGGCCCCGGCGGATACGGCTCCCCCTGCGGGGACGCACCGTACCCCCCTCCGCCCGACCAGTCCTCGAACGCGCCCGACACCCCGTACGACTGCTGCCCGTACGAGGTGTCGGACTCGCGCTCGGGGCGCAGCGCGGTCACGCCGAGGCCCTGCCCACCACCGGGGCGAGCCCGGCCGACCTCTCCACCGCGCCCTGGTCGCCGCACTCCACCAGCCAGTTGGCCAGCATCCGGTGCCCGTGCTCGGTCAGCACCGACTCGGGGTGGAACTGCACACCCTCGACCGGCAGTTCACGGTGCCTCAGGCCCATCACTATGCCGTCGTGCGTACGGGCCGTGACCTCCAGCTCCGCCGGAACCGTGGCCGGCTCGGCGGCCAGCGAGTGGTAGCGCGTCGCCGTGAAGGGGGAGGGCAGGCCGGCGAAGACACCCCCGCCGCCATGCTCGACCAGCGAGGTCTTGCCGTGCAGCAGCTCCGGCGCACGGTCCACCACACCGCCGTACGCCACCTGCATCGACTGCATGCCCAGGCAGACACCGAAAACCGGAACACCCGTGTCGGCGCAGTGCCGGACCATGTCCACGCAGACACCCGCCTGCTCCGGCGTGCCGGGCCCCGGGGAGAGCAGAACCCCGTCGAAACCGTCCTGGGCACGCGCCGTCGACACCTCGTCGTTGCGCAGCACCTCACACTCGGCGCCCAGCTGATACAGGTACTGGACCAGGTTGAAGACAAAGCTGTCGTAGTTGTCGACGACGAGAATGCGCGCGCTCACTGGTTGTCCACCGTCACATCGTTGAAGGGCAGCAGCGGCTCCGCCCACGGGAAGACGTACTGGAAGAGGACGTAGACCACGGCCACGACCAGGACGAGCGAGATCACTGCCTTCACCCACGTGTTCCCCGGCAGATGCCGCCAGATCCAGCCGTACATGCCGTCCCTTCCGTCGTACCACGGCACCAGACCCACGCCGTACAGCCACCAGACTAACGGCGCAGCGCCTCTGGTTTCCCTGCCTCCACAGGCTGGGTGGAGTCCAGGTGCGCCCAGACGATCAGCCGGTGACTGTGCCCCCACTCCGGTTCGCACGTGGTCAGCGTCAGATACCGGCCCGACCGCGTGTACCCGGATGTACGTGGGACAGGGTCGATCACCTCGATGTCCGACGGCACTGTTTTGTACGGGCCTTTGTCGATCCGATACGTGAACCAGGTCGTGCCGTCGGTCAGCACCACGGCGTCGCCCCGCCTGAGCTGGGGGAAGTCCTTGAACGGGTCCCCGTAGGTACGGCGGTGGCCGGCGACCGCGAAGTTGCCCTTCTGCCCGAGCTGTGCGGTCTCGGCGTAGTGGCCCAGGCCCTTCTTCAAGGTGCCGGTGGCGGTGCCTTCGAGCACGGGCTTGTTCCACGTGAAACCAAGCCGCGGGATGTACATGATCGCGAAAGGCCTGCCCTCGGCGTAGGGCGCGGGCTTCGCAGGACTCGCGGGGCCACCGGCCGGCGGACGGGGCTTCGACCACTCCTTCCGGAGCAGGTCGATCTGGTCGTCCATGACGCCGTCGGCCTTCACGCCAGTCCAGAAGAGCACGTAGACGACGAACAGCACGATCAGGCTGCCGACGGTGATGCACAGTTCGCTGACGGTCCTGACGATCACGCGCACCGGCAGCTCCCCCGGTCCGGCTACTGCTCCACGGGCTTCGCGTAATGCAGATCCACTGTGCCCGAGTAGCCGGGCAGAGTCACCGGGCCGTTCTCCTCGACTTTCCATCCGAGCCCGTAGACATTGACGTAGACCATGTAGTTCTGGATCGCCGGCGAGGCCGCGAGCGCCTTCTGCAGCTTGCCCGGGTCCCCGACCGCCGTGATCTTGTACGGCGGCGAGTAGACCCGGCCCTGCAGGATCAGGGTGTTGCCCACGCAGCGCACCGCACTGGTGGAGATCAGCCGCTGGTCCATCACCTTGATGCCCTTGGCCCCGCCCTGCCACAGCGCGTTCACCACGGCCTGGAGGTCCTGCTGGTGGATGACCAGGTAGTCGGGCTGCGGCTCCGGATACCCGGGCAGCTTGGCCGTGGCGTCCGGCGGGGCGTCATTCAGCGTGACCGTCAGCGAGTCGCCCTTGAGCTTCTGCGTGCCTGCGCGCTTCTCCAGGGCCGAGAGCTTGTCGTCCTCCGCCTTGGTGCTGCCGTCGTCCCGCTCGGCGAGGGCCTCAATGTCCTTGCGCAGGGCCCCGTTGGTCTCATCCAGCTCGCCGTTCTCCTGGCTGCGCTCGTGGATGAGATCGGACAGCTTCAGCAAGGACGTGTCCGTGCGGATGTTGGTGCCCTTGGCGGTGTTGAAGCTGGTGAAGAAAATGAGACCCGCGAGAGCGAACACGGCCGCCGTGAGGATGCGCACGGGCCGGAAACGCCGCGTGCGCTCAGGGGTGGATCCCGTCCCGGGGGAGTCGGCAGAATTGCTCAACGTACCCTTATCTCCTTCGGCGCGGCGGAAGCACTACGCTAACGGACGCCCGGGGGAGCAATCGGAGTCCCCTTACGCTGCCCCGAGACCGACCCAGATACCTGCGCGGCCACGCAGCGCATCGACAGGAGAGACCCTCGTGCCGAAGTCACGTATCCGCAAGAAGGCCGACTACACGCCGCCGCCTGCCAAGCAGACGACCGCCATCAAGCTGAGCAACCGTGCCTGGGTCGCGCCGGTCATGCTGGCCATGTTCCTCATCGGCCTGGCCTGGATCGTCGTCTTCTACGTCACCGACGGCTCGCTGCCCATCGACTCGCTGGGCAACTGGAACATCGTGGTGGGCTTCGGCTTCATCGCAGCCGGATTCGGTGTCTCGACCCAATGGAAGTAGCGGTCACCGCACGGTGAACGCAGCTCTGCCCAGGGGTGTTCGCTGAGTTATCCACAGCAGTTTTCCACATGGGGATAATGAAGACGATCTGTGGATAACCCGCTGGGTGTTGACGCCGGTATGACGGAAGTACCGGTACTCGAAAACTTGTTCGCCCCCTGCCTGACCTGCGGAGATGCAGGTCGGTGACAGGGGGCACATGTGTTCCCGCACCGTGTGCACAAGATCCGACACCCGCTGTGGACAACGCCTGCTCAGGTGAGCTGCGCCGTCCTTAGTACGGTCATGAGCACGACCACTCCCAGGACCAGGGCGCAGGTGCCGTACTGGACCAGTGCCCGGCGTTCGCGCGGGGCGTGGACCATGGCGTATCCGACGACGACTCCGGCGACCAGGCCGCCGATGTGGGCCTGCCAGGAGATGTTGAACCCCGGGCTGAAGGTGAAGATCAGGTTGATCGCCAGCAGCGCGATGATCGGCCGCATGTCGTAGTTGAGCCGGCGCATCAGGACGGCCGTCGCACCGAAGAGGCCGAAGATCGCGCCGGAGGCGCCGAGGGTCGCCGTGTTGGGGGACGCCAGCAGGTAGGCCAGTGCGCTGCCCGCGAGTCCGGAGATGAAGTAGAGCGCGAGGTAGCGGGCGCGGCCCAGTGCCGCTTCGAGCGGGCCTCCGAGCCACCAGAGGCTGAGCATGTTGAACGCGATGTGCCAGATCTCCTGGTGGGTGAACATCGAGGTCACCATGCGGTACCACTCGCCTCCCGCCACGCCTTGTGTGGGCGTGAAGGGTGCGGGCGGCCAGGAGCCGAGGAGGACGATGTCGTTGAGGAGCGACTCGTGGACCTGGACGGCGATGAAGACGGCCAGGTTGATTCCGATGAGGATCTTGGTCAGCAGCCGGGGGTCGGCGGCGATGGAGCCGCCGGCGATCGTCCGGGGCATGGCGGCCGTGGGCTTGTGGCCTGTGCCGGAGCCGGTTCGGACGCACTCGGGGCAGTGGAAGCCGACGGAGGCGTTGACCATGCATTCGGGGCAGATGGGGCGCTCGCAGCGTGTGCAGCGGATGCCTGTCTCGCGGTCCGGGTGGCGGTAGCACATGGGGACGCTGTGGGCGTCCTGCGGGCTGCCCGCAGCCTGGTCGTCCATGGTCTCCCCTAGGTTGTGTGAGAAAAGCCCGCCCCGCTCATCCTTACGGATGGGCGGGGCGATTGGTTCCCTGCGGGAGCCTTCGCGCTCAGCGGGTCTCGATGACGACCGACTCGATGACCACGTCGTTCAGCGGGCGGTCGGTGCGCGGGTTCGTCTGGGTCGTGGCGATGGTGTCCACGATTTTCTGGCTGGCGGCGTCGGTGACCTCGCCGAAGATGGTGTGCTTGCGGTTCAGCCACGCCGTCGGGGAGACGGTGATGAAGAACTGGGAGCCGTTGGTGCCCGGGCCGGCGTTGGCCATGGCCAGCAGGTAGGGCTTGTCGAAGCGCAGGTCCGGGTGGAACTCGTCCTCGAACTGGTAGCCGGGACCGCCGGTGCCGTTGCCCAGCGGGTCACCGCCCTGGATCATGAAGCCACTGATCACCCGGTGGAAGACCGTGCCGTCGTAGAGCTTGTCCGTGGACTTCTGGCCCGTCTCGGGGTGGGTCCACTCCCGCTCGCCCTGGGCGAGCTCGACGAAGTTCTTGACCGTCTTGGGCGCGTGGTTCGGCAGGAGCCGGACTTCGATGTCGCCGTGATTGGTCTTCAGGGTGGCGTAGAGCTGCTCAGCCACGATCTGCCTTCCGTTGTCTTTCTGTGACTCCCTGATCCTCGCACGGTCGGGCCTTCGCGTCGTCCGTGCTCGGTGCGGCTGGGGGAAACCCTCGGCGGGTGTCGCGAAAATCCAGTCGAGTAGGCCCGGGGCGGGGGCGCTGGGCGGCGATCCGTGGCATTGTCGACGACAAGCTCCTGTTGCCCCTTATTCGTCCGCTATCGCACGTGATCGGCGTTGAATGCCGACTCTCGTGACCCGGATGCCCTTCCGCGCATGCCTGGTCGTGTGCCGGGAGGCATGATCCGTAAAAGGGTGGAAAGTCGAAATACCGTACGCCACCGAGGAGGAGGAACCCGTGACCCGCATCGACAGCGTGCGCGCCGCGACTGGTTCGGCGAAGGACAGCGTGCTGCACGCCGCGGAAGTGGTGGCGCCCTACGCCGACACGGCCAAGGACAGGGCCGCGCACTACGCACACGAGGCACGCGTACGGCTAGCGCCCAAGGTGACGCAGGCCGCAGGGCAGGCGCGTGTCCAGTACGGCGCCCATGTGCAGCCGTATCTGGAGCAGGCCCGCACGCATGTGCCGCCGAAGGTCGACCAGGCCGCCCAGGAAGCCGCCGAGCGCACGCGTAAGGCTGCCCGTCAGGCGGCGGAGTACTCCAGGCCGAGGATCGAGCAGGCGGTGGCTGCGGCCGTGCCTGTCACGACCGAGGCTGCGGCCCGGAGTGTGGCCGCCATGGCCGCGCTGCGCGGTCAGGTCTCGTCCAAGGAGATCCAGAAGCTGGTCCGCAAGCATGAGCGGCGGGCCAAGGCCGGTAAGGCCGTGAAGTCGCTGCTGCTTCTGGGCGCTCTTGCGGGTGGGGCTTTCGCCGCGTGGAAGTGGTGGGACAAGCAGGCCAATCCGGACTGGCTCGTGGAGCCGCCGGCCGCGACGGAGGTTCCCGAGTCGGGGCGCCTGTCGTCCGTGGACGGCACGGGTCCGTCGGTCCTGGACCCGGAGGTCGAGGCGAAGCAGGCTGAGGACGAGGCCGCTGAGCGCGACGATCGTTCCTGAGGGCGCACCGGATTCAACAGCACGGCGGGGCGGGAGACTTGTGGGTCTCCCGCCCCGCCGTGTTGTTTCACGTGAAACACTCGCCGCCGACAGGCGCCCGGCTGCGCAAAAATGCCCTCCGAGACTGCGTTTTCGCAGTTCGGAGGGCGTTTTCGGTGTGGAGCCTAGGGGAGTCGAACCCCTGACATCTGCCATGCAAAGACAGCGCTCTACCAACTGAGCTAAGGCCCCGTGAGGGGACGTCCGGCCGGAGAAACCGCGTCCCGGCGGGCGTCGGAGACCAGAGTACCGGGTCACCCCCGTGGTTCCGCAAAAAGATTGGGGGTCCCCGTCGACAACCACTCTCCGTAAGATGCTCGGCGTGGTTCGCTACCGCGAACCGCCGTACATGGGGAAGCGATGGGGAGACGCAATGGACGCCGCACAGCAGGAAGCGACCGCAAGAGCGCGGGAACTGCAGCGGAACTGGTACGGGGAGCCGCTGGGGGCGCTCTTCCGTAAGCTTATCGACGATCTTGGTCTCAACCAGGCTCGTCTCGCGGGGGTTCTGGGACTGTCCGCGCCGATGCTGTCGCAGCTGATGAGTGGTCAGCGGGCGAAGATCGGCAACCCGGCCGTGGTGCAGCGGGTGCAGCTGCTGCAGGACCTGGCGGGGCAGGTCGCGGACGGCAGTGTGAGCGCGGCCGAGGCCACCGAGCGCATGGAGGAGATCAAGAAATCACAAGGGGGGTCGGTGCTCAGCAACACCACACAGACGACGAGCAGTTCGGGGGCGCCCACGGTCAAGCGCGTGGTGCGTGAGATTCAGTCGCTGCTGCGGTCGGTGGCGGCGGCGGGCGACATCATCGATGCCGCCGACACTCTCGCCCCGACCCATCCGGAGCTGGCAGAGTTCCTCCGGGTCTACGGCGCCGGCCGCACCTCGGACGCGGTCTCGCACTACCAGTCCCACCAGAACTGATCCGGCCGCCCGGTCGCCGAAGGGGGTTCGGCAGCGGGCGGCAGGTGAGGTGACGGGGGATGCGTCACGGTACGGACGGGCACGAGGGGGCGTGTTCCGTACGGGGGACCGTTCGACGCGAGGGGGATGTATCGCTCATCGGGGGAGTGCGGGGGGCGTCGGGGGGCTCGGGGGAGCTGTTTCGTCCGTAGGGGAGTCGTAGTGCTCGCCGGGGGGAAGCAAGGGGGGAAGCCGCAGGGGGAGGAGCGACGTACAGCCATGGGTGAGGTCTTCGCCGGCCGGTACGAACTGGTCGATCCGATCGGGCGCGGAGGGGTCGGTGCCGTGTGGCGCGCCTGGGACCATCGCCGGCGTCGCTACGTGGCCGCGAAGGTTCTGCTCCAGAGCGACGCGCACTCGCTGCTGCGCTTCGTGAGGGAGCAGGCGCTGCGGATCGACCATCCTCATGTGCTCGCCCCCACCAGCTGGGCCGCCGACGACGACAAGGTCCTGTTCACCATGGACCTGGTCGCGGGCGGATCCCTGGTCCATCTCGTCGGGGATTACGGTCCCCTGCCGCCGGCCTTCGTGTGTACTCTGCTCGACCAGCTGCTGGCGGGTCTGGCCGCGGTGCACGCGGAGGATGTGGTGCACCGTGATGTGAAACCGGCCAATGTGCTGCTGGAGGCGACCGGCACGGGCCGGCCTCGGCTGCGGCTGTCCGACTTCGGCATCGCGATGCGGCTGGGTGAGCCTCGCCTGACGGAGACCAACCTCGTGGTGGGGACGCCGGGCTATCTCGCGCCCGAGCAGATGATGGGCGCCGAACCGGACTTCACCGCCGACCTGTTCGCCGTGGGGCTGGTCGCGCTGTACTTGCTGGAGGGCGCCAAGCCGGACAGCAAGGCGCTCATCCAGTATTTCGCCGAGCACGGGACGCCCGGTGCGCCCCAGGGCATTCCGGCGCCGCTGTGGCAGGTGGTGGCCACGCTGCTGCAGCCGGATCCGGAGGCGCGGTTCCGTACGGCGACGGGGGCACGCAAGGCGCTGGCGGCCGCCGCGGAGCTCCTGCCGGAGCCGGGTCCGGACGACGAACTGATCGAGATTTTCGACCAACTCGGCCCGCTGCCAAGGGGGTTCGCCGCCGAAGGGCCGCTGGAGCGGGCAAAGGGGCTGGGCCCGGGAGAGGAGCGGTCCGACTCCGCCGGGAGGGGAGCGGAGCGGTCGGGGCAGGGGGAGGGCGAGGGCGCGCTGTCGGTGTCCGGCGGGCAGTCAGCCGAGGCCTACCGGCGCCCCGCACGGGAGACACCCAGCGACCCGCGCCGTGCCGCCGATCCGTCAGGCGGCTCCGCCCAGACGCCTTCCATGTCGGACACCGGCAGCTTCCATCTGCCGCCTCCGCAGGCCACCGTGACCTCCTCCCCCGCCCTCGGGCAGCAGGCGGCGGCACCGCACCAGCAGCCGCCCGTCTCCCCCTACGACCGCACGCACCGGCTGTCGCCCGCACAGCCGCTGCCACCGGTGTACTCCGGGCCACCCCTGCCTCCCGCGGAGCACTACGGCACGGAAGCCTCGACAGCCTCGTACACCGCCCGGTCCCCGCAGTCCCCGCCGAGTGGCCAGACGCCGTCACGGCACCGGGCCCGACGGCCTTCCCGCCCCGGCCCGCCGGCCAGGGTGGCCATCCCGGTGCTGCTCCTCGCCCTGGCCTGTTACGCCGTGGGCTTCTGGGCACTGACCCAGATCTGAGGACGTTGCGGCCCCGCGCCCGCCTTACGCGGCAGTTCCGCGCCGGGCCAGCACGGTCCACACGCCGAGTCCCACCAGCAGAGCGCTCCCGGTGCCGATGCCGCCCACGGCGAGCGCCCTCATGGCGGTGTCATCGCCCGCGGCGACCCCCTCCGCGGCTGCCTCCCGGTCCTGGTCCGAGACCTCGAAGACGCCCTTCGGCTCGGACTCCCCCGCGTACTCGGGACCAGTCTGCGGCTGCCCGCTCACCCGGACGCGCAGCGTCATCGGGAACGGCCCGTCCCCGTAGGGGGCGGCGACGCCCTTCGAGAGGTGAGCGACGAGGTAGTAGGACCCGGCGAAGCGCAGCGCGCTCACCTGTGCGGTGGCGGCGTAGCGGTTGGCGTGGTCGACCGGTGGCAGGGGCGGCAGGCTTCCGGCCTTCTGGTCGCCGTCGTAGCCCACGCCGACGTCGGCGACGTCTCCGCGCGCGGGGTTGTAGAGGGTCAGGTCCAGGGCGTCCGGGGTGTAGCCGGTACTGCCGGAGTCGGTGCTGCCGAGTTCTGCGGTGACGGAGATCTGCTGCCCCCAGTCGACCGGCACCGCGTAGAAGAGTGTCTGTCCGGGGCGGATGTCGTCCTGCCAGACGCCCTGGTCGATGGGTGTGGCACCGGTGAATCCCGCGCCGCCCTTGCGGCGCTCGGTTTCTCCCTGGAGCGGCTGGGGGGTGGCGGAGTTCCATACCTCGGGCGCGCTGGTCTGCCCGGTCTTCGCCGTCCGCGGTTCCGTCGTGGCGACGAGTTCCAGATCCCAGGCGTCCGGTGAGGAGCCTTCGCCGTCGGGGTCGATACGCTCGACGGTCACGTAGTGGGCGCCGGCCTTCTGGCACAGCGCTTTGCCGGGCGAGATCTGGCGCATGCCCCACGCCGCGATGGGATGGGGGCTGCGGGCGGTTCCGAAGCTCGTGTTGTCGACGGAGCAGGTGTTGCCCTCGGCGTCCTGGACGGTCACTTTGACTCCGTCGATGACGGAGACGGTGCTGTCGGGGGAGGGGACGGCGGTGACGGAGACGTAGGCGTTCGACACGGCGTCGAGGTCGAGGCGGTAGCTGACCTTGCCGCTGCTCGGCAGGGAGCTCTTGTAGGTCCCGCCGGGCTTCAGGAGGGGGGCGTTGCCTGTGCTCCTCGCTCCCTCGACGCTCTGTGCGCCGTCGGAGAAGGCGTACGGGCTCGGCGTTGCGGAGGCCGGTCCGGCAGCAGCGGCCGCTACCGGCGCCGCGGCGGCTGTGGCGGCCGCTGTCGCTGTCGCCCCCAGGATCATGGCCAGGGCCCCCAGGCGCACGGCCACCGCCGGACGGTGGCGCCACGCCCCCGCGCGCCGTCCCCCCGCCCTACGGCACCGTCCTCTCACGCGCCACCCCTCACCGTCGCCGGACCCCAGAGCCGTGAAGCCGTGGCCCATCCTGCCGCGCCGGCCGGGTTCACGACCGGCTCTCGGCACACAAAACCCCGACCGCGAAGCGGCCGGGGTGTGCTCGGTATGGGTTTGTCGTGACTCACGAACCCGTAGGCACGGAGTCAGTCGCCTCCGTCCACAGATCCTGCTCGGCGCGATCCGCCTGGATCTGGCGGTACACGAGGAGCCCGCCGATGGCGGCCAGTGCGACCAGGAGAAGCTTCTTCACCGCGCGACCTCGTCTTTCGTTGACGTAGGGGACCTCTGGCGCCCGACTATACACACCGACCGATACCGATCGGTGACCTGAGTCGGCCCTCAACTCCCGTCCCGGGAACAGGGATAGAAGCGGAGTACACCGCTCCGATCGGAGGGTGATCACACCTCGACGGACGGTTACTTTGACCTCCCTTCGCCCCTCTCATCACCTTTTCTACGCCTTTGCACCCATCCGGGTGGTGTTCATCGGAACATCGACGCGCCACGGGCGGAGATCCACCACTTCTCGACCCCCATACACATCATGAGGAAAGTACGCAAATCGCCCGACCCGAAAGTGAGGGGCCATGGCCCGGAACAAGGTCATGAAGCTGTGGACCGCCTTCGTCACCGCCTTCATCGCGCTGTGCACGGCGCTCGGACTCGTCACCACGACCGCCGCCGCGGCCGTACCGCAGACCGAGCAGAAGAGCAACAGCAACAGCAACGGCGCGAGCATCCCGCGGCAGCGGACGGCGGCACCGGCGACGTTCCCCTGGTCCTCACCCAGGGCCCTGCCCCCCACGATGAAGCAGCGCATCCGCGCCGAGGCGCACGGCAAGACCCCCCGCTGCCGGCACCGCTCGCCCGCGGACACGACGGTCTCCCCCGCCACCGACTGCACCGACGAGGACCCCGACGCGGAAGCAGACCATCTCACGCCCCTCCAGCGCTGAACCCCCGGAACAACACCCCGGCGATCCTGCGTACAAAGCCCGGCAGCTCGGCAGAGCCGCCGGGCTTACGCATGTCCCGGCCCGTCCGCGGCCTCCTCACCGGCAGACCCGGCCTGACGTGCACGCCGGGCCCAGCGGACCCTGTACCAGACGGCACAGCCCACCAGGAGGGCCGAGAAGGCCAGGGCACCCAGCATGCCCGGGTCCCCGTCCAGGACCTTGGCCCAGGCGTCCCGCCCCAAGCAGGCCTGACCGGCGAAGAACAGCAGCCATCCCCACCTGCCCCGGCCCAGCCACCGCCGCAGCATTCCGCCGGCCGCTCGGGCGACTGCGCTCACGGCCACGCGGCGCCTCCTGAATGCCGAAAACCCCCAACCATGAATGGCTGGGGGTTTCATGCTGGTGGGGCTAACAGGATTTGAACCTGTGGCCTCATCCTTATCAGGGATGCGCTCTAACCAACTGAGCTATAGCCCCGCCGCGCTCTGCGGTGTGTCCCGCGCGCTGACTCCTGAAGATTAGCGCACGACATGGGCAGTCCCAAAATCGGTTGTCGGGGCCTCGTCAGGACAGCGGCGAGGGTGACGTCACTCGTCCTCGGCGAGGGTCAGTTCGACACCGCCCACGAAGCCCGCGGACAGGTTGTAGATGAACGCCCCGAGGGTCGCGAGGGCCGTGGCCAGGACGACGTCGATGACCGCGATGACCGACGTGAACATCAGGACGTTGGGCAGCGACAGGAAGGCCTGCAGGTCGAAGCCGTTGGACTCGTTGGAGCCCGTGGCCTCGGAGATCGTGCCGCCGACCGTCGAGAAGACACCCATCGCGTCCATGACCATCCACAACACGGCGGACGCGACGATCGTGCAGATGCCCAGGGCGATGGAGAGCAGGAAGCTGACCTTCATCACCGACCACGGGTCGGCCTTCGCCACCCGCAGCCGCGCCTTGCGTACCCGCGGCGTGGTGCTCGCCCCCGTGCGGGGACGCCGCACGGCACCCGCAGCGGCACCCGCTCCTGCCGACGCCTGCTGCGCCGGGTAGGCCTGCGGCGGGTGGTACGGACCGGCCTGCTGCTGCGCCTGCCGTTCACCGGGCAGGGGCGAGGCCGCGCCCGGCTCCTGTGCGGCCGGCTGCGGCTGCGCGCCGGAAGCGGACGGGCCCGTGCCGGCCTTGGGCTGCTTCGTTTTCGGACCTCGGGTGTCCGTCACAGTTCCCCCCTGTGATTCATGCGAGTCAGGCGAGGGCGTGTCCTTGGTCGAGGACTTGATCGCCTTCAGGTTGGTCGTGTGCGGGTCCGCCGCACGCGCGGCGGAGCCACGGCCGCCGTCGTCCGCTTCCGTACCCCTCGGGGTTCCGGCCGGTCCGGCGCCCGTGGCTCCGCTCACGCTGACTCACTCCTCGTGCCTACTCGGCCGAGGGCGCCTCACCCTCGTCCGTGCCGCTCGCGGCGCCCTCGGCGGTCTCGTCGACGACCACGTCGCCGTCGACCTCCTCCGCCTCGCGTCCCGCCTCGGCGTTGCGAGCGATGCCCACGACGGCATCGCGCTTGCCCAGATTGATCAGTTGGACGCCCATGGTGTCACGGCCGGTTTCCCTGATCTCGTTGACTCGCGTACGAATCACACCACCCGACAGCGTGATGGCGAGGATCTCGTCCGTTTCCTCGACCACCAGCGCGCCGACGAGGGATCCACGGTCCTCGACGATCTTGGCGGCCTTGATGCCGAGGCCGCCGCGACCCTGGACGCGGTACTCGTCGACGTTGGTCCGCTTCGCGTACCCGCCGTCTGTGGCAGTGAACACGAACGTACCGGGTCGAACAACATTCATCGAGAGCAGCTCGTCGCCCTCGCGGAAGCTCATGCCCTTGACACCCGAGGTGGCACGGCCCATGGGCCGCAGGGTGTCGTCCGAAGCGGTGAACCTGATCGACTGCGCCTTCTTGCTGATCAGAAGCAGATCATCGTCCGCCGAGACCAGTTCGGCTCCGATCAGTTCGTCATCCGAACCGTCCTCCATCGACCGGAGGTTGATCGCGATCACACCGCCGGAACGGGGCGAATCGTAATCCTTCAGAGGCGTCTTCTTCACAAGTCCGGCCTTGGTGGCGAGCACGAGGTAGGGAACCGCCTCGTAGTCGCGGATCGCCAGGATCTCGGCGATCGCCTCGTCCGGCTGGAAGGCGAGCAGGTTCGCGACGTGCTGACCGCGCGCGTCCCGGCCGGCGTCCGGCAGCTCGTAGCCCTTGACGCGGTAGACACGGCCCTTGTTGGTGAAGAACAGCAGCCAGTGGTGCGTGGTGGACACGAAGAAGTGGTCGACGATGTCGTCTTCCTTGAGCTTCGTGCCCCGCACGCCCTTGCCGCCGCGCTTCTGGGCGCGGTAGTCGTCGGTCTTGGTGCGCTTGATGTAGCCGCCCCGGGTGACCGTGACGACGATGTCCTCCTCGGCGATCAGGTCCTCGATGGACATGTCGCCCTCGTAGGGGACCAGCGTCGTCTTGCGGTCGTCGCCGAACTTCTCGACGATCGCGGCCAGCTCGGCGCTGACGATGCCGCGCTGGCGGACCGGGGAGGCGAGGATCTCGTTGTACTCGTTGATCTTCGCCTGGAGTTCGTCGTGCTCCTGGACGATCTTCTGGCGCTCCAGGGCGGCCAGTCGGCGCAGCTGCATCTCGAGGATGGCGTTGGCCTGGATCTCGTCGATCTCCAGCAGGCTCATCAGGCCGCCGCGGGCGATCTCCACAGTGTCGCTGCGCCGGATCAGCGCAATGACCTCGTCGATGGCGTCCAGGGCCTTCAGCAGACCGCGCAGGATGTGCGCCCGCTCCTCGGCCTTGCGCAGCCGGAAGCGCGTACGGCGGACGATGACCTCGATCTGGTGCGTCACCCAGTGCCGGATGAACGCGTCGAGCGAGAGCGTGCGCGGCACGCCGTCCACCAGCGCCAGCATGTTGGCGCCGAAGTTGGTCTGCAGGTCGGTGTGCTTGTAGAGGTTGTTCAGCACGACCTTGGCGACCGCGTCCCGCTTCAGCACGATGACCAGGCGCTGGCCGGTGCGCGAGGAGGTCTCGTCGCGGACGTCCGCGATGCCGCCGATCTTGCCGTCCTTGACGAGGTCGGCGATCTTCTGGGCGAGGTTGTCCGGGTTGACCTGGTACGGCAGCTCCGTGACCACCAGGCACTGGCGGTTCTGGATCTCCTCGACCTCGACGACCGCGCGCATCGTGATGGAGCCGCGGCCGGTGCGGTACGCCTCCTCGATGCCCCGGCGGCCGACGACGAGCGCGCCGGTCGGGAAGTCCGGGCCCTTGATGCGCTCGATGAGCGCGTCCAGCAGCTCCTCGTGGGAGGCCTCGGGGTTCTCCAGGTACCACTGGGCGCCGGCGGCGACCTCGCGCAGGTTGTGCGGCGGGATGTTGGTCGCCATGCCGACCGCGATACCGGCCGAGCCGTTGATCAGCAGGTTCGGGAAGCGGGCCGGCAGGACGGTCGGCTCCTGGGAGCGGCCGTCGTAGTTGTCCGTGAAGTCGACGGTCTCCTCGTCGATGTCCCGGACCATCTCCATCGACAGCGGCGCCATCTTGCACTCGGTGTACCGCATGGCCGCGGCCGGGTCGTTGCCCGGGGAACCGAAGTTGCCGTTGGAGTCCACGAGCGGCATGCGCATCGACCACGACTGCGCGAGACGGACCAGCGCGTCGTAGATGGAGGAGTCGCCGTGCGGGTGGTAGTTGCCCATGACGTCGCCGACGACACGGGCACACTTGTAGAAGCCGCGCTCGGGGCGGTAGCCGCCGTCGTACATGGCGTACAGCACACGGCGGTGGACGGGCTTGAGGCCGTCGCGGACGTCCGGCAGCGCACGCGAGACGATGACGGACATCGCGTAGTCGAGATACGAGCGCTGCATCTCCGTCTCGAGCCCGACGGGCTCGACGCGCATGGCCAGGGCGTCACCCTCGGGCGTCGTCACGGGAGTGTTCTCGTCGGTCATTGCTGGTGAAGATCCTTCCTGATGCGGTCAGCTGAGACCGACTCAGATGTCGAGGAAGCGGACGTCCTTGGCGTTGCGCTGGATGAACGCGCGGCGGGCCTCGACGTCCTCGCCCATGAGGACCGAGAACAGGTCGTCGGCCTGGGCGGCGTCGTCGAGGGTGACCTGGCCGAGGACGCGGTGCTCCTGGTCCATGGTCGTGATGCGCAGTTCCTCGGCGTTCATCTCACCGAGACCCTTGAAGCGCTGCACCGAGTCGTCCTTGATGCGCTTGCCCGCGTTGCGGCCCATCTCGATCAGGGCGTCGCGCTCGCGGTCGGAGTACGCGTACTCGAAGTCGTCCTTGCCCCACTTGATCTTGTAGAGCGGCGGGCGGGAGAGGTACACGTGACCGGCCTCGACCAGGGGCCGCATGAAGCGGAACAGGAAGGTCAGCAGCAGGGTGTTGATGTGCTGGCCGTCGACGTCGGCGTCGGCCATCAGGATGATCTTGTGATAGCGCAGCTTCTCGATGTCGAAGTCCTCGTGGACTCCGGTGCCGAAGGCCGAGATCAGCGCCTGGATCTCCTGGTTCTGCAGGATCTTGTCGATCCGCGCCTTCTCGACGTTCAGGATCTTGCCGCGGATCGGGAGGATGGCCTGGTACTGCGGGTTGCGGCCGGACTTGGCCGAGCCGCCGGCGGAGTCACCCTCGACGATGAAGATCTCGCACTTGGTGGGATCGTTCGACTGGCAGTCGGAGAGCTTGCCCGGCAGGGACGCGGTCTCCAGCAGGCCCTTGCGGCGGGTCAGGTCACGGGCCTTGCGGGCCGCCACGCGCGCGGTGGCCGCCTGGATGCCCTTGCGGATGATGTCCGCGGCCTCGTTCGGGTTGCGGTCCAGCCAGTCCGCGAGGTGCTCGTAGACGACCTTCTGGACGAAGGTCTTGGCCTCGGTGTTGCCCAGCTTGGTCTTCGTCTGGCCCTCGAACTGCGGCTCGCTCAGCTTGACCGAGATGATCGCCGTCAGGCCCTCGCGGATGTCGTCGCCCGTGAGGTTGTCGTCCTTCTCGCGCAGCAGCCTCTTGTCGCGCGCGTACTTGTTGATCAGCGAGGTCAGCGCGGCCCGGAAGCCCTCTTCGTGCGTACCGCCCTCGTGGGTGTGGATGATGTTCGCGAAGGAGTACACGCCCTCGGTGTAGCCGCCGTTCCACTGCATGGCGATCTCGAGGGACAGCTGCCTGTCCTTGTCCTCGGCCTCCAGGTCGATGACGGTCGGGTGGACCGCCTCGCCCTTGCGGGAGTTGAGGTACTTCACGAAGTCGACGATGCCGCCCTCGTAGTGGTACGTGACGGTCTTGACCTCGGCCTTCTCGTCCGCACCGGCCTCGTCGGCACCGGTCACGGCCTTCGCCGACTCGCGCTCGTCAGTGAGTTTGATCGTCAAACCCTTGTTGAGGAACGCCATCTCCTGGAAGCGCCGCGAGAGCGTCTCGAAGGAGTAGTCGGTGGTCTCGAAGATGTCGCCGTCGGCCCAGAAGGTGACCGAGGTGCCGGTCTCCTCCGTGGCCTCGTGCTGGGCGAGCGGGGCCGTCGGGACGCCCATCTTGTAGTCCTGCGTCCAGCGGTGGCCGTCGGTCCTCACCTCGACGGAGACCTTGCTGGACAGGGCGTTCACGACCGACACACCGACGCCGTGCAGACCACCGGAGACCGCGTAGCCGCCGCCGCCGAACTTGCCGCCCGCGTGCAGCACGGTCAGCACGACCTCGACGGCCGGCTTGCCCTCGGACGGCACGATGCCCACCGGGATGCCACGGCCGTTGTCGACGACGCGCACGCCGCCGTCGGCGAGGATCGTCACCTGGATCGTGTCCGCGTGCCCGGCCAGCGCCTCGTCGACGGAGTTGTCGACGACCTCGTACACGAGGTGGTGCAGACCGCGCTCACCGGTCGAGCCGATGTACATGCCGGGTCGCTTGCGGACCGCGTCCAGACCCTCGAGGACGGTGATGGCACTGGCGTCGTACGAGGCGGTGACCTCGCTGTTGGAGGTGATCGCCTCGCTGCTCACGCCTTCGTCGGTGGACGGGTTGTTCTCGTTGGGGTTGCCGGAATCGGCCACGAAGCGCCCTTTCTGGCACAGCACGAGCCAGGCTCGTCGGCGGGTTGCCGGAGCGGCTGCGGCATGTTGCGTTGGTAAGCCTTGATCAGCGTTGCTCAGCTTTTCCCGGACGGTCCCCAGCGAGTGGGGCGGGATTGCTTCCAGTCTACCGGTAGCACTGACACTGATGGGGGTTTGCCGGTACCTGAGTCCGCATGTGCCGCCCTCGACGGGTCTCGTCCGACTCCCGATATACGGATGGGGGCTCCAAGAGGCTCACGGAGGCACTCAGCGCTTCCGGCCGTCAACCCTTGGCTACTTCGGAGTCAGGTCGCGATTCGCAACCGTGTGCGGGCACACGCCGAGAGCACCGCCGGCCCTCCGAAAGGGCGGGCGGAAGCCCTCGATGTGAAGTCGGTCACGTGCTGTCGACGAGTGGGAGACCGGTGCCGATCAGCCGTAGGTATCGCCCGGACCGGTGCTGCCGGGGGCGCGCAGCGGCCCGTAGCGGCGCGCGGGGCCACCGGGGCCCTGCACCTTGATCAACTGCACCGTGCCGTGGCCCAGGTCCTCGTTGAGGCGCGCGACCAGCGTGGGTGCGAGCAGCCGGAGGTTCGTCGCCCAGGCCGTCGAGTCACAGCGCACGGTCAGGACCCGCTCGTCCTCGTCGTACCTCTCCGGCACACAGTGCTTGGCCACGTCCTCACCGACGATCTGCGGCCAGCGGCCCATCACACCGCCCACCGCGGCCGGCGCCTCCCAGCCCCGTTCGGTGATCAGCCGGTTGATCGCGGAACCCAGCGCCATCGGATCGCGCCCGTCGGCGCGGGCGCCGGAGCGCAGACCCCCGCGGCGCGCCTGCTTCTTCTGCTGCGCCGCGTCCCCACGCGCGCGTGCGGCGTCCTTCGCGGCGCGCAACGCCACACGCGCGAGGTCGACGCCGGAGGGCTCGGGGCTCTTGGAGGGCTCGGGGGCGTCGCCGGATGTGTTCTCAGTCATACGCGCTCCACCGCCCCCTCGGACACCGCGAACCGCGTCCCGGACAGCACATGCGGTACGTCGTCGTCGACCGCCGCCGTCACCAGGACCTGCTCGCCCGGCGCCACCAGCTCGGCGAGGCGCTCACGGCGGCGGGTGTCCAGCTCCGCGAACACGTCGTCGAGCACCAGCACCGGCTCGTTGCCCTCCGCCCGGAGCAGGTCGTACGACGCCAGGCGCAACGCCAGCGCGTAGGACCAGGACTCGCCGTGGGAGGCGTAGCCCTTGGCGGGGAGCTGGCCGAGCTTGAGCACCAGGTCGTCCCGGTGCGGGCCGATCAGGGTGACACCGCGCTCGATCTCCTGTTTGCGGGCCTCCGCGAGCGCGGCCATCAGCTGCTCGTAGAGGTCCTCGCGGGTGTGCGCCTCGCCCGGCGCGGACGGCTTGTACTCCAGCGCGATCGGGCCACCGCCGGGCGCCAGTTGCTCGTACGCCTTGTCGGCCAGCGGCTGGATCGTGGCGATCAGGTCCAGACGCTGGGCCAGCAACTCCGCGCCCGCGCGCGCGAGATGCTGGTCCCACACGTCGAGGGTGGACATGTCCATCGTGCGACCACCGTGCCGACGGGCGAGCGCGGCCGACTTCAGCAGGGTGTTGCGCTGCTTGAGGACCCGGTCGTAGTCGGAGCGGACCCCGGCCATACGCGGGGAACGCGCGGTGATCAGCTCGTCGAGGAAGCGGCGCCGCTCACCGGGGTCGCCCTTGATCAACGCGAGATCCTCGGGCGCGAACAGCACGGTCCGCACGATCCCCAGCACGTCACGCGGCCTGACCTGCGAGGACCTGTTGATCCTGGCCCGGTTGGCACGCCCCGGGTTCAGCTCCAGCTCGACCAGCTGCTGCCGCTCGCCCTGCCGGACCTGCGCCCGGATGATCGCGCGCTCGGCCCCCATGCGGACCAGGGGGGCGTCGGAGGAGACCCGGTGACTGCCGAGGGTGGCGAGATAGCCGACGGCCTCGACGAGATTGGTCTTGCCCTGCCCGTTCGGCCCGACGAAGGCCGTCACCCCGGGATCGAGCGGGACCTCGACCCGGGGGTACGAGCGGAAGTCGGCCAGCGACAGATGCGTGACGTGCATGGTCGTTTCGCCGACCTCCCCGGACGGTTGTGGACTGCCGTACAGCCCTGTGGACTACTTCTTCTCGACCGCGTGGCCGCCGAACTGGTTCCGCAGCGCCGCGATCATCTTCATCTGGGGCGAGTCCTCCTGGCGGGAGGCGAACCGCGCGAACAGCGACGCGGTGATCGCCGGCAGCGGCACCGCGTTGTCGATCGCCGCCTCCACAGTCCAGCGTCCCTCGCCGGAGTCCTGTGCATAACCCCGGAGCTCGTCCAGGTGCTCGTCCTCGTCGAGCGCGTTGACCGCGAGGTCGAGCAGCCAGGAACGGATGACCGTGCCCTCCTGCCAGGAGCGGAACACCTCCCGGACATCGGTCACGGAGTCGACCTTCTCCAAGAGCTCCCAGCCCTCGGCGTAGGCCTGCATCATCGCGTACTCGATGCCGTTGTGGACCATCTTCGCGAAGTGGCCCGCACCCACCTTGCCGGCGTGCACGGAACCCGAGTCGCCCTCCGGCTTGAGGGCGTCGAAGACCGGCTGCACCTTGGCGACCTGCTCCTTGTCGCCGCCGTACATCAGCGCGTAGCCGTTCTCCAGGCCCCAGACACCGCCGGAGACACCGCAGTCGACGAAGCCGATGCCCTTGGCCGCCAGCTCCTCGGCGTGCTTCACGTCGTCGGTCCAGCGGGAGTTGCCGCCGTCCACGACGACGTCACCGGGCTCCAGGAGTTCAGCGAGCTGATCGATCGTGGTCTGCGTGGCCTCACCGGCCGGGACCATCACCCAGATCACGCGAGGCCCGCTGAGCTTGCCCACAAGCTCTTCCAGGCTGTGGACATCGGCGAGGTCCGGGTTGCGGTCGTATCCGAGGACGGTGTGACCTGCGCGGCGGATCCGCTCGCGCATGTTGCCGCCCATCTTGCCGAGGCCGACGAGACCGAGCTCCATCAGTTGTTTTCCTTAGGTTCTGCGACGTGGCATGGCGGCACGTGCGTACCGCGCGGCACTTTCGTACCCGCGTCCGAGCCTAAACCCGGACGCTCGCGCACATCTGTGGGCATACGCGCTCAGTCGTACGCCCTCACCTGCGGCTTTGCCCTCAGCCTGTGGACAAAGCCGCCGACGGTCCCCGGCGCCTCGGACGGGCTCAGCCGCTGAGGCGCACCGGCATGATCAGGTACTTGTAGGCGTCGTCCGCCTCGGCGTCCAGCGCGGGCTTGCCACTGAGCAGAGCGGGCTTGGTGGACGTCGTGAACGACAGCTGGGCCACCGGGGAGTCGATCGCGCTCAGGCCGTCCAGCAGGAACGTGGGGTTGAAGGCGATCGAGATGTCGTCACCCTCCAGCTGCGCGTCCACCCTCTCCACAGCCTGTGCGTCGTCGCTGGAGCCCGCCTCCAGGATGAGCACGCCCTGCTCGAAGCTCAGCCGCACCGGGGTGTTGCGCTCGGCGACCAGGGCCACACGCTTGACGGCCTCGACGAAGGGGGCGGTCTCGATGACGGCGACGCTGTTGAACTCCGTCGGGAACAGCGTGCGGTACTTCGGGAGGTCGCCCTCCAGCAGGCGGGTCGTCGTACGGCGGCCGGCGCCCTCGAAACCGATCAGACCCTCGCCGGAGCCCGAGCCGGACAGCGCCAGGATCACCTGGTCGCCGCTGGTCAGGGCCTTGGCGGTGTCCAGGAGCGTCTTGGCGGGCACCAGGGCGACCGCGGAGGCCTCCGGGTTCTCCGGCTTCCACAGGAACTCGCGGACCGCGAAGCGGTAGCGGTCGGTGGACGCCAGCGTGACGGTGTCGCCCTCGATCTCGATGCGGACACCCGTGAGGACCGGCAGCGTGTCGTCACGGCCGGCCGCGATGGCGACCTGGGAGGCGGCGGAGGCGAAGACCTCGCCGGGGACCGTGCCCGTCGCGTTCGGCATCTGCGGCAGGGCCGGGTACTCCTCCACAGGCAGGGTGTGGAGTGTGAACCGGGACGAGCCGCAGACCACCGTCGCCCGTACACCGTCTGTGGAAATCTCCACCGGCCGGTTGGGGAGCGCACGGCAGATGTCCGCGAGCAGGCGGCCCGAGACCAGGACCGTGCCCTCCTCGTCGACCTCGGCGTCCACCGACACCCGCGCCGAGACCTCGTAGTCGAAGCTGGACAGGCTCAGCTGGCCTTCCTCGGCCTTCAGCAGCAGGCCGGCGAGGACAGGCGCCGGCGGACGGGCCGGGAGGCTGCGTGCCGCCCAGGCCACTGCCTCCGCGAGTACGTCGCGTTCCACCCGGATCTTCACTGTTGCCGCCTCCTGCTGTTGCCGGCGCTTCTCGCTCTGCCTGGCCCTCGTCGTCTGTCTCGGTGTCGACGGTCCCTGTGAGGGGGAGGACACCGGGGACCAGTCTGACGCACCGCACTGACAGTAGGTGCCTCTCGGGGTCAAGTCGTGACGAGGGGCAGCCGGGCACCGAAGAGCGAGTTGTGCACAGGGCCCCCTTCGAAACGGATTCCCAGCTCTCTCTAGTCGGGAGTAGTAGTAGGGGCTGTGGATACCGTGGATAACCTCGTTTGCCCAGCTCAGGGCAGGAATTTTGTCCACGGGCCCTGTGGGTGGAGGCGGTGGACAACCGGGCGCATCTGTGGAGAACAGAAAGTTCTGCACACGCCGTGCACAGGGGGAGGCGAGTTCTCCCCAGCGCCGTCCCCAGCTTTACCCACCTTTCCCACAGCCCAACCCGGCACCTTTGTGTGACGCCTTTCACTCGACCCGGTGAGGAGGCGCGTCGTGTTGCCGAACAGTGGACAGGCATGTGGAGAAGCGACTGTTTGCTGGGGACAACTCCACCCAGCCTGTGGGTGGCCGGTGGACAACTCGGTGCACAGCCTGTGGATCATCTCGTCGTCCACAGTCTGTGGAGATCCTTCGTCCACGAATCCACAAGCACCTGAGCTGGTCTGATGGTCTTTCAACAGTGGCTGCTGTGGACACGATCTGGACAACTTCCCGGTCCCCAGGATGTGGACGGCAGAAAGTGCACGAATCTGTGGAGGGAGGCCGTAACCCGGCGGCTATTCGAACAGTGGGTTGCGATCAGGTGCCCGGGGGCGAGGACCGGGGATGCGCAGCAGCGGGCTCGGAGGGACTCGGAAGGCCTCGGTGAGGGCTCGGAAAAGGGTCAGTAGGGGCTCGGAAGGGCTTGGTGGGGGGGGGGGCGGGCTCGGGAGCCATCGGGGAGGGGCGTCGCGGCGCCCGCCCGTGTCGTCGTGTCGTCCCCGGGGCCCGTGTGCACGCGTGCACGTGTGCATGAGAAAGGGCGCCCCCTGAAGCATCAGGGGGCGCCCTCAGCGGTGTACCGCCGTCGCCGTCAGCCGTTCTTGATGCGGTTGGTCAGCTCGGTGACCTGGTTGTAGATGGAGCGGCGCTCGGCCATCAGATTGCGGATCTTGCGGTCCGCGTGCATCACCGTGGTGTGGTCGCGGCCGCCGAACAGCGCGCCGATCTTCGGCAGCGACAGGTCCGTCAGCTCACGGCACAGGTACATGGCGATCTGCCGGGCGGTGACGAGGGCCCGGCCGCGCGAGGTGCCGCACAGGTCCTCGACGGTCAGCCCGAAGTAGTCCGCCGTCGCGCCCATGATGGCCGTCGAGGTGATCTCGGGCGCGGAGTCGTCGCCGCCGGGAATGAGGTCCTTGAGGACGATCTCCGTCAGGCCCAGGTCCACCGGCTGCCGGTTGAGCGACGCGAACGCCGTGACCCGGATCAGGGCGCCTTCCAGCTCGCGGATGTTGCGCGAGATCCGGGACGCGATGAACTCCAGCACCTCCGGCGGCGCGTTCAGCTGCTCCTGCACCGCCTTCTTGCGGAGGATCGCGATCCGGGTCTCCAGCTCGGGCGGCTGGACGTCCGTGATCAGGCCCCACTCGAAACGGTTCCGCAGCCGGTCCTCCAGCGTCACCAGCTGCTTCGGCGGCCGGTCGGAGGACAGCACGATCTGCTTGTTGGCGTTGTGGAGCGTGTTGAAGGTGTGGAAGAACTCCTCCTGCGTCGACTCCTTGTCCGCCAGGAACTGGATGTCGTCGACGAGCAGGATGTCCATCTCGCGGTACCGCTTGCGGAAGCTGTCGCCCTTGCCGTCGCGGATGGAGTTGATGAACTCGTTGGTGAACTCCTCCGAGCTCACGTACCGCACCCGCGTGCCCGGATAGAGGCTGCGCGCGTAGTGCCCGATCGCGTGCAGCAGGTGCGTCTTGCCGAGCCCGGACTCCCCGTAGATGAACAAGGGGTTGTACGCCTTCGCCGGTGCCTCGGCCACAGCGACCGCGGCCGCGTGGGCGAAGCGGTTGGAGGCGCCGATCACGAACGTGTCGAAGAGGTACTTCGGGTTCAGACGCGCGGTGGGCTCACCGGGGCCGGTCGCCGGCGCGGGCTGCGCGGCCAGCGGGCCGGGCGCGCCCGTCGTCGGCAGGTTCGGGCCGACCGGGCCGCCCCGGTGCACGTGCCCGGAGCCGGCGGGCGGCTCGGGCAGTTCCCGGCGCACCGGGTCGCGCTGGTCGTAGTCGGGGCGGGGCTGCTCGTAGGAGGGGCGCTCCATGGGCTGCGGGCGGTAGTCCTGCGGGGAGGAGCCGTAGGTGTCCTGCGGGGTGTACGAGTCCGGGGAGCCGTAGGAGTCCTGGGAGCCGTACGCGTCCTGTCCGGGTGACGCGTACGGGTCACGTTCGGGGAAGCCGAGGCGTTGCTGCTGCCAGCCGTACTCGTCCTGCTGCGGCGGCCGGGGCCAGGCGCCCGGCTCGGGGCGCTGGTACTCGGAGGGGTACGCGGGACGGGCCGTGGGGAGTTGATCTGCGCGCGTAGGCGGAAGCTGGTCGCCGGCCGGTCCGGGCAGCTGGTCGGCGCGGTGGCGGCCGTACCCCTCGTACCCGTCGCGGTCCTGGCGGTCCTGGCGGTCATAGGCGTCACGGTCGGGGCGGTCGTATCCGTCGCGTTCCGGCCGGTCGTACCCGTCGCGGTCCTGGCCGGCGTGGCGGTCATAGGCGTCACGCTCGGGGCGGTCGTATCCGTCGCGGTCCTGGCGTGCGGCCGGGAGTTCGGGCTCCTCGTAGCGCGGCTGGGGGCGGGGCGGGGGTGCGGGCGTGGAGGGGGGCTCGCCCGCGGAGTCGTCGACGGTGATCGCGATGCGGATCGGGCGGCCGCATTCGCGGCTCAGTGTCTCGCTGACGATCGGCGCCAGCCGGCCCTCCAGTACGCCCTTGGCGAATTCGTTCGGTACGGCGAGCAGGGCGGTGTCCGCGACCAGCGCGAGCGGCTGACAGCGCCGGATCCAGTGCTCGTCCTTCCCTTCGACTCCCTGGCCGCGGCCCTCCCCGAGGAGCTGCTCCAATACGCGTGGCCACACTGCGGCAAGATCGGCAGGTACGTCAGCCACAGGGCACGCTCTCTCACAGGTCCCACGAACGTGTGGTTCTGGGACGGCTCGGGATGTAAATCGGGTGGGGCAGGGATAAGGGAACGAATCGGAGTTCCGTCACGGTAGTCAGGGCGGCCGGTAGGGTTCAAGTTGTTGTCCCCAGCCTGTGGACAAGTGTCTCCCGACGGCTCCTGGTTTGACCGGATGGCGTAGCCGCGCGTACCGTAACCAGGTCGAGTTGTCGATGGCTGCTGCCGCCTGCCTCCGATGGGCACAGATCATTTGGGTGATCGGTCAGCGGTGCACTCGGGCGTAACTGCGAGCTACTCGTGGGCGCACGGTGACAGCCAGGACGGCACCCCGCAACTACCGATTTCTTCTGGAGCCCCCGAGTGAGCAAGCGCACCTTCCAGCCGAACAACCGTCGTCGCGCGAAGACCCACGGCTTCCGCCTGCGGATGCGTACCCGTGCCGGTCGCGCGATTCTCGCGAACCGCCGCAGCAAGGGTCGCGCCAGCCTGTCCGCCTGATCTCGATCAGGTCATGACGTCGTGCTGCCTACCGAGCATCGGCTGAGGCGGCGCGAGGACTTCGCGACCGCGGTACGCCGAGGACGCCGGGCCGGACGCCCGCTCCTCGTCGTCCACCTACGTAGCGGTTCCACGGACCCGCACGCGCCTGGGGAGAGCGCTCCCCCGACGCGTGCGGGTTTCGTCGTGAGCAAGGCAGTGGGTGGTGCGGTCGTGCGGAACAAAGTGAAGCGCAGGCTTCGCCATCTGATGCGTGAGCGAGTCGCCCAGCTGCCCCCCGGTAGCCTGGTAGTCGTACGAGCGCTGCCCGGATCGGGCGACGCCGACCATGCACAGCTGGCCCGAGACCTGGATGCCGCTCTCCAGCGGTTGCTGGGAGGGGGCGCGCGATGAAGTACCCGCTGCTGGCTCTGATCAAGCTCTACCAGTGGACGATCAGTCCGCTGCTCGGGCCGGTCTGCAAGTACTACCCGTCGTGCTCCCACTACGGCTACACGGCCATCGACCGGCATGGTGCCATCAAGGGAACGGCACTCACGGCATGGCGCATCCTGCGGTGCAATCCGTGGTCGCTGGGCGGTGTGGACCATGTCCCGCCGCGCAAGCGTCCGCGGTGGCACGAAATGCTGCGTAACGCGTGGCGTGCACGCAAGGGCGGGCCCGCCGCCGCTGGACCGGCCACCGAGGGACAGACTTCTCCCACAAGTCCGTCGAGTCCTTCGAGCCCGGCCGCAGAGACACCGTCCCATGCCCAAGGAGCATGATTAGTGGACACGATTGCCAGCCTCTTCAGCTTCATCACCACACCCGTCTCCTGGGTCATCGTCCAGTTCCACTCGGTGTACGGCGCCCTCTTCGGCCCTGACACCGGGTGGGCCTGGGGCCTGTCGATCGTGTCCCTGGTGATCCTGATCCGTATCTGCCTGATCCCGCTCTTCGTGAAGCAGATCAAGGCGACCCGGGCGATGCAGACGCTCCAGCCCGAGATGAAGAAGATCCAGGAGCGCTACAAGAACGACAAGCAGCGTCAGTCCGAAGAGATGATGAAGCTGTACAAGGAGACGGGCACCAACCCGCTCTCCTCGTGCCTTCCCATCCTGGCGCAGTCCCCGTTCTTCTTCGCCCTGTACCACGTGCTCAACAGCATCGCCTCGAACGACACCATCGGTGTGATCAACGAGCGTCTGCTGGAGAGCGCCCAGAAGGCCCACATCTTCGGTGCTCCACTCGCGGCGAAGTTCACCGACAGCGCCGAGAAGGTCGAGGCCCTCGGGTCCTCCCTCACCGACGTCCGCGTCGTGACTGCCATCATGATCGTCCTGATGTCGGCGTCGCAGTTCTTCACCCAGCGCCAGCTGATGACGAAGAACGTCGACACCACGGTGAAGACGCCGTTCATGCAGCAGCAGAAGATGCTGATGTACGTCTTCCCCGTCATGTTCGCCGTCTTCGGCATCAACTTCCCCGTCGGTGTCCTCGTCTACTGGCTGACCACCAACGTGTGGACCATGGGGCAGCAGATGTACGTCATCCGCAACAACCCGACCCCGGGTTCCAAGGCCCAGGCCGAGTACCTGGAGCGCCTGACCAAGCACGTCACGCAGCACGACAAGGTCGGCAAGCGTCGCGACCGGGCCATCGTCAAGGCCATCGTCGCCAAGGGCCGCGACCGCAACGAGTTCGAGCGGAAGTTCATCAATGGTCTGAGCAAGGCCAACCTCGCCGCCCAGGCCGACGGCACCGTGATCAAGAGCGACGCCGTGGCAGTGGCCGAGGCCGAGGACGGTACGCCGACCACCGCCACCGGTGCTCCGAAGCGCCAGCAGCCGAAGCGGCAGAGCAAGTCGCAGCGTCAGCACGGCGGAGCCGCCGGCGCCAAGGCAGCGGGTGAGAACGAGCCGAAGACGTCGCTCACGAAGTCCGACGAGCCCGAGGACGCCAAGCCCGCCGCCGCTGCCAAGAAGGGCGGCGCGAAGCCCACCGGCGGTACCCGCAGCAAGGCCCAGTCCGGACAGCGCAAGGGTCCGCAGCGGCCCAAGTCCCCGTCCAAGAAGTAAGAAGGAGTCCATCCCGTGACGGAAGGCACCACCTCCGCCGCTGCCGAGGGTGCAGACACCCTGACTCGCCTGGAGCAGGAAGGCGAGATCGCTGCGGACTACCTGGAGGGTCTGCTCGACATCGCCGACCTCGACGGCGACATCGACATGGACGTCGAGGCCGACCGCGCCTCCGTCTCGATCATCAGCGACGCGGGCGGCCGTGATCTGCAGAAGCTGGTCGGCCGTGACGGCGAGGTGCTGGAGGCGCTCCAGGAGCTCACTCGTCTGGCCGTGCACCGGGAGACCGGTGACCGCAGCCGCCTGATGCTGGACATCGCCGGCTACCGGGCGCAGAAGCGCTCGGAGCTCTCCGAGCTGGGCGCCAAGGCCGCCGCGGAGGCCAAGAGCAGCGGTGAGGCCGTCAAGCTGCAGCCGATGACGCCCTTCGAGCGCAAGGTCGTGCACGACGCGGTCAAGGCCGCGGGTCTGCGCAGCGAGTCCGAGGGCGAGGAGCCGCAGCGCTTCGTCGTCGTGCTGCCCGCCTGACCGGCCTCTACGTTCTCCGGCCCCGTCTGTTGCGCAGGCGGGGCCGAACTTTGTCAGCCTGATAGTTCTGGTGGTTCTGATGTCGGCGCCGGGTGCGCTGACGCGGTACGGAAGGACGGTCCCCCGTGACGGAGGCAGCGGAGCTTCCCCCCGCGCCCGAGCAGGCGCGTGAGGTATTCGGTGATCGCTTCGCGGATGCGGTGCGGTACGCCGAGCTGCTCGCCGAGGCGGGCGTGAAGCGCGGTCTCATCGGCCCGCGGGAGGTGCCCCGCCTATGGGAGCGGCACCTGCTGAACTGCGCGGTGCTCTCGGAGGTCGTGCCCGACGGCGTGACGGTGTGCGATGTCGGTTCCGGGGCCGGTCTTCCCGGCATCCCGCTGGCGCTGGTCCGCACCGACCTCAAGATCACGCTCCTGGAGCCGCTGCTGCGGCGCACCAACTTCCTCACCGAGGTCGTGGAGCTGCTCGGTCTCGATCATGTGACCGTCATGCGGGGCCGGGCCGAAGAGGTCATGGGGAAGATCCAACCGGTCCACGTGGTGACGGCCCGGGCTGTCGCACCGCTCGACCGGCTCGCCACCTGGGGTATCCCGCTGCTGAGGCCGTACGGGGAGATGCTCGCGCTCAAGGGTGACACTGCCGAAGAGGAGCTGAAGAGCGCGTCGACGGCGCTCAGCAAGCTGGGCGCGGTGGAGACCTCCATCCTGCATGTGGGTGAGGGCGTGGTGGATCCGATGTCCACCGTCGTGCGGGTCGAGGTCGGGGAGAGCCCCGGCGGTGTGCGCTTCGCCGCGAAGCGCGCCAAGGCGGCTCGCACGGGGCGGACGCGCCGACGGCGTTGAGTCGGTCCGGATTCGCTGGCGCCTCTTCGGTCTTCCTGAACTGATCGGGTCTTCCTCAGCGAGCCGGCTTTCCGGTACTGGTCCGACGTGAGGGCGCTGATCCGTTCTGGCGACGCTGATCCGTCCTGACGGCGAGATGTACTCCACACAAGCTGCCAAACCGATGCAAGCCGGAGTGTCGCGACAGTCCGGCCTCGGCAGCTGTGCATCGTGTTTCACGTGAAACGTCGCTCCCTGCTGCACGGCATCATCAGTCGTGGCCGCGCCGCGGCCGAACCCCGCGACCGCAAGCCTCTTGGTTCACTCGATGAGGGACC